>NZ_JACVAH010000026.1:0-52387 GCF_014851795.1 Pseudomonas sp. Pdm06
CAGGCATTCCAGCTACTGCTGTTGAGTGAGCAAGCCATGCCCAGGCATTCCAGATGCTGCTGTTGAGTGAGCAAGCCATGCCCAGGCATTCCAGCTACTGCTGTTGAGTGAGCAAGCCATGCCCAGGTATTCCAGCTACTGCTGTTGAGTGAGCAAGCCATGCCCAGGCATTCCAGCTGCTGTTGAGTGAGCAAACCATGCCCAGGCATTCCAGATGCTGCTGTTGAGTGAGCAAGCCATGCCCAGGCATTCCAGCTACTGCTGTTGAATGAGCAAGCCATGCCCAGGTATTCCAGCTACTGCTGCTGAGTGAGCAAGCCATGCCCAGGCATTCCAGCTACTGCTGTTGAGTGAGCAAGCCATGCCCAGGCATTCCAGCTACTGCTGTTGAGTGAGCAAGCCATGCCCAGGCATTCCAGCTACTGCTGCTGAGTGAGCAAGCCATGCCCATAGCACTCAAGGCCTTGCCCTGTGGGAGCAAGGCTTGCCCGCGATGAGGCCATCATGGGCGCAGCTTGAATCGAATCAGACCCATATCGCGTCCCACAATGGGTAGTCCCCTATTTTCTTAACTAAACCGGCTCGCAGCGGGTTTGCCACGATGTATCGAGCGACTGTTTGCAGATCCTCCTCCTTGCGAATGGCCCGGTCATGGAATCCTGCCTGCCAAAGCGTTCCTTCCCGCTGCATCAGTCGATTGCAGACAACCGTGGTCCGAGACTTCGTTCGCGCAATCAACTTGGAGAGTTCTATACCCTGTAGTTCGATCAGCCAGTGAAAATGGTCCGGCATTACCACCCAGGCCAACGAATGGGCAAATTGCTCCTCCTGAGCCTTTCGGAAGGCGTCAACCACCAAGCGCCCTGTCTCGAATCGGCCGAAAAGCGGCTCGCGGTCGTGCGTATTCACTGTCAGTAGATAGATTTGTCCAGACTGCGAATAACGTCCGGAACGCAACCGTTGGGAGTGAGGCCGTGTTGTCACAAGTGATCATCCTTAACCTGTCCTTTTGTTCAAGGCTAGGACAGCAGAAGTAGATCCGACTTGGGATGTTGGAGCAGGATGTGTCTGGTCTGACGCCATCGCGGGCAAGCCTTGCTCCCACACGGGTTAATCAGGCCCTGAACTGGCTGGGCGCCACGCCGCTCCAGCGCACGAAGGCATGGCGAAAGCTGGCGGTTTCGCTGAAGCCCAGTCGTTCGGCGATTCGATAGATCGGCAATTGGTCTTCGCAGAGCATCTGCTTGGCCCGCTCGAAGCGCAGTTCGTCCAGCAGCTCCTGGTAGCTGCAGCCCAGGTCCTTGAGGTGGCGGCGCAAGGTGCGCGCCGAGCAGTTCATCTGTTCGGCCAGGCCCTCCAGGCCGGGGGCGGCGTCCAGTTGGGTGTCGAGCAACTGGCGGATCCGTCCCAGCCAGGCTTGGCGTCCGGTGAATTCGGTGTTCTGCCGGCGACAGCGTTCGGCCATGGCGTGATGGGTGATGGGGTCGGCCAGGGGCAAGGGTTGCTCGAGCCAGTGACGGTCGAAGGCGAAAGCGTTATCGATGCTGTCGAAGCGCACCGGGCAGTCGAAGAGCGCGGTGTAGCGCGCCTGGTAATCGGGCGCCGGGTGTTCGAAGCGCGCAGCGTGCAACGGCAGTGCATGGCCGAGGAGGTCATTGCAGATCACCTTCAGCGAAACCATGCAGAACTCGGCGTTGAACACCGCCAGGGCCGGGTTCTCCCGATAATCGCTGGCGCTGAACCAGATGTGCTCGCCATCGTCGTCCAGATTCAGCTCGTAGAGTGTTCCCAACAGCGCCGGATAGCGCAGCGCCAGGCGCAAAGCGTCACCTAAGGTGGCACTGGTGAGCAGGGCATAGCCGAGCATGCCGTAGGACGAAACGTGCATGCGCAGGCCCAATTCCAGGCCGATGTCGCGCTTGAGGGCCACGGCGTTGGCGCAGACCTGCATCTCCTGGTTGGTGGTGATGCGCGTATCGGCCCGGCTCAGGTCCGCCGCGCTGATGCCGCTGCCGGCCAACAAGGCATCACTGGGCAATCCTTCGCTTTTAAAGGTGCTCAGTACCAGCGAGACGGCGTTGAGGGTGGTGAGGTGGGAATGAAGCATGTCCGTTTCCAGCCTGGGGGAGCTGGAAACGGAGCAAGTTATATGCCGGATGAAAATCGGAAGCTCAACACAACACCCAATGTGGGAGCGAGCCTGTGGGAGCAAAGCTTGCTCGCGACGCAGTGGACACAAATCCACAATAAGGTCGCGTCATCGTTCTTCGCGAGCAAGCTTTGCTCCCACAGGTTTGCCCTCATAGGGGATTGCCGGGTGTCAGATAAGCTCGCCGCACAGATCCAGCTCTACCAGCCGCCGAACCTCTTCCACCGGCAGGCCAGCGCCGATCAACGCCTGCAATTTGCCGAACGCGGCCTCGCGGGTCATGCCGCCGCCGGACAGCACGCCGACACCGCGCAAGCGGCTACCGGCTTCATACACGTCCAGCTCGACGCCACCTTCGTGGCATTGGGTCACCGCCACGACCACCACGCCGCTGTCCCGCGCCCGCTCGAGGCTGGCGAGGAAGGCCGGGTTGTCGCTCGGCCCGGTGCCGCTGCCGTAGCATTCCAGCACCAGGCCCTGGATACCGCTGCCCAGCAGGCCATCGAGGATCTGTGCACTGATGCCGGGAAACAGCGGCAGCGCCGCGATGTTCGCCAGTCGCTTGGGCTGGTTGTAGTTCAACTGCGTTGGCAGGGTCGGCGCCGGGGTGCCGCCGCCCTGGCGTTCCAGGCGCTTGAACGGATGACGACCGAAGCTGCGCACCTTCGCGCAACGGGTCGGCGCCAACAGCTCACCGTGGAAGTACAAGTGCACGCCCGGCGCCAGGCCCTGGCCGAGGGCGACCAGGGCGCCGCTGAGGTTTTCCCAGGCGTCGCTGTCGGTCACGCCGGCGGGCAGCATCGAGCCGGTGAAGCAGACCCGCGCATGCAGGCCCAGCAGTTGGAAGCTCATCGCCGCCGCGCTGTAGGCCAGGGTGTCGGTGCCGTGCAGGATCAGTACGCTGTCGCAGCCCTGCACGTCCACGGCATCGACTACCGCTTCGCGCAGTTGCTGCCAATAGGCCGGGGTCATGTTGGCGCTGTCGATCAACGGCGACATTTCCCGGAAGCGCCATTGCGGCACGACGAGTTCGGGTTGGCTGTGCAGGTAATCGCGCATCCGCGCTTCGAAACCGGATGCCGGGGCCAGGCCGTGGGCGCTGGCCTGCATGCCGATGGTGCCGCCGGTGTAGAGCACCATGACGTGCTGGGCGGCAGGGTAGGTCGAGGGGTTCATGGTTGTTCTCCGAGGACGAAAACGGCAGCTTTACTTCGCTGCCACAACATAAGGCCGAGCATGACGCCGACCTTAGGTTGTGTCACGCCGGACGCAGGGGATGCGTCCGGTTTTTTCCAGGCAGCTTGTTACCGATCAGCGTTGCGCTGCGGTCACGCCAGCCGAAGCGGCGTCAGGCTGGGCAACGGGCGCCGATGGGTTGGCAGGCCAGGCCTTGCGGTCCAGATCCAGGTCCGGGAACTTGCTGGAGTCGAAGACCGGAACCTTGATGCCGGCCGAACGCTGGTCATCGTAGTCGCGCAGGATGCGCATGCCGACCTTGAACAGCAGGAACAGCGCGATCAGGTTCACGAACGCCAGCAGCGTCATGGTGATGTCGGCGAAGGCGAACACGGTGCTGAGGTTTTCGATGGCGCCCCAGAAAATCAGGACCAACACCAGCGCGCGGTAGGCGATCAGTGCCTTGCGGTTCTCCCCGAGCATGAAGCGCAGGTTGTTCTCGCCCAGATAGTAGTTGTAGAGGATCGAAGTGAAGACGAACAACGCCAGGGCCACGGAGATGAACATCCGGCCCCAGTCACCGACCACGGCTGCCAGGGAGTTCTGGGTCAGGGCAATGCCGTCGCCTTCGAAACCCGGGGTGTAGAAACCCGACAGCAGGATCAGCAGCGCGGTGCAGGTGCAGATCACGAAGGTGTCCAGGAACACGCTGAACGCCTGGACCACACCCTGGGCTACCGGGTGCTCGACCGACGCGACGGCGGCCACGTTAGGCGCACTGCCCAGGCCGGCTTCGTTGGCGAAGACGCCACGCTTGACGCCCATGACGATGGCGCTGCCGATCAGGCCGCCAAAGGCCGGGTCCAGGCCGAAGGCGCTTTTGACGATGGTCGCCAGCATGGCCGGTACGTGGTCGAACTGCAGCACGATCACGTAGATGGTCACGCCGATGTACACCAGGGTCTTGACCGGTACCAGCAGGTCGGCAACCTTGGCGATACGCTTGATCCCACCGATGAACACCAGGCCCAGCAGCACGGCCAGGCCCAGGCCTGTGTAAGTGGTGTCGAGGCCGAAGGCGTTGTTCAGGGAATGGGTGACCGCGTGGGCTTGCAGGCCGTTGAAGGCGAAGCCGAAGGTGACCAGCAGCAGGAACGCCATGATCATGCCCAACCAGCGTTTCTGCAGGCCGTGCTGGATGTAATAGGACGGGCCGCCACGGTACTGGCCTTCGGAGTCGCAGCGCTTGTAGAGCTGGCCGAGGGAGCACTCGAAGAAGCTGCTGGACATACCGACCAGGGCGGTTACCCACATCCAGAACACCGCACCAGGCCCACCGAGGGTCACGGCGATGCCGACACCGGCGATGTTGCCCGCGCCGACACGACCGGCCAGGCTGAGCATCAGGGCCTGGAAGGAACTGAGCTGGTCAGTGCTGCTTTTCAGGCTGTCACGGAACACCGTGAACATGTGGAAGAAGTGACGGAACTGGACGAAACGCGAGCGGATCGTGAAGTAGCCACCGAGCCCGACAATGAGCACGATCAGCACTTTCCCTGATAGGAAGTCGTTGATGACTTCGAGCATGAGTATTCCTCGCTGTTTTTTGTTTAAGCAAATGCTGGCCATTTGGAAATATCGCGTTACATCGGTCGGCGCGCGGCCCGACAGGTGAGGCGAAGTTTCGTCCCGGTCCATTTTCGCGGGTTTGTTATTAGTTCGGTTTTCGCATGTTTAAGGGTCTCGTTGCGGACGACCGCTCATGCGAAGAGGGGCGGCACTATACCTATCAGTGCGGTGCCCGTCTGCACAGTTGTGGTGCGTCCGACGAAGCGGACCCGTTGAAACACCTGGCCTTACGGTCAGGTTCTTGTGGGGACGAGCCTGCTCGCGTTGGCTGGCGACACGGTTTACAACGGGCAGCGCGTCGTCGTTTATCGCGAGCAGGTTCCTTCCCACAGGTTCGGTCATCCTTGGCTGCTATCAATTAAAAAAAGGGCTTGGGGAAGATCCCCAAGCCCTCAAAAGGTGAGAGGTGTCTAGTCCCTCGACCTGGTGAGCGGTGGCCGTGTCGATCACGCTTTGAGCGGGACCAGACGCGGAGCAATCATGTTTTCCGGGCGCAGGATGTCGTCGAGCATGGCGTCGTCGAGCAAGCCTTCTTCGCGCACCAGTTCCAGCACGCCGCGGCCACTTTCCAGGGCAACACGGGCGATGCGGGTGGCGTTTTCATAGCCGATGTACGGGTTCAGGGCGGTGACCAGGCCGATCGAGTGCTCGACCAGTTCACGGCAGCGCGCTTCGTTGGCGGTGATGCCGACGATGCAGTGCTCGCGCAGCATGTCCATGGCCCGTTGCAGCAGGCGGATCGAGTCGAAGATCTTGAAGGCGATCAGCGGCTCCATCACGTTCAGTTGCAGTTGGCCGCCTTCGGCCGCGATGGTCAGGGCCAGGTCGTTGCCGATGATTTGGAATGCCACCTGGTTGACCGCTTCCGGGATCACCGGGTTGACCTTGCCGGGCATGATCGAGCTGCCTGGCTGGCGGGCTGGCAGGTTGATTTCGTTGATGCCGGTGCGTGGGCCGCTGGACAGCAGGCGCAGGTCGTTGCAGATCTTCGACAGCTTGACTGCGGTGCGCTTGAGCATGCCGGAGAACAGCACGAAGGCGCCCATGTCGGAGGTGGCTTCGATCAGGTCGGCGGCCGGAACCAGCGGCTGGCCGCTGATGGTCGCCAGGCGCTGCACGGCCAGGGCCTGGTAGCGCGGATCGGCGTTGATACCGGTGCCGATGGCGGTGCCGCCCAGGTTCACTTCGGTGAGCAGTTCAGGCGCCAGGGTTTTCAGGCGTGCCAGGTCTTCGCTCAGGGTGGTGGCGAAGGCGCGGAATTCCTGGCCGAGGGTCATCGGCACGGCATCCTGCAGCTGGGTGCGGCCCATTTTCAGGACGTGGCTGAATTCTTCGCCCTTGGCCGCGAACGCCTGGATCAGGCTATCGAGGCTGGCCAGCAACGCGTCGTGACCCAGCAGCAGACCCAGGCGGATCGCGGTCGGGTAGGCGTCGTTGGTGGACTGCGCCATGTTCACGTCGTTGTTGGGGTGCAGGTACTGGTACTCGCCTTTCTGGTGGCCCATGGCCTCCAACGCGATGTTGGCGATGACTTCGTTGGCATTCATGTTGGTCGACGTGCCGGCGCCGCCCTGGATCATGTCCACCACGAATTCTTCGTGGAAGTCGCCGCGGATCAATCGTGCACAGGCTTCGCTGATGGCGGCGTGCTTGGCTTCGCTGAGCTGCCCCAGTTCGCGGTTGGCGTCAGCGGCGGCCTGTTTGACCATTGCCAGACCGACCACCAGCTTGGGGTAATGCGAGATCGGGACGCCGGAGAGACGGAAGTTGTTTACCGCTCGTAGGGTCTGGATGCCGTAATACGCTTGCGCTGGTACTTCGAGTACGCCAAGCAGGTCTTTTTCTGTGCGGAATGATGCAGCGGAGGACATGACGGAAATCATCTCGATAAGGACCCGGTCTGAGCCGGAACGCTGTGGATCCTAGGCTCTGGGAAAAAATAGGGCCAATGCTGTTAAACACTGGCCTATGCATATTCGGCATAATGCCGGTGTGACGCCGACGGTGCGGCGAACGTGTGACCTGTTTTGGTGCATGTAGGGGAGGACGTGATGAATCTTGAAAGCAAATGGCTCGAGGACTTCAGTGCCCTGGCCGCGACCCGCAGTTTCTCCCAGGCGGCCGAGCGGCGTTTCGTGACGCAACCGGCATTCAGCCGGCGAATTCGCAGCCTTGAGGCTGCGCTGGGGCTGACCCTGGTCAACCGCTCCCGTACACCCGTCGAGCTGACGGCGGCGGGGCAGTTGTTCCTGGTGACGGCACGTACCGTGGTGGAGCAATTGGGCGAAGTGCTGCGCCATTTGCATCACCTGGAAGGCGGGCAGGGCGAAGTCATCCAAGTGGCCGCCGCCCACTCCCTGGCGCTGGGCTTCTTCCCCCGTTGGATCGCGCAACTGCGCAACGAAGGGATGAACATCGCCACGCGGCTGGTGGCGACCAACGTCGGTGACGCTGTCCACGCCCTGCGTGAAGGTGGCTGTGATTTGATGCTGGCCTTCTACGATCCGGATTCGGCCATGCAGATGGACCCGGAGATCTTCCCGTCGCTGCACCTGGGCCAGACCGAAATGCTCCCGGTGTGCGCCGCCGATGCCAACGGCAACCCGCTGTTCGACCTTGAAGGCGAGGCCAGCGTGCCGCTGCTGGCCTACAGCGCCGGGGCGTTCCTCGGGCGTTCGGTCAACCAGTTGTTGCGCCAGCGGGCGCTGCGGTTCACCACGATCTACGAGACGGCCATGGCCGACAGCCTGAAAAGCATGGCCCTGGAAGGCCTGGGCATCGCCTGGGTGCCGCACCTGAGCGTACGCGCCGAACTGGCCCGGGGCGAACTGGTGATCTGCGGTGGCACGCAATGGCACGTGCCCCTGGAGATCCGCCTGTACCGCTGCGCCCTGGTGCGCAAGGCCAATGTGCGGTTGCTGTGGCGCAAGCTCGAGGGCGGTGCGGCGCAGGGTGTGGCCGGGGTCTGACAATAACGGACCCCCCCACAGGGGATTTAGGTTGTTCCCTCGCTGACCTGCGAGTCAATAAAACCGCCACTTCACCCCAAATGACAGATGGTCGGCGAAAGTGCGTTTAACGCACCATTTTCGGTATACTGCCCGGCCTTCGGTCGGTTCGCCCGGCCATAATTCGTACAACAAGCCACGCCGGTTTCCTGCGTGGCTTGTTGTTTTTTGACGCGCCTGCGGGCGCCCAGAGAGAAGAGGCACGACGATGAGTGCACTGGTTGGCGTGATCATGGGCTCCAAGTCCGATTGGTCCACCCTTAGCCACACCGCCGATATGCTGGAAAAGCTCGGCATCCCTTACGAGGTGAAAGTGGTCTCCGCCCACCGTACCCCGGACCTGCTGTTCCAGTACGCCGAAGAGGCCGAGGCACGTGGCATCGAGGTGATCATCGCCGGTGCCGGTGGCGCGGCCCACCTGCCGGGCATGTGCGCGGCCAAGACCCACCTGCCGGTGCTGGGCGTGCCGGTCCAGTCGTCGATGCTCTCGGGCGTCGACTCGTTGCTGTCGATCGTGCAGATGCCGGCCGGTATCCCGGTCGCGACCCTGGCCATCGGCAAGGCCGGTGCGATCAACGCGGCCCTGCTGTCGGCGAGCATCCTGGGCGCCAAGCATCCACAGTTTCATACCGTGCTGAAAAAATTCCGCGCTGAGCAGACAGACAGCGTCCTGGACAATCCAGACCCACGCATTGCCTGAGGTTGTTGACGAATGAAGATCGGTGTAATCGGTGGCGGCCAGTTGGGTCGCATGTTGGCCCTGGCAGGTACGCCGCTGGGGATGAACTTCGCTTTCCTGGACCCGGCGCCTGACGCCTGTGCCGCGGCGCTGGGTGAACACCTGCGGGCCGACTACGGCGACCAGGATCACCTGCGCCAACTGGCCGATGAAGTCGATCTGGTGACCTTCGAATTCGAAAGCGTCCCGGCCGAAACCGTGGCCTTCCTGTCCCAGTTCGTCCCGGTCTACCCGAGCGCTGAAGCCTTGCGGATCGCCCGTGACCGCTGGTTCGAAAAGAACATGTTCAAGGACCTGGGCATCCCCACGCCGGCCTTCGCCGACATTCAGTCCCAGGCCGACCTGGACGCGGCTGTCGCCGCCATCGGCCTGCCCGCCGTGCTCAAGACCCGTACCCTGGGTTACGACGGCAAGGGCCAGAAAGTCCTGCGCAAGCCTGAAGACGTGGTCGGTACGTTTGCCGAGCTTGGCAGCGTGGCCTGCCTGCTGGAAGGTTTCGTGCCGTTCACCGGGGAAGTCTCGCTGATCGCCGTGCGTGCCCGCGACGGTGAAATCCGCTTCTATCCGCTGGTGCACAACACCCACAAGGACGGCATCCTCAAGCTGTCCGTCGCCAGCACCGATCATCCGTTGCAGGCCCTGGCCGAGGACTACTCCAGCCGGGTGCTCAAGCAACTGGACTATGTCGGCGTGATGGCGTTCGAGTTCTTCGAGGTGGACGGCGGCCTCAAGGCCAACGAAATCGCACCGCGGGTACACAACTCCGGGCACTGGACCACCGAAGGCGCCGAGTGCAGCCAGTTCGAAAACCACCTGCGGGCGGTGGCCGGGCTGCCACTGGGGTCGACCGCCAAGGTCGGTGAAAGCGCGATGCTCAATTTCATCGGCAAGGTCCCGGACAGCGACAAGGTCCTGGCGATTGCCGACTGCCATTTGCATCACTATGGCAAGGCGTTCAAGGTCGGGCGCAAGGTCGGTCACGCCAACCTGCGCTGCGCTGACCGGGCCACGCTGGCCCAGCAGATCATCAAGGTCGAGGCGCTGATCGCCGAACAATAATCTGGAACGGCGGTGGAACCATTCGTCGGCTAATCTTTCTCATGGCTAAGTGCCAAAGCCTGACCGGGCTTTGGCTTAGCGACTCAATGAGAGGGGAAATGCCATGGGAATCATCGGAACCATCTTTATCGGCTTGATCGTTGGCCTGCTGGCGCGCTTCCTGAAACCGGGCGATGACAGCATGGGCTGGATCATGACCATCCTGCTCGGTATCGGCGGTTCGTTGGCGGCCACTTACGGCGGCCAGGCCTTGGGCATCTACCAGGCCGGCCAAGGCGCAGGTTTCATCGGTGCCCTGGTGGGCGCGATCGTGTTGCTGGTGATCTACGGCCTGATCAAAAGAAACTGATCCAAATGCAGCAAGGCCCTCTCCGCGTGGCGAGCAGAGGGGGCTAGAATGCTCGGCGTTTCACTTTTCATTCATTGCCGAGCCCTTTCATGCGCCGTCTAGTATTGACCCTTCTTCTGCTGGGCAGTGGCCTGGCCCATGCCGCCGAGTTGCCGGAAACCGACTGGCTCGAACTGATGCCCAAGTCGGACCAGAAAGCCCTCGAGGCCATGCCCGAGATCGACCACAACTCCCCGGAAGCCAACGGCACCTTCACTGAAAAAGGCGGCCTGAAACAAAGCAAGGGCTTGCCGGCGGTGATGTATTCGACCAAGACCGTGGCGGCGATGAACGACAAGCACATCCGCATCGGCGGTTACCCGGTGCCGCTGGAAACCGACGCCAAGGGCCGCAGCACGCTGTTTTTCCTGGTGCCCTACCCTGGCGCCTGCATCCACGTCCCGCCACCGCCGCCTAACCAATTGGTGCTGGTGCGCTATCCCAAGGGCCTGAAGCTGGACGACATCTACACGCCGCTCTGGGTGACGGGCACGCTGAAGATCGAAAAGGTCGACAACGACCTGGCGAGTGCGGCGTATGCGCTGGAGGCGGAGAAGGTGAGGGTGGTGCAGGAGGCGGATTTGTAACCGGCTGGTTGGCTTGACCTGCAAATCTTGTGGGAGCGGGCTTGCTGCAGATGCTTACGCCAAGGGTATGGCTGGCCTGCGGCAACAACGTCACCACGTCGTCCATCACATTCGCCGTCTCGATGCACAACATGCGCTGCCAGCCATCGTCGGCCATGTCGCTGAAGGCCTTGGCGCGTTCGGTCCAGGGGTTCCAGATCACCGCCGAGCGCGAACCGCTGCTGGTCAGTTCGATCCGTCGTTCCCAGTGCGGGTCAATGATGCTCAGCGTCGGCGGGGTGTCGAGGTAGATGCGGTCGGTCTCGCTGGCAAATTTCAGGTCGCCGGCCTGGGTGTGGGTGTTCCAGTCGTCCAGGGTCTCGATGTAGCTCAAGCCATCCACCCCTTCGACCTGCACGTTGCGCACGTCGCTCACGGCAAAATAGCTGTGCAGCGCCTGGCTGAGGCTGACGGTTTCGCTGCCACGGTTATGGCTGGTGAGGCGGATGTGCAACTGCTCGTCCATCACGATGGTCAGCGTCAGGTCCACCTGGTGAGGCCAGCCCGAGAGGCCGTTTTCAGGGTAAGGCAGCACGAATTCCACCTTGAGGCTTTCGCCTTCGGCTTCGATGCCCTTCAATTCCCAATCCATCGCCCGCACCAGGCCGTGGGCCGTGGCGGGGGCGTCGCTCACGCGCATAGCCTGTACGCTGTCGGGGTTGCGCGTCAGGTTGCCGAACCACGGCCAGCACACCGGCACGCCCGCGCGGATGCTCTTGCCAGCCTTGAACGTGGCCTGGTCGTTGAGCCAGATCAGTGGCGGCTGGCCGTCCACTTGATAACTGAGGATGTGCGCGCCTTGCTGGGCCACCAGCAACTCGGCCTGACCGTGACGGATGCGCCAGGCGTTCAGTTCATCCAGTTTGACCGCTTCGACGTTGGGCGTAGGCATGTTGCAAATCTCGCTCGGGAACAGGGACTGCAATGGACCGCAAAACGGCCGCCGTGTTTAACGGGCGCGCGGCGGAACCGAGCGGGTACGACCGCTGCCGTCGATGGCGACAAAGACAAAGACCGCCTCGGTCACCTTGCGCCATTCACTGGACAGCGGGTCGTCGCTCCAGACCTCGACCATCATCTGGATCGAGCTGCGGCCGATTTCCAGCGCCTGGGTATAAAAGGAAAGCTGCGCACCCACCGCCACCGGCACCAGGAACGCCATGCGATCGATCGCCACGGTGGCCACGCGTCCGCCGGCCACTTTGCTGGCCATGGCGGTGCCGGCCAGGTCCATCTGGGACACCAGCCAGCCACCGAAAATATCGCCGAAGCCGTTGGTCTCGCGAGGGAGCGCGGTGATTTGCAGGGCCAGGTCGCCTTGCGGGATTGGATCTTCTTGTTCGAGCTCTATCATGCCGGGGGGCCTCTGACCCGTAACGCTGTCTGGTACTTCAGGTGAATAGCCGTCTTTGAAAAAAACGATTCAGCCCGAACATACTGCGTTCGTCACGTTTTTCGTAAAGGCGTGCCAAAGGGAAACTCTGCGAAACCGGCTGGTTCTGGTAATACGCCACCAACGACGTTTTCGCACAGCAACCCCTTACAGAGTACTGCAAGGTTGCGAGTATATCGGGCGATAGACGTCGAGACGACCACTCGGTTCTGATTTCGACTATCAAATACGCGCCTCTATGTGCTTTTTCGAACAATTTGCTATCGTGCCGGACCTGCCCAGGCCCCAACCCGTATTGCCAGGGTTGCAGAATTGACTATAAGAGAAGCCCTTGCCATGACCACTGCGCCTTCGAGCACGGCGACGCCCGCACAACCGGCACGTCCACTGACCCGCAACGATTACAAGACCCTGTCGCTTTCAGCTTTGGGCGGTGCGCTGGAGTTCTACGATTTCATCATCTTCGTGTTCTTTGCCACCGTGGTCGGCAAATTGTTCTTTCCTGCCGAAATGCCTGAGTGGCTGCGCCTGATGCAGACCTTCGGCATTTTTGCCGCCGGTTATCTGGCCCGGCCGCTGGGCGGGATCATCATGGCCCACTTCGGCGACCTGCTGGGGCGCAAGAAAATGTTCACCCTGAGCATTTTCATGATGGCTGTGCCGACCCTGATCATGGGCCTGTTGCCCACCTATGCGCAGATCGGCATGTGGGCGCCCATCCTGCTGTTGCTGATGCGGGTGATCCAGGGCGCGGCCATCGGCGGGGAAGTGCCGGGGGCCTGGGTCTTCGTTTCTGAACATGTTCCGGCGCGCCACATCGGCTATGCCTGCGGCACCCTGACCTGCGGCCTGACGGCGGGGATCTTGTTGGGTTCGTTGGTCGCCACAGCCATCAACAGCATTTATACGCCGGTGGAAGTGGCGGATTACGCCTGGCGGATCCCGTTCCTGCTGGGCGGTGTGTTCGGTCTGTTTTCGGTGTACCTGCGCCGCTGGCTCCACGAAACCCCGGTGTTCGCCGAGCTGCAACTGCGCAAGGCCCTGGCCGAGGAAATACCGCTGCGGGCCGTGCTGCGCGATCATCGCGGCGCCATCGCGATTTCGATGCTGCTGACCTGGCTGCTGTCGGCCGGCATCATCGTAATCATCCTGATGACCCCGACGGTGTTGCAGACCGTTTACCACTTCAGCCCGACCACCGCGTTGCAGGCCAACAGCCTGGCGATCGTGTTCCTGAGCTTTGGTTGCATCGGCTCCGGCGTGCTGGCCGACCGCTTCGGCGCCGGGCGGGTATTTGTCTTCGGTAGCGCGTTGCTGCTGATCACCTCTTGGACCTTTTATCACAGCCTGTTCGACCACCCCGACTGGCTATTCCCGCTCTATGCGCTGAGCGGCCTGCTGGTGGGCACCATCGGCGCGGTGCCTTACGTCATGGTCAAGGCGTTCCCGGCCGTGGTGCGCTTCAGCGGCCTGTCGTTCTCCTACAACCTGGCGTACGCCATCTTCGGCGGCCTGACCCCGATGATCGTTACCCTGCTGCTCAAGGAAAGCCCGCTGGGACCGGCCTATTACGTGGCGGTGATCTGCTGTATCGGGATTGCTGTGGGCGGTTATCTCTGGAAGAAGGGGCGCTAGGTCCGAATCTTTCGCTGACTGCACGGGCTTCATCGCGAGCAAGCTCGCTCCCACAGAGGGCTGCGTTCACCGCAAATCCACTGTGGGAGCGAGCTTGCTCGCGATTGGGCCGGCATGAATCATCCTGTAAAACTCAATGCTGGCCTTTCATCCAATTGTCATATTTCAGCCATAGAGTGTTCACACGGCTTACCAATACTTGGCCGACTTAACACACCTCTCTGCTAGGAGTAAGGCATGAAACTGAAGCGTTTGATGGCGGCAATGACTTTTGTCGCTGCTGGCGTTGCGACTGCCAACGCGGTTGCCGCTGTTGACCCTGCGATCCCGAGCTACACCAAGACCACTGGTGTGTCGGGCAACCTCTCCAGCGTCGGCTCCGATACCCTGGCCAACCTGATGACCTTGTGGGCCGAGAACTACAAGAAAGAATACCCGAACGTAAACATCCAGATTCAGGCCGCCGGTTCCTCCACCGCGCCGCCCGCGCTCACCGAAGGCACCGCCAACCTGGGCCCGATGAGCCGCAAGATGAAGGACAACGAACTGCAGGCCTTCGAACAGAAGTACGGCTACAAGCCAACCGCTATTCCGGTTGCCGTGGACGCCCTGGCCGTATTCGTGCATAAGGACAACCCGATCAAGCACCTGACCATGGCTCAGGTCGACGCCATTTTTTCCTCGACTCGCCTCTGCGGCGCCAAGGCTGACGTCAAGACCTGGGGCGACCTGGGCGTGACCGGCGACCTGGCCAACAAGCCGGTCCAACTGTTCGGTCGTAACTCGGTGTCCGGCACCTACGGCTACTTCAAGGAAGAAGCCTTGTGCAAAGGCGACTACAAGCCAAACGTCAACGAACAGCCGGGTTCGGCTTCGGTTGTGCAGTCGATCAGCAGCTCGCTTAACGGCATCGGCTACTCGGGTATCGGCTACAAGACCGCCAGCGTGAAAACCGTTGCCCTGGCCAAGAAAGAAGGCGGCGAGTTCATTGAAGACACCGAAGAAAACGCCCTGAACGGCAAGTACCCGCTGTCGCGTTTCCTCTACGTCTACGTCAACAAGGCGCCGAACAAGCCTCTGGCCCCGCTGGAAGCCGAATTCGTGAAGCTGATCCTGTCCAAGCAAGGCCAGGAAGTCGTGGTCAAGGACGGCTACATCCCGGTACCTGCCAAAGTCGCCGCCAAGGCACTGGCTGACCTGGGTCTGCAGGAAGGCGGCAACGTCGCCAAGCAGTAATACCTGAGCCCGGGCCAACGCCCGGGCTCTCTGTGGGAGCGGGCTTGCTCGCAAATGCGGTGGATCAGTCGGCATCCATGTCGAATGCGCTGGCCCCTTCGCGAGCAAGCCCGCTCCCACAGACACGAATTTTCTCTCCGCTGCCGCTTCTAGCTGGCGGCGGATTTGTTGCGTCACTTCACTGTCATCTTTCTGTCATACAGGATCGCTAGGGTGTGCGCATGAATGATCTGGCCAACTCCACAATGACTACGACTTCCCCTCCCAAGCGCATTGATTTCAATACGCCTGAGTTGCAACGCAAGCGCCGCATCCGCGCGCTCAAGGATCGCCTGACCCGCTGGTACGTGCTGGTCGGCGGACTCGCCGTCCTGGCGGCCATTACGCTGATTTTCTTCTTCCTGGCCTACGTGGTGCTGCCCCTGTTCCAGGGCGCGGACCTGACCGCCAAGGACTCGATCACCCCGGCCTGGATGCAAGATGCCGGCAAACCGCTGATGATCTCTATCGAAGAACAGAACCAGGTCGCCATGCGGGTTTCCGACAAGGGCCAGGCGCTGTTTTTCGACGTCAGCAGTGGCGCCGAACTGCGCCGTGTCGACCTGCCGATCCCGGCCGGCGCCAGCGTGACCGCCATTGGCGAGGACCAGCCCGGCAGCCCATTGGTGGCGATCGGTCTGTCCAACGGCCAGGCCTTGGTGTTCCGTCACACGTATAAGGTCACCTACCCGGACGGCAAGAAAACCATCTCGCCCGCCGTCGAATACCCTTACGGCGAGACGCCGATGGCCTTGAACGAACAGGGCGCGGCCCTGGAGCATGTCAGCCTCAACGCCACGGATTCGACCCTGCTGTTGGCCGGCTCCAGCGGCGCCCAGCTGCAAGTGCTGTCGCTCACCAGCGAAGAAAACATGATGACCGGTGAAGTCACCAGCGAGCAGACGCGTATCGACCTGCCGCAGATGACCGAGCCGGTGAAGAACATCTTCGTCGACCCGCGCCAGCAATGGCTGTATGTGGTCAACGGACGTGCCCAGGCCGATGTGTTCAGTCTGCGGGACAAGAGCCTCAACGGCCGTTACAAGCTGCTGGAAAACGCCGACGCCCAAGTCACCGCCGCCACCCAGTTGGTGGGCGGGATCTCGCTGATCATCGGCGACTCCAAGGGCGGCCTGGCCCAATGGTTCATGGCCCGGGATCCGGACGGTGAGCTGCGCTTCAAGCAGATTCGAACTTTCCAGATGGGCAGCGCGCCCATCGTCGAGATCAGCGCCGAAGAACGTCGCAAGGGTTTCGTGGCGCTCGACGCCGCCGGCAAGCTCGGCGTGTTCCACAGCACCGCCCACCGCACCCTGCTGGTGGACCAGGTGGTCGACGGCCAGGGCCTGTTCGGCATGTCGCCGCGGGCCAACCGCCTGATCGTTGAACAGGGCGGCAAGCTGCAACCGTTGACGCTGGACAACCCGCACCCGGAAGTGTCGTGGAGCGCGTTGTGGAGCAAGGTCTGGTACGAAAACTACGACGAACCTAAGTATGTCTGGCAATCGACCGCCGCCAACACCGACTTCGAACCCAAGCTGAGCCTCTCGCCGCTGACCTTCGGTACCCTGAAGGCGGCGTTCTACGCGATGCTGCTGGCCGCGCCGCTGGCGGTTGCCGCAGCGATCTACACCGCCTACTTCATGGCCCCGGGCATGCGCCGCAAGGTCAAGCCGGTGATCGAGTTGATGGAAGCGATGCCGACGGTGATCCTCGGTTTCTTCGCCGGCCTGTTCCTGGCGCCGTATGTCGAAGGGCACCTGCCGGGCATCTTCAGCCTGCTGATGTTGCTGCCGATCGGCATCCTGGTCACCGGTTTCGCCTTCAGCCGCCTGCCGGAATCCATTCGCTTGAGAGTGCCCGAGGGCTGGGAAAGCGCCCTGTTGATCCCGGTGATCCTGTTCGTGGGCTGGCTCTCGCTGTACATGAGCCCGTACATGGAGGCTTGGTTCTTCGGCGGCGACATGCGCATGTGGATCTCCCATGACCTGGGCATCACCTACGACCAGCGCAACGCCCTGGTGGTGGGCCTGGCGATGGGCTTCGCGGTGATCCCGAACATCTATTCCATCGCCGAAGACGCCGTGTTCAGTGTGCCGCGCGGCCTGACCCTGGGCTCCCTGGCCCTCGGTGCCACGCCGTGGCAGACCATGACCCGCGTGGTGATCCTCACCGCCAGCCCGGGCATCTTCTCGGCGCTGATGATCGGCATGGGCCGTGCGGTGGGCGAGACCATGATCGTGCTGATGGCCACCGGTAACACGCCGGTCATGGAAATGAACCTGTTCGAAGGCCTGCGCACCCTGGCGGCCAACGTGGCGGTGGAAATGCCCGAGTCGGAAGTCGGCGGCAGCCACTACCGCGTGCTGTTCCTGTCGGCCCTGGTGTTGCTGTTGTTCACCTTCGTCATGAACACCCTCGCCGAGCTGATCCGTCAGCGTCTGCGCAAGAAATATTCGTCGCTTTAAGAAAGGTAGAAGTCTGTGAAACAGAACTCCCTGAAAGGATGGTTCAAGAGCGGCGCCCCCGGCGTCTGGATCAGCGGTGGCGCGGTGTCCATCGCGGTCATCATGACCATTGGCCTGCTGGCGGTGATCGCTGTGCGCGGCCTGGGCCACTTCTGGCCGGCAGACCTGATCCACGCCAACTACAACGTGCCGGGCATGCCTGCGCATCTGGTGGTCGGCGAAGTCGTGCAGAAAGAAGAAGTACCTCGCGAGCGCCTGAAAAGCGCCGGCCTGCCGGTGCCGGATGAAGGCCCCGAGTTCATGACCCGCGAACTGATCAAGGTCGGCAACCGAGACCTGAACGGCACTGACTTTACCTGGATCGTCGGCGATTGGCTGACCAACCAGACCACGCCGCCGGAACTGATGGCCATCGAGCGTCGTGAGTGGGGCAACTTCTACGGTTACCTGGTCAACGTCAAGGAAGGCGGCAAGGTCATCGCCGAGGGCGAAGCGGCCTGGCCGCAACTGCAGGCTCGGGTACAGCGGGTCAATCAGTTGGCCGCCGAACTCAAGACCCTGGAAAAAGTCGACATCGGCGCCATCAACGCCGGTCTGGAGCGTATCCGCCTGCACGGTCGCAAGCTGGAGCTGGACGGCAAGCTCGATGCTTCGGCCCAGGCCGACCTGGAAAGCGAGCGCGCCGAACTCAACGCCCGCTACAAGGACATCGAAGCGCGCCTGGCTGACCTGCATGCGCAGTTCAACCGCGACAGCCTGACGGCCCGCGATGCCAACGGCAAGGAAGTGGAGATCGAAATCGGCAAAGTGGTGCACGCCTACCAGCCAAACGGCATGGGCACGTTCACCAAGCTGGGTTTCTACTTCAGCAAGGTCTGGGAGTTCCTCAGCGACGACCCCCGTGAAGCCAACACCGAAGGCGGTATCTTCCCGGCGATTTTCGGCACCGTGATGATGACCCTGATCATGGCGATGATCGTGACGCCGTTCGGCGTGCTGGCGGCGGTCTACCTGCGTGAATACGCCCGCCAGGGCCCGATGACCCGGCTGATCCGCATCGCAGTGAACAACCTCGCGGGCGTTCCGGCCATTGTTTACGGCGTGTTCGGCCTGGGCTTCTTCGTCTACGTGCTGGGTGGTTCGGTCGATCGCTTGTTCTTCCCCGAAGCCTTGCCGGCACCGACCTTCGGCACCCCGGGCCTGCTCTGGGCGTCGTTGACCCTGGCGCTGCTGGCGGTGCCGGTGGTGATCGTGGCCACCGAAGAAGGCCTGGCGCGGATCCCGCGTACCGTGCGCGAAGGCTCCCTGGCCCTCGGCGCGACCAAGGCCGAGACCCTGTGGAAAATCGTCCTGCCCATGGCCAGCCCGGCAATGATGACCGGCATGATCCTCGCCGTGGCCCGCGCCGCCGGTGAAGTGGCGCCGTTGATGCTGGTAGGCGTGGTGAAACTGGCCCCGTCGCTGCCGCTGGACGGCAACTACCCGTATCTGCACCTCGACCAGAAGATCATGCACCTGGGCTTCCATATCTATGACGTCGGTTTCCAGAGCCCGAACGTTGAAGCGGCGCGACCGCTGGTCTATGCCACGGCGCTGCTTCTGGTGCTGGTGATCGCCACGCTCAACCTGTCGGCGGTGTGGATCCGTAACCACCTGCGCGAGAAGTACAAGGCACTGGATAGTTGATGGTCTGTGGGAGCGAGCTTGCTCGCGAAGCTTCTGGCGGCCTCGAGGGCCCCTTCGCGAGCAAGCTCGCTCCCACATTGATCGGCGTTCACTGGAATTTCATGGGGCCGCCACACAGGCGTTCCGAACCGAATTTGTTAGCACAGGGAGCCTCCCATGCAACACGAAGCACATACACACGGCATCAACATGTCGGCCCTGGGCCGCGACAAGCAGAGCCTGGATCTGGCGCAGGAAACCGTCGCCATCGAAGTACCCGGCCTGAGCCTGTTCTACGGCGAGAAGCAGGCGCTGTATGACGTCAGCCTGAATATCCCGAAACAGCGCGTCACCGCGTTCATCGGTCCATCGGGCTGCGGCAAGTCAACCTTGCTGCGCACCTTCAACCGCATGAACGACCTGGTGGACGGCTGCCGCGTAGAAGGTGAAATCAACCTCTACGGCAACAACATCTACCGCAAGGGCGAAGACGTGGCCGAGCTGCGCCGTCGCGTCGGCATGGTGTTCCAGAAGCCGAACCCGTTCCCGAAAACCATCTACGAGAACGTGGTCTACGGCTTGCGCATCCAGGGCATCAACAAGAAGCGCATCCTCGACGAAGCCGTGGAATGGGCCCTCAAGGGCGCCGCGCTGTGGGATGAGGTCAAGGACCGTCTGCATGAATCGGCCCTCGGTCTGTCCGGCGGCCAGCAGCAACGTCTGGTGATCGCCCGCACCATCGCCGTGGAGCCGGAAGTGCTGCTGCTCGACGAACCTTGCTCGGCCCTCGACCCGATCTCGACGCTGAAAGTCGAAGAGCTGATCTACGAGCTCAAGTCCAAGTTCACCATCGTCATCGTGACCCACAACATGCAACAGGCTGCGCGGGTTTCCGACTACACCGCGTTCATGTACATGGGCAAACTGGTGGAATTCGGCGATACCGATACGCTGTTCACCAATCCGGCGAAGAAACAGACCGAAGACTACATCACCGGTCGCTACGGCTAGTCGAGGCAACTGCATAGCCGCACTGCGCTATCAGGATCAACATTTAACTGCTTGAAGCTTGCAGCTTGAAGCTTGCAACTTTCGCGGAGCGAACAAGATGATTTCGAAGGAAGGCCTTACTCACCATATTTCCGCACAGTTCAACGCCGAGCTGGAGGAAGTGCGCAGTCACTTGCTGGCCATGGGCGGGCTGGTGGAAAAGCAGGTCAACGACGCGGTGACCGCACTGATCGAGGCCGACTCCGGCCTGGCCCAGCAGGTGCGCGAAATCGATGACCAGATCAACCAGATGGAACGCAACATCGACGAGGAGTGCCTGCGGATCCTGGCTCGTCGTCAGCCGGCTGCGTCCGACCTGCGCTTGATCATCAGCATCTCCAAGTCGGTGATCGATCTTGAGCGGATCGGCGACGAAGCCACCAAGATCGCCCGTCGTGCCATTCAGTTGTGCGAAGAGGGCGAGGCGCCCCGCGGCTACGTCGAGGTTCGCCACATCGGCGACCAGGTGCGCAACATGGTCCGTGACGCACTGGACGCCTTCGCCCGCTTCGATGCCGACCTGGCGTTGTCGGTGGCCCAGTACGACAAGATCATCGACCGCGAATACAAGACCGCCCTGCGCGAGCTGGCGACCTACATGATGGAAGACCCACGCTCCATTTCCCGGGTGTTGAGCATTATCTGGGTGCTGCGTTCTCTGGAGCGTATCGGCGATCATGCGCGCAACATCTCGGAACTTGTCATCTACCTGGTGCGCGGTACCGATGTGCGCCATTTGGGGCTCAAGCGGATGAAGGAAGAAGTTCAGGGCACCCCGTCCGAAACCGCTAATGTTCCGGGCGAAACTGACGATAAGTAAGATTGCCAAGAAAAGCGCCCGGCCTTTTGGTCGGGCTTTTTTTTGGATTTTTTTTAATCGAAAGCAGCACCCCGCGAACGAAAAGTCCCGGCGTGACTGACGGTTTTTTTGGCAATATGCCATCAGTAAAAGCGGTATGCTTGCCGGGATTTTTTAGAGGTGTATCTGGATGAGTAAGGTCAGTGTGTTGGTCGTGGACGATGCTTCGTTCATTCGTGACCTGGTGAAGAAGTGCCTGCGCAACTACTTCCCGGGCGTGCGTATCGAAGACGCGGTGAACGGCAAGAAAGCCCAGGCCCTGCTGGCTCGCGAGGCATTCGATCTGGTGCTGTGCGATTGGGAAATGCCGGAAATGTCCGGCCTCGAACTGCTGACCTGGTGCCGCCAGCAGGACACCCTCAAGGGCATGCCCTTCGTGATGGTCACCAGCCGCGGCGACAAGGAAAACGTGGTCCAGGCGATCCAGGCCGGCGTTTCCGGCTACGTCAGCAAGCCGTTCACCAACGAACAGTTGCTGACCAAGGTCAAGCAGGCCCTGCACAAGGTCGGCAAGCTCGACACGCTGATGAACAGTGCCCCGACCAAGATGAACTCGGCGTTCGGTAATGATTCCCTCAGCGCCCTGACGGGCAATAAGGCGCCGGTTGCGGCTGTTGCTTCGGCGCCTGCGGCGAATCCGTTTGCCAAGCCGGCCGCCACTCCCGCTCCCGCAGCCGCTGCTGCCCCGGCCCGTGGACTGCTCAACAGCCCACCGGTCAAGGCACCGGCAGCTGCCGCTCCGACGACCAACCGTGGCCAAGGCCAGTTGCGCCTGTCCAGCGGCACCCAGCAATGCGTGATCAAGGCCCTGAGCCTCAAGGAAGCGCTGCTGGTGGTCAAGCGCACCGACACCCTGCCACAAGTGCTCGAAAGCGCAGTGCTGGACATGGAACAGGGCGACAACGCCGAAACGGCCCGTCTCAACGGCTACCTGCACGCCATCGTCGCCCATGAGCAGACCCCCGACAGCGAATGGCTGCAACTGACGTTCCGCTTCGTCGACAAAGACCCGCAGAAACTCGACTACATCTCCCGCCTGATCGCCCGCGGCACGGCGCAGAAACACTTCGTGCCAGGCGCCTGATCCGGCGGCGCCTTCGAGGCCGCTATCGCGAGCAAGCTCGCTCCCACAGGGGATCTTCAGTGTTCACTGGATCGAGTGTGGGTGCGAGCTTGCTCGCGATGGGGCCATAAGATCCAACACCGATCACTGATCCAATTTTGAAACATCCGTCGACTACGCTGGTCCATCCCAGCTGCTAGGCTGCTGTGCAGGCCTTCATTTTCGACAGAACCTTTGCCCATGCTCGTGCCCCTGCTGTTTGCCTGTGGTCTTGTCCTGGCCTCCACCTCGGCCGTGGCCATGACGATCTACAAATCCACCGATGCCAATGGTGTGGTGTCCTATAGCGACCGCCCCAGCAAGGGCGCCCAGGTGTTCGTGTTCCGCGACCGCATGGTCGAACGTCTGGAGCGGCAGGTGTTTCTGGATATCAAGAAACAGAACGGCGCGGACGCGGTGTTCGTGCGCAACGACTTGTACGCGCCGGTGGAGATCGAGTTGAGTTTCGCCGGGCTGCGCAATGTCAGCGGGGCGCCGAGCCGGCCGATTCGTCGGGTGCTGCCGGCGCGCAGCAACCTGCGCCTGGTGCTGCTCACGGCCACCCGGCCCGGCAGGCCGCTGGTGTATACCCCAAGGTTCGAATATTCCCTGGGCGACCCTGCAGGCGCCGCCGAGGCCTATCGGTACCCGCTGCCTTGGCGCGGCGGGCCGTTCCGGCTGAGCCAGGGGGCCAACGGCCAATACAGCCATTACGGCCCGAAGAACCGCTACGCCATGGACATCGCCATGCCCGTCGGCACGCCGATCATCGCCGCGCGGGGTGGCGTGGTCATCAAGACCGAAAACGAGCAGACCGGCCGCGGGGACGACCCCGCGGGCAACTTCGTGCGAGTGCTGCACGATGACGGCACCATGGGTGTCTACCTGCACCTGCAGAAGGGCTCGGTGAGCGTACGGGAAGGGCAGCGGGTCGGGGTGGGCACGCCGCTGGCGTTGTCGGGCAATACCGGCAACAGCTCAGGCCCGCACCTGCATTTCGTGGTGCAGCGCAATACCGGGTTGGGGTTGGTGTCGATTCCCTACCAGTTCAATCAGCCGGTGGGCGACTTGCCCAACTTTGCGTTGGGCAAGCAGTAGCCTCTGCACAAGCCAAGGCGCTTTTGTGGCGAGGGAGCTTGCTCCCGCTCGGCTTTGTAGGAGCTGGCGAAGCCTGCGATCTTTTGATCTTTCGCTCCAGACTCAACGGGCAGCGGAAAGATCGCAGCATCGCTTCGCTCGTCAGCTCCTACAGACCCAGCGGGAGCAAGCTCCCTCGCCACAGGGGCTGGCTGTTCCAGGCCGAAATGCGATCCCCTGTGGGAGCGAGCTTGCTCGCGAAGGCAGCACCGCCGACCTTCAGTCAACGACTCAATCGAGCATCAACACCTTCGCCAGGATGATCTTCGGCCCTTTCATCTTCTTGATGATGATCCGCAGGCCTTCGACTTCCAGCACTTCTTCCTCTTCCGGCACGCGCTTGAGGGTTTCATAGACCAAGCCGGCCAGGGTTTCTGCTTCGATGTGGTCCAGGTCGATCCCCAGCAGGCGCTCGACCTTGAACAGTGGTGTGTCGCCGCGTACCAGCAGCTTGCCCGGCTGGTAGGCCAGGATGCCGCGTTCGGCCTTGCGGTGTTCGTCCTGGATGTCGCCCACCAGCACTTCCAACACGTCTTCCATGGTCAGGTAGCCGATGATGTTGCCATCGGCTTCCTCGACCAAGGCGAAGTGCGAGCCACCCTTGCGGAACTGCTCCAGCAACTGCGACAGCGGCATGTGCCGCGACACCCGCTCCAGCGGCCGGGTCAGTTCGGCCAGGTTGAACGACTCGGGAATGTGATCCAGGGCCGCCAGTTCCAGCAGCAGGTCCTTGATGTGCAGCAGGCCGACGAACTCCTGGCGCTCGCTGTCGTACACCGGATAACGGCTGAACTTGTGGCGACGGAACATCGCCAGGATTTCCTTGAGCGGCGCGTTGAACTCCAGCGTCACCAGGTCTTCCCGGGAGTTGGCCCAGTCCACCACTTCCAGCTCGCCCATTTCCACGGCCGAGGCCAGCACGCGCATGCCCTGGTCGCTGGGGTCCTGGCCACGGCTGGAGTGCAGGATCAGTTTCAGTTCTTCGCGGCTGTAATGGTGTTCGTGATGGGGCCCGGGCTCGCCTTGGCCGGCGATGCGCAAGATGGCGTTGGCGCTGGCGTTGAGCAGGTAGATCGCCGGGTACATGGCCCAATAGAACAGGTACAGCGGCACGGCGGTCCACAGCGACAGCAGCTCGGGTTTGCGGATGGCCCAGGATTTGGGCGCCAGTTCACCGACCACGATGTGCAGGTACGAAATGATGAAGAACGCGGTGAAGAACGACACGCCCTTGATCACTTCCGGCGACTGTACGCCGACCGCGCCCAGCAACGGCTCGAGGATGTGGGCGAACGCCGGCTCGCCGACCCAGCCCAGTCCCAGGGACGCCAGAGTGATACCCAGTTGGCACGCAGACAGGTAAGCGTCGAGCTGGCTGTGGACGGTGCGCAGGATGTGCCCGCGCCAGCCGTTCTGCTCGGCAATGGCTTCGACCCGGGTCGAGCGCAGCTTGACCATGGCGAATTCGGCCGCAACGAAAAAACCGTTGAGCAAAACCAGGATCAGAGCGAAAAGAATCATGCCGAATTCGGCGAAGAGCGTAACGAGGGACAAGCCAGGGGAAGGGTCCATGATGGGGTTTTGCGGGTTCCGAATAGTCGTAGGAATTGGAAATGGGCGCCCGAAAAGGCAGGCGCAAGCCAGTCAATGTAGCGGCTGACTCGGCGATTGCCTAGGGGGCGTGCTCAATCAGCGGGGCGGGCGAGGCGTGCGCGAACCACCTGGGCCGGGGCGAAATGGCAGGTAAAGGTGCTGCCATGGCCGGGTACGCTGCTGATTTCCATGCGGGCACGATGGCGCAGCAGGACGTGTTTGACGATGGCCAGCCCCAGCCCGGTGCCCCCCGTGTTGGAGTTGCGGCTGGAGTCGACGCGGTAGAAGCGTTCGGTCAGGCGCGGCAGGTGCTTGCTGTCGATACCGATGCCCGAATCGCGCACGCTCAGGTGCGCGCCTTGCTCATCGCCCCACCAGCGCACATGGATCCGACCTTGCTCCGGTGTGTACTTGACCGCGTTGAACACCAGGTTGGAAAACGCACTGCGCAGTTCCGCCTCGCTGCCTTTGAGCTGCACGGCCGGGTCGGCTTCCAGGGTAATGGTCTGCTGCTTGGGGCCGGACAGTTCCTGCGCATCTTCGGCAATGGTTTGCAGCAGGTCGTCGATGGGCACTGGCTGGTTGTCCGATGGGTAGTCGGTGGCTTCCAGTTTCGCCAGCAGCAACAAGTCGTTGAGCAGGGTCTGCATGCGCCCGCTTTGCTGGTGCATCTGCTGCAAGGCCCGGGTCCAGCGCGGGTTCACCTCCTCGACGTTGTCGAGCAGGGTTTCCAGGTAACCGCAGATCACCGTCAACGGCGTGCGCAGTTCGTGGGAAACGTTGGCGATGAAATCCTTGCGCATCTGTTCCAGCTGATGGATCCGCGTGACATCGCGCACCAGCATCAGGTGCTCGTTGTTGCCGTAGCGGGTGATGTACAACTGGATGCGCAACCGATCGTTGGTGGGCGAAGGGATTTCCAGCGGCTCGGCGTAGTTGGCTTGCTCGAAATATTCCTTGAAGCGCGGATGTCGCACCAGGTTGGTCACCGGCTGGCCACTGTCCTGGGGCGTCTTGAGGCCCAACAGGGTCTCGGCGGCGCGGTTCCACCACTCCAGGTTGCCGTCGCTGTCGAGCATGATCACCGCGTCTTTCAGCGCGGCGGTGGACTCCTGGACCCGGTCGATCACCGCCTGCAGGCGGCCGCGAACGCGCTGGTCGCGCCGTTGCAGGTGGTAGATGCTGTCGAACACCTCACCCCACAGGCCATAGCCGTCGGGCGGGGCTTCGTCGGGTTGGTGCAGGCGCAGCCATTCATGCAGGCGCAGCAATTGCTTGAGGGTCCAGGCCAGGTAAAGCCCCAGCCCGGCGGCCAGGCTCCAGCCGTAGTAACCGCTGATCAGGCCGATCAGCAAACAACCGGTCACCAGCAACAACATGTGGCGAATCAGGGTGCCATGCCAGTTTTGATTCACGTGACGCGCGTCCTTGTCAGCTTGTCGGGCGGTAAGGGCTCGGATCAGGCCTTGGTCGAAAAACGATAACCGGTGCCGCGCACGGTTTGTACCAGATTTTCATAAGCATCGCCGAGGGCCTTGCGCAGGCGCCGGATGTGCACGTCCACGGTGCGCTCCTCGACGTAGACGTTGCCGCCCCAGACCTGGTCCAACAATTGGCCGCGGGTGTAGGCGCGTTCCTGGTGAGTCATGAAGAATTGCAGCAGGCGGTATTCGGTCGGCCCCATCTCGGCGGGTTTGCCGTCGATGGTCACGCGGTGGCTGATCGGGTCGAGCAGCAGGCCACCGACTTCAATCGGTGCTTCGCCATCGGTCGGCCCGGCGCGGCGCAGCACGGCTTTCAGGCGCGCCACCAGTTCCCGTGGGGAAAACGGCTTGGTGATGTAGTCGTCGGCGCCGACTTCCAGGCCCTGGATCTTGTTGTCCTCTTCGCCCTTGGCGGTGAGCATGATGATCGGGATATCCCCGGTCAGCTCGTCGCGCTTGAGGCGTCGCGCCAGTTCGATGCCTGACGTGCCGGGAAGCATCCAGTCCAGCAGGATCAGGTCGGGCTTGCGGTCGACGATGATGGCGTGGGCCTGTTGAGAGTTTTCTGCTTCCATGCAGTCATAGCCGGCCATCTCCAACGCAACGGCGATCATCTCGCGGATGGGTGCCTCGTCGTCGACGATCAGAATGCTCCTGCCAACCATGGGGTAATCCTCTTGTCATTTAACTGTCTTGCGCCGCATTAGATAACGGAATTATTGCAGTCGTGTGACAGTTATTTCCTGGCCCGGCAGCAAGGGGGATCCTGGACTAAGCTTTTCAGTCCGAATCCTGACAACCACAAAAGAAGGTTTCCATGACTTACTTCACCCAATCCATCAAGGTTCTGGCGGTCACAGCTGCACTGGCGCTGCCGACCTGGGCGTTCGCGGCTGAGCCGGCGATGGTCTCAAAAACGGGGGTGCTGACTGACCACAAGGAGATGACGCTGTATACGTTTGCCAAAGACTCGGGCGGCAAGTCGATGTGCAACGACAAATGCGCCGCCAACTGGCCACCGCTCATGGCCGAAGAAAATGACAAGCCCATGGGTAAATGGACCGTGATCACCCGCGACGACGACAAGAAGCAGTGGGCCTACGATGGCAAGCCGCTGTACACCTTCGTCATGGACAAGAAGGCGGGGGACGTGACCGGTGACGGCAAAATGGACGGCGCCTGGAAGGTCGCCAAGCCCGACTGACCACCCCGAAACGCTTTTGTGGCGAGGGAGCTTGCTCCCGCTGGGCTGCGCAGCGGCCCCCAAAATCTTGCGGTCGCTGCGCAACCGAGCGGGAGCAAGCTCCCTCGCCACAAAGCCTTTCATGAGCCAAGGTTCAGTGTTGGGCCGGCGGCCTCAGCGCAACGCGTAATCCAGCACAATCCCCACGAAAATCGCCAACCCGGCCCAGTGGTTGTGCAGGAACGCCTGGAAGCAACGCATCCGGTCCCTGCCACGGGTGTACCAGAATTCCCAGGCGAAGCATGCGGCAGCGGCCACCAGCCCCAGGTGGAACCAGCCGCCCAGCTGGAATTTCGATCCGGCCAGCAGCAGGCAAGCCAAGGCCAGGCTTTGCAGCGTCAGGATGATCACCCGATCGGCATCGCCAAACAGGATCGCCGTGGACTTCACGCCGATGCGCAGGTCATCGTCCCGGTCGGTCATGGCGTAATAGGTGTCGTAGCCCACCGTCCACAGCAGGTTGGCGATGTACAGCAACCACGCGGCCGCCGGCAGATGCCCGGTTTCGGCAGTGAACGCCATCGGCATGCCCCAGGAGAACGCCGCGCCCAGCACCACTTGCGGGTAGTAGGTATAGCGCTTCATGAACGGGTAGCTGAACGCCAGCGCCAGGCCCCCGAGGGACAGCAGGATGGTGGGTGCATTGGTGCACAGCACCAGCAGGAAGCTCACACTCATCAGCACGGCGAAGAACACCAGCGCTTCTTTCGAACTGATCTTGCCGCTCACCAGCGGGCGCTGCTCGGTGCGTTTGACGTGGCCGTCGACCTTGCGGTCGGCCCAGTCATTGATCACACAGCCGCCGGCGCGGGTCAGCACCACGCCGAGGACGAAAATCACCACGTTGGCGATGGACGGCGAGCCTTCACCGGCGATCCACAACGCCCACAGCGTCGGCCACAGCAGCAGGTAGATGCCGATGGGCTTGTCCATACGGGTCAGTTGCACGAAGTCCCACGCCCGTGGATTCAGGCGATTCAAGGATTTGAGCAGTTGCACGTACATCAAACATTCTCCGAATAGGCGCGGGCGACGGTCCACAAGCGTGGCAGGAAGATTTCCGCCACCAGCACGCTCAACGCACCGCGATCGAAACGTGAACGGCGACCCCACAGCCCGCTGGCGCGGACGTCTTCCGGCAATCCTGCCTCGGGGTAATGGCAAACCTCGATGGCCCGGCGCTGGAACGCCTGGTCGCAAAACAGCAATTCGCCCAGGGAGCGGCTGCCCAGTTCGTCCATCTGCAACCCGTCACCCTGCAAGGCGCTGCGCGCCGCCACACTGCGGGCGAACACCCAAGGCTGGTCGCGGCCGCGCAGATACACTTCGCGTACCCAGCCCTCGCTGTCCTCGGCCAGGTCCAGGGCGGCACATTCGTCGGCGCGCAAGGGCTGCCAGCCTTCGAACAGCGGCGTCACGCTGAAATGGCCGTCCGACAGGCGCGTGAGGCGCCGGGTCAGGGAGCCTTCGTCGAACAGCCAATCGAGTACACCCGCATCGGGGCGGGGCGACAGCAGGTGCTGGGGCAGCCATTGGAGTGTAGGAAATATCGAATTTGTATGCGGCACAGAGGTCTTGAATGGCAGCAAATGAGGCCGCGAGCTTACCATGTCGGTCGCGGGTTTTGACGGGCCCGGCCGGCTGCCCTGCTGATCGTGCTTGCATCTGTCGCAACCGATCAGTACAAAACGGCCCTGAGCCGGAAAATACCGGCCAAGGCCTGACATCTTGAGGAAGTATTGGAATGAAGAAGTGGCAATGTATCGTCTGCGGCCTGATCTACAACGAAGCTGACGGTTGGCCTGACGATGGCATCGCGCCCGGCACCCGCTGGGAGGATGTACCGGCAGACTGGCTGTGCCCGGACTGCGGCGTCGGCAAAATGGATTTCGAAATGATCGAAATCAACTGATCGTTTCATCAAATGGAGAGCAACATGAGTGCACCTGTCGTCATCGTCGGTACAGGCCTGGCCGGTTATAACCTGGCCCGGGAGTTTCGCAAGCTCGACAGCGAAACCCCGTTGCTGCTGATCACTGCGGACGACGGTCGCTCGTATTCCAAGCCGATGCTCTCCACAGGCTTTGGCAAGAACAAAGACGCCGACGGCCTGAGCATGGCCGAGCCGGGGGCCATGGCCGAGCAACTCAAGGCCGAAGTGCGCACCCATACCCGCATCAGCGGCATCGATCCGGGCCACAAACGGCTGTGGATCGGCGAAGAGGCGGTGAACTACCGCGACCTGATCCTGGCCTGGGGCGCCGAAACCGTGCGCGTGCCGGTACAGGGCGATGGGGCGGACCTGATCTTCCCCATCAACGACCTGGAAGACTACGCACGCTTCAGGGTCGCGGCGGCTGGCAAGCGTCGGGTGTTGTTGCTGGGTGCCGGCCTGATTGGCTGCGAGTTCGCCAACGACCTGAGCCTGGGTGGCTACGAAGTACAACTGGTGGCGCCGTGCGAGCAAGTCATGCCGACGCTGCTGCACCCGGCCGCCGCGGCAGCGGTCCAGGCCGGGCTGGAAAGCCTCGGTGCGCGCTTCCACTTGGGCCCTGTGCTCAACCGCTTGCAGAAGGTCGCCGACGGGCTGGAGGCGCACCTGTCCGACGGCCAGGTGATCGCCTGCGACCTGGTGGTCTCGGCCATCGGCCTGCGTCCCCGCATCGACCTGGCAGCCGCGGCTGGCCTGGTGATCAACCGCGGCGTCGTGGTCGACCGTCATCTGAAGACCTCTCACGCCAATATCTACGCCCTGGGCGACTGCGCCGAGGTCGACGGCTTGAACCTGCTGTATGTCATGCCGCTAATGAGCTGCGCCCGGGCCCTGGCCCAAACCCTGGGCGGGAACCCGACTGCCGTCAGCTACGGCCCCATGCCGATTACCGTAAAAACCCCGGTGTGCCCCTTGGTGGTGTCGCCGCCACCGCGAGGCCGCGAGGGCGTGTGGAGCGTCGAAGGGCAGGGGGCGGACATCAAGGCGCTGTGCCGCGACGCTCAAGGCAACCTGTTGGGTTATGCCCTGACAGGCACGGCGGTGATGGAGAAACTGGCGCTGAACAAGGAGCTTCCAGCCCTGCTGGCGTAAATACTGGTCGTTCTGTCGCAAAAACCCTACTTTTGGTCCCACAAAGGTCGCCCGGACACTGGCGCCGTTTTCGGCACCGTGCCATCCTCACTTCCGTCTGCCGCAGAGTAGAGCCTGCGGCGCCTTAGGGGCTGTTCCAAAGAGAGCAGCACGGACATAACAACAAAAAAACCGTCAAAGGGGCTTCATTCATGCGTAAACCAGAACTCGCCGCCGCTATCGCGGAAAAAGCAGACCTCACCAAAGAACAAGCCAACCGCGTCCTCAACGCCGTCCTGGAAGAAATCACCGGCGCCCTGCACCGCAAGGACAGCGTTACCCTGGTGGGCTTCGGCACTTTCCTGCAACGCCACCGCGGCGCCCGCACTGGCAAAAACCCACAGACCGGTGAGCCGGTGAAGATCAAGGCCAGCAACACCGTTGCCTTCAAACCAGGCAAGTCCTTGAAAGAAAGCGTCAACCCATAATCGCTACGAGTACCTCGGCCGGGGGGAAGAAAGCGGCAATCAAAAGGGCATATCGATGAGTCGGTATGCCCTTTTTTGTGCGGGGTTGCTGGCTGTAGCCAGGCATCCAATGTGGAAGCGAGCTTGCTCGCGATGACGTCCGCCTAGTCAGCAGAAGTCTTCGGCTCCGCTAATACCTTCAAGGCCGCCTTGCGCGCTTCGATCGGCAATTCGCCCAGCTTTTCCACCGCGGCATAAAATGCAACCCAATCACCGCCCTCGCGCCTGAACAGCGCCGCAAATGCCGGCACCCACTGGTCATACAGCCCGAACGGCAATAGTCGCGCATTGTTCAGTGGCGCGTAGACCCAGGCGTCATAGCGTTTGTCGCCCGCCCACTGGGTGTCGCGCATTTGCACATAGTCGGCACGCAGGTGCTCGAACTCCGCAGCTTTGCGTTGGCGCATCTGTTCGGCTGTCAGGGGCTGGGCGTAGAGGGTTTCCAGGCGCTGGCGGGTGTCGAGGATCAGTTGGATGAACTGGTCGCGCTGGCGCACCTGCTTGCCGTTATCCGGCGCCAACCCACGACTGGCACGCCATTGCCGGGTGCCTTCCTGTTCAACGAAGGTGGCGAAGGACTCATTGAGTTCGGTGTCGTCCTTTACATAAAACCGCTGGTGCGCCAGTTCATGAAAGATCAGCGTCGCCAGGCGTTCGTCGCCCCAGTGCATCATCGAGCTCAGGATCGGGTCGTTGAACCAGCCCAGCGTCGAATAGGCCTCTACACCGCCAATCGCCACGTCCATGCCCTGCAAGCGCTGCAACGCGGCCTCGCCACGGGCGGCGCCCTGGCTGTAATAACCGCGATAAGCCACGCAACCGGCAATGGGGAAACAATGATTCTGCGGCGCCAGGGAAAATTCTGGCGTGGCAAAGACATTCCAGACGACGAATGGCCGGCCTATATCCGCATACAGGCGATAGCTTCGATTGTCCGGTAAATGCAGGTGATCGCTGGCAAACGTCCGTGCCTCGCGCGCCTGGGCCAGGTGCGCCTTGAGTTGGGGATCGCGAGCGGGGTCGGCGATGACTTGGTCGATAAGCTCTCGGGCTTGCAACAACCGCAGCTGTCCGCCGACGAGCTGGCTGTAGTAACCGACGCTACTGCAGCCGTTCAGTAACAAAAGCAGGAGGCCTGGAAACAAAATCTGGAAAACACGGTCGAGTAACCGATGGCTTGAACGCGGCCTGATCAATTGGAATCACCCTGGGAAGTCTGCCCACAGACTATCTCGCTTGCCTGGAGCTTCGCTATGCGCGTGTTGATGCTGACGAGTGGCCTGTTGCTGCTGACCGGTTGCGCCGGTTTGCCTGATCCTGATCCCTCCCAGGCGTGGATCGACCTGGGGAACCAGCAGGACACCGCGCTACAAGCGCTGGAAGTCGATGACAAGATGTCCATTGACCGGCGTTATTTCGAAGTGCAACCCGGCAGCCATGAGCTGACGGTGCGTTATCAATTTGCCGTCGAACCCGGCAACATCGGCCCGGATGCCGAGCCGCTGTGGCGCGATTGCCGGTTGAACCTGAAATTCAAGGACTTCAACGCCGGCCAACGTTACCAGCTGCAGGCCGGCAGCATTGGTTTCCGACCGTGGGCCAAGCTTTACGATCAGCAGCGCAAAGTAGTGGGGCAGGGTACACCGGCGGGCTGTCAGCAAAGTTGATCGGCGTTATGCTCAAGACCTGATTATTCAGGAAACTCACCATGCGCCTTCACATGCTGTTACTGGCCTTCGTTGCCATGGGCGGTTGCACAGCGACCCCGTTGCCATCGGTCGATCCGAACATGGCCTGGGTCGATTTCGCGACGCCTACGCCGGGTGGCAAGGTACTGATGGCTGAAAAGCTGGATGGCCAGCGGCTGCGAGACGGACGCTTCTTCCAGGTTTCGCCGGGTAGCCATGAATTGGAAGTACGCTTCGACTTCGAGGTGTTTGGTGGCGGTGGGCTGGGTTTGATGACCGAGCCGCAAGAACGACTGTGCTATCTGACCGTGCGTTACGATCATTTCGTGGCCGGCCAGCGCTATCGTCTGGAGGCGCGTAACCTGGCATACACGCCAAGCGCCCGACTTTATGACGCCAAGCGAGAAATCGTTGCCGAAGATCGACAAGCCCGCTGCATCCCATAGGACGTCTTAGCGGTCGTTCTTCTGGTAGATGATTTTTTTCGTGCCGTTTTCGCAAGTGCCTACCACCATGTTCTGGTCGTGGACTTCATCATTCGTGACGATTTCCAGCGTGTAGGACGACACGTTGTTGGCCTGGATCTTCGCTTCGATTTCCTTTTTCAGCTCTTCACAGGATTTCGGTTCGGCAAGGGCTGATGCCGCGAATGCGCAGCCGATGACCACCAGGGCTGATCGTTTCATGTTCGAATTCCTCATGGCAGCGCGCACTGCCTGCGCGCTGAAACTGCAGGCTTCATTCGACCATAATTGCGCCAGGGTAAACAGCTCGACCGCATTCAATAAATCGCAGCCTTCACCAGCGTCTGCAAAGGCTGCGATCCTTGCATGCGTCAGTTCACCAGCGTCGCGTCCAGGGTGATATTGGCGTTCAGCACCTTGGAAACCGGACACCCTTCCTTGGCCTTCTTGCTCAGCTCATCGAATTGCGCCTGGCTGGCACCGGGGATTTTCGCCTTGAGCACCAGCTTGACCGCCGTGATCGCAAAACCGCCCTCGACCTGGTCCAGGGTCACTTCGGCGTTGGTGTCGATGCTGTCGGCCTTGAGCCCGGCATCGCCGAGGATCATCGAAAAGGCCATGGAAAAGCAGCCAGCATGGGCCGCGCCGATCAACTCCTCCGGGTTGGTACCCTTGCCGCCTTCGAATCGTGCCTTGAAGCCATAGGGCGCTTCGCGCAACACACCGGTTTCCGTGGAGATGGAGCCGATACCGGTTTTCAGGTCACCTTCCCAATGAGCCGATGCTTTCTTGATGATAGCCATGTCTGCCTCCTGAAGATTCGGCGCGAAAGCCGCGCCTGGGTGTTTTTTAACTGTCTGGGTTGTGAGGATAGACCGCCTGTAAAAGTTCACCCTGTCGATTAGCCGACGAATTTAGTAGGAAAATTCGTCGCTGCTATTGAAACTCGGGTATATGCCCACATTGCATTGCACACACCTTTAGAAACGGCAGGCTTTTACCCGTAGGAAAAGCCCGGAACGCCGTTGGAGATCCCGGCCCATGAAACAGCTGTCCGACGTGAAATTCTCAACCCTCGACCTGGTGCCTGTCCGCGCCGATGGCAATGCCGCCCAGTCCTTGCGCAACTCGCTGGACTTGGCGCAGCACGTGGAAAAGTACGGCTATACCCGCTTCTGGGTGGCCGAACACCACAACATGGACGGTATCGCCAGTTCGGCGACGGCAGTGCTGCTGGGTTATCTGGCGGGGGGCACTTCGACCATTCGCGTCGGCTCCGGGGGCGTCATGCTGCCCAATCATGCGCCGTTGATCATTGCCGAGCAGTTCGGCACGCTGGAAAGCCTCTACCCGGGTCGAATCGATTTGGGCCTGGGACGTGCGCCAGGTTCCGACCAGATGACCGCGCGGGCGCTGCGTCGCGAGCGTTCCGGCAGTGCGGACGATTTCCCTGAGGACGTGGCCGAACTGATGCGCTATCTCGGCCCGCGTACCCCGGATCAACGCATCATCGCCATGCCCGGCACCGGGACCAACGTGCCGGTATGGCTGCTGGGGTCGAGCCTGTTCAGTGCGCAATTGGCCGGTGAGCGCGGTTTGCCCTACGCATTCGCTTCCCATTTCGCGCCGCGCTTCATGCACGAGGCGATTCGCATCTACCGTAACCACTTCAAACCGTCGGCGGTGCTCGACAAGCCTTATGTGATGCTCGGCGTGCCGCTGGTCGCGGCGGATACCGATGAGCAGGCCGATTACCTGGCAACGTCGGTGTACCAGCGGATCCTGGCGCTGATGCGTGGCCAGAGCCTGGTGCAGCGTCCGCCGGTGGAAACCATGAACGGTCTCTGGCTGCCCCATGAGAAAGAGGCGGTTGGCGATTTCCTGGGCCTGGCCATGGTCGGCAGTCCGCAGAAGATTCGCGCCAAGCTGCAAGTATTGATCGAGCAAACCCAGGCCGATGAGCTGATTTTCACCAGTGACCTGTACGAACACGCCGATCGCTTGCACTCCTACGAGTTGTTGGCGCAGGTCATGAAAGGCTGAATGACGCCCATGAAAAAGCCGACGCGATGCGTCGGCTTTGATGTTCGAAAAGAATCATTTTTTATAGATGATTTCTTTCGCACCGCCCTCACATTTGCCGACGACTTTTCCGTCAGTCGCTGTGCCTTTATCGACGATTTCCAGCGAATAACCTGACACGCCCTTGGCGTCCAGCTTCGCTGCGATCTCGCTTTTCAGCTCTTCGCAGGGCTTACCGGCCGCAAACGCACCACCGGCAAGGCTCAGCAAACCCAGGGCCACCATCAACTTTTTCATCGCTCGCACTCCTTGGTCGGATCAAATAGGGCAGGTATTGGAAAAACGTCATGCGCAGACCATAGCGCATCGCCACTCCCTATGGCACTCCGCCAGCGTGCAAGTTCAAAAGAACCTCAGCTATTGGCTATCCGGAACCCGACTTTGATGGTCACTTGAAAGTGCGCGGCCCGGCCATTTTCGATGTGGCCGCGGGTTTCCGTGACTTCGAACCATTCCAGATGCTTGAGGCTTTTGCTGGCTTCGGCCAAGGCGTTGTTGATGGCGTCTTCAATGCTGGTGGGGGACGAGCCGACCAGCTCGACTTTTTTGTAAGTGTGGTGATCACTCATGGGGATTCTCCTTGGTTGTGTTTAACAGCCTAGCAGCGATTTTTCGCCTTACGTGTGTCGTCGTTCGCGCGCTGAAGTTCAGATTTACTGCACTTTCAGAAACGACTGGAGTCCCAATTCACACACGCCACTCAACCACTGCAGGAGAGAGCCACCATGGCCAGCAATTCGTTACGCAAAGCCTCGTTGCAAAGCATGGAAGCGGAGATCGAGAGTCTGCTCAAGTCGTTGGAAAGCCTGAAGGACGACGCCTCGGACGAGTCGCGTAAGACCCTCAAGTCGCTCAAGGCCAATGCCGAGAGCGCGCTGAAACATTCTCGTCATCTGCTCAGCGATGCCTATGAAGAGGTGAAGGTGAAAACCCGTGAAACCGGGATCGCCACACGCGACTACGCGCAGGAACACCCATGGACCACGGCCGGTGTCGCAGTCGGTGCGCTGGGTCTGCTGGCTGCTTACCTGCTGTGCAAGCGCGGTGACTGAGTCGGTTGGCTCAGCTCGTGCCTGAGCCACTGGGCCAATTGCCGAGCGCGCCCGTCTGCGGCGCGCTTGGGCAGCCACAACGCCAGTCGCGCCGCGGTTTCATCGAAGCCCCATGGCGCGACCAGGCGACCGGCGCGTACGTCCTCGGCCACCAGCGGCTCGGGCGCGATCGCCACGCCTAACCCCGCGACGGCGGCCTCCAGCAAATAATACAAATGCTCGAATCCTTGCCCGAACTTCAGTGCCTGGGGTTCCAGGGCGTTTTGTCGTGCCCAGGTCGGCCAGGCCTGGGGGCGGGATGTGGTGTGCAGCAACGGCTCGTCCAGCAGCGCGCTGGCCGGTGCGGCTTGCAAGCGCGCGAATCCGGCGTAGTGGGGGCTCATCACGGGGCCGATCCGCTCGCTCACCAGTTCGTACACCTGCATATCGGCCGGCCACGGCGGCTCGGCGAAGACCAGCAAGGCATCCAGCCCCGGTCGCCTGGGGTCCAGGTCGCCTTCGCCGGCGGACAGGTGCAGGCGCAAATCCGGCAGGTCGGCGTTGAGCCTGCCCAGGCGGGGAATGAACCAGCGCGCCAGCAGGCTTCCCGAGCAGCCCAGGACAAACGGGGCATCTGCCGTACTTTGCATCAGCTCCGCGCAAACACCGCGCAACCGCTCGAACGCATCGGCGCTGACGTCCCGCAGGCGCATGCCTGCATCTGTGAGTTTAAGGCCGCGCCCGTCCTTGATGAACAAGCTGACGCCCAAATGCTCTTCCAACACCTTCAGCTGTCGACTCACGGCCCCATGGGTGACATGTAGCTGTTCGGCCGCCTGGCTTACGCTGTTCAGGCGGGCGGTAGCTTCGAAGGCGCGCAAGGCGTTGAGCGGAGGAAGATCGTGGCTCATTTTATCTGTGAGTTTTCCTGACAGGTTGTGGCGATCTTATCGGTTTTCACTGGGGGATGTCAGGGGTAGAGTGAACCTCATAGTCTTTCAACGCATTTGCCTGGAGCGCCCGATGACCCAGCCTACGACCCCTTTCAACCTGCGCAGCGGCCCCGACGCCAACGGCCTGTTCGGTGCATTCGGCGGCCGCTATGTGGCCGAGACCCTGATGCCGTTGATCCTTGATCTGGCCCGTGAATACGAGGTGGCGAAGGAAGATCCGGCCTTCATTGAGGAATTGGCCTACTTTCAGCGCGACTATGTCGGTCGCCCAAGCCCGCTCTACTTCGCCGAGCGCCTGACCGAATACTGCGGCGGCGCCAAGATCTACCTCAAGCGTGAAGAGCTGAACCACACCGGCGCACACAAGATCAACAACTGCATCGGCCAGATCCTGCTGGCGCGGCGCATGGGCAAAAAACGCATCATCGCCGAGACCGGCGCCGGCATGCACGGCGTGGCCACCGCCACCGTGGCCGCGCGTTTCGGTCTGGATTGCGTGATCTACATGGGCACCACCGACATCGAGCGCCAGCAGGCCAACGTGTTCCGCATGAAGCTGCTGGGGGCCGAAGTGATCCCGGTGGTCGCCGGTACCGGCACGCTGAAGGACGCAATGAACGAGGCCCTGCGCGACTGGGTCACCAACGTCGACAGCACGTTCTACCTGATCGGCACCGTGGCTGGCCCGCATCCGTATCCGGCCATGGTGCGCGACTTCCAGGCCGTGATCGGCAAGGAAACCCGCGATCAACTGCAAGCCCAGGAAGGTCGCCTGCCGGATAGCCTGGTGGCGTGCATCGGCGGCGGCTCCAACGCCATGGGCCTGTTCCACCCGTTCCTGGACGACAAGAGTGTCGAGATCATCGGCGTCGAAGCCGCCGGTTATGGCATCGAGACCGGCAAGCACGCGGCGAGCCTGAACGGCGGCGTTCCGGGTGTACTGCACGGCAACCGCACCTTCCTGTTGCAGGACGACGACGGCCAGATCATCGATGCCCATTCGATTTCCGCAGGTCTCGACTACCCCGGTATCGGCCCTGAACATGCCTGGTTGCACGACATCGGTCGCGTCCAGTACACCTCGGTGACCGACGCCGAAGCCCTGGAAGCCTTTCACAAATGCTGTCGCCTGGAAGGGATCATTCCTGCACTGGAAAGCGCCCATGCCCTGGCGGAAGTGTTCAAACGCGCACCTAACCTGCCGAAAGATCACCTGATGGTGGTCAACCTGTCCGGCCGTGGCGACAAAGACATGCAAACCGTGATGCACCACATGGAACAGTCCCAGCAGGAGAAACACTGATGAGCCGCCTGCAAACCCGTTTTGCCGAACTCAAGGAACAGAACCGCGCCGCCCTGGTCACTTTCGTCACGGCCGGCGACCCGAACTACGACACTTCGCTGGCGATTCTCAAGGGGCTGCCGGCGGCCGGTGCCGACGTGATCGAGTTGGGCATGCCGTTCACCGACCCGATGGCCGACGGCCCGGCGATCCAGTTGGCGAATATTCGTGCCTTGGGCGCCCAGCAGAACCTGGCGAAAACCCTGCAGATGGTTCGCGAGTTCCGTCAGGACAATACCGAGACGCCGCTGGTGCTGATGGGCTACTTCAACCCGATCCACCGTTATGGCGTGCAACGTTTCATTGGCGAAGCGCTGGATTGCGGTGTCGATGGCCTGATCGTTGTGGACATGCCGCCCGAGCACAACAGCGAACTGTGCGAACCGGCCCAGGCGGCTGGCTTGGACTTCATCCGCCTGACGACGCCGACCACCGACGATGTGCGTTTGCCGACGGTGCTTAACGGCAGTTCGGGGTTTGTGTACTACGTGTCGGTGGCGGGCGTGACCGGGGCCGGTGCCGCGACCCTGGAGCATGTGGAAGAAGCCGTGGCGCGTCTGCGTCGCCATACCGATCTGCCCATCAGCATTGGTTTCGGCATTCGTACGCCGGAGCAGGCTGCCGCCATCGCACGATTGGCTGATGGGGTGGTGGTGGGCTCGGCGCTGATCGACCATATCGCCAGCGCCGAAACATCGGAACAGGCAATTGATGGGGTGTTGAGCTTGTGTGCCGCCCTGGCCGATGGTGTGCGCAAGGCGCGTCTCAGCTGATTTGATTCAGCTGACAGCCACGAAAAAAAGGGTTCAGAACTCGGTTCTGAACCCTTTTTTTATTCCACCTGGAGCAGTCTTGGCGCTGCTCTTTGCAGGGTCAAGGCAGCTCCAACCCGCCCCCGGCCTTGTGCAGCTTGCGCAAATGCTCGCCAATCTCTTTCACATTGGCCTCGCTCGCCGCAATTTCAGCCGCGCGGCTCGGTTCGAGCAATGCCCGGACTTCCTTGTCCAGATCGCCTGTCAGCGTTTGCAGTTGTTTCTGCCGTAAGCTGCTTTCCGATTCCAAGCGTTGCCATTCGCTGGGTTGCGGCAAGCCGTAGCCACTGCTGCCCAACAGTTCGGCCGGACGGCTCAGGAAACCGCTGTTGGCGAGGATCTGCTGCAGCGTCGCATTGGCCCTTTCCATACCGCCGTTCTGCAATTCACGGGCGCCGAGGTAGCGCTGTTTGACTTCATCCTGCGCCAACAACAATTGCCGGCGATAACTGGCTTGTTCCAGCAGCAACAACGCCGCGCTGGTGCGCAGGTCGGCCTGCTCGAACCAGACGCGGCGTTCGGCGGCGTCGAGGGCCAGCCAGTCTTCCACCGTTTGTTGCTTGATCGGCAGATACTTCTTCAGCACATCGAACATCGCCTGATACCGCTCGCGGAATGAGTCGAAGCGGTAGCCCAGCCGCAAGGCTTCCTTGGGATCATCCAGTACGCTGGTATCCGCCAGGCCCCGGCCCTTGAGTACCTCCAGCAGGCCGTTGGGCATGATGCTGTCCAGGCCCTTGAGTTGCTCGTTATTGCTGCCGCTGCGCAACAGTTTCAAGCTCTCCACGGCGCAGTTATTGGACAGGAAGTAATAGTTGCCGTCGTAGCTCCAATGCATTTCGGCAGCGTGCTCGACCGTTTCCTCGATCTCGGTGCGCGACAGGTTCAGCGGCACCGATGCCAGGCTGCGCAGTTCGGTCTTGGTGTACTCATCGATCACCTGGGCTAACGGCAATACGAACAGGCGCGACGGGTATTTGCCGACCAGCCCGTCCCAGCTCGACAATTGCACATCGCCCACGAAGGCGCGGTATGACAGCACCAGGTGTTGGTCCAGATCCAGTCGGCAGTCCGGGCCACGCGGCCGGCCCGGTGCGCAGATCACGAGCCGGAGCATGCTGTGGCCCCAGCGGCTCACCCAGTTCTGATTGGCCTCGGCCAGCAGGTAATCGATGGCATAGACCCGTTCTGGATCGACCTTGCCCAGCGGTGTCTTGGCGAAGTCGTTTCCGGCGTTGAGGAAGGCGAACGATTGGGCGCAGGTGTCCTTGGCGGCGGGGGCCCAACCGAAGTGTTCCTGGTAATAGCGATACAGGGCGGGGCGTCGGCAGGCATAGCTGGAGTCCAGGAGAAAGTACTCCATGTTGACCGCGACGAACTCCTTGGGGCTGCTCGTTTCATAGAGATCCGGGCTGCGGGCGACCTGGCGGTTGTGCTGTTCCCGTTCACCGCGACGGCCGACGTATTGTGGCCAGCCGGCGAGGTCCAACAAGCGAGGATCATCGCTGAGGGTGAAACGGCGGTCGTTCTGGCCCCGGCATTCATCGGGAAGACCGATCAACCCGGCGCTGCTGTTGCGTCGAGTGCAACGCTGGATCAGTGCACGTTCGGTCTCTGGCCATAGACGCGAGCGATCATAGATGTGGGTCAGTTCGTGCAGGACCGTGGCGAGCATTTCCCGGCGCACGGTGCCGTGGGGACGATGGGTCTTTTGTGTCGCGGCGCTGCCGTCGACAAGGCTGTCGAGCAGGTTGCTATTGAGGTCCAGTTGCGACACCAGCGAGGCCTGGCCGTAGGCATTGGCGGGCATCTGGTCGGTCCAGCCGACATCGATGCGCCGGTCCAGCCGCTCGATGAAGCGCGGCGGCAGGGCCTGCATGGCTTCATCGAGCAGCGCCTGGCTGGCCTGCTGTTGCGCCGGGCTCAGGCCTTCGACGTTGAGGTGCAATTGCAAGCCGGCCTGGGCCATGCTGCCCGTGAGCAGCAAGACCCCGGCCGCCAGCCAGGCGGCGAACCGCCTCACAATGCGAGGATGGCTTCGGCGAGAACCTGGTCACTGGCGTCGCGGGCTTCCGGCACGCGGGTGCGCAAGGTGTCGAAGGCGGCCTCGAGATGAGCGCCACGAATTTCACCATTGCTGGCGACAAAACTGGCCGCATCGTCATGGGCTTCGCGGACGATTTTCGAATCACGGATGGACGTGGTGGTGTCGGAAGTGAAATCGATCGTGCGCTGGGAAGCGCGAACGATGATGTTACTGGTGGCTACCAGGGTATGTGCCTGGGCCACATCGGCCAACACCAGCAGGCCTAAGGCGGCAGCAATCAGCGGGCTACGCATGGAACGACTCCGGAAAAATAAGGATAACTATTGGACGAGAATTGCCTGTGCCAGTTCAAGGTCGCTGACGTGAAGTTTTGGCTGGGCCCGGCGCAGGTAATCCAGGGCCGATTCCAGCTGTGCTCCTCGCAGTTGCCCGTCGCTGGCGACGAACGCCGCAGCGTCATCGTGAGCGGCGACGATCAGTTTATGGTCGAAGGGCGCGGAGGTCACCATGCTCGTGGCATAGCCGCTGACCACCACTTGCTGGGTGGACACATCGAAGGCATGGGCCGGAGCAGACCAGCAAAAAACGATGAAGAAAGACGCGATGAACAGATCTGAGTAGAAACGCATAGGACTCGACGGTTGATGGCGAGTTTGAAGGCTAGCGCAAACCTGCGGGCCAGAGCCAGCGCTGAAACATCGGAACACCATTTGGTGCCCGATGTTTCATGTTGCATCAGATCACCAGGATGGCCTGGGCCAATTGCGCATCGCTGGCGTTGAGCTGCGGTGCCTGCTGGCGGATGTAATCCAGGGCGCTTTCCAGTTTCACACCACGGATGGCGCCTTCGCTGGCGACGAAGCTGGCGGCGTCATCACGGGCGGCTTGAACGATCTTGTTGTCACGCAGGGATGAGGTTGCATCGGAGGTCACGTCGGAGGTGGCCTTGAGTGCTCCGACGATGGAGTCGGTGGTGACGATGAAGCTGCTGGCGTTGGAGTGGGCGGCTACGGCCAGCAGGGTAACTGCGCTGAGCAGGCGAAGACGGATCATGATGAAACTCCTTGAATGATGGTGTGATGCCGGTGCGTGTAGCTGGAAGAGGAGACGCATGCTCGACTCGCTTCGCCACGTTCGCCTCGATATTAGGACAGGAACGCGTTGGCCGACAGCCCTTGCGGTGCTCATTGACTGCATGGGGTTGGCGTACTGTACTGGTATGTTTTATATATTTTTAAACTGTTATGTCTCCAAGCCTCTCGTCAAAATCAGGCCCCGAAACGACAAGACCCGTCGCGGTTACCCGCGACGGGTCTTGTGTGTTCAATTCGGTGCTGGCGGTGGACCCGGTGGGTCAGGGCCAGCGACGCTGAGTTAGCGCCAGAACGGCTTGCTCAGCTCTTCGTAGCGTTGTGCTTCGCTGATACCGGCATCAGCCAGCAGGCGCGAATCCAGACGAGCCAGTTGGTGACGGCTGGCGATGCGGCGCTGCCACAACATCAGGTTGGCGATAACGCGAAGAGGCAGGGAAGCCTGGTTTTTTTCAGCTTTGTCTTCGAAAAACAGCTCGGAACTGAGTGTACGTTCCATGGTTGACATCCTTCCGCTTGTGGCGGGATTAGGTAGTGGTTTGACTGGTTCCCATGATCCTCTCGTTTGGCCAGTCTCTCTAGATACAGTTCACCTGTATTGTGAGAGACCAGTTAACTGTTAAAGAGCGGTGTACTGGTCGATATTGAGGCAACTGTACTTGTCTGCACGCTATTGGTGCATTTTTGCGTGTCGTGGGTTGTTTTGTGGGAAAAGACTGTAAGAAAACACCGGTACAGCAGTACAGTTTTTGACGGATCAGGCTTGAATGACGGTCTTCAACCAAAACTGTATTTGCGATAACGGTGATCCAGCTGTATCAGATGGCCAACATGCGTCCGGTTTCTTCGAGGTTCAGGTGCCAACTCAGTGCATCGCGCAGGATATGTGGGGTATGTCCGCCCAGGGCGCACGCGGCGTCGAAATACTCATTCAAGGCTTGGTGGTAGGTGGGGTGCACGCAATTGTCGATGATCACTCGCGCGCGTTCCCTTGGCGCCAGGCCCCGCAGGTCGGCCAGGCCGATCTCGGTGACCAGGATGTCGACGTCATGTTCGGTATGGTCCACATGGCTGACCATCGGCACGACGCTGGAAATGGCCCCCCCCTTGGCAATCGACTTGGTGACGAAAATCGCCAGGTGGGCATTGCGGGCGAAATCCCCCGAGCCGCCGATGCCATTCATCATCCGTGTGCCACAGACATGGGTGGAATTGACGTTGCCGTACAAGTCGAACTCCAGCGCGGTGTTGATAGCAATGATGCCCAGGCGACGCACGACCTCGGGATGGTTGGAGATCTCTTGTGGGCGCAGGACCAGCTTGTCCTTGTATCTTTCCAGGTTTCCAAACACATCGGCATTACGTCGATCCGACAGCGTGATCGAGCTGCCGGAGGCGAAACTCAGCTTGCCGGCGTCGATGAGGTCAAATGTCGAGTCCTGCAAAACCTCGGAATACATGGTCAGGTCTTCGAACGGGGAATCGATCAGCCCGCACATCACGGCATTGGCGATGTTGCCGATACCAGCCTGCAACGGCCCGAGCTTGTTGGTCATGCGTCCGGCCGAAACCTCCTGCTTGAAGAAATCGATCAGGTGATCGGCAATGGCCTGGGTGTCGCTGTCCGGTGGCGCGACGGTCGAAGGCGAGTCGCCTTGGTTGGTAATGACAATGGCGGCGATTTTTTCCGGCGGGATCGCAATGGCGGGGCTGCCAATACGGTCGTCGACTTTCACCAGGGGAATGGGTGTACGGGTGGGGCGATAGGTCGGGATATAGATGTCGTGCAGCCCTTCCAGATTCGGGTTGTGAGCCAGGTTGATCTCGATGATCACTTGTCGGGCGAAAATGGCGAAGCTGGCGGAGTTACCCACCGAAGTGGTGGGTACGATATGTCCTTGCTCGGTAATGGCCACGGCTTCGATCACGGCAATATCGGGCAGTTTGAGCTGGCCGTTGCGCAGTTGCTCGACAGTTTCCGAGAGATGTTGATCGATGAACATCACCTTGCCTGCGTTGATCGCCTTGCGCAGCGTGCTGTCGACCTGGAACGGCATGCGTCGCGCCAGTACGCCGGCTTCGGTGAGCTCCTTGTCGAGGTCATTGCCCAGACTTGCACCGGTCATCAGGCTGATTTTCAGCGGGGTGACCTTGGCGCGTTCAGCCAAGGCGTGGGGCACTGCTTTCGCTTCTCCGGCGCGGGTAAAGCCGCTCATGCCGACGGTCATGCCGTCCTGAATCAACAAGGCTGCTTCGGCAGCGCTCATCACTTTATTCAATAACGAAGGCAAGCGGATGCGATCACGGTACATAGGTGGTTATCTCGGGCTGGAAAGCAAGATGCGCAGTCTAGTGAATTAGCGCTGTGCCCGACCCGCTACAAAGGTCGCATTTTAGGCGTCTATTACGAGGGTCTCAGGCAAAACATCATTACCGGATCGGTAACATTTTGCCTTGATACAAATCAAAACGCCCCGACAGGTCGGGGCGTTTTGGGTGAAGCAGCGAGGTTATTCCACCGCTTTGACCATGTCTTCGATGACCTTCTTGGCGTCACCGAACACCATCATGGTCTTGTCGAGATAGAACAGCTCGTTGTCCAGGCCCGCATAGCCGCTGGCCATCGAGCGTTTGTTGACGATGATGGTCTTGGCCTTGAACGCTTCGAGGATCGGCATGCCGGCAATCGGCGACTTCGGATCGTTCTTCGCCGCCGGGTTGACCACGTCGTTGGCGCCCAGCACCAGCACCACGTCGGCCTGGCCGAACTCGGAGTTGATGTCTTCCATTTCGAACACCTGGTCGTAAGGCACTTCGGCCTCGGCCAGCAGCACGTTCATGTGTCCGGGCATGCGACCGGCCACCGGGTGGATCGCGTATTTGACGGTCACGCCGCGATGGGTCAGCTTCTCGGTCAGCTCTTTCAGCGCGTGCTGCGCCCGGGCCACCGCCAGGCCATAGCCCGGCACGATGATCACGGTATCGGCGTTGGTCAGCAGGAAGGTTGCGTCGTCAGCCGAGCCGGATTTCACCGGACGGGCTTCTTTGGAGCCTGCCGGGCCAGCAGCATCTGCGGTATTGCCGAAACCGCCGAGCAGCACGTTGAAGAACGAACGGTTCATCGCCTTGCACATGATGTACGAGAGGATCGCACCGCTCGAGCCCACCAGCGAACCGGCAATGATCAGCATCGAGTTGTTCAGCGAGAAGCCGATACCCGCTGCGGCCCAACCGGAATAGCTGTTGAGCATCGACACCACTACCGGCATGTCGGCGCCGCCGATCGGGATGATGATCAGCACGCCCAGGACAAAGGCCAGGGCCAGCATCAAGGCGAACGCGCCGAGGTTGCCGGTGAACATGAACATCAGGCCCAGGCCCAGCGTGGCAAGGCCCAGGATCAGGTTGAGCTTGTGCTGGCCACCAAACTGTACTGGTGCGCCCTGGAACAGACGGAACTTGTACTTGCCCGAAAGCTTGCCGAACGCGATCACCGAACCGGAGAAGGTGATTGCACCAATGGCTGCGCCGAGGAACAGCTCCAGGCGGTTACCGGCCGGGATCGAATCACCCAACTGCTTGACGATACCCAGGGACTGCGGCTCGACGACGGCGGCGATGGCAATGAACACCGCTGCGAGGCCGATCATGCTGTGCATGAACGCCACCAGCTCAGGCATCTTGGTCATTTCAACGCGCTTGGCCATGATCGAGCCGGCGGTACCGCCGACCAGCAGGCCGACGATCACGTAGCCAATGCCGGCGGTTGCCAGTTCGGCCCCCAGTTTGTAGATGAGGCCCACAGTGGTCAGCACCGCCAGCGCCATGCCGAGCATGCCGAACAGGTTGCCTCGGCGGGAGGTGGTGGGGTGCGACAGGCCTTTGAGGGCCTGGATGAAGCAGATCGACGCAATCAGGTAGAGCGTCGTTACCAGGTTCATGCTCATTACTTGGGCGCCTCTTCTTTTACGGCTTTCGGGGCTTTTTTCTTGAACATCTCAAGCATGCGGCGCGTCACGAGGAAGCCACCGAAGACGTTCACCGCAGCCAGGGCCACGGCGAGGGTGCCCATGGTCTTGCCCAGCGGCGTCACGGTCAGCGCGGCAGCGAGCATGGCGCCGACGATCACGATCGCCGAAATGGCGTTGGTTACCGCCATCAACGGTGTGTGCAGCGCGGGCGTTACGTTCCAGACCACGTGGTAACCGACATAAATCGCCAGCACGAAGATGATCAGGTTGTAGATACCGGGGGAGATAAGCTCTTCCATTGTCTGAATCCCTGCTTAGGCGTTTTTGCGGATGACTTGGCCGTCGCGGCACATCAGGCACGCGGCGACGATGTCGTCTTCCAGGTTCACGTCGAACTGACCTTCCTTGGTAAAGACCAGCTTCAGGAAGTCCAGCAGGTTACGGGCATACAGCGCCGACGCGTCGGCCGCGACTTCGCCGGCCAGGTTGGTCGGGCCGCAAATGGTCACGCCATTCTCGATCACGACCTGATCGGCCACGGTCAGCGGGCAGTTACCACCCTGGGCTGCCGCGAGGTCGATGACCACCGAGCCGGGTTTCATCTGCGCGACGGTTTCGGCGCTCAGCAACGTCGGTGCCTTGCGGCCAGGAATCAGTGCGGTGGTGATGACGATGTCAGCCTGTTTGGCGCGCTCGTGCACGGCTTGGGCCTGGCGTTGCATCCAGCTGGCCGGCATCGGCCGGGCGTAACCGCCGACGCCGACGGCGCACTCACGCTCCTCGTCGGTCTCGTAAGGCACATCGACGAACTTCGCGCCGAGGGACTCGATTTGCTCCTTGACCGCCGGACGCACATCCGAAGCCTCGATCACCGCGCCCAGGCGCTTGGCCGTGGCAATCGCCTGCAACCCGGCCACGCCCGCCCCGAGAATCAGCACGCGCGCCGCTTTCACGGTACCTGCGGCAGTCATCAGCATCGGCATGAAGCGCGGATAGTAATGAGCGGCCAGCAATACGGCTTTGTAACCGGCGATGTTCGCTTGAGACGACAGCACATCCAGGCTCTGGGCTCGGGAAGTGCGTGGCGCGGCCTCAAGGGCGAAAGCGGTAATGCCGCGCTCGGCCAGCTTGGCGATGGTTTCGTTGTTGAACGGATTGAGCATGCCCACCAGAACGGTGCCGCTCTTGATCAGCGTCAGTTCGCTGTCGCTGGGAGCCACCACCTTGAGGATCAGCTCGGCCCCGAATGCGTCACTGGCGCTGCCAATGGTTGCGCCCGCTGCCTCATAGGCACTGTCGATAACGCTGGCCTTGATACCGGCGCCGCTTTGAACAGTGACTTTATGGCCTTGGCCGATCAACTTCTTGATGGTTTCCGGGGTAGCAGCAACCCGTGTTTCACCCGTTTGGGTTTCGAGGGGAACACCAATGTGCACGTCAAATCTCCTGCGTGATCTTATTGAGTAAACCCAGGCACTTCGGATGGTGCGGCTGGGGCGGCCGATCAGCACGGTCCCACCAAGTCAGGCGGGGCGCGGCATTTTGCAGGCGAAAATTCAGCCCTTCAAGAGATTATGACGGGTGACGGAAAATTAACTACAAGTCACCCTGTGACCGAATGTCGCGATTATCGATCGGCAGCCCTTGTGGGCCGTGCTTTCCAAGGATTCAGGTTCAAATTGACAATTTTTCCCATCGGCCAGATGAATAAGCGCTGATGCGTTGCGTGATATGGCTCGAAGCCATGTATTTAGACGCTTTGGAGACTACTGCACGGGCTTGATAACAGATTGACTGAATGCGACATAAACTTATATCTGTAGCGACTTCTGTTAGTTTACTACCTAAGTCGGTTTTTGTTTTTTCCTTATTAATCAAGAAGATAGTTGTAGGCTTGTTTCACGAGCCAGTCACGAAAAGCTCGAAGGGAGGCGGATTCGACTTTTCGCTCCGGAATCATCAGGTAGTAGGCCTTGATGCTCGACAGCGCGTTACGGTTGGCCACGACCAGTCGTTTCTCTGCCAGTTCGCGTTGAATCAAAAAGGGCGGAATCAGCGCGATACCCATGTCGTGCATAGCCGCTTGGGCGAGCATGGAGAATAGTTCATAACGCGGCCCTGTCAGGTCTCGCGCAATGTTCAGGTTCTGGGCGTTGAACCACTGGCGCCACGCATATGGACGAGTGGTCTGCTGGAGCAAGGGCAGTTCGGCGATTTCCTCTGGTGTCAGGCCCTTGCGACCGTCTAGCAAGGCGGGGCTGCATACAGGCATCGGATTTTCGCCCATCAGCTTGTGGGATTCGGTACCGGACCAGTCCGCATCGCCAAAATAGATGGCGGCGTCAAACTCCGTATCGGCAAAGAGAAAGGGGCGCGTGCGGTTGGTCAGGTTGACGGTGACTTCCGGGTGCTGCTGCTGGAAGTCCTTGAGGCGTGGCAGCAACCATTGGGTGCCGAAGGTCGGAACCACGGCCAGTTCGATCACGTTCGCACCGGTGTGCCCCATCACTGAAAGTGTGTCGCGCTCGACGGCATCCAGTTGGGTGGCAACGCGTCGGCTGTAGGAAAGACCTGCTTCGGTCAGTTTGACGCCGCGGCGCGAGCGTCGGAAAAGCTCCACGCTGAGGAAGTCCTCCAGGCTGGCGATCTGTCGGCAGATCGCGCCTTGCGTGAGAGAAAGCTCCTGCGCTGCCTTGGTGAAGCTTTCATGGCGCGCGGCAGCCTCGAAACTGACCAGGGCGGCGGTGCTGGGGATTTTACGGCGCATGTACGTAAGCCTCACTCAATGCCTATGTAAACGGGGTTCGTAGCGTTTACGGAGTGAGAAATTAGCACAGGTTAGTGCGTAATCCTCGTTTGCCCTTGTAGGAAACCGCGCCTAGGATCAATCCACGATTTTCATTTAATTGGCGAGGACTCTTTCATGGCCGGTAAAGCGAGCTTCAACTGGATCGATCCGTTGTTGCTGGATCAGCAGCTCACCGAAGAAGAACGCATGATCCGCGACACTGCCGAGCAGTTTGCCCAGCAGAAGCTCGCACCACGAGTGCTGGAAGCGTTCCGTCATGAGAAAACCGACCCGGCGATTTTCCGTGAGATGGGTGAAGTCGGCCTGCTGGGGGCAACCATTCCTGAACAGTACGGCGGCAGTGGGTTGAACTACGTCAGCTATGGCCTGATCGCGCGTGAGGTAGAACGGGTCGATTCCGGTTATCGCTCGATGATGAGCGTGCAATCCTCGCTGGTCATGGTGCCGATCAACGAATTCGGGACTGAGGCGCAGAAACAGAAGTATTTGCCGAAGCTGGCGTCTGGTGAATGGATCGGCTGCTTTGGTCTGACTGAGCCGAACCATGGTTCCGACCCGGGTGCGATGATTACTCGTGCGCGCAAAGTGGAAGGCGGCTACAGCCTGACGGGCAGCAAGATGTGGATCACCAACAGCCCGATCGCTGACGTATTTGTCGTCTGGGGCAAGGACGATGCCGGTGATATCCGCGGCTTCGTTCTCGAAAAAGGCTGGAAGGGGCTGAGTGCGCCGGCCATTCATGGCAAGGTCGGGCTGCGCGCCTCGATCACTGGCGAAATCGTCATGGACAACGTATTCGTTCCGGAAGAGAACATCTTCCCGGATGTCCGTGGCCTGAAGGGCCCGTTTACTTGTCTGAACTCGGCGCGCTACGGCATCTCCTGGGGAGCCTTGGGGGCAGCTGAATTCTGCTGGCACACCGCTCGCCAGTACACGCTGGACCGCCAGCAGTTTGGTCGCCCGCTCGCTGCGAATCAGTTGATCCAGAAGAAACTGGCCGATATGCAGACTGAAATCACGCTGGCCCTGCAGGGATGCCTGCGTCTGGGGCGTATGAAAGACGAGGGCACGGCGGCGGTCGAGATTACCTCGATCATGAAGCGCAACTCCTGCGGCAAGTCCCTGGACATTGCCCGCATGGCGCGGGACATGTTGGGCGGCAACGGTATTTCCGATGAGTTCGGCATCGCGCGTCATCTGGTGAATCTGGAGGTCGTGAACACCTATGAAGGCACGCACGATGTGCATGCGCTGATTTTGGGGCGTGCGCAAACCGGTATCCAGGCGTTCTACTAATAGGAGAACGGTCATGGGCGCGCTTTCGCATCTGCGGGTATTGGATTTATCGAGAGTATTGGCCGGGCCGTGGGCCGGACAGATCCTGGCGGACCTGGGGGCTGATGTCATCAAGGTCGAGCGTCCCGGCAATGGTGACGATACGCGCGCCTGGGGGCCGCCCTTCCTGAAGGATGCCCGAGGCGAGAACACGACCGAAGCCGCTTATTATCTTTCAGCCAATCGCAACAAGCAGTCGGTGACCATCGACTTCACGCGGCCAGAGGGGCAGCGGTTGGTGCGAGAGCTGGCAGCCAAGTCCGACATCCTGATCGAGAACTTCAAGGTGGGCGGCCTGGCGGCGTATGGCTTGGACTATGACTCGCTAAAGGCGATCAATCCGCAATTGATCTATTGCTCGATAACCGGGTTTGGCCAGACCGGCCCTTATGCCAAGCGCGCCGGGTATGACTTCATGATTCAGGGACTGGGGGGCTTGATGAGTCTGACCGGTCGTCCTGAGGGCGATGAGGGCGCGGGGCCGGTGAAGGTGGGGGTCGCGCTGACGGACATCCTCACGGGGCTGTATTCGACCGCTGCCATTCTGGCTGCGTTGGCCCATCGTGATCATGCCGGCGGCGGGCAGCACATCGATATGGCCCTGCTGGATGTTCAAGTGGCTTGCCTGGCCAACCAGGCGATGAACTACCTGACCACGGGCAATGCGCCGAAGCGACTGGGTAATGCTCATCCGAATATCGTGCCTTATCAGGATTTTCCTACGGCTGATGGCGATTTCATCCTGACGGTAGGTAATGACGGTCAGTTCCGAAAGTTCGCCGAGGTTGCCGGTCAACCGCAGTGGGCTGATGATCCGCGTTTTGCCACTAACAAGGTGCGGGTGGCGAACCGGGCGGTGTTGATTCCATTGATTCGCCAGGCGACGGTGTTCAAGACCACCGCTGAATGGGTGACTCAGTTGGAGCAGGCGGGTGTGCCGTGTGGGCCTATCAACGACCTGGCCCAGGTGTTTGCCGATCCTCAGGTACAGGCTCGTGGGTTGGCGATGGAATTGCCTCACCTGCTGGCCGGTAAAGTGCCGCAGGTGGCCAGTCCGATTCGACTGTCCGAGACGCCAGTGGAGTATCGCAATGCACCTCCTTTATTAGGAGAGCATACGTTAGAGGTGCTGCAGCGAGTGTTGGGGTTGGACGAAGCTGCGGTGATGGCGCTCAGAGAGGCTGGGGTGTTGTGAATCTTCTCTTCTATATAGAGGAGCGTGTTAAAGGGCAAAAGCGACAGGTTTGCCGGTGCTACGCAACTTATTGATAGAAAAGCGAAATTAAGGGTTGACGGCAGATTCTGGACGTCTATAATTCGCCCCACTTCCGGCGCAGTCGAAACGGAAAACTCCTTGAGATTCAATGAGTTAAGTAGGTTTCGAAGGTGCAGGGCTTCAGTTCATCGAAGTCTGGAAGGAGCAGATAGAGTGGTGTTGTTTGACTCTATATGCGGTTCGATCTTCTCGGTCGAAAGCGGTGAAAAAGAGGTGT
>NZ_JACVAH010000027.1:0-50103 GCF_014851795.1 Pseudomonas sp. Pdm06
CCCGAACTCAGAAGTGAAACGATGCATCGCCGATGGTAGTGTGGGGTTTCCCCATGTGAGAGTAGGTCATCGTCAAGATTAAATTCCGAAACCCCTATCTGCTGACGCAGGTAGGGGTTTTGTTTTTAGTAGAGATCATCGATTTTACCGACACGTTGTTGTTGAACGGGTCGGACACAGAATTTCTTGACGACTATAGAGCATTGGAACCACCTGATCCCATCCCGAACTCAGCAGTGAAACGATGCATCGCCGATGGTAGTGTGGGGTTTCCCCATGTGAGAGTAGGTCATCGTCAAGATTGAATTCCCAGAACCCCTGTCTGCCTCAGCAGACAGGGGTTTTGTCGTTTTGGGCCGGTAATCGGATCGAGCCTCTGATGCTCCGGCAAACCCCTCATGCCGTTGCTATGCTGTGAGAGTCGGGCCCTGGCGACCAAGAGGGCCCACGACGTCACTGGTCATGGGGATTCCAATAATGAAAAACCCTTATGCTCCCGGCTTTTGGTGCGCCACCGCAGCATTGCTGCTGCTTTCGGCCACTTATTTCTATGGCGTCATGCTCACTCATCAAATCGACAAGGCGCTACTGTTCCTCGATAGCGCGGCAGCGTTGATTGGTGTGATATCCATCGCAATCGTGGCCTGGGCTTCGCTTCAGGGCCAACGCATCAAGAAAAAACACCTCGAGCAAGGCAAGACCCTGGTGCTGATTTGGGACACCAAGGTCGCATTGCGCCGCGTCGAAACGGTGTTTGACCGTTATTTCTGGGGCAGTTACTGGCAACCCGGCCGCACATTCCAGGAGGTCATGGGCGAGCTCACCGGTACCCCGCTGGAAAAAAGCCTGGAAGCCCTGAAAGTCCAGTGCGCGGCCCTGGACAAGCAGGTCACCCAGGATGGCTGGCACTGGCTCAACAATGCCCGTGAATTGTGCGACGTGGCTAACGCCATGGCCCGGGAGCGCTATCAACTGGACTTTTGCGATTCGCGCGCAGAGTCATCGGGTGCGGCGGTGATCAATCGCGATTTTGAAGTGCTGGTGTACACCTGGACGGCCCGCCTCAAGACTTTCGACCATCAGCTCGATGAGATTGAAGTCCAATATTCGTAGACCACCTCTCAAGAAAACGTTTTTACCCCTATAAACATTGGGCCCGCAAGGGTGCCTGATGGTAATCTCCCCTCCTCTTTGCGGCGTCGAGCCACCCCTTTGGCGGGTCAGGGAAGACGACGGCTTTCTTCAACCATGGATATCGATCGGGTCACTCATGAATAAATCAGCAAGCGTACTTCTGGGAATCGTTGTGGCTGTCGGCGCTATCAGCGCGGGCGGCGCCTGGTACACCGGGACCAAACTCGAAGGCGTGTTGAAAAATGCTATTGCCGATAGCAATAAGCAGATGCAGACAGCCTTGTCCGGGTCCAACAGCACTGCCGCCCTGGAGCTGGTTTCCATGGACCGTGGCACATTCAGCAGCACCGCCCACTACCGTCTCAAAGGCGAAGGCGAGATGTTCGGTGGTGAGTCGGTCGAGCTGCTCTTCGTCGACCGGATCGAGCACGGCCCGCTGCCATTCTCGCGTTTGATTACGCTCAAGTGGCTGCCGGTCATGGCCACCAGTCACACCGCTCTTGAGCGCAATCCACTGACTGACAAGTGGTTCGCTGCGACCAAGGACCAGTCGCCGCTCAAAGGTGTGGTCAACCTGGGTTACGACGAATCTATCAACGGCACCTACGAGCTGCTGCCGTTGGACACCAAGTTGGATGAGCAGTCCCAGCTCACCTTCTCCGGTCTTAAGATCGACCTGGCCGCCAGCGCCCAAGGCCAGAAGGTCAAGGCTGACGGCTACATGGACAGCTTCAAGTTGACCACCGTTGCCGAAGACCAGACGCCGGTGCAGGTCGAGCTGAACGGCCTGACATTGGCCAGTAACCTGAGCAAAAGCTCATACGGTTACTACATGGGTGACAACACCCTGCTGATGAGCAGCACCAAGGCCACGTTTGGTGAGCCGAAGTCGGTGCTGGGCCTGAAGAACTTCGAAATGAAGAACAGCAGCAGCGAGAACGGCACCAGTGCTTCGGGGCGTGCCGATTACAAGATCGGTGAGTTGTCGTTCAACGACAAGACCATTGGTTCGGCGCAGATGGCGGTCAGTCTGAAGAATCTGGACATCCCGGCCACCATGTCGCTGATGCAGATCTACCAGACCAAGCTGCAGCCCTACGAAAAAGCGGCCGCTGAAGCCGCTGCAGCCGGTGAACCGACGCCAGAGTTGAGCCTGACCGAAGCTGAGGAAGCACAGGTCAAAGCCGATCTGGAAAAACTCTTGGCCGGTGCCCCGCAGGTGGCCTTGGAAAATCTGTCGTTCAGTACCGCCAACGGTGAAAGCCGTGCCAGCCTGATCGTTGATCTGACCAAGCCGCAGTCCATGGACCTGCCGCCGGAGGAATTGGGACGTCAGTTGCTCGCCCTGCTGGATTTCAATCTCAAGGTTTCCAAGCCGATGCTGGTCGACCTGATGACCGTGCAGGCACAAATGGAAGGCCAGACGGATGCCAAGCTGATCGCCGATCAAGCCACCGCTACCAGCGATATGTTCAGCGCCATGGCCGTCGGCACTCAATTGGCGACCCTTGAAGGCAACGACGTTGTCACCAAGTTGCACTACGCCAACAACCAGGTCGATTTCAATGGCCAGAAAATGACCGTTGAACAATTCTCGGCATTTGTGATGAGCAAACTGGGCGGCGGCGTCGCCATCCAGTAAGCCCGTTCAAGTCACACCCAAGACCCGGCCCGTGCATGACGCACGGCCGGGTTTTTTTATGCCCACGGATCAACCCTGGGCCGAAATCTGTATCGATTCTGAAGAATTGTGGCGTTCCTGAAGATGACCCGCCTGAGAGTGCAAGACTAGGCCCATTAGAGCTTGGCTGGATTCCTTTGATCCGGCTTCCTGTTTGATGGGCAAGGGGGCACTGCGACCCGGCTGGCCATGTAAGGATGCTGACGAATGCCGCGTACTGTGGGTCCTTTTATTCAACGTGGTTTGCGCCCGTTGTTTCGCGTCGCGCTGTGCAGCCAGTTGTGCTGGCCGATGCTGGCGTTTGCCGATACCGCCTATGACCAAATGGTGCTCGACGCCCGTGCCGGCCATTACACCCCTGCGCTGACTGCGTTGCGCCAGGTGCCGGCCGGCCAGGCCAGCGCCGCGCAGATCAGTGACCACCTGCAGATCGCCAGCTGGGCCGGCCTCGATAGCGAGGTGGTGTCGGTCTATGAGACTCAGGGGCGCAATCGAGCGCTGCCCGTCCAGGCGCTGACTGCGACGGCTCGAGCCTATCGCAACCTCAAGCGTTGGGATTCGGCGGCCGAGCTATACCGCCAGGCTTTGGCTCTCGCCCCCCAGAACCCCGACCTGCAACTCGGCCTGGCCTTGACCCAGGCCGATGCGGGGCAGCCCGACGAAGCCGTCACCCGCGCCAAGGCCCTGGTCGCTGCCAAGCCGACAGATCCGATGCGTCGACTGGCACTGGGTTATGCCTTGACCCGCGCCAACAGTCCCCACGAAGCGCTGTTCGAATACGACCAGGCCTTCACGCGCGCCGGCAACAGCCCAGAGGTAGCGCGCGAATACATCTACGCCCTGCAACGCGCACGGCTGCCAGAGCCGGCGCTGCGCCTGGCGCGTCTGCAGCCGGGGCTGATCGACCGTGGCGTGCAACGACGCCTGGAGGGTGACGTCGCCGCTGAACGGGTGCGCCTGGCGGACATGGCCAGCCGCAGCGAACAGGAGCGCTTCGTCATTGCCGAGCGCGCCCTGGCCGACTACGACAAGTTGCTCGCCACCTGGACCCCAGTGACCGAGGCCCATGACGACGTACTCCGTTGGCGCATCGATCGCATGGGCGCGCTCAATGCCCGCGCCCGTCGAGCAGAAGTGATTGCCGAATACCAGAAGCTGATCGCCGAGGGCGTGAGCATTCCCACTTATGCCCTGCGCTGGGTGGCCTCTTCCTATCTGGAACAGCGTGAGCCGGAGATCGCCGTCGAGCTGTACCGCCGGGTCCTGACTGCGCCGGATGCCGACCCCGCGGAGCGTTTTGAAGACAGCACCGCGCTCTACTATGCGTTGCTGGAGAGTGAAAAGTCCGAAGAGGCCCGCGCACTGGCCGAAGACATGGCGAAAGCCCAGCGTCCGCGCATCGAACTCAAGGGCCTGCCGATCGGCAATCCCAACGATGAATGGATGGACGCCCAGCAACTCGCCGCCCAGGCCGGCACGTACGGCGCCGACTTGCCCTCTGCCGAAGCGAGCCTGGAAACCCTGGTCAGCCAGGGCCCTGGCAACACTGGTATGCGCCTGGCCCAGGCCGATCTGTACCAGGCCCGCGACTGGCCGCGCCGTTCGGAAAACCTGCTCAAAGAAGTCGAGGCGACGATTCCGCGCAACCGTGACCTGGAAATCGCCCAGGCCCGCGCCGCCATGGATTTGCAGGAGTGGCGGCAGCTGGATGCACTGACCGACGACGTGGTCGCCCGCTACCCGGAAAACGCCCATGTCAAACGTCTGCAGCGCCAGCGCGAGGTACACGACATGGCCGAGCTGCGCATCGAGGCCTACACCGGCAAGAGCTATGGCGGTGGCAACGGTGATGCCGGTGCAGTCACTGGCAGCCGGGACTTTGGTATCGAAACGTTGCTCTACAGCCCGCCTATCGATGAAGACTGGCGGTTGTTCGGCGGTGCCGGCTACGCCACCGGTGATTTCGAGGAAGGCACTGGCCACCACCGTTGGCAGCGCCTGGGCGTGGAGCGTCGCACCCGGGACATGACCCTGGAGGCCGAGGTCTCCAATCACTCTTATGGTTCCGGCGACAAGCAAGGCGCGCGCGTGGCCGTGGCCCGAGACATCGACGACCACTGGCAATACGGCGGCAGCCTGGATTATCTCTCGGCCAATACCCCGCTGCGGGCGCTCAACAGCGGCATCCGCGCCAACGGCGGGAGTGGTTTCGTCCGTTGGCGGGCCAATGAAAGCCGCGAGTGGCGATTGGCGGTGAGCCCGTCCCATTTCAGTGACGGCAACAACCGCCTCGAAACCCAACTGACCGGCCGCGAGGGCATCTACAGTACGCCGCGCCTGCAAGTGGAGCTGGGTCTGGAGGTCGGCGCCAGCCGCAACAGCGGCTCCAACGAAGTGCCTTATTTCAACCCGAAAGCGGATTTCAGCGTCATGCCGACCGTGAGCGCCAACCACGTGTTGTATCGCCGCTACGAAACCACGTGGAGCCAGCAATTCCAGGTCGGTGCCGGTACCTACAGCCAGCGTGACTACAACACCGGGGCCATGGGATTGCTCGGCTACGGCCAGCGTTTCATCTGGAACGACGTGCTAGAGGCAGGTGCTGCGCTGAGTTGGCTCAACCGCCCCTACGATGGCGATCGCGAAAGCGATTTGCGCCTGCTTGTCGACCTCACCTATCGCTTCTAGAAGAGTTTGAAGATGCCTGTCATTTCGCGATTCATCCTTCTGCTGGGGGTCTTGCTGATCAGCGCTTGTGCCCAGCAAGCTCCGGCGTTCACGCCGCCTTCCCAACGTCCGCTGGCGGCCAATGACGCCCCGTGGCCGAAGAACCATGTGCTCGGCATCGCCTACCACGATGTCGACGACCGAGACCCGGACCAGGCGCTGGTGGCCGTGCGTACCGAGCGGCTGATCGAGCAATTGGCGTGGCTGCGGGAAAACAACTACCAGCCGGTCACGGTGGACCAGATCATCACGGCCCGCAATGGCGGCCCGGAACTGCCGCCCCGTGCGGTGCTGCTGAGTTTCGACGACGGCTATTCGAGCTTCTATACCCGCGTCATGCCCATCCTGCGTGCCTATAACTGGCCGGCCATCCTGGCTCCGGTCGGCAGTTGGGTTGATACGCCGCTGAACCAGACGGTGGATTTCGCCGGGGTGCCGCGCAAGCGTTCCGAGTTCCTGACCTGGGAGCAGATTCGCGAGGTGTCGAAATCGGGCCTGGTGGAAATCGCCGCCCACACCGATGCCAATCACAAAGGCATCCTCGCCAACCCGCAAGGCAACCAGCAACCTGCGGCGACGACCCGGCGCTACGATCCGGCCACCGGTCGCTATGAGACCGAGGCCGATTTCCAGGCGCGCTTGCGCAAGGACGTGGCGGCCATTTCCGAGAAAATCCGCAAGGTCGCCGGTTATAGCCCGCGCGTTTGGGTCTGGCCTTACGGTGAAGCCGACGGTACTGCGTTGCAGGTGATTGGCAGCGAAGGCTATCAAATGGCCCTGACCTTGGAGGACGGCCTCGACAGCCTGGATAACCTGATGAGCGGCCCACGCTTCCTGGTGGCGTCCGATCCGGATGGCGCCCATTTCGCCGAAAGCATCGTGTCCGTACAGACGATTGACCCGATGCGGGTGGTGCATGTCGATCTGGATTACGTCTACGACCCGGACCCGTTGCAGCAGGAAGCCAACGTCGGCAAGTTGGTCCAGCGCATTTCCGACCTGGGCGCCAATACGGTGTTCCTGCAAGCCTTTGCCGATCCCAAAGGCGACGGCCTCGTGCACTCGCTGTACTTCCCCAACCGCCACCTGCCGGTACGCGCCGATCTGTTCGACCGGGTCGCGTGGCAACTGCGCACTCGGGCCAACGCCAAGGTCTATGCCTGGATGCCAGTGCTCAGTTTCGCCTTGGACGCGAAGCTGCCACGGGTACAGCGCTGGGATCCGGAAACCGGCAAGACCGGCGTCGCCCCGGACCAATACGTGCGCCTGTCGCCGTTCGACCCGAACGTGCGCAAGGTCATCGGCGAGATCTACGAGGACCTGGCGCGGATGAGTTCGTTGGATGGCGTTCTGTACCATGACGACGCGGTGTTTTCCGACTTCGAGGACGCCAGCCCCGCGGCCCTGAAAGTCTATGCCGCCCACGGTTTGCCGACATCCATTGCCGCCCTGCGGGACGATCCTACGGCGATGCAACGCTGGACCCGTTTCAAGAGCCGCTACCTGATCGACTTCACCCATGAGCTGACCGCCAAGGTCCGGGCGATTCGTGGTCCGCAGGTGCTGACGGCGCGCAATATCTTTGCCGAACCGATGCTCAACCCGCAAAGCGAAGCCTGGTTCGCCCAGAACCTCGACGATTTCCTCGGCGCCTATGACTGGACGGCACCGATGGCCATGCCGCTGATGGAAAAGCAGACCCGTGCGCAGTCCGGCCCGTGGTTGGAACGTCTGGTCCAGACTGTCAAAAGCCGGCCCGGTGCACTCAAGCGCACGGTGTTCGAATTGCAGGCGCGAGATTGGGACAGCCAACCGGTGACCGACATCGACGGCGAACTCCTGGCCGACTGGATGGGGCGCCTCAAGCGCCAGGGCGTGACCAGCTTCGGCTACTACCCGGACAACTTCATCGAAGACCAGCCCGCCGTGAAAACCGTGCGGCCGGCGCTCTCCAACAAGTGGAATCCTTGACATGCTCGACAGACTGCTCGCCCTGCTGGTGCTGGCGATCGTCCTTGGGGTGCCCCTGGGCCTGATCTTCCTGGTCACCGGGCAATTCCTGATGGACTTCGTGTTCTTTTACCCGCTGTTCATGTCCGGGCTGTGGATCGCCGGCGGCCTGTATTTCTGGCTGCACTGGGAACGCCACTGGCCGTGGAAGGACGACACCTTGCCACCGTCCCTGGCAGGTGAGCCGCTGATCAGCATCCTGATCCCGTGCTTCAACGAAGGCGACAACGTTGCCGACACCATTCACGCGGCGCTGGGCCAGCATTATCCGAACATCGAAGTCATCGCCATCAACGACGGCTCCAAGGACAACACCGCCCAGATGCTCGACCAACTGGCAGCCGAGGACCCGCGCCTGCGCGTCTTGCACCTGGCGGAAAACCAGGGCAAGGCCGTGGCCCTGCGCATGGGTGCCATCGCGGCGCGCAGCGAATACCTGGTGTGTATCGACGGTGACGCGCTACTGGCGCCGAACACTTGTGCTTACCTGGTGGCGCCGATGCTGGACAACGCCCGCCTCGGCGCGGTGACCGGCAACCCGCGCATCCGCACCCGCTCGACCTTGATAGGCCGGGTCCAGGTCGGCGAGTTTTCCTCGATCATCGGCCTGATCAAGCGGACCCAGCGGGTCTTCGGGCGGATCTTCACCGTGTCCGGCGTGATCGTCGCGTTCCGTCGCACCGCCCTGCACCGGGTCGGCTACTGGAGCCCGGACATGATCACCGAAGACATCGACATCAGTTGGAAGCTGCAACTGGATCACTGGAGCATCTTCTACGAGCCGCGCGCGCTGTGCTGGATCCTCATGCCCGAAACCTTGCGCGGCCTGTGGCGGCAACGCCTGCGCTGGGCCCAGGGGGGCGCCGAGGTGCTGTTCAAGAACATCCGTGGCATCTGGCAGTACCGCCATCGCTACCTGTGGCCGCTGCTGTTCGAATACTGCCTGTCCACCGGCTGGGCGTTTACCTTCCTGCTGTCGGTGATCTTCTGGGGCGCCGGCAAATTCGTCGAAATGCCAGCGGCCATCGCCGTGGATCACCTGATGCCGCCAGCCTTCACCGGCCTGTTGCTGGCCGTGGTGTGCCTGCTGCAGTTCGCGGTGAGCATCCTGATCGATCGGCGCTACGAAAAAGGCCTGTGGCACATCATGTTCTGGGTGGTCTGGTACCCGTTGGTGTTCTGGCTGATCAGCCTCTTCACCACCCTGGTGAGCTTTCCCAAAGTGCTGTTCGGGCAGCATCAGAAGCGTGCGCGCTGGATCAGTCCGGATCGCGGTATCAAACCGTTCGATGATCAGGAAGAGGAAGTGATCCGATGAAAATTGTCAGGACCCGGCAACGGCCTTTTCTGGTGGTCATCGATGCGCTTTTCACCGTGCTGGCGTGGGTGGGGCTGCTGTATTTGCTGGTCAATGGGCTGTGGCCGCTGCTCGACAGCCAAGCCGGCCCGCGCCTGGGAGGGTCGCTGTTCGACACCCTGGGGACTTTGCAGGTCTATGGGTGGATCGCGTTGGTCAACGCGGTGCTGCTGATTACCTGGGCGCGTTATCAACAGCGCAAAAGCCGCAGCTTCGCCCAGCGCCGGTTGCCGGCGCCGGTGGTGGATGACCAGGGCTTGAGCGCCAGTTTCAAGTTGACCGGCGAGCGCCTGGACACGCTGCGCCAGCCTGGCTCGAAGATCATCCACAACAACCAGGACGGCGATATCAGCCACGTCGTGCCGCATTTCCATTTGCTCAGCCCGGACTTGCAGCCACCGCCCCTGGCGCCATTGGAGCGGCCACGGGTTATCCACTTGCCGGCCGATCAGTCTGTGCATTGATGCAAGCTGATCCACCGCCATCGCGAGCAAGCTCGCCCCCACAGGGGATTGGGTGGGACAGATCTACGACGAGAAATCCCGAACCAGCCGCCATGCCTCGTCCACCGGCAGCGGTTGCTTCATGCGCTGGGCCAGCGCTGCCATGGCCCGGCCTTCATCGCAGGCCACGGCGGCGGCAACGAGGCCGTCCTTGCCCAACAGGGCGATAAAGGGCGGATGCTCGGGCGTGCCCTTGAATTCCACCTCGTCCCAATGTTCAGCGTGCCCGAGGTAGTCGTAGCGTTTGCCAAAGTGATAGGTCCAGAAAAACGGCACGTCCAGATAGTGCTCGTCGCCGCCGAGCATGTTCGCGGCGGCGATGCGTGCCTGTTGCTGGGCCAGGCGCCAATGCTCGATGCGCACAGGCGTGCCGTTGAGGGGGAACGTCGCGATATCACCCACGGCCCATAAGCCATCAGCCACACGCATGCCCGCGTCAACGGACAGCGACTGGTCCTGTTCCCGTGGCAACTGGGCAAACGGCTCGGTGGCCGGATGCACGCCGATGCCGACGATCACCAGGTCCGCAGCCAAACGCTGGCCGTTATCCAGCACCACGGCTTCGACCTTGTGCGCGCCCTCGATCCGTGCCGCTTCGCCGTCGGTGCGGTACTCCACGCCGTTGGCCCGGTGCCGGGCCAGGATGGCCTGACCGACGCTCTCGCCCAATTGCGCGGCGAATGGCACCGGGTGCCGGGCCAAGACGGTGACGCTCAGCTCGCGCTTGCGCAGGGACGAGGCGACCTCCATGGCGATGAAACTGTCGCCAATGATCACCGCCCGTTGCCCTGGCCGGACAGTGTCGAGAATCTGCCGGGCGTGGGCAATCGAGCGCAGCACGAAGACTTGCGGCAAATCGATGCCGGGCAGTGCTGGCTTCTTCGGCTCCCCGCCGGTGGCAATGAGCGCGGCGTCGTAGTCCAGGCGCCGGCCATCAGCGAGCTGGATTTGCCGGGCACTGGGGTCCAAATGCGTGACCTCGCCGTGGAGCCTTTCGATACGTTGCTGGGTGAAATAAGTTTCATCGCGCAGCGGCGCCGTCTCGTTGACCGGCATGTCGCCGGCCAATACATACTTGCTCAGCACCGTACGGTCGTAGCCGGCTTCGGCTTCGCGGTCGATCAACAGGATCCGGCCGCCAAACCCCTTCTCCCGCAACGCCGCCGCGCAAGCCGTGCCGGCCGCTCCGGCGCCGATGATGACAAAGGTGCGCGCGTCATCGGCCGGCGGAATTTTATCGGCCGGCAGCGGTTGGTCATCGACCCAGATGTCATCGCCGCGCACTTCGACGTGATAGCGCGCCAGGCTGTCGAGGGCTGGCGGCTCGCACAGGGCGCCGTCCTCAGCCCGGAATGCCGCCTTGTGCCACGGGCAAATCAGCCGTCCATGGCACACCGCGCCCTTGGCCAGTGGTGCGCCTGCATGGGGGCACTTACCTTGGAAGGCGCGCACCTGATCGCCTGAACGCAGCAACAGGATGGACGTGTCGTGGATTTTGACTTCGAGGCCGCGGTCTTCGCGAACATCGGCGAAACGGGCGACTTGGTGCAGAGACATGAGCGTTCTCCGGCAGGCGTTTCCCTTTGGAGTCGAGGGCCGGAACGAGGTTCAGCATAATTGTCACTGCACCCTTGGCGAAGCTGCGGCTATAGTTCGCAAGCCGTCCATGGCCAGACACGCACAAGGTGCCCCGGTATGACTCGATTGAACATTCTCACCCCTTGGCTGGCGGCCGTCGCCCTGGTGCTGTGCGCACAAGGGGCAGCCCAGGCGGAGGAGCGTTTTACCCTCAGTATCCCCGGCGTGTCGGACGACCGCCTCTTCACCGCGGCGGCGGCCAGTGACGCCAACACCTGTGGTGGCAAGAACATTTCCCCGGCCTTGAGCTGGAACGCCGGCCCACCGGGCACCCTCAGCTACGCCATCGTCATGTTGGACCCGGACGGCCAGAGGGGCCAGGGTGTCGACCACTGGATCCACTACGGCATCAAGGCCACCACCCGGCAGATTCCAGCGGGCGCCGGTACCAAGTCTTCGTTGGAAGGCATGAGCGGCATCAACAGCAAGAATACCCACGGCTACATCGGCCCTTGCCCGCCCATCGGCGACAGCGCTCACCATTACCTGATCCAGCTCTTCGCCCTGGACCTGCCGCCGGAAGCCTTCCCCGCCGGCCTCACCCGGGCCCAGCTGATGGAAAAAATCAAAGGCCACGTCCTACGCAACAGCAGCGTGGTGCGCCGCTACCACCGCTGACCCGAACAACGCAAACCCCCTGTGGCGAGGGAGCTTGCTCCCGCTGGGCTGCGAAGCAGCCCCCCGCCACAATGGCGCCGTCCAGACACAAAATTGGCATCGCGCGCCAAAAGCGAGCACTATCGAGCCCCTGTTCACTCATGCCGGAGGATGGCGATGACGCAGAAACCCGACGGCATCGCCCGCCTCCTGAACTGCCCCACCAAGGGCGACGAAATACGCCGGGCCATTGCCCAGAGCCGCAAGGATTTCCTGCCTGCCGACGAGGCCGAAGACGCCGAGCCAGGCCAGCCGCCGGTGCAACCGGTGGACACTGATCGCGACGACTGAGCCGTCGCCCTCTTTCAACTTATCGTTCAAATCCGCCTATGACTGCCACCCCTGTTCCACCCGGTGACCGATTCAGCCGATCCGATTACAAGACCCTGGGCCTGGCCGCCTTGGGCGGTGCGCTGGAGATCTACGATTTCATCATCTTCGTGTTCTTCGCCCTGACCCTCAGCCAGTTGTTCTTCCCGCCGGAAATGCCCGATTGGCTGCGCCTGCTGCAAAGCTTCGGGATTTTCGCCACCGGCTACCTGGCTCGCCCCTTGGGCGGCATTCTCATGGCGCACTTTGCCGATCGCCTGGGGCGCAAGCGAGTGTTCAGCCTGAGCATCCTGATGATGGCCTTGCCATGCCTGCTCATCGGGGTGATGCCCACCTACGCGCAAATCGGCTATTTCGCCCCGTTGCTGCTACTGGCGCTGCGTATCCTGCAGGGCGCGGCCGTGGGCGGCGAGGTGCCAAGCGCCTGGGTATTCGTGGCCGAACACGCGCCGCTGCATCATCGCGGCTATGCCCTGGGTTTCCTCCAGGCCGGCCTGACCTTCGGCTACCTGCTGGGCGCCCTGACCGCAACGGCGCTGGCGCGGATCTACACACCGGCGGAGATACTCGATTACGCCTGGCGCCTGCCGTTCCTGCTGGGGGGTGTCTTCGGTGTGATCGGCGTCTGGCTGCGCCGCTGGCTGAGCGAAACGCCGATCTTCATGGCCCTGCAAGCCGATCGCGAAGGCGCTGCGGAACTGCCGTTGCGCACGGTCTTGCGTGACCACCGCCAGGCTTTGCTGCCCGCCGCCATCCTGACTTGTGTGCTGACCTCTGCCGTGGTGGTGTTCGTGGTCATCACCCCGACCGTGATGCAGAAAAGCTTCGGCATGACGCCCAGCCACACCTTCGCCCTGAGCAGCCTGGGCATCGTCTTCCTGAACATCGGCTGCGTCCTGGCCGGCCTCATCGTCGACCGCATCGGCGCCTGGCGCACCGTCATGCTCTACAGCCTGCTGCTGCCCCTGGGCATTGCCGTGCTCTACGCCAGCCTGATCAGCGGCAGCGCCTGGCTGGGCCTGGCCTACGCCGTGGCCGGCCTGGGTTGCGGTGTGGTCGGCGCGGTGCCGTCGGTGATGGTCAGCCTGTTCCCGCCGAAGATCCGCGTGTCGGGCATCTCGCTCACCTACAACATCGCCTATGCGCTATGGGCCAGCATGACACCGTTGATGCTGATCGCCCTGGTGCCGTGGAGCCCGTGGGTGTGCGTAGGGTATTGCGTGGTGATGGGCGCGGTAGGCGTGGGTGCGGCGGCGTATTTCCCGGGACGGCATGGCAAGGCTGCGCAGCCGTCATTGGCCTGTGAGTCCTGATCCGGCTGCTCAAAGACGCTCGCGCAAAAAATCCACAAAGGCTCGGGTTCGTGCCGAGCGGCGTCGGTCGAGACTGAACACGGCGCTGATGGGCAGCGCCAGCGGTTGGTAATCGGCAAGCAGGGGGCAGACGGTTCCCTGGCGGACATCGGCTGCGAACAACCACTGCGGTGAAAGCGAAACGCCCAGGCCCGACAGCACCATTTCCCGGATCGCCTCGCTGCTGTTGCAGGTGACGTTGCCCTTGATCGTTACGCTGTGCTGTAGGCCATCCTGCTCGAATCGCCAGACGTCGTAATGCTCCAGCAGCGTGAACGCCAAACAGTTATGGCGGGCCAGGTCGGCCGGTTCGAGGGGCGTGCCGTGCTGTTGCAGATAAGCAGGAGATGCGTACACCCGGCGCGGGCTATCACCGAGGGAAATCGCCACCAGCCCTTCGTTTTTCACCACGCCGATGCGAATGGCAAGGTCGATGTTTTCCTTCAATACATCTTCGTTCTGGTCGCTCAGCCTCAAGTCGATACGAAGCTGTGGGTGATGGGTCAGGAACTCGCCCACCAGGGGCGCGATACACAACCGGCCGAAACTGACGGGCGCCGCCACCCGCAGAAGGCCGGCGATCTGTTCCTGGCCACTGGCGAAACTGAGCCGCGCGGCGTCCACGCTGGCGAGTATGTCCTTGCTCTCGGTGTAGAAGCGCTGTCCCTGATCGGTCAGCGCGAGATGGCGAGTGCTGCGGGCAAACAGCGCCCCGCCCAGATGTTGCTCCAATGCGCGGATCTGCTTGCTCACCGCCGGTTGGCCCAGGTTCAGCTCCCTGGCGACCGCCGAGAACGAACCGCGCTCCACTACGCGCACGAACACCTGCATTGCATCGAGCAGATCCATCAGGATTTGGCCTCTGTCTGGAATAAATCCTATCCATTGTTGCTCACTTATCGGAATGCGTCTTCGCTCGCATGATGAACCTGCCCACTTATTGGAGGTTTACCGTCATGAACAACGCCATGTTCGCCGCCGTTGCCGAAACCGCTCAGGCGCCGCTGATTGTCCGTTCCATCGCCCGTCCCGTTCCCGGCAAAGGCCAGGTATTGATCAAGGTGCATGCCGCCGGAATCAACCCGCTGGATACCAAGATCGCGGCGGGAGGCGGTGCCCATGCACGCCAGCCGTTGCCCGCCGTATTGGGGATCGACCTGGCCGGGACGGTGGTTGAGCGGGGCGAAGGCGTGGATGACTTCGCACCTGGCGACGAGGTATTCGGCATGGCCGGCGGAATCGGCGGGGCGCAAGGCGCGCTGGCCGAGTACATCGCGGTCGATGCCCGCCTGATTGCGCCCAAACCCCGTTCATTGAGCATGCGCGAAGCGGCCGCCTTGCCGCTGGCATTCATCACGGCCTGGGAAGGATTGGTAGACCGCGCCAACGTCCGGGCCGGGCAACAGGTGCTGATTCATGACGGCGCGGGGGGCGTCGGCCAAATGGCCGTGCAAATCGCCAAGGCCCGGGGCGCCGAGGTCTACGCTACGGGCTCGGCCAGCAGCCTGGATTTCATCCGCGAACTGGGCGCCTCAGCCATCGACTATCGGACCCAGGACACCGACAGCTACGTGCGCCTGTACACCGATGGCGAAGGCTTCGACATCGTCTACGACACCGTTGGTGGCTCGACCCTGGATGCTTCATTCAACGCGGTTAAAACCTACACCGGCCATGTGCTCAGTTGCCTCGGTTGGGGCCAGCACAGCCTCGCACCATTGTCGTTCCGGGGCGCAAGCTATTCTGGAGTGTTTACGTTGCTGCCGCTGCTGACGGGCAACGGCCGCGAGCACCATGGCCAGATTTTGCGCGAGGCAGCCGCATTGGTTGAGGCCGGAGTGTTGCGGATCAAGGTGGATCAAACCCGGTTTGGCCTGGGGGAGGTCAATGAGGCCTTTGCGCAGGTAGCCGAGGGGCGTGGGAAAGGAAAAACCGTGGTGGAAATCGGGGCTGAGTGAGGTGGGTCGCAATACTGTCCAAGGTTGAAATGATCTGTGGCGAGGGGCTTGCTCCCGCTTGAGTGCGAAGCACCCATGCAAGGGCCGCTTCGCAGCCCGGCGGGAGCTGGCTCCCTCGCCACTGTGACGCCAACGGGTGGTGTTACAGCAACCGCCGCTGCACCGCCTCTTCCAACGTACTACGTGTCAGCGCCTGCACCACGTCGCGGGTGTCCTGCTGGAACGGAATGCCAAAGATCAGTACCAAGTGCATCCAGGTGCGCACCGATTCACTCTTCTGCACGCGCCCCAGTTCCTTGCCGTCCTTGTCCTTGAACACCGTTTCGAGGGTGAAGGTGTTTTCGGCCGTGGACGGGATCACGAAGAAGGTCGCGCCGGTGATGATGGCCGAGGCCATGCTGAACTGCTCGTTGTTGCTCAAGGTGGCTTCGGCGTAGATGTCCGACTCGACCTTGTCGGTGCTGACCCGCGCGAAGCGTCCGGAGTCGCGGAACGTCTCGGCCACGGAGGTTTCCCACGCGGTGGCCTGGGCGCCCGAGGCGGCAACGGCCGGGCCGCTGTTGACCTGGTTCTGCGCGGTGGTGCGCACGAAGGCGCTGGGTTTGGCCGCTGGCGTGGCGGCGGCTGGCGGCCAGGTCTTCACGTCGGGCAATTCGTGTTGCGAGTAGGACACGCAACCGGTCAGCAGGACGGCGGCCAGTACCAGGCTGTGTTTGATGAAACCCATCATGTGTTGCTCCTTATTGTTTGGCCAGGCGCGCGGTGGCGGTGTCCAGCAGTTGTGCGACCAACTGATTCAGCTGTTGGGCGCCCATGGTCGGCGCCCAATATTCGCGGCCGTACAAACCAACGTTGCGCTCGAGCTTGACCTCTTCCTTGGCCGCTGCCAGTTCCTTGCCGTCGCGGTCGACGATCTTCAGGTTGCCGGCGACATCGAAACTGTCGACGTAGATCGGGCCGTTCACCCAGATCCAGATCGTCAGGGTCAGCAACGCGCCGGGGAAGTAGCCTGGGTGCGGGGCGCGATGGCCCTTGAGGGAGGTCATGTCGAACTTGAGCAGTACGTCATTCTCGCCCAGGCGCGTTGGGTATTCGGTGACCTGCTTGAAGTAGCCGCCGGTCTGTACGTACTGATTGAGCTGGGCCGTGAGCGAGCGGCTGATGGCCGTGCGGGTTGCATCGTTGACATCGGGTGCAGTCACGGCGACATCGGCGATTTGTGCGATACGCGGGCTGCTCGCAGGAGCAGGGTGCTGCGGGGCGCCCACCGGGCCGGTGACGGTGTAGGACACGCAGCCGGTCATCGATAGAGTGGCGACCAGGGCGCTGGCCTTGAGGAGCGTTTTGAACACGGAATGTCCTTATAGGGTTGATGGCACTTCAATGTCTCGACTCGGGGGGCGGTAACTTGAGGGAAAACCGCAAAGGTATCAAGGGGCTGTAGAGGAAAATGGCGAGGGTTGTCAGCCGCCGGAAAAATAATTTCGACCGGTTAACCCGAACCGCGCGTGCCTTGCGTCTGAGCCTGTGTACGAATCATTCATTCACGAGGTTCAGCCCATGTTCCGTCCACTTCCCTTTATGCGTCCTGCTGCCCAAGGCTTCGCCGTGACTTTGCTGGTGGCGTTGGCCGGCTGTGGGTTGTCTTCCTCCCGAGAGGCTGCCCAGTCCTCCGAACCGGTGCCTGTGGCGCCCAGCGTGGTGCCGCAAGGCGAGATCGCCCAAGGGCCCGAGTCGACGGTCAAGCGCATGCTCATGAAGCCGGCATCGATGCCCGCTCCCAGCGTGGCGAACGATGCCATCGCCGCGGGTTACCGTGCCGAACCGCGTGAACAGTACGAAAAGCTGCCGGACAACCCGATCCACAGCGTGGCCGAAACGCCGGTGTCGACCTTCAGCGTGGATGTCGATACCGGCAGCTATGCCAATGTGCGACGGTTCCTCAACCAAGGTAGCCTGCCGCCCGAAGGGGCTGTGCGGCTGGAGGAAATGGTCAATTATTTCCCGTACAGCTACGCCCTCCCCACCGACGGTTCGCCCTTCGGTGTGACCACCGAGGTCGCCCCCTCACCGTGGAACCCCCACACCCGTTTGCTGCGCATCGGCATCAAGGCCAGTGACCGCGCCGTGGCGGACCTGGCGCCGGCCAACCTGGTCTTCCTGGTGGACGTTTCCGGCTCCATGGACCGTCGCGAAGGCCTGCCGCTGGTCAAGAGCACGCTGAAACTGCTGGTGGACCAATTGCGCGATCAGGACCGGGTGTCCCTGGTGGTCTATGCCGGCGAATCCCGGGTGGTGCTCAAGCCCACTTCGGGCCGCGACAAGGCGGCAATCCGCAACGCCATCGATCAACTCGACGCCGGTGGTTCCACCGCAGGTGCCTCGGGTATCGAATTGGCCTATCAGATGGCGCGGGAGAGTTTCATCGACAAAGGCATCAACCGCATCCTGCTGGCAACCGATGGCGACTTCAACGTCGGCGTCAGTGATTTCGACAGCCTCAAGCAGATGGCGGTGGACCAGCGTAAAAGCGGCGTCTCCCTGACGACACTGGGCTTCGGTGTGGATAACTACAACGAGCACCTGATGGAGCAATTGGCCGACGCCGGTGACGGTAACTACGCCTACATCGACAACCTGCTCGAAGCGCGCAAGGTCCTGGTGGACCAGCTCAGTTCCACCCTGGCGGTGGTCGCCCGGGACGTGAAGTTGCAGGTGGAGTTCAACCCCGCCCAGGTCAGTGAGTATCGACTGCTGGGCTATGAGAACCGCGCGTTGAAGCGTGAGGATTTCAACAACGACAAGGTCGACGCAGGCGAGATCGGCGCCGGGCATACGGTGACGGCGTTGTATGAAATCGTGCCGAAGGGCACGCCGGGCTGGTTGGAACCACTGCGCTATGCAAGCACGCCCAAGTCGCAGAGCACCTCAGGCGAATTGGCGATGTTGCGCGTACGCTACAAGCCGGCCGAGGGCGGAAGCAGTCGATTGATCGAACATCCCATTGCCAGCGTGCAGAACGACCGCAAGCCCAGCGATGACCTGCGTTTCTCGGCCGCTGTTGCCGCCTTCGCCCAACAGCTCAAGGGTGATGGACGCTACACTGGGACGATGACCTTGAAGGACACTGCGCAATTGGCGCGCTCGGCCCGCGGTGATGATCCGTTTGGGCTGCGCTCGGAGTTTGTGCAGTTGGTGGAACTGGCCCAGAGCCTGGAGCCTGCGGCCAAGCGCTGAGCCTGACTACAACGAGGATCATCAATGTGGGAGCGAGCTTGCTCGCGATAGCAGTAGACCGATCATGTTCGTCATTGACTGATCGGACGCCATCGCGAGCAAGCTCGCTCCCACAGGGCTCCCTTGTTGTCTGCCAGGACTGTGTTGCAATGACCGGAAAGGAGTTCGCCCCCCACATGCCCGCTGCGCTTGATTCTCCCAGCGACGAATCGCTGCTGGCCCGCTACCGCAATGGCGACGGAGCTTCTTTCGAAGTCCTGTACGCCCGCCATCGGCAAGGGCTTTACCGTTTCCTGCTGTCCTTGAGCAACAAAGCCGAGCTGGCCGAGGAAGTTTTCCAGGACACCTGGCTCAGCCTGATTCGCAGCGCCACCCAGCCACAAGGCCGGGCGAGTTTTCGTACCTGGTTGTTCCAGATTGCCCGCAACCGCTTGATCGACCACTGGCGCAGACAGGGTGTCCACAACCCGCTGCACGACAGTTATGACGAGCAACTGCACGTCCAGCCCGACGACACCGGCAGCCCCGAGCAGCAGCTGAGCCTGAGCCGTGACCAGGCGCGTCTCGACGCCGCGTTGCAGGCCTTGCCCGAGGATCAGCGAGAGGTCTTCCTGCTGCGCCTGCATGGCGACCTGGAGCTGCCACAGATTGCCGCCCTGACCGGCGCCCCGCTGGAAACGGTCAAAAGCCGCTTGCGTTACGCCCAGCAGAAATTGCAGCGACTGCTGGCCGAGGAGGTACCCGCATGATCGACGCCAAACACACTCCGGATCCCAACGACGAAGTGCTGATCGAGCATTTCCGCCAACACACCAGCGGCGAGCCGCCGGCCTCCCTGGACGCCTTCATCCTGGCCACCGCCCGTCGCGAAGCACCGACACCCACGCCAAGCCTGTGGCAACGCTGGCTGCAAGCCTGCCAACGGCCGCGCTGGCAAATGGCATTCGCCACGGTCGCCGGTGTGGCGCTGATGATCGGCCTGGTATTGCGCTCACCCGTGCCCCACGAGGAGCTGGCCTCACCCGCCTCGATGGAGTTTTCCGCCGATCGGCAAGCGCCTGCCGTTGCCGCCACACCACCACCGGCCATGCCCGCCCCGGCCCCGATCACCCGAATGGCACCCCAGGGCGAACTGGCCCGGGCCCCGGCAAGCCCTGTGCAATCCTTGGCGGAAAAGCCCGCGGCGAAAATGAGCAAATCCGCGCCGGCAGCATTGCCATCGCTGGAGCAAGGCCTGATGGAAATCCTGCGCTTGCGCGAGGCGGGTGAGAGCAAGGCCGCTGATGAGAAGCTGCTGGCGCTGCATAAGCGCTTTCCCGAGGAAGACCTGCCGGCGCGGTTGGAGGCGTTGCGCAAGCGTTGAAGAGGTTCCGCCATTGCCGTGGCGAAGGAACAAGCTTCCTCGGTACAAGGACCTACACAACCCATAAGTGAACGGTATTTGCGGGTCATGATTAGGGCCTTGGCAAAGATATTGAACAGGCTTGGTAAAAGGGCCGTTGTCAGCAGAACCAAGGAAACCCGCACAGGCGGGTTTTTTTGGAGAGGGTACAAATCGGATACAAAATTTCATGTTAGCGGTTTAATCGATGTCGATCTCCAGTAGATACCTGACCTCAGGAAGTGGATCGCCCGGTATTTCCAATAACCACCTTTGTAGAACCAGGGAGTCCCGGAAACGGTCATATTTGCTGAGCTCGAGGGACAGACGGCAACATGAGTATCTTATAAGAGGTATATCTTCGTCGAAGACAGGGTAGGGAACATTTCTTGGGCGATAAATTGCTATCGTTTCGAGAAGTTGTAAACCCTTCTCTATTCGCTTGAATCGACTTTCGGTTATGCTCTCAATTCTTTTTCTTGCGATATCTATAAGTATATCTAGGCCCCATGCCGTAGTTCTTTGCCTGAGGCAGCACATCATGCTAATCGCAGACTCCGTTAGATGCTTGGGTTCTGGGCTCCATCCAGTCTGTATCCAGTCCTTGGTGGTGGATATCGAATTAATAAAATTAGGTGAGGTGGGGTCGCCTAGCAATGCGCAGGAGATATCAAGCCCAACTTCTTCAGCTACATGGGCGCTAGGTATTTTAATTTTATGCTTGTGCTGAATTCTCCATAGATCTACCCCCGCTTTTAGCGCTTCGGTAGGTAGCGATCTCAGCCACTTCGCATGGGGCTTGAACCCAGGGATAGTTCGCCAGTCCATCGGTAAAGCCGTAGCTAAGAACTTGTCTATGAGAGTCAGTCTATGAGCGATATTCGATTTTATATCATCGAATGATAATGTCTCATTTGTAATAACGCTCCACTCTCTGTCCCACCAAACTTTTATAGCCTTGATACCAGCTATTACATCGTCGATGGTTAGTTTTTTTTCTTGCGCTAGATATACCCAGCAATCAAGTGTCCTTTCATCTATATGTAAAGACCATGAGCGCCTTCCGTCTTTAGAAATACGTGATATATCATCAATTATTTCTGTGTGGAGACTGCGGGTGAATTGCTCTTGGTTCGACAGCAACATGAATGTTGCAACCATCTTTAATCCTGGGATGATAGGGATGCCATTTGTTTTTTTCAGGCTTTCTACTAATGATGATGGGTATTCTTCCGGCATAAGGCCCAAGCGATCAAGCATCAAGACCCTAGACCATAGTTTCTCTAGAATTTCTTCGTCTTTAGTGTTCAAGATACTCGTTGTAAGTCTGTGTATCTCATTTTTAATCGCCGGTGTTGTCGAAATCGTCAGGTCGCGAAGTACCGATAGCAGTTGGTTGATATTAAGCCAGTCATGCCTAAAGTGCTTGCGGAAACGGTCAGCCTCTTGAACTGGAGGCATAGCTGGTATTTCTAGTAAACTTACTATGAAATCCGATCTAGTGGATTTGTTGGCAGCCTCTAAACTTCGGTATAGTGCATTACCAAATGACTTCCATAGATCCGGGTTTGACCAAAGTTCGTGTGACTTATGGAATTCGATTATTTTTTGTATGTGCTTTGCAATGACATCTTGATTCGTGAGTCGAATAACTAATCTTGAGTACAGCTCGGCGTGGATGTTTGCAACTCTGTGTTTCGAGCTTTCAATAGTACTCTCTGGACTTATTGAACTTGAGTCGGTTAAAGACGTTTCAAGGATTTCTAACGACCGTTCACATATTTTGCTCGCTGCGGCCTCCTCGATAGTGCCGACTTGGTAGCGAGAGAGCCACCCCGTTTTGTACTGTGCTTTATTTTGATCTCTTGGCTTGAAGATGGTCGCATCTTGTGCTCGCAGAGCTGTCGTCAAAACTCGTATGAAAGAGTCATTTCTATGAATCCACCAAGCTGCTTGGATATAAGATTCGGAGAAGAAGGAGTAGCCTCCCAAAGTAGGAGGGATTGCAGCAATATCGCTAAGCTTAAGGAAGTTGAATGCTGCTAAAGATTTTTGGTTGTGCTCGCCACTTCCGTGCCCTAAGGTTCGTGTTGAGCTGTATTTGCCAATCTCAAAAGAATGTATTATCTGTTTTTCACTATGTGTATATGATACTTCAGAGTCCAGCCTGGAAAGTATTGCGTCTCTTTCCCGCTCAGCCTTGAATCCCTTGCTTTCTAGCTCAGAAATTCTAGAGTCTATACTCTTCGTAACTCTATCGATTTCGTAGCTATTGGACTCTCTCTGATAGACGTGCGAAGTATTTTGACCAGCTTCATCCGGGTAGTCTCCTTCGGCATCTGATAGATATTCAGGGTCTTCGATTTCAGTGCTATTAGAGATGCTGTGTGTCGAACTCAGCTGCTCAGTTCCGTTGAGTGCTAATTTGATATTTCTAATTACCAGCGCAGCCCAAGACTCTTCGGATAAGAGTTTGGCGCTATTGCTATTAAGTTTTTGTCCCTTTCGTAGTTTTTGAAGTCCTTGTATACATGCTTTTAACCCCAATGAAAGCTCACCCATTTCTGCTAATAGCGAGCCTTTCCGAATCTCCATGTAGTTTTCGTTCGAAGCAGGTATCCATTCGATAGTTAGTTTGCGAGCCAGCGACCTGTCACCTTCGTAAATAGCGAATAAAATTGATTCATAGTTTAGATTGTCTTGATTTGTAAGACTCAGATAAGAGTTGAGTTTTAAAAATTTGCTGATTAGTCTAAAGCGCTTATGGTCTTGCTCTTCTCTGCTCCAGCGTAAAATTCTGACGGCAAGTTCACTCCAATAATCCATAAAGTTTTTGCGAGTTAGAACATTTATTTTTTTGAGTGCTTCATTAGCCTTGCTGTCCTTTGTTTCTGGTTTCGTTTTTCTAGTTTTGGAAATAAGCTCAAGGCCTCTTAGTGCTAGTCCGTCATTAAGGGATTCTAACACCGTTTCGGTTAGCCATGCATAAACTCCAATTGCAATAACTGCAAGGTGGGGGCTTTTTTTGGATAGTGCGATGTATATTGTTTCATCGCTCAAAATGTCTTCTAGTCTTGAAAGTTTAGACTGGAGGTTTTTTCGAGTACTTTCGGGGCATATCAGCCAGCCCGGATATTTGTTCTTAAACTCTATAAGTTCGGGGAGGGCTAGAAGTAGTTCGTCAAGTTTCTTCTCTATGTCTTGGCTGGGCTCTGATTTAATTGTTAGAGAGTTTAGCCAGTTCTTACTTTCGTCTTCCTCCTCTGGCTTGGCAAGAAGCTGTAACAAAAGCTTATATCGTGCTTGGTAGTCGGATTCATCTGTATTTGAGTCTGTTGGAAGTAGTACGGGAGTTATTTTTCGTGCCTCGAGTAACTTGCGTTGTCCGAAAGGCATTGGACGGCTAATAAAAAGATATATTGGCAAAGCATGCTGATCAAGCATGTCCCTAACCCATCCGATCCACTGGAGGAAATTTGGGTCATCTCCTGAAAATCCAATTAGACAAAAAACATTTTCTAGCATGGACTGTCTAACTAGATTAACAAAAGGTGCAAATTGGATTGGGTAGTTTCTATACTGTTCTTCAGTAAATATAAAAGGGCGTTGAGATGGAAATGATCCATGCAGCTTAACAATTCTTCGACGGCCTAAGGTTTTAGACTGTGGAATGTCTTCCCTGCAGGTAACTACATAGTGCGCTCTCTCGATAATATCTTCAGCAGAGCGCTCGAGTAATGTGTCATAGTTAGTGGTGAAAATCTCTGACCAATTCAGTGTTAGCAGCCTGTGATGGAGGTCGCCAGGCTTAACTTTTTCATCCGGTATGTGTCGCTTGAGAAGATCTTCTAGGCTCGGTAAGGAAAACATTTGAGCGTATTGAGAGGCTAATGCCGTTACAGAACTGCTATGAAACTCTTCGATGTTCGTATTTCCGGGGTTTAGAGCAGTCCAAAGTTCGTATGCTAAATCCTTCCATAGCTTAAGCTGTTCTCCACCCTCGGCATTTCTGCTAAATCCTGCTCCGATCATCACTGCTGCAGTATTGTGGGTCAGCGCTTTCCGAACGGCAGCGATATGTACGTAAGACTCATTGTCCATAACATTCCTTCTGGTTGCAGCATGCGGATGTGCAGGGATTTAGGGCTTTAAATACATGAATTGATCTCTGTAAGCCCTCCTGGACCTACATTAGCAGCTACTGCAGGCCCGCAGGAAAGCGATCTAGCTAACATCCATGTTGGGGGGAAATTGTACGCGCCGGGCGGCGGGCGCTGATGATCGGCTTGGTGCTGTGTTCGCCCGTGTCTCACGACCAGCTTTCCTCACCGCCTCGATGGAGTTTTTCCGCTGAGCGGCAAGAGCCCGCCATTACCGCTGTAACGTCGTTATGACTGCCCCGCCCGATCACCCGCACGGCGCCCCAGGGCGAACTGGCCCGTGCCCCGGCAAACCCAATGCAATCGTTGGTGGGAAGCCTGCGGCGAAAAATCGGCGCCGGATGCACTGCCATCGTTGGAGCAAGGTTTGTTGGAAATCCTGCGCTTGTGCGAGGCGGGTGAGAGCAAGGCTGCTTATGAGAAGCTGCTGGTGCTGCACAAGCGCTTTCCAAAGGAGGATTTGCCGGCGCGGTTGGAGGCGTTACGCAAGCGTTGAAGGGACACGGCCAGAATTCGTGGCGAGGAAACTTGCTCCCGCTGGGCTGAGTTGTAGGAGCTGCCGAGGGCTGCGATTTTTGATATTTCGCTTTAGACTCAAGTGTCTGCGCAAAGATCGCAGCCTCGCTTCGCTCGGCAGTTCCTACAGGCCGAGCGGGGGCAAGCTCCACTACATAATGGCTTCCGCAGGCCATAAATGAACGGGACTACGATCCATGACCGAGACATTTGAAGTGCTAGTGGTCCTAGAAGCTGAAGGATCATTCGACCTTGAGCGCCCTTTCGTAGTCGGCTGAAAAACTCGTCAAATCCGTGCCCAAAACCAAACACAAATCTCGCAACTGAACCGTATCCAGCCTTCGCACCCCTCGCTCCACATCGCTCATGAATGACTGCGGTCTACCCAGCGCTGTCGAACACTGTGCCTGAGTAAGCCCGGATTCGATTCGCATGCGCTTGAGGACCTGAAGAAAAACCTCGTGCTCGCGTCGATAAATAGCTTTGGTCATGGCTGCATCCATTGATATTCGCTTCGCCACGCTATATCTGCTTTTCGGATATCTGAATTTCAGGTATTTTGGATTAAATGACGGGTTGGGCGGAGTGCTATGGCTCTCGTGGCTCCAGTAACCCGTTTCATCCATTTATCAGTTCGTCTGACAAGGAGTCATATACATGTCGCATTACATCCCGTTGCAAACCAACAATCCCGACTGCCCCGTCCTACTGATCGACAGCCAGATGCCCACCGCGATGCTGATTGACAGTGCGCTCAGCCGCATCAAGGCCGGGACCGACCTTTTGGAAAGCATCACTTCGGTCACGATCAAGGGCATCGACGATGGGGATTTGTATCGATTTACCAACGCGGCGTATTTGCTGCTGCGAGAAGGTTCGGATTTGCTGGAAGTGGTGAGTCGGAACATCGATGGTGCTGGCAGGGTAGCGTTGTAGGCGGCTTAGTCGGGCACAGCGTTACAAATGCGGCCATAGCAGGATCATTTGGGCGGAACTATACTCGACGGCATGAAAAAGCTGATGCTCGAACTCGACGGAACCGATCCAAGCAAGCTCTCGATGGTTCGCTTGACGGATTATCTGTGTGAGCTCGCTGAGCTTTTCGGCTCACACGATAATGTTCATTTTGACTCCGTTACAGAAGGCTGTGTCTGCCTGAATACGTGGGTGGAGGATGAGAAGTACCCCCACGTCTTGAACAGGGTACGGGAGGCTGCTCAGGGAATTGGCCCTAAGCGCGCACGAAAAGCCTACCTGCAATTATCTGCACTGATGGAGCAAGATCGAGTGGATGGTGTCTTGCAAGCCGCGGATGCGAACATTCTTCAATTTCCAAAAGCTAAGGCGGCTCCTCCTCCCATGATTGTCATCAAGCAGGGTAGCGTCCAAGGTCGCCTGTATGTCGTAGGCGGGAAAGACGAGACTGTTCCTGTTCGGCTTGAGGGCGCTGGCGGCGAAACTCTTCTGTGTGAAGCCGATACGGCATTGGCTGAACAACTGGGCAAGCTCTTGTTCAAGTACGTCCGCGTTCACGGAAAAGGTGAATGGGAAAGCCGGCCGCACGGTGGTTGGCGGCTGCGAAAAATGTTCATTCAATCCTTCGAGAAGCTCGAGAAAACCTCTTTGCGTAGTGCGGTTACCCAGCTCAAAGAACTCGGAGGCATCACCTGGAGCGAGATGGATGATCCTCATGGAACGATTCAAAACCTAAGGGGCTGAGGTGCGCATAGTTCTCGATACCAACGTTCTTGTCCAAGCCTTGGGAAATGCAAAGGACGGTATCGTCTTGGTTGATCCCGCCACTGGTCACAATGTTGATAGGGCGGAGGCTAGAGCTGAGGCTTTAATCGACTTGGTCGACGCAAGAGGCGGGACCGTGCTGATACCGACACCTGCATTGGCTGAGTATCTGGTAGGCATTGATCGGAATTTTCACCAGAGCCATCTGGATGTCATAAATGGTTTTTCGTGTTTTGAAATCGTATCGTTCGATCAGATTGCTGCGGTCGAATGTGCTCGTATGGTCGATGACAACGAGCTAAAGGTCCTTGACCCGGCAGCAACGAAAGCCAAGCTACGTTTTGATCGCCAGATAATTGCTACTGCTCTCGCAACCAATGCTGATGAAATATGGACTCATGATGCGGGGCTATATTCCAAGGCTCAAAGGTGCGGGCTTGTGGTGAAGTCTTTGGGAGATATTGAGCCGGCACCTGAGCAGCTTGAGGTTGATCTCGACCAATGAGTGTCTGCCAAGCGCTGATCTTGAAGGGCACTACCCGCGATTATGCGGGCTGATCTGGGTTTGGAGCTATGTTGTTCGCGGCGTACATGTCTACGATGGCTCGAAACCACCCAAATTCCCATTCAAGATTACCTCCGATAAGGGGGTGGAGTTGTTGCTTTTAAGTATGTGTAAGGCATTTTGGGAGAGTGCTACGTATTTGTTTAACTCATTTTTGTTTTTTGCATAATACCTATCAGTAGGTTTTATTTCCCGGCTTGAACGATTGAAGCAGTCGATGGCCTTCTCTAGAAAGGGTATTGCTGTTCTATCGCTAATATTTTTTGCGATATGATATCGTCCTATCCCCATTCTTAGTAAGCAAAGGGAGTTAGGCTTTCCTAAGCTATTGGCTTTTTGAATATAGCTGTCTGCTGATTCGAGATCACTTCTATGATATAAAATAATTGCTAGGGTGAGCAGCGCATCGGGGTTTTTCTCGTCAAGAGATACTGCTTTTTCTGCCATTTTTAAGGCTTCATCAAGGTCGTGGTCTTTGTTTAATAAGAACCATGCGAAACGATCATGAAGAGCCGCATTCATTGGGTCATCCTGAATGGCCATCTCAAATAAGTCGCGCGCGTCGGCAATTTTCCCTTTGCTCGTGGCAATTTTTGCGGCTTTTGCATACTGGCCTCTAAAGGCCTCTGCTATACGGTCGTTTCTGTACTCTAGTTCAACCTTTTCTCTTTCTTTCGCATGCTCGTCTACTATTTTTGCACAGTTTTGTATAATGCCTTTTTCAAGGGTAGGTAGTTTTGATAGTTTTTGAAGAAAGAAGTTGTGCGCTAGATCTACAATCTCTAGTTCGTAGGAGCGACCATAGCTTGTAAGATTTGCAAAGTATGTTTCGTCTAAACTCTGATGAAACTCGTCATGAGGGATTCCAATTTCTTGGCAGGCATAGCCGACAGAATATTCATCTACCGGGCAGGTTATACTTACTAGGATCAGGTAAACATGGCGTTGCGACTCGCTCATTCGGAGCCAAGCGTCTTCGTACAAAAACTCTAAAAGCTGATCATTGGATTTTCTAAATATACTTGATAGCGCATCATCTATACCAACTGATGCTCTGGCGATGTATTTGACTAGTGCATCCATCAGCAGTGGTTTGTGAGAAAGCTGAGAGCTAACTCGCCTTAATCTTGCATCGCCTGCTTGCAGAATAGGTTTAGCGCAATGTTCAGTGCCTAACCTACGGAGTAATTGAATCGACTCATCCTCCGTCAGTGCGCTAACTTGTACGGGTGTCACATTCATCAATTCTCTACGTCGAGAAGTTATTATGATTCGGCCGATTTTTCTGGCAACTTCATCAAAGAAATCTGTAAGTTCTTCTCTGTCTGCCACCGAGGTGGCTAGAGTTTCGGTATTATCCAATACTAGTAATAAATCGTTTCTTGAGTATCCCTGCGTCGTTAGCTCATTTTTTACTTTGTCAATTAGAGCTATACCTTCAACTCGGTACCATTCTTTTCCCAGTACATCCTGTAGACAGTACATGATTTCTCTAATGCCATCCTCCATTGCATTGGAAATACCCCGGAAATGCGTTATGCCTTGATCAGTCCACCTTGTCATCTTCGCGGTATGATAACTTATTATTTCTGGCATGCCCGTACTGACTTCGATTCCACCATCAATCAGTTTGTTTAGAAACTCTAGAACTAAGGTCGTCTTTCCATAGCCGCCGTCGCCGAATATCAAACAAGATCGCGATTCTTCTGGCTCGTTGAGCCACTTTGTAAGTTTGGCTAATTCCTTTTTTCTTCCTTCGAACGTTGAGGTTTGCCTTGTTGGTATGTTTTGAAGTAAGGAAAATGTATTGCTGCTAAGAATTATTTGACTGTATTTGAATTTATTTTGTCGTTGAAAGCCTTGTTCGGAAAAGGCATTGGCTTCCTGCAGGTCATTTGTGAACTCTGCGGCGTTATCCCAGCAGAGCAATTGCCCGTGAATCTTCCACAGGTTTTTCTTAAAAATTATTTTTGTTACTACCACGGCTTTGTTGTTTATTACTAGGGGTGTATTTACAGATAGTGAGTTATATGTTTCAGATAAGGTCAAGTCGTGTCGGTCAGGAGTAAATCTTGGTAGGGCTTGGGAAAAAACGGCGATACATTTGTTCACCAGTTCCTCGGTTTTTGGATTCCATTCCCTTATGTCATTTTGGTCGACTACGCCGTGCGCAATAACTTTGTTTCGGAACTCTACCCACTTTAATATGGATGTAACCAAATTTTCTGTGGCGCCTTCAGACTTCTCGAACCAGCCTTTCATGTACTCGTCACTGATTAAGCTGCGAATTATAGGTATTAACCTGTCAAGTATTTCGACAGGGAGGCCGTCTGAAGGCTGCTGAAATCTAATTGCTAGGTAGTCAAGTTCGTAGCTATCATCAGCATTGGGGATAAGTCTTCTTGCAATCTCAAGTGAGACTATCGCCGCTGTTTGGAGTATTGAACGAGTGATGGAGTTTAAATAGCTAAATTTATCGGACTCTGAACTCATGACTTTTGTTTTGGCTAGCTCGGTCAGATAGATCTCTTTCACAAGTTCACTCCTTTGAAATCTTGTTGGACTTACACTGCTGGGAGGTGGGCATGCCCGCTGAGATTTGTATAGAAACCAAACAAAGCTATCAATTTGACATCACTCTGTCTAGCGGTTTGGTGAAACTTCATTGGCCACCCCCGCTAGATAAGAATGCTTTCGGAAGAGGGTGGGATGATGAGCAACCAAGTGATTCTGTTTTCAACCATGATATCGCGGTCGCAGCCTCGGGATTGATCAGGGCTATCGTGTTAGCGAAGCAGTCGCTCATGGGGTAGCTGGTTCAGCAAGAGCGCACCGGCCCGACGAGTAGAGTTAGGCTCTGATGGTCGAGTACAAGCGCACCGAGACATCCGTCATTAGCTGAAACGCAGGCATAACCGGATTCGACCGCATCAATGTATTCGAGGATAAGGTCTAGGTCTGGCCGAGAAAATTTCATGCTGTGCTCGGAGCTGACTACCACATACCTGTGTATGTCTCCGCTTGATGTGCTGATGGCAAAAACGTGAAGTTGTAGAGGTCGCCATAAACAAAAAAAGCCCGCACAGGGCGGGCTTCTTGGAGAGGTTCATAGACTGTCCGGGACAGGTCTAGATAGCTATATGGTGCACCAGGCGGGATTCGAACCCACGACCCCTGCCTTCGGAGGGCAGTACTCTATCCAGCTGAGCTACTGGTGCGACGCGGGCGCCATGATACTCATATGCATGGCGGGCGTCCATGCTGCTGAATCGCCTGCGTTTTTGAGCAACTCGCCGGGTGTTGTCTACGCTGATCAGAAAAAACGGGCAAATTCGGTTTTTTCGTTCTTTTTTTCGAACAGGCTCTTGTCCTTCACCCCCATCGGCCCTAGGATTCGTTTGAGATTTCAAACGCTCTTGTCTGGGTGCTGAACCGCACGTCTGTGCTTATGTGCGTTATTTCTGTGCTTCAGCCCGGTGAATGATTTCCCTGACGGCAGCCCCCGAGGCGCCTTTCTACAAATCTAATTCGCTCCGCGTGCGCGCGGTGCTGTTAAGGAAAGCCGACATGCAGCTTAAAGACACCCAGTTGTTCCGCCAGCAAGCCTTTATCGATGGCGCTTGGGTCGATGCGGACAATGGTCAGACGATCAAGGTCACCAACCCGGCGACGGGCGAAGTGTTGGGCACCGTGCCGAAGATGGGCGCGGCCGAAACCCGCCGGGCGATTGAAGCCGCCGACAAGGCACTGCCGGCCTGGCGTGCACTGACCGCCAAGGAACGCGCCAACAAGCTGCGCCGCTGGTACGAATTGCTGATCGAAAACCAGGACGACCTCGGTCGCCTGATGACCCTGGAACAAGGCAAGCCACTGGCCGAGGCCAAGGGCGAGATCGTCTACGCTGCCTCGTTCATCGAGTGGTTCGCCGAAGAAGCCAAGCGCATCTACGGTGACGTGATTCCCGGCCATCAGCCCGACAAGCGCCTGATCGTGATCAAGCAGCCGATCGGCGTGACCGCGGCCATTACCCCGTGGAACTTCCCGGCGGCGATGATCACCCGTAAAGCTGGTCCAGCCCTGGCTGCCGGTTGCACCATGGTCATCAAGCCGGCTTCGCAAACCCCGTTCTCGGCCCTGGCCCTGGTGGAGCTGGCGCACCGTGCTGGCATCCCGCAAGGCGTGTTGAGTGTGGTCACCGGCAGCGCCGGCGACATCGGTGGCGAGCTGACCAGCAATCCGATCGTGCGCAAGCTGTCCTTCACCGGCTCGACCGAGATCGGTCGCCAGCTGATGGCCGAATGCGCCAAGGACATCAAGAAAGTCTCCCTGGAACTGGGCGGCAACGCGCCGTTCATTGTGTTCGACGACGCCGACCTGGATAAGGCCGTCGAAGGCGCGATCATTTCCAAATACCGCAACAACGGCCAGACCTGCGTCTGCGCCAACCGCCTGTACATCCAGGATTCGGTGTACGACGCCTTCGCCGAGAAACTGAAAGTGGCGGTGGCCAAGCTCAAGATCGGCAACGGCCTGGACGATGGCACCACCACCGGTCCGTTGATCGACGGCAAAGCGGTCGCCAAGGTGCAAGAGCACATTGCCGATGCGGTCAGCAAAGGCGCGACCGTGCTGTCGGGCGGCAAGGCGATGGAAGGCAACTTCTTCGAGCCGACCATCCTGACCAATGTGCCGAACAATGCCGCCGTGGCCAAGGAAGAAACCTTCGGTCCGCTGGCGCCGCTGTTCCGCTTCAAAGACGAAGCCGAAGTGATCGCGATGTCCAACGACACCGAGTTCGGTCTGGCTTCGTACTTCTATGCCCGCGACCTGGGCCGTGTGTTCCGTGTGGCCGAGGCCCTGGAATACGGCATGGTCGGCGTCAACACCGGCTTGATCTCCAACGAAGTCGCGCCGTTCGGCGGCATCAAGGCGTCGGGCCTGGGCCGTGAAGGTTCCAAGTACGGCATCGAGGACTACCTGGAAATCAAATACCTCTGCCTGGGTATCTGATCCGCTTCAAACGCAAAGGGCACGAGAGTGCTGTCCCTTTGCGTGTTTCACCCGTTCTGTTTCTTGTGGCCGGGAACGCTGTGGCAGTCGATCATCGCATGCTGTCGCAGTTGCCTTCCCGCCATGTATTCCTTGAGCCACGCCGACCGATGAGCGGCGAATGAGGACTGTAATGAGCAAGACTAACGCTGACTTGATGGCCCGCCGTACCGCCGCTGTTCCACGTGGCGTCGGCCAGATTCACCCGATTTTCGCCGAGTCGGCGAAGAACGCCACGGTCACCGACGTTGAAGGTCGTGAATTCATCGACTTCGCCGGTGGTATCGCCGTGCTGAACACCGGCCACGTGCACCCGAAAATCATCGCCGCCGTGACCGCGCAGTTGAACAAGCTGACCCACACCTGCTTCCAGGTCCTGGCCTACGAGCCGTACGTGGAAGTGTGCGAAAAAATCAACGCCAAGGTGCCCGGTGATTTCGCCAAGAAAACCCTGCTGGTGACCACCGGTTCGGAAGCGGTGGAAAACGCCGTGAAGATCGCCCGCGCCGCCACTGGCCGTGCCGGTGTGATCGCCTTCACCGGCGCGTACCACGGTCGCACCATGATGACCCTGGGCCTGACCGGTAAAGTCGTGCCGTACTCGGCCGGCATGGGCCTGATGCCCGGCGGCATCTTCCGCGCGCTGTACCCGAACGAACTGCACGGTGTGAGCATCGACGATTCCATCGCCAGCATCGAACGCATCTTCAAGAACGACGCCGAGCCCCGTGACATCGCTGCAATCATCATCGAGCCGGTGCAGGGCGAGGGTGGTTTCTATGTGGCGCCCAAGGAGTTCATGAAGCGCCTGCGCGCCCTGTGCGACCAGCACGGCATTCTGTTGATCGCTGACGAAGTCCAGACTGGCGCTGGCCGTACCGGCACCTTCTTCGCCATGGAGCAGATGGGCGTCGCCGCTGACCTGACCACCTTCGCCAAATCCATCGCTGGCGGCTTCCCGTTGGCCGGTGTCTGCGGCAAGGCCGAGTACATGGATGCCATCGCCCCAGGTGGCCTGGGAGGCACCTACGCTGGCAGCCCGATCGCTTGCGCGGCGGCGTTGGCGGTGATGGAAGTCTTCGAGGAAGAGCACCTGCTGGACCGTTGCAAGGCCGTGGGCGAGCGTCTGGTCACGGGCCTCAAGGCCATCCAGAAGAAGTACCCGGTCATCGGTGAAGTCCGTGCCTTGGGTGCAATGATCGCCGTCGAGCTGTTCGAAAACGGCGACACCCACAAGCCGAACGCAGCGGCAGTGGCCCAGGTGGTGGCCAAGGCACGTGACAAGGGCCTGATCCTGCTGTCCTGCGGCACCTACGGCAACGTTCTGCGGGTGCTGGTGCCGCTGACCTCGCCGGACGAGCAACTGGACAAAGGCCTGGCGATCATCGAAGAGTGTTTCTCCGAGCTCTGATCTGACGAACGCTGACTGTGCACTGATCCACAAAAAAACCCGCTTCGGCGGGTTTTTTCATGTCTGCGGGCATATCCCGCAGGTTTGAGCTGTCTGGAACGGCCTTCATTGTCTAAGGTGCATGTATGGCAAGGGAGCGATGTTGCATGACTGCTGTGGTTTTACCCGCTGTACCGCGTGTGTTGATCGCCGAGGCCGATCCGGCGTCCCGGGAGATGCTTGAGCAAGTGCTGTCGGGGGTGCGCTGCGATGCCCGAGTGGACACCTGCGGCGAGGGGCAACAGGCCCTGGATTTGCTGGCGCATAACGCGTACGACCTGGTCATCGCCGATTGGGAACTGCCGGGTGTCGATGGCCTGACGATCCTGCGTGGCCTTCGCCAACAGCATCGAGCTGCACCGTTGCCGTTCATTCTGATGAGTCGGCGTAACGACAGCGCCAGTGTGCGTGAGGTCGTTCCACTGGCGCCGACGGCGTATTTGACCAAGCCGTTGAACCGGGAAAGCCTGACCCTGCGTCTGCAAGGGTTGCTGTTGAGTGGTACTGAAGAAACCGTCGGCGATGTGCCGGTTCCGGGCCCGGGGCTGACCCTGATAGCCTTTCTGGAGCGACGGCGTGATCTGTCCGAAGGCGCACCGCTGATGACCGATGTGCAGGTGGCGGTCAAACGCTGCCTCAACCCCACGGGCCTGGATCTGAAACTGCTGGAAGAGGAGATCCGCACCGACCCGCAAATCACCGGGGTGCTGATTGCGGCGGCCAATAGCGCTGCCCAGCATCAGGGTGGTGGCCCGGTGCAGACTGTGGCCCAGGCGCTGCACCAGCTCGGCACCGGGCAGAGCATGAACCTGATCCTTGGCCTGACCCTCAAGCGCTGCGCCCGGCTCACCGTTCCCTGTCTGGCGGACTATGCCAAGCGTTACTGGGAATTGTCGCTGCACACCGCCGAGTACGCCCGGATCCTGGCGCGGTTGCTGGATCTGGAACCGGAGCGTTGTTACTGCGCGGGGCTGTTACATCGTTTGGGCGACCTGGCGCTGCTGCGTTGCCTGGAAGAATGGACGCAGGCGGGGGGCGAACTGGATGAGTTGGAAGAAGTCGGGAACGCCCTCGATCAATACGGCGCCGGCTTCGGTTCGGCGCTGCGCACTCGCTGGCGCCTGCCGCTGGAGTTGCGTGAATTGATCGCGGCGGCCTATAGCCTGGGTGGTGGGGTTTATTCCCGCGAGGCGCTGGTGATGAACATGGCGGCGCAGATGGCCCATCTGACCGAGCATGAAGGGCTTGAAGAACTGGCCCAGGGGCGCACGGCGCGGTTGCTGAAGATCGGACTGCCGGAACTGATGCGGTTGCGCCGCAACTAGCACCGCCACCTGACCCCTGTGGGAGCGAGCTTGCTCGCGATGGCGTCAGCCCAGACAGGCCAGAACCTGTGGCGAGGGAGCTTGCTCCCGCTGGCCTGCGCAGCAGGCCCCCAGCATGCTTACAGGCAGAACGCGCTGTTCGGTTTTGCGACTGCTGCGCAGCCGAGCGGGAGCAAGCTCCCTCGCCACAGGGGATTGGCGGTGGCTCGGAATTTCGCAACCGCCTCGAAACCAAAACTGTGGGAGCGAGCTTGCTCGCGATGGCGGCATGACGGTCACCCCATCATTGAATGTCAGGCCCTCATCGCGAGCAAGCTCGCTCCCACAGGATCTGTGGCATGACTGGATTCAATTGCACTGCGATTGGCGTCAAGCCGCGATGATGCGGTTCTTCCCCTTGCGCTTGGCCTCGTACATGGCCGCGTCGGCGCGGGAGAACAGGCTGTCGAGGGACTGGTCTTCGGGGGTAATGGCGGTCAGGCCCTGGCTGACAGTAATGCCGAAGGTCTGTTCGCCGCAGCGGAACATCAGGCGCTGGATTTCCCGTTGCAACCGCTCGGCTACTTGCAATGCCATGTCGGGGGCGCAGCCAGGGAACACCGCAGCGAACTCTTCGCCCCCGATCCGCCCGAACAGGTCGCCGCGTCGCAGCACGGACCGGCCGCTTTCGGCGATCTTCTGCAACACGGTATCGCCTTCCTGATGACCGTAGGTGTCGTTGATCACCTTGAAGTCATCGATGTCCAGCAACAGGAACGCCATGGGCGTCCCTTGTAGCCGCGCCTGCTCGAACTCACGGTGGGCGCATTCGAAAAAATGCCGGCGATTGCTGCTCTGGGTCAGCACATCGGTGGTTGCCAATCGCTGCAGCTCACTTTCCAAGAGCTTCTTTTCGGTGATGTCCTCGGCGATGCCGACCACGATCACCGGTTGCCCAGGCTCGGCCTGGCGGTTGATGAAGCATTTGTCGCTCAGCCAGCGAACCTGGCCGTCGCCGGCGATGATGCGGTATTCACGGTCTTCGACGGCGCCCTTGACCAATACTTCGGCCAGGCTGCGTTCGGCGTACTCCTGGTCGTCGGGGTAGATTGCGTCGCGCCATTCGTTGTAGTCAGCCAGGACCAGGCCGGCGGGGCGGCCGAAGATCCGTTCGTAGGCGGGGCTGACATACAGCACTTGCCGGGTTTCCCAGTTGAACGCCCACAGCACGGCATTGACGCTGACCAGCAGCGAGCTGAACAGTTGCTCACGTTCGCTCAGGCGCGCCACTTCGCCCTGGGCGTGCATCAGCGCCATGAGCGTCTGGGCCGCCTCGGGCCAATGAGGTAGGGAGTAATCCTGTAGGTTCTTGTCGACCATCGGCACAAATCTCAAAGAGCGTGCACTGCTGTTGTTTTGCACGCACTTTTCTCCAAATCCCGCCTGGATGGCGAAGTGCTCTTTGAGATAGGGGATTCGGTGCGAAGTTCCTTTTCAGGCGACGAAGGGCGTGGGGATTTAGCGAGTCAGATGCCAAGTGTTGGACCTGTGGCGAGGGAGCTTGCTCCCGCTTGAGCGCAAAGCGCTCACAAGAAAAGAAGGGCTGCTGCGCAGCCCAGCGGGAGCGAGCTCCCTCGCCACAAAAAGCCCTCATCCACAGTGGTGGAGTTGCCTGGTCAGGCCGTGGCAGGCCGTAGCGAGTAGGTCTTGAGCTGGTCGGCGAAGTCCCGCAGGGACTGGATGCCGCTGGCTTCGGCCTCGTTGACCCATTCCTTGATGGCGGCGAGCATGTCGTGGCCGTTGCTGCTGGTCTTGACCCAGATCTGCTGCAAGGCCAGGCGTTTCTCGTAGATTACCTTCAGTGCCTGGCTGTGTTCGAGCATGTTCTGGATTCGCACGTGGTGACGGTCGTCCAGCAGGCTGGTTTCCCGCGACAGCAACCGTTTGGCCCGGTGGAACTGGTGACGCACCGAGTGATCGACTTTTTCCAGTTCCTGCTTGACCAGCGGCGCGATGACCAGCCGGCGGTACTGCGCCATGATCTGGAAGCGGTTGTTGAGGATCGCCATGGCCGTGTCCATGTCCAGGTGGCCCTTGCCTTCGACCCGGTGGGCGATCGGCGCAACGCGCTGGACCTTGGCCAGGCGCAGGAAACTGAACACCCGGATCCAGGCCCAGCCCAGGTCGAACTCCCATTTGCGTACCGACAGCTTGGCCGAGTTGGGGTAGGTGTGGTGGTTGTTGTGCAGTTCTTCGCCGCCGATCAGGATGCCCCAGGGCACCAGGTTGGTCGCCGCGTCGCGGCATTCGAAGTTGCGGTAGCCCACGGCATGGCCCAGGCCGTTGACCACGCCAGCGGCCCACACGGGAATCCACATCATCTGGATGGCCCAGATGGTGATGCCGATGGTGCCGAACAGCAGCAGGTCGATGACGCCCATGATCGCCACGCCCAGCAACGGGAAGCGGCTGTAGAGGTTGCGCTCGATCCAGTCGTCGGGGCAGTTCTTGCCGTAGATGCGCAGGGTTTCCGGGTTTTCCGCTTCGGCGCGATACAGCTCGGCGCCTTTGCGCAGCACGGTGGACAAGCCCTTGATGACCGGGCTGTGAGGGTCATCCTCGGTTTCGCATTTGGCGTGGTGCTTGCGGTGGATGGCAGTCCACTCGCGGGTGTTCTGCGCCGTGGTCAGCCACAGCCAGAAACGGAAGAAATGTTTGAGACCGGCGTTGAGCTCCAGGGAGCGATGGGCCGAATAGCGGTGCAGATAGACCGTGACGGCAATGATCGTGACGTGGGTCATCAGCAGGGTGACTGCCACCAGTGACCAGGCCGACAAGCCAAGAAAACCTTCGTACCACATAGGCTGTAGGGCCCTCGATAAAGATAGAAACCGCCGTTGCATTATCACCAGCCCCACAGATAAAACCAGTCGGCCTTTCAGATAAGAGTGGCTGAATGTTTCTTCCTCTATAATCCACCTCTTTGTAGGGACATGGATGGCCGAATGCCTGCTTATCAACGCAGTGCCATGCGCGTAGCGCTGCTTTACCTCGTGTTGTCAGTCGTCTGGCTGCAGCTGGTTGGTTATTTATTGAGCAGTTTCTTCGATCAATTCGCCGACAGGCAGCGCTGGCTCCTGATCAACGGGTATGCCTGGATCCTGTTTAGTGCCGGGCTGATCTTCCTGGCCCGGGCACGGATCTCGCGGTTTTTCGCCAAGGGCGAGCACGGTGTCGATCGCGAGCGCTTGCGCCAGGCCGCCGCCGTCTTCGATTGCACCCGCGAAGGGGTGTTGGTGACCGACCGCAACGGCTTGATCGTGCATGTGAACCGGGCTTTCATGGCGATCACCGGTTATGCCCGGGACGAAGTGCTGGGCCAGCGCCCCAATCTGTTCAAGTCCGGTCGCCATGGGCCGGATTTCTATCGCGACATATTTGCCGCCCTGGCCAGCCTGGGCGAGTGGAGTGGCGAGATCTGGAATCGGCGTAAAAGTGGTGAGATCTACCCGCAATGGCAGACGATCCGCGTCATTCACGATGACAACGGCCAAGTCAGCCACTATGTCGCGGTGTTTTCGGACATCAGCGCCATCAAGGATTCCGAGCACGAACTGGCCTACCTGGCCCATCACGACCCGCTGACAGGCTTGCCCAACCGCCTGCTGTTTTCCGACCGCACCGAGCAGGCCCTGGCGTCGGCGCAGTTGCACAAGCGTGGCTGTGCCCTGTTGCTGGTGGACCTGGATCACTTCAAGAACATCAATGACAGCCTCGGCCACAACGTCGGCGACGAGTTGCTCAAAGGCGTGGCCGAGCGATTTCGCGGGCTGTTTGCCCCGGGCGTGACCCTGGCCCGGCTGGGGGGCGACGAATTTGCGGTGCTGGTGGAAAACTGTTCCCAGCCTGGCCAGGCTGCGGCGTTGGCCCGGCGCATCCTCGACGCCTTGAAAGAACCGCTGCGGTTCGATGAGCACGCGTTGTTCATCAACGCCAGCATCGGCATCAGCCTGTTCCCCGGTGATGCCCTGAACGCCGGGCAACTGTTGCGCAATGCCGATTCGGCGTTGTTCAAGGCCAAGAGCGCCGGACGCGACGGCTACGCCCTGTATACCGAAGAACTTACCGCCCATGCGCAGCAACGGGTCGAAATTGCCTTCGAACTGCGTCGCGCGCTGCAGCAGCAGGAGTTGCGTGTTCATTACCAGCCAGTACACGACTTGGCGAGCAGCCGTCTGATCGGTGTCGAGGCGCTGGTGCGCTGGGAGCATCCCACGCGGGGGCTGGTGTCGCCGGCCGAGTTCATTCCTATCGCCGAGCGTACCGGCCTGATTGCCCAGGTCGATGCCTGGGTCATGGACCAGGCTTGTCGGCAGATGTGCCGGTGGCAGCAGGCGGGCGTGGCGTTGTCGTTCGTCGCCGTCAACGTCTCGAGTCGGTTGTTTGCCCATCGCGAATTGTACGAGCAGGTTGCCCAGGTGTTGCACGACACGGGCCTGGATCCGGCCTGCCTGGAGCTGGAAGTGACGGAAAGCGCGGTGATGGAAGACCCGGAGGTGGCGCTGGAGCAGATGCACCGCCTGCGGGAATTGGGCGTGCGCCTGGCCATCGACGATTTCGGCACGGGCTATTCGTCGCTGCTGCGGCTCAAACGCTTGCCGGTGCAGAAGCTCAAGATTGATCAGGGCTTTGTCGCGGGGTTGCCGTGGGATGAGGATGACGCGGCAATCGTCCGGGTGATCATCGCCTTGGCCCACAGCATGGGCATGCAAGTGCATGCCGAGGGCATTGAACAGCGCGAACAAGCGGCCTTTTTGCTTGGCCAGGCGTGTGAGCTGGGGCAGGGCTACTGGTTTGGCCGGCCGGTGGCGGCGCCGCAGTTGGATTGGGACTGCGCGCCGGTCATTGCTTGATCGTCAGTGGCATTGATGTTGACTGACACTCGGCTATCGCGAGCTCGCTCCCACCGTTGTTTTGTGTTGCCTGTGATATGCGCGCTAACCTGCTCCCCCTGTGGGAGCGAGCTTGCTCGCGATGGCGCAATCACAGCCGCCGTAGGGGGGCGGAAAGCTCAATATCATTTTGGTTATATAAAAATTCTTAAATAGTCTTTTTAAGAATATCCGCACTTATCTAGTATTGCTCCCACGCCGCAAGCAGTGCCGCCCACTGCCAGGCATTCATTTAAAGGAGCAGCAGCATGAGCGCATCTCTACGTAGTGTTGACGGCCAGGACGAAGCAACCATCTTGCGCGAGATCCAGAGCGCGTTGCGCGATCTACGCTTTGGGGCAGTGGAAATCACTGTGCACAACGCCCAGGTGGTCCAGATCGAACGCAAGGAAAAATTCCGCTTGCAGCAGCCGAGCCATAAACCGGGCTGAAACAGTCTGGTTGTGGGAGCAAAGCTTGCTCGCGAAACAGGCGCCTCGATTTCTGGGGAACTGTGGTGCCTTCATCGCGAGCAAGCTTTGCTCCCACAGCGGTTCGATTTGTTCAGGTCTCACGATTTATAAGCCATAAGAAAACCAGAATTCCAGGAGCTTTCACCATGTCGTCCATTCGTCGTTATGCCCTGGCCGCCCTGGCCAGTGCTGTTTTTGCAGGTTCCGCCGTCGCCAAGGATTACGAGCTACTCAACGTGTCCTACGACCCGACGCGCGAGCTTTACCAGGATTACAACGCCGAATTCGTCAATTTCTGGAAGAAAGCGCACCCGGATGACAGCGTGAAGATCCAGCAGTCCCATGGTGGGTCTGGCAAGCAAGGTCGGGCGGTGATCGACGGTCTGCGGGCCGACGTGGTGACCCTGGCCCTGGCCGGCGACATCGATGAAATCGCCAAGCTGGGCAAGTCCCTGCCAGCGGACTGGCAAACACGCCTGCCGGATGCCAGCACGCCTTACACGTCCACCATCGTGTTCCTGGTGCGCAAGGGCAACCCCAAGGGCATCAAGGATTGGGGCGACCTGATCAAGAACGACGTGTCGGTCATCACCCCGAACCCGAAGACTTCCGGCGGTGCGCGCTGGAACTTCCTCGCTGCCTGGGCCTACGGCCTGAAGGCCAACGGCGGTGACGAAGCCAAGGCCAAGGAATACGTGCAGGCGCTGTTCAAGCACGTGCCGATCCTCGACACCGGCGCCCGTGGCTCGACCATTACTTTCGTCAACAACGGTCAGGGCGACGTGTTGCTGGCCTGGGAAAACGAAGCCTTCCTGGCGCTGAAGGAAGACGGTGGCGCCGACAAGTTCGACATCGTTGTGCCGTCGCTGTCGATCCTCGCCGAGCCGCCGGTGGCGGTGGTGGACAAGAACGCCGAGAAAAAGGGCAATGCCGAGATCGCCGAGGCATACCTCAAGCACCTGTACAGCCCGGCCGGCCAGGAAATCGCCGCGAAAAACTTCTATCGTCCACGTGACAAGGACGTGGCCGCCAAGTACTCCCGCCAATTCCCGAAACTGGAGCTGGTGACCATCGACAAGGACTTCGGCGGCTGGAAAACTGCTCAACCGAAATTCTTCAACGATGGCGGCGTGTTCGACCAGATCTATCAGGCGCAGTAAGCTGGGTTTTGTCTTAGTGCCTGCCAGTTAAGCCACAAACCTGTGGGAGTGAGCTTGCTCGCGATGGCGTCGGTTCAGTTTGCATTGATGTTGACTGATGCGCCGCTATCGCGAGCAAGCTCGCTCCCACAGTAAATCAAGGACTTCTATGTCGCGTCGCATATCCCCCGTCATACCCGGCTTCGGGCTGACGCTGGGCTACACCCTGGTGTACCTCAGTCTGATTGTGCTCATACCCCTGGCGGCGATGTTCGTGCATGCCGCCCAACTCACCTGGGAACAGTTCTGGGCGATCATCTCGGCGCCGCGGGTGCTGGCGGCCTTGAAACTCAGTTTCGGTACCGCGCTGTACGCCGCGATCATCAACGGCGTGATCGGTACGCTGCTGGCCTGGGTGCTGGTGCGCTACACCTTCCCTGGCCGCAAGATCATCGATGCGATGATCGATCTGCCGTTCGCCCTGCCCACCGCCGTGGCCGGTATTGCCTTGACGGCGTTGTACGCGCCGACCGGCCTGGTTGGTCAGTTCGCCACCGACCTGGGCTTCAAGATCGCCTACACCCCGTTGGGTATCACCCTGGCGCTGACCTTCGTGACGTTGCCGTTCGTGGTGCGCACGGTGCAGCCGGTGCTGGCCGATATTCCCCGTGAAGTCGAAGAAGCCGCCGCCTGCCTGGGTGCCAAGCCGTGGCAGGTGTTCCGCCACATCCTGGTGCCGGCGTTGTTGCCGGCCTGGTTGACCGGCTTCGCCCTGGCCTTTGCCCGTGGCGTGGGCGAGTACGGTTCGGTGATTTTCATCGCCGGCAACATGCCGATGAAAACCGAGATCCTGCCGCTGTTGATCATGGTGAAGCTCGACCAATACGACTACACCGGCGCCACCTCCATCGGCGTGCTGATGCTGGTGGTTTCCTTCGTCCTGTTGCTGCTGATCAACCTGCTGCAGCGGCGCATCGAAACCCCATAAGGAGGCGCGAACATGTCCCAATCGTCTATTTCCGCAGCCTCCACCAACGCCGCCCGTCGCGGCAGTGCGACGTCGCGGCGCGTGCTGATCGGCCTTGGCTGGCTGATTTTCGCGCTGTTTTTGCTGTTGCCGCTGTTCATCGTGGTGTCCCAAGGGCTGAAGTCCGGCCTGGGGGCATTCTTTACCGCGATCTTTGAACCCGACGCATTGTCGGCTTTGAAGCTCACGGTGATCGCCGTGCTGATCTCGGTGCCACTGAACCTGGTGTTCGGCGTCAGTGCCGCGTGGTGCGTGAGCAAGTATTCATTCCGCGGCAAGAGCATGCTGGTGACGCTGATCGACCTGCCGTTCTCGGTGTCGCCGGTGATCGCGGGCCTGGTGTACGTGCTGATGTTCGGCGCCCAGGGCCTGTTCGGGCCGTGGCTGTCGGATCACGACATCCAGATCGTGTTCGCGCTGCCGGGCATCGTCCTGGCGACCATCTTCGTCACGGTGCCGTTCGTGGCCCGTGAGCTGATCCCACTGATGCAGGAACAAGGCACCCAGGAAGAAGAGGCCGCGCGCCTGCTGGGCGCCAATGGCTGGCAGATGTTCTGGCATGTCACCGTGCCGAACATCAAGTGGGGGCTGATCTATGGCGTGGTGCTGTGTACCGCCCGGGCCATGGGCGAGTTCGGCGCGGTGTCGGTGGTGTCCGGGCACATTCGTGGGGTGACCAACACCCTGCCACTGCACGTCGAGATCCTCTACAACGAATACAACCACGTGGCCGCGTTCGCTGTGGCGAGCCTGTTGCTGATCCTGGCGCTCTTCATCCTGCTGCTCAAGCAGTGGAGCGAAAACCGAATCAACCGCCTGCGCGCCAGCGCCGCGGAGGAATAAGTCATGTCGATCGAAGTCCGTAACGTCAGCAAGAATTTCAACGCCTTCAGGGCCCTGGACGACATCAGTCTGGACATCCAGAGCGGTGAACTGGTCGCGCTGCTGGGGCCGTCGGGTTGCGGCAAGACCACGTTGCTGCGGATCATCGCCGGCCTCGAAACCCCGGACCATGGCAACATCGTGTTCCACGGCGAGGACGTGTCCGGCCACGACGTGCGTGATCGCAACGTCGGTTTCGTATTCCAGCACTACGCCTTGTTCCGTCACATGACGGTGTTCGACAACGTCGCCTTCGGCCTGCGCATGAAGCCCAAGAACCAGCGGCCGAACGAAAGCCAGATCGCGACCAAGGTCCACGAGCTGCTGAACATGGTGCAACTGGACTGGCTCGCCGACCGCTACCCGGAGCAGCTGTCCGGCGGCCAGCGTCAGCGGATCGCCCTGGCCCGCGCCCTGGCTGTGGAACCCAAGGTACTGTTGCTGGACGAACCGTTCGGCGCCCTCGACGCCAAGGTCCGCAAGGAACTGCGCCGCTGGCTGGCGCGCCTGCACGAGGACATCAACCTGACCTCGGTGTTCGTAACCCACGACCAGGAAGAAGCCATGGAAGTCGCCGACCGGATCGTGGTGATGAACAAAGGCGTGATCGAGCAGATCGGCTCGCCGGGCGATGTCTACGAAAACCCGGCCAGTGATTTTGTGTACCACTTCCTCGGCGACTCGAACCGCCTGCACTTGGGGGAGGACCAGCATGTGCTGTTCCGTCCTCACGAAGTCTCGCTGTCGCGCTCGGAGCTGGAAGACCATCACGCCGCCGAAGTGCGCGACATTCGCCCGCTGGGCGCGACCACTCGGGTGACGTTGAAGGTGGAAGGCCAGAGCGAACTGATCGAGGCGGAAGTGGTGAAGGACCATGACAGCCTGGTGGGCCTGGCGAAGGGCGAGACACTGTTCTTCAAGCCGAAGGTCTGGCAGAAGGTTTCCAACCTTTAAGAGCAAAAAGCATCGCGAGCAAGCTCGCTCCCACACGGGGTCGGCGGTGGCTGCATCGTTGCGGTCATCCCCAAAACCTTGTGGGAGCGAGCTTGCTCGCGATGGCGACGGCACGGCCAACTTCCTCCGAATCTGAATAACACCGCTCGCCCTTGCTTCAATCGGTTCTACTTTTGCACCTGTTCTTGAATCAAACCCTACCTAGACTCTGACTTGCCAGGAGGCGAGAGAGAGTCCAACGACGGACCGGTGTTATCTCCTGGCACCCTGATGCCAAGGAGATGAGTATGAGAATGGAAGTCAGTCGGCATGGCCCGTTTGGCTGTGCATTATTAAGCGTCTTGCTGGTCCCGGCCGCCAGCGCCGCCCCTGCGTTGTCCCCCCAGATACCCTTCGATGTCACGGTGACCCACCCCGTTTCACTGGTCAGCCTGCAAGCCGATTTCGATGAGCTGTCGTGGCAGACCTTCATCGCCCTGAACTGGCCGGCGCTGGATAACGGTGATCCGAATACCGGCACGCCCATCGGCAAGCAGGATGGCGCCACCGTGTGGGAGAGCTGGAAAGAGAGCTACCAGATTTTCCGCGCCAAGGGCCAGACGCCGCTGCCCTGGAACGCATCGGCGACTCTCCCTGAAGCGTGCAAGTCGCTCAAACCCGGTCGCCTGTTGCAGCAGATGGGCAAGGTGCCCGATGTGCTGGATGAGTTTATCCAGCCCTTCGAGAGCGGCCCGCTGGTGGACCAGAACGGTACCTATACGCGCAACGAAATCGTGGTCAACCAATCGATGTTCGACGGCATCGTCGACAACGGCCTGTACAGCATCGAAGGCCAGCAGAAATTCTTCGCCGCCAACCCGAACAACACCGTGGCGTTCAGCTGTGGTTCCACCCAGACCAAACAGGTCGGCGCGGTGATGGTGAAGGCATCGTGGAAAGTGCTGGGCCCCGACGACAACCGCCAGGATTTCCATACCGTCGATGCACTGGTCTACACCCCGGGCAACAACGACCCGAGCCATGGGCCGATCGTCGCGGAGTCATGCGTGTCCGAGCCGGTCGGGCTGGTGGGATTGCATATGGTCCATAAGACTACCAGTGCGGCGCAATGGGTCTGGTCAACCTTCGAGCATGTGAAAAACGTGCCGGAAAAAACCACGCCTGTGGCCCAGCGCACGGGGCCTTATCTGTTCTACAACGCGGCCAGCAAAAGCGACATCAACCAGCCGCCGCCACGGCCGTGGAACCCGGCAGTCAAGGCGACACCTTCGCAGATCGTGCGGGAAGTGCCGCTGACCGAAGCCACCAAAAACCTCAATGCCACCTATCAAACGCTGTTGCGTACGGTGAACAAGCAGAGTGTCTGGGCGAACTATCAACTGATCAGTACCCAGTGGCCGTCAGACCCGCCCAAGAACTGCCAGGTATCGGCCGCCAACCCGCTGGGCAGCCCCGCGCCGTTGTTCCTGGCCAACGCCACGCTGGAAACCTATATCCAGGGCACCGTGCCCCAGGCGTCCTCCAGTTGCATGGCCTGTCACGGCAACGCGGCCACCCATGTCACCGAGTCTGCGCGCACCAGCTTCGCGGATTTCACCTATTTGCTTGAACGTGCACAGTCCACTGGCGGACAAGGAGTCAACCATGAGCAGTGATCTGGACAATTTCGTAGGCCTGTCTTCGGCCCTGACTGGCATTCCCGTGGATCGGCTGGCACCGGCGATCGACCAGGTGGGTCTGCCGCCAACTTTTCTCGCGTTCATCACCCCGCGTATCACCCCTGCTGTACTCAACGCCTTGCTGACTCAGTACGCCACGCTGGCGGCGGACAATGTGCCCCCTGACCAGATCGCCCAAGCGGTGCTGATGGACGGATCGCACCCGGCTGTCACGCAAGCGGCCCGAGCCGCGCGTTCGATCATGAAGCTGTGGTTGTTGGGCGTCTGGTATCAGCCCTATGCCACCGGTAACTACGCATCGACCGATTCGACGGTGGTGTCCGACCAGGCCTACATCCAGAGCTGGGCCTGGAAAATCGCCCAGGCCCATCCCATGGGCTACAGCGAGATGTTTTTCGGTTATTGGAACACCACGCCACCGAGCCTTGAGGACTACACCGGCGTGCCTGCCAACACGCAAGGAGCCTCGTCATGAGTACCGAACAAGCCGAGGTGATCATCGTTGGCGCGGGGCTGGCCGGCAGCATCATCGCTTATCAGTTGGGCATGGCTGGCGTGGATGTGCTGGTGCTCGAATCGGGTCCGGAGGTCCCGGCCAACCGTGCGCAATACCTGGAGCGTTTCTACACCGCCACCCTGAAGACCCCGGAGTCGCCCTATCCGCCAGTGTCGACCTCGGACTCACCGCGTGACCCGAGCAAGGAAAATGCGCCTCGGGCGACCATCGCCGACCTGCTCGGTGGCTGGAACAAGCCGAAAACCAGCTACCTGGTGCAGAAGGGCCCGTTGCCCTTCAACAGCACCTATGAACGGGTGGGCGGCGGTACGACCTGGCACTGGGTCGGAACCTGCCTGCGCATGCTGCCGAACGATTTCCGCCTGAAGAGCAAGTACGGCGTCGGGGTGGATTGGCCGATCAGCTACGACGACCTGCAAAGCGCCTATTGCCGGGCGGAGGCGGAAATCGGCGTGTCGGCCAATGTCGCCGACCAGGCCTACCTGGGCATGACATTCCCCGAGGGCTATTCATTCCCGATGCACAGCATTCCGTTGTCGCTGGTCGATGGCAGTTTTGTCGCTGCCGTGACCGGCAAGAGCTTCGACGGCTTGCCGCTGGTGGTCAGTCCGACCCCGGCCGGGCGCAACTCCCAGCCCTATGCCGGGCGCCGGGTGTGCGCCGGCAATACCAACTGCACGCCGATCTGCCCGATCCAGGCCAAGTACGACGCCACCGTGACCCTGAACAAGGCCCTGGCCACCGGCAAGGTCCGGGTCATGTACCGGACCGTGGCCAGCAAAGTGACCGTGGGCCCGGACAAGAACATCAATGGCGTCGAATTCATTCAATACCAGCTTGGCGAGGGCCCGAAGACGGGCTCCGGCGTGGCCATCGGGCAGCGTTACGTGATCGCGGCCCATGCCATCGAGACCCCTAAATTGCTGCTCAACTCCAAGACCCCGGCCTGGCCCGATGGCGTGGCCAATAGCAGCCACCAGGTCGGATGCAGCCTGTCCGACCACCCGATTTACCTGGCGTGGGGGCTGATGCCGGAAGGCAAGACGGTGTTTCCATATCGGGGCCCGGTGTCCACGGCGGGCATCGAGAGCCTGCGGGACGGCGACTTTCGCAGCCAGCGAGCGGCGTGGCGCATCGAAATCGGCAACGAGGGCTGGAATTGGCCGGTGGGCGACCCTTACGTCACCGTGGTCGATTTCATCGACGGCAAGAACAAAAGCTTCACCAACCCGTTGCCATCGAAAAAGGACACGCAGCCCACTGAAGTGCTTTACGGCACGGCCCTGATTCAACGGCTCAACGACCTGTTCATCCGCCAGTTCCGGATCGGCTTTTTGGTGGAGCAGGTGGAGAAGGATCCCGACAAGGCCAAGAGCTACATCGTGCCCTCGACGGACAAGCTCACGGACGGGCTCGGCATTCTTCGGCCGGAAATCCACTACGACCTGTCCGATTACACCAAGGAAGGCTTCAGGCAGGCGAAGGCATTGGCGAGTCACATCATCCGGGACCTGCTCGGCGCGGAGGAGCTGACGGCACCCATTGGCGAAGGGAAATTCACGCACCTAAAAGAGGATTACACCTTCCAGGGCGCCGGGCACCTGATGGGCACCTACCGCATGGGTGATGATCCGACCAAGTCGGTGGTGGACAAGTACCAGCGCAGTTGGGACCACAAGAACCTGTTCCTGGTGGGCGATGGCGTGTTCCCCAGCACCGGCACCTCGAACCCGAGCCTGACGATCGCGGCGTTGTCGTTCCAGGCCGGGGACACCATAGCCAACGACCTGAAGGCGGTGACGATGCAGGTCCAATCCAACATCGCCTGGCAGGGCACTGGCGTGCAGGTCAACGGGTTGGTTCCGCGCCTGGTTCGCTACGTCAGTGGGCTATGGTGTGCCAGTCCGCAGGGCGGCAATGTCGATGGAAATGGCGGTTCGCGGCACATCGACTACAGCAGCTATGCCTTGCCCGGTGCCGCCGAAGGCGCCTTGATCGGTCGTGTGGGCGCTGGTGGCACGCCGTTCCTGGTGGGGGACCTGGCGCAGGTTCCGGGCAATCAGCAAGGGGAGCTGCAACTGTGCATCAACGATGACCTGACCGGGCAGTACGGATCTGGCTTGAAAGATAACACCGGTGCACTGACGATTCGGGTCGAATTCGGAGCCCTGTAACGCATGAGCGATAAGGCCTGACTCCTGTGGGAGCGAGCTTGTGGGAGCAAGGCTTGCCCGCGATGCAAACACCTCGGTGTAGCTGATTCGCGGGCAAGCCTTGCTCCCACAGACTCGCTCCCACAGAGGGACATGGTTTTTCACGCCGCCGAACGCTGGTTGCGCACGGCAACCGGCCCGGCGCGCTCTTCGATGGCCCGCTTCAGTTCGCCGCGAAGCCCCAGCAGGAAGCCCGCTTCTACCACCACGAACAACGGCCCGACAATCAACCCGGTGAGGTCGTCGACGAACGCCGGCTTGCGGCCTTCGTAATAGTGGCCGACGAACTGGATCACCCAGCCCACCACGAACATCCCCAGGCCACTGCTCAACCACACCGCCGTGCTTTGTGCGGCCAGTGCCTGACCCAGCCATACCGCCAGGCCCAGCAGCACCGTCATCAGCACACCCAGGCGCACTTCCAGGCGTAGATAGAACCAAGCACTGGCCACGGCCACCAGCAATGCCGGAGATATCAGGATCACGCCCAGCGGCCAACCAGGTCGTGACAGCAGCACGGCGACGGCGACGAAGATCAGCGGAATCCCGATGAAATGACTGGCGATGTTGCGCGGGTCTCGGTGATAAGCAGCGTATTGACTGAGATGATCGACGAGGCTTTTCATTGTTGTTCCTCCTGAGGTGATGCCTGCATGATGCCCGGGTACCACGAGGCGTTCTGTCAGTTAGCCGACACTTGTCCCGGAGTTTCCATGAATTCGCATCCCTGGCACTCACACCTGATGGCCGGCCACTGGTACAGCCATCTGCCTGATGAGTTACAGAATAGTCTGCTGGGCATGGCGCGAGTGCGCCGCCTGCCAGCGGGGCATCGGCTGTTCCAGCGCGGTGATCCACCCTGTGGGCTGTATGCCGTGCTGGAAGGCGCGGTGCGCGTCGGTGCGGTGAACGAGCAGGGTAAGGAGGCGTTGCTGAGCGTGGTGGAGGCACCTCACTGGTTTGGTGAAATCTGCCTGTTCGATGGCCAGCCACGGACCCATGATGCGGTTGTGGTGGGGCAATGTACGCTGCTGCACGTGCCCCAGGCGCCGTTGCTGGCCTTCCTGCAAGCGCAACCGATCTATTGGCGGCATCTGGCATTGTTGATGAGTCACAAACTGCGCCTGACCTTCATCAACCTCGAACACCTGAGCCTGATGCCCGCCCCGGCCCGCGTGGCCCACCGCCTGCTGATGATCGCCGAAGGCTACGGCGAAATCGAACCGCCGCGCCGGGTCTTGCAACTGCCTCAGGAGCAACTGGCGCTGATGCTCTCGCTGTCCCGCCAGACCACCAACCAGATCCTCAAGGACTTGCAGGCCCAAGGCATTCTCCACTTGGGCTATGGCGAGATCGAAATCCTCGACATCGAGCGATTGCGCGGGTTGACCACAATCTGAACCTGCCCTGGACCCTGTGGGAGATTCTATGGTTGAGGGGAAGCCCTCAAGCCGCTTTGGGTTGGTATTTGCTTTGCTCTTTCAGCAGAGCGAATACGATCCGAGCAAGCTTGCGAGCCAGCATTACCAACGCCTGAGT
>NZ_JACVAH010000028.1:0-49158 GCF_014851795.1 Pseudomonas sp. Pdm06
TTCTTGACGACCATAGAGCATTGGAACCACCTGATCCCATCCCGAACTCAGAAGTGAAACGATGCATCGCCGATGGTAGTGTGGGGTTTCCCCATGTGAGAGTAGGTCATCGTCAAGATTAAATTCCAAAACCCCTATCTGCTGATGCAGGTAGGGGTTTTGTTTTGTCCGTCATAAAAGTCTGCGAACGCTCGTAATAAATTTGCACAGTTATTTTCGAGCTGGAGCACTAGAATAGCCCCACCTTAGCTGAGCCAGAGCTGTTTATGCCCGATCCGTCAGACACTGATAGGTTGCCAGATCTCCCCCTGGGCGATTTGGTTGCGTGTCATGAGTGCGACTTGTTGATGCGCAAGCCCCAACTGGCCCATGGCGAAAAAGCCGAGTGCCCCCGCTGCGGTTATGAGCTTTATGCTCACCGGCACAATGTAGTCGAACGCAGTCTTGCGTTGGTGATCGCCGCCCTGCTGTTATATGTGCCGGCCAACTTTTTACCCATCATGCAACTCAATCTGCTTGGGCAGTCCTCCCAGGACACCGTCTGGAGTGGAGTAGTGGGTCTGTTCGATACCGGCATGCAAGGCGTCTCGGTAGTCGTGTTCCTGTGCAGCATGGGCATTCCGTTACTCAAGTTGCTTTGTCAGTTGGCTGTGCTGCTGACCATTCGCCTGGACGTTGGCCGTAGCTACGGTTTGTTGCTGTACCGCATTTATCACCATCTACGGGACTGGGGAATGCTCGAGGTTTACCTCATGGGCGTGCTGGTGGCCATCGTCAAGTTGGCAGACATGGCAGCCATCACCGTAGGCCTTGGCTTGGTGTGTTTCATCAGTTTGTTGCTGGTCCAGGTCTGGCTGGAGGTGGTGATGTCACCGCATCAGATCTGGCAGGCGTTATCAGGAGAAGATGCCCATGCGGGCGATTGATGCCGGCATTCTGGTTTGTACGGAATGCCATGAATTGAATCGGCAGGACGCTGAGGCCGACAAACAAACCTGTACTCGCTGCGGCGCGCTGATCCATCCCCGGCGCCCGAACAGCTTGATGCGAACCTGGGCATTGTTGATCACGGCCGCGATTCTTTATATCCCGGCCAATATGCTGCCGATCATGACCATCAACTCACTGGGCCAGGGCGCCCCGAGCACCATCATGGCCGGCGTCATCGAGTTGGTTCACCACGGCATGATTCCTATCGCCTCCGTGGTGTTCATCGCCAGTATCCTTGTGCCGACCTTCAAGCTGGTGGGCATCGCTTTGTTATTGTTTTCCGTGCAGCGGCACCAGCCCATGTCGGCGCGGCAGCGCATTCTTATGTACCGTTTCATCGAGTTCATTGGTCGTTGGTCGATGCTGGATATTTTCGTGATCGCCATTCTGGTGGCGGTGGTGAATTTTGGGCGGCTCGCCAGTGTCGAAGCCGGTCTCGGCGCGATTGCTTTCGCCAGCGTAGTGATTTTGACAATGATTGCCGCAGTAACCTTTGATCCCCGACTGATTTGGGATAACACGGAGTCGGATAACGACCATGACTGATTTGCCTACCGCTAAAACCCGACCGGCCTCGAATTGGTCAGCCATCTGGGTCTTGCCGCTGATTGCATTGATCATCGGCGGCTGGCTCGGCTGGCGGGCTTATAACGAGACCGGAATCGAGATCACTGTGCGCTTTGAGAGTGGCGAAGGCATCCAGGTCAACAAAACCGAAGTCGTCTACAAAGGGATGACAGTCGGTAAGGTGACGGCGCTCACACTCGATGACGAAGGCAGTTCCAAGGGCGTGGTCGCGACGGTCGAGATGAACAAGGACGTCGATCAGTATCTCAAGACCGGCACACGTTTCTGGCTGGTCAAGCCGAGCGTGAGCCTGGCTGGGATCACCGGTTTGGAAACCCTGGTGTCGGGTAACTATGTGGCGATCAACCCGGGTGAGGGGGAGTCGACCCGTAAATTCAAGGCCCTGGCCGAAGAGCCGCCGCTGTCGGACGCCAAACCGGGTTTGCACCTGACCCTCAAGGCTGACCGGCTGGGTTCGCTGAACCGCGGCAGCCCGGTGTTCTACAAACAGATCCAGGTCGGCCAGGTGAAAAGTTACCTGCTGTCCGAGGATCAGAGCAAAGTCGAGGTCAAAGTCTTCATCGAGCCGACCTATGCCAGCCTGGTTCGTAAACACACGCGTTTCTGGAACGCCAGCGGCATCAGCATCGATGCCAACCTGTCGGGTGTGAAAGTGCGCAGCGAGTCCCTGGCCAGCATCGTGGCTGGCGGTATTGCATTCGCCACACCGGAAAGCCGCAAGGACAGTCCTCCAACGGATCCGAGCCTGCCGTTTCGTCTCTACGAAGACTTTGATGCGGCCGCTGCGGGAATCCGGGTGAAAGTCAAACTCAGCGACTTCGAGGGATTGCAGGCCGGGCGTACGCCGGTGATGTACAAAGGCATCCAGGTCGGCAGTCTGAAGAACCTCAAGGTCGATCCGGACCTGGCCAGCGCGACGGCTGAACTGACCCTGGACCCCTTGGCCGAAGATTACCTAGTCACCGGCACACAGTTCTGGGTCGTCAAGCCATCGATCTCCCTGGCAGGTATCACCGGCCTGGAAGCGCTGGTCAAGGGTAACTACATTGCCATACGTCCAGGCGATAAGGGCGGTGCGCCGCAACGGGAATTCGAAGCCAGGGCGAAGGCCCCGCCACTGGACTTGCGCTCGCCGGGGCTGCACCTGGTCTTGCTGACCGAAAACCTCGGATCGCTGGAGGTCGGCAGTCCGATTCTCTATAAGCAGGTCAAGGTCGGCTCGGTGCAGAGCTATCAGTTTTCCCGCAAGAAAAAGCAATTGATCATTGGTGTGCACATCGAGAAGGAATATGAAGGGCTGGTCAACGGTTCGACGCGATTCTGGAATGCCAGCGGCGTTACCCTCACGGGCGGCTTGACCGGCGGGATACAGGTCAAGAGCGAGTCCCTGCAAAGCCTGATGGCCGGCGGGATCGCCTTCGAAACGCCGGAACCGAACGTGCCGTTGAAAAGGCGCATCCCACGCTTTCGTTTGCATGCAGATCGCGAAGCCGCACAGCAGAGGGGCACGGTCGTGACGATCAAGGTCGACCGCGCCGATGGCTTGCGCAGCGGTACGCCGATCCGTTTCAAAGGGCTGGATGTGGGCAAGATCGAAGACGTCGATCTCAGCGCTGACATGCAATCAGTGCTGCTCACCGCGCGTATCACCGAAGTGCCGGAGCGTATCGCCCGGGTCGGGTCTCAGTTCTGGGTGGTCAAGCCTGAGTTGGGGTTGATGAAGACCTCCAACCTGGAGACGCTGGTCACAGGCCAATACATTGAAGTGCAGCCTTCGGCGAAAAACCTCGGGCCACAAAAAAGCTTCGTGGCCTTGGCCAACCCACCGGAAAGCGCTGTACCCGAAGCGGGTCTGAGCCTGGTGCTGAGTGCGGCCCGCCGTGGTTCGTTGAAGATCGGCGTGCCGGTCACCTATCGCGAGATCACGGTGGGCAAGGTCACCGGTTATGAACTGGGCCAGACGGCGGACCGGGTGTTGATCCATATCCTGATCGAGCCCAAGTATGCGCCACTGGTGCGCAGCGGCACGCGCTTCTGGAACAGCAGTGGCTTCGGTTTGGACTTCGGTCTGTTCAAGGGTGCGACGGTGCGAACCGAGTCGCTTGAAACGCTGATCCAGGGCGGTATTGCGTTCGCAACGCCGGACGGTGAACGAATGGGCAATCCGGCCCGAGCGGAGCAGACCTTCCCGTTGTTCGATAAGTTTGAAGACGAATGGCTGACCTGGGCGCCGAAGATCAGTCTTGGCAAGTAGTTGTGGCGCTATCGCGAGCAAGCTCGCTCCCACAGGAATGCAGGATCGTTCATCCAGAAGCAGTCCAATGTGGGAGCGAGCTTGCTCGCGATGAGGACAAACGTTGCACTGAAGACTCAAAACTGGCGCAATAAAAAAAGGCCGCGGTCCATTTGGACCGCGGCCTTTTTCATGCCCGGCTATTCACTTCACACCGGATCCAGCTCCGGCTCATCGGCCTGCACATTCACCGTGGCCTTCACCGCATCGTGACGACGGATGTATTTCCAGTCCGCTTCGTCGATGTAGATGCCGTTCGGGCCGCTGCCGCCTTCCAGGTCGATGGCGACACTGGCGCAGACTTGCGGTTTCACACTGGCGAGGATCGGCACGAAGCCCAGTTGCAGGCTGGTTTCCAGCAATGCCGCCTGGTTTTTCTCGTCGATGTCCGCCGCTTCGTCCAGGTAGTAAGGCAGGCGCACGCGACCGGCCTGTTCGCGGTCCATCAGGTGCAGCAACAAGTACATGTTGGTCAGCGCCTTGATGGTCATGGTGGTGCCGTTGGACGCCGCGCCGTCGATGTCGGTGTGGATCACGGGTTGACCGTTGACCTTGGTGATCTCGAACGCCAGTTCGAACAGGTCCTTGAGGCCGAGCTGGTTGTGATTCGCCGCCACCAGCCGCGCCAGGTACTCCTTGGCTTCTTCGTTCTTGTTGTCCTGCTCGGCGCTCTGGCTGAGGTCGAACACCGACAGCGTCTCGCCTTCCTCGTACTGGCCAGCGCTGTGGATGATCTGGTCGATGTGCTTGAGCGCTTCCTTGTTCGGCGCCAGGACGATGCGGAAGCTCTGCAGGTTGGACACCTGGCGCTTGTTGATCTCGCGGTTGAACAGCGCCAGTTGATGCTCGAGGCTGTCGTAGTCGCTGCGGATGTTGCGCAGGGTCCGGGCGATGTCGGTCACGGCTGCACGGCGCGCCTTGCCCAGGGTCAAGGCCTCGTCGGTGCGGTGGGCATAGGCGTTGATCAGCAGTTGCAGGCGCCGCTCCATGTCATCTTCGCTGTCGAACTTGGCTACGCCCTTGAGGCGCACCTGGGCATACAACGCTTCGATCTGGCCATCGACGCGCAGCAGCCCTTGCCAGCTGTCCTGGTAGTCGTTGAGCAGCGGCAGCAGGTTGTCCATGGAGTCGTCGACCGGGTCCATGAACGGCGTGCCGAATGGCAGGTCCGCCGGGAGCAATTGACGACGGCGCAGGGCGTCGTCGAGGGTGCGTTGCTTGGCTTCCATGTCGGCGATCTGTCGGCCCACCAGCTGCAACTTGGCGGACAATTGCTGGACGCGTTCGGTGAAGGCATCGCTGGAGCGCTTGAGTTCGTCCTGGGCGGCTTCCATCTGCGCCAGTTGCTCGAGCTTCTCGCCTTCCTCGGCGCTCAGGGTCTGGCTGCGACGGAAGTCTTCCAAGGCTTTTTGCGCATCCAGTACCTGCTGGTACAGCGCCTCGGTCTGGGTCTTGCTCGCGGCACGGTCGGCGGCCACGGCTTGCTGGGTCTTGAGCTGCTTGAGTTCTTTTTCCAGACGCTCTTTCTGGTCCCGCAGCGCGGCACGGTCGGCCAGGGCTTGCAGGGCGGGTGGCTCGATGTGGGACAGGTCGATGGACAGCCCCGGCACTTCGAAACGCTCACCCTTGAAGCCGTCGAGGATCAGCTCCATGGATTTGACCCACTCACCGTTCTCGTCCAGCGCGATGCCGTGTTCGCCCAGGGGCAGGCTGAACAGGGCGCTGTTGAACAAACGCATCAGGCGTTCGACATCTTGCTGCGAGAACTCCTCTCGCAGGCGGGCGTAGCTGTTGTTGTCGGCGTGATCGAGTTGCTGCTTGACCGACTTCAGGCGTTTTTCCAGGTCCCGCAGGCGCTCTTCCAGGTCTTCGGCGCTGAATTGCCGGGACTGGGCCAGGGCACCGGCCAGTTCGTCGTGGGCGTCCTTGGCGGCGAGCAGTTGCTGTTCCAGGACCTTGACGTCATCCACCAGGGCAAAATGATGCTTGAGCACCGACAGCTCGCCGAGCCAGCGCTGGATGCCGCTGATTTCCCGTTCCAGGCGCATCAGCTCCTGGGTGCCACCGCGCTGGTCGTTCTGCAGTGAGTCCTGCTCGTTGCGGTAGTGTTCGGCCTGGATGGTCAGCTCTTCCTTGCGCGCACTGGCGTAGTCCGACCAGGTGCCGAGCAACGAATCGAGCAATGGCGAGAGGCGATGCAATCTGCCGCGCAGGACATCGCGCTGCTTCACGCCATTGGCCAGGGCTTCCACCAGCGGGCCGGCGGCCACGAGGGAGTTGTAGTCCTGTTCCATGCGGCGTACGTCACGGAAGGCTTCTTCGCACGCGGCGATGTAGTCCACGCTGCCGGAACGCAGGCTGTGCTCGAACGCATCGAGGAACAATTGCTTGAGCTTGGCCGCGGTGATTTCACGCATGTGCAGCAGGTTGATGAACAGTGCACGGAAGGTCTTGAGGCTTTGTTCGCTGGTGGAACGCAGCGGGATCAGCGTCAGGTCCAGCGGGATCGAGGTGTGACCACCCACCAGCAGGCGTCGCAGTTCATCTGGCTTGAGTTCGTAGGCTTTCAGGCCTTCGCGCTCCAGGTTGGTGAACAGCTCTTTCTGCCGCAGGCAGGTGTCATTTTTCTGATAGTGGGCCAGGTCCAGTTTACCGGCATAGGCAAAGAACTGGTGCCCGAAACCGCCGCCGGGACCGCGACCGACCACGCCAATGACGTGCGGGCCGTGGGGCAGGGCGACTTCCACCAGGATGTAGCTGGTGTCCGAGGCGAAGTAGAAACGCCGGGACTGCTCCAGGCTGTACTTGCCGAAGCTCATGTCCGACATGCGTGCCAGGATCGGGAACTGCAAGGCGTTGATCGAGGCGGATTTACCCAGGTTGTTCGCGCCGTACACCGACAGCGGTTCTTCCAGCGGGAACAAGCCAAGGCTGTAGCCGGCGGTGTTCAAAAGGGCAAAGCGGCGGATGCCGTAGCGTTCCTTGCTCATGCGTCGGTCTCCTGTTCTTCGGCAATGGCGCGGGCCAGGGCGTCTTCTTCGCTTTCACCTTCGAATTCGCTGAGGTCCAGCGGATCATCGGTCTGCAGCAGTTTTTCGTCGCTGTCTTCGTCGATCAATACCGGTACCGGCAACGGCAGCACGCTGTGCAGGCTGGCGGCCAGGTCGCGGTCCTGCTGGACCGACAGGCAGACGTCGAGGAAGCGGTGCATCGGCGGCAGGAAGCGGTACACGCCGTTTTCTTCGCTGGCAAAACCCAACTGGGTCATGCGGCGCATGATTTTTTCTTCCAGCTCTTCCTGGGTCTGTACTTCGGCCTGGATGAACAGGTCGCGGTATTTTTCCAGCAGCGAAGGCAGCTCATCGCGGCCCAGGCTGCCGCCGTCGAGCACGGCAATCGGGTCGCGGCCCTGGTCGGCCAGGTGCTCGACCAGGATGAAGGTGAACAGGGCCAGGCGCTGGGCGGTCTTGTTCACCGCCGCGGCGGCCAGGTCTGGCACGAAGTAGTAGAAGCCACGGGTGTCGCACACCAGCTCGAAGCCCAGGGCCTTGAACAGCGTGCGGTACTGGTCCTGGAAGTTCGACAGTTGGGCGTACAGCTCCGGGTCGCGGCGGCTGACGTGGTAACCCTTGAACAGCTCGCGGAAGATCGGCGCCAGCTGGGACAGTTCGGATAGATCAAGATGCATGGGGGATGCTCGCAGAATCCTCGGCGGCGGTGTCGCCGGCCGAGAGCAGGGCGAAGGAGCGCAGGCTGACCTGATGCTCGTGAGTGTGGTAGTCGCGGCGCTCCAGGCGCTCGCGCTTGAAGCGTTTTTCCCGCGACAGGCGCGAGAACCAGTACAGCAATTCGTCGGTGGCGCCGTCCGGTTCCTGTTCCAGCAGCCAGGTCATCAGGTCCGGCATCGGCAGGGCGTCTTCGCAACGCTCGACCATCTCGCGCACGGTGCGTGGCGCGCGCGGTGCCTCGCCACCCTTGTGGGTCTTGTGAGACTTGGGGAAGCGCGCCGGTTTCGGTTCGAAGCGGGCCAGGGCATAGACGTAGGCTTCAACTTGGCTGGCACTGCCCAGAAAGGTGCTTTGCGGCCGGGTGAACAGCGGCATGGCGGCTTGCGGCACGGCATCGATGCCTTTGCGGCGAATGGCGGCCAGGGCCAGCGCGGCGCCACGGGTCACGGCGTTGTGGCGGCGGGCTTCTTCGCGCAGCGGCAGGAGTAATTCACGGGCATGGCGCAAGGTCAGCTGGGCGCTGGTCTGCATCTCGAGGATGCGCGCGTGGGTGCGCAGCAGCATGTCGTCGTCCACCAGGTGCCCGAGGCGCTGCTGTTCGGTGAGCATGCGCAACAGCACGTTCTCGACCTTGCGTACGCCTTGCTCGAAGGCGCCGTCGGCGTTCACCAATTGGATCATCGGCTCGACGTATTCGTCCCAGGTCGCCAACACTTCGGCGTAGCGTTGACGCAGGGGGATCTGTCGGTCGCTGGTCTTGGCCCGTTCGGCCACGGCCACCAGGGCCTGTTCGTCGTTGGCGAGTTTCTTGAGGACGTCGCGCACGCGCATGTCCAGCAGGCGCAACTGGCGGGCCAGGTCGTTGCCGTCGCGAATGTCGAAGGCGTCCTGGATGTAACCGGCCAGGCGTTCGAGGTGACGCAGGTAGGCTTCGATCTCCAGGCACAGGCCCAGGCGGTGTTCGCGGCGCAGGTAGGCGAGGAAGTCGTGGATCTGGGCGTTGAGCTCGAAGCGGTTCGGGCTTTTCGCCACCGGTACGAGGATGTCCAGGCGGATCCACACGTCCAGCAGGTTGGTGATGTCCTGGGGCGTGCTGTCCAGTTGTTGGGCGGCCAGCTGTGAACGCAATTCGTTGAGGCTCAGGGTGCCCTGGTCGAAGTGCTCGCACAAAGGTTCCAGCAATGCCCAGTGTTCAGCGAGGGCGCGCAAGACGCGCTTGGGTTCGATCATCGCAATGGCCGTCGGGTTGGCAATTAAAAGCGGCGATTGTACTGCATCGAGCCGGTTGCGATTCACCCCTTGGACGGACTGTCGTTCTCGATCGATCAACAATTGCTCCAACAGGGAAGCGATCCGCGCCGAAGGGCGGTAGAATCGCTTCCACTTTCAGTTATCCACAAGTGGCCGACCCTTGCTTATCGAGTCCCGTCGCCGCGCCTATCTGACCGCCATGCAGGTGGTCAACTGGCTGCCGCGTACCGAATTGCCGTTCGCCGCCCCGTCGCGGCCCGAGCTGTTGGAAGCGCCCGAGCCCGAGTACATCGCGCCGGCCGTGACGGCGCCTGTGGCCAAGACAGTCGCCGAGCCGCCAGCGCCAGCCCCCGAGCGACCAAAGATCGAAGTGCCGCGCCCGAGCCTGGCCTCGACCCGCACCAATGCCAAGCCGGTGGAAGAGGTGGTCGAAGCGCCGCCCAAGGCTCCCTACGTCGCCCCGCCGCGTTTCGCCCTGCAACTGCTGCGGGCCGGGCGTTGCCTGCTGTTGGTGGAGTTGCCCACGGGCGAGCCGTTCCAAAGCCGCGATCCGGCCTACTTGTTGCTCAAGGACATGCTGCGCGCCGCCGGTCTGCCGGACAGCCCGCAAATCATCGGCGAGCCGGTGCGTTGGCCGTTGTTGTCACGCGGCACTATGGACCAGGGGCCGGAAGCGGCGCGGGATTTTGTCCAGGGCTTCGTTTCGGCGCGGCTCGAAGACGAGCCCTGCGTGTGCCTGTGGCTGATCGGCCTGCCGGCGGTGAAGTTTGCCGGCGAAGCGGATGCCGAAGCGTTCAATCGCGAACTGCAGGTCGAAGGCCTGGGCTCGGCCTGGGCATTGCCCGGGTTGGAACTGTTAATGGAAACGCCACAGCGCAAGGCTGATGTCTGGCAAGCCATGCGCCGGCTGATGGCGCGCTGGAAAGAATCGAATGAGTGACGCTGTATCGTTCCGCCCGATGACCGAGGCGGACCTCGACGCTGTACTGAAAATCGAATACGCGGCCTACAGCCACCCCTGGACCCGCGGGATATTTCTCGACGGGCTGGGCAAATACCAGATCTGGCTGATGTTCGAAGGCCAGCAGCAAGTGGGCCATGGCGTGGTGCAGATCATCCTGGATGAGGCGCACCTGCTCAACATTACCGTCAAACCGGAAAACCAGGGCCGTGGCCTGGGGTTGCGCCTGTTGGAACACCTCATGTCCATCGCCTACAAGGCCGAGGCCCGGGAATGTTTCCTGGAGGTGCGCGACAGCAACCGCACGGCGTTCCGCTTGTATGAGCGCTATGGCTTCAACGAAGTGGGTCGGCGCCGGGATTACTACCCGGCGGTGGGGGGCCGTGAGGATGCGGTGGTCATGGCTTGCACCTTGGTGGACTGACGCGCCGTGACCCCATGTGGGAGTGAGCTTGCTCGCGAAGACGGCGGTATATTCGACATCGATGCAAACTGATCCACCGCTATCGCGAGCGAGCTCGCTCCCACAGGGGCTTGGCGGTGTGCATCAAGTTTGTGATCAACACAAAACCATGTGGGAGCGAGCTTGCTCGCGATGGCGATTGCCGGGTCAACGCTTGCCATCCAACGGGTCGATATCGGCCATCTCCGCTTCGTCCAGCCCGTCGCCTCCACCGATGTCATTTTCGTGCACGATGCTCAGGTCCCAGTCAGCCCGTTCGTCGTCGCCGGCCTCAAAGGCATCCCGGGCGCCGTCTTCGTGGATGAGGGTTTCCGGGCTCATGTCGTCGTCGGTCGGTTCGTGATCATCCGTCGAGGCGCCTGTCATGCCCGCTTCACGCACGCGTTCACGAGGCATCAACTGCTCGCGTTCGTCTTGCGGCAATTCGTCGCCGATTTTCGCGCTGGGCTGCTCGTCGTCGAACTCCAACTCATGCATCGAGCCCATGCGATCTTCATTGTCGTCGATGGGTTCCGGTTGCGTCGCATCGAAAGGGCGTCGTGAATCATTCATGGCAATTCCTCATACTGTGGGCCTTACTGGTGTCGACCGACAGCGCAGCCAGGAATTCCAATGCATCGCCGACGTGACCTCGACCGGCGCTCGTCTGTCACAGTTGCGCACTCTCTATCGAGGCTAGACAGCATGAACGAATTACAAGATCTGATTGATAACAACGCGCGCTGGGCCGATGCGATCAAGCAGGAGGATCCTGACTTTTTCGCCAAGCTGGCTCGTCAGCAAACCCCGGAGTATCTGTGGATCGGCTGTTCCGATGCGCGGGTGCCGGCCAACGAGATCGTCGGCATGCTGCCGGGCGATCTGTTCGTGCACCGCAACGTGGCCAACGTGGTGCTGCACACCGACCTCAACTGCCTGTCGGTGATCCAGTACGCAGTGGACGTGCTCAAGGTCAAACACATCCTGGTCACCGGCCATTACGGCTGTGGCGGTGTGCGTGCCTCGATGCAGGACCGCCAACTGGGCCTGATCGACGGCTGGCTGCGCTCGATTCGCGACCTGTACTACGAGCATCGCGAGGCGTTGGGCCAGTTGCCGACCGAAGAAGAGCGGGTCGACCGCCTGTGCGAACTCAACGTGATCCAGCAGGTGGCCAACGTCGGCCATACCAGCATCGTGCAGAACGCCTGGCACCGTGGGCAGAAACTGTCGATTCATGGCTGCATCTACGGCATCAAGGACGGACGCTGGAAGAGCCTGGACACCACGATCAGCGGGTTCGAGCAATTGCCGCCGCAGTATCGGCTGCGTCCGGTCGGCGCGCCCTGACGCCGGCTCGTCAGTCGCGGTGACACTGACGACGCCAGTGCCGTAGAAATGTCATTCCCTGCTCATTGGGCGGTTCGTCATAGCCGGTAATCCAGCCATGACAATTGTACGAACCGCACCGGCAGGCGAACTGGCGGTACAGTTTCTGTTCGGTACTGGCGTAGTCCATCGTCAGGCAATCGCCTTCATCGATACGGGCCAGTGACCACAGCCACAGTTCGCTCATGTCGAGAAACACATTCGGGTTGCAGGAGTGCAGCAGCAATCCGGCGAAGCGTGGGTCATACATGTGCACGTCCGGCAGGATCTGCAACGTGTGCAGGCGCCGTCGGCTCACCAGCAACCCCGACACCCTGCACATCCTCGTCATGGGCGCGAAGGACTTGCGGGCGATGATGCCGTGGCCGCGCCCGTCGGTCGTCTGGTGCACTTCAAAATCGTGCACAGAGGGGTAGCCCAGGCGGGTGCTGAGTTGTTTCTCCGGATAGATGCAGTCCCGGCGTTGGGAACAGGTGTCATCGCGGATGAACAGGCTCATGACAGTCCTTGTCGGTGATAGACACTCGACTTGCTGGCGCCGGCGATCCTGCCGGCGGTCGTTGAAAAAGCTTTTGATAGCTTCGCCCAAGTCGAGGGCCGTATCTACTGTCGAGTCTGACAGGAGCCAAAAGCGCTTTCCCGTGTCAGCGCAAGCTTACGCGGGAAGGCGCCTCAAGGTTTACACCGCCTCGGCAGGCAGCGGCATGGGCACTTTCAGTTGCGGAAGTTGCGACTTGATCGCTGGCGTTTCGCATTTTTTCGCTGCATCTGCTTCGCTCAGCTTGCGCACCGAGGTGTAGAACAACTCGCAGGTCTTTTCCTTTTGCGTGACCTGCCAGGTCTGCGTGCACTGGTTCAGCAGGGTGCTCGGGTCGGTGCCCGGCTTGCTGCCCATGCCGGCTTGCCAGCAGGCGGCGCTCAGGTCCTGGCCCATGACTTTCAAGCCGGCGGCATCGGCCTTGGCTTCGTCACCGTCGTAGTTTTCCTTGTCAGCGGCATACCAGATATAGCTCGGGTGGTTGGAGCCCAGGACCGGGACCTTGACCCCCGCGGTCGGCGTGATGGTCGCCAGGCCGAGCACGCCAACGGTCTGGCCGTACTGGGTCTTGATCCAGTTCCGAACGGGCGCTCCGAAGGCCACCATCGGCAATGCGGCGCCGCTGGCGGTTTGGGTGACCTGTGTGACCATGGTGGTCTGGTAATCGTTGAAGTAGCTGTAGAGCCCCTCCAATGTGCTGCCAGCATTGGACGGCGCTGCGATGGGCGCGATGTCGATGATGGTCTGGTAGGCCGGCGTCTGTTCAACGGCAATGCCGTTGACGGTCAGCAGCGTGGCCCAGCGATCAGTGGTCGCCGACTCCAGGTAATCCTGGGCCTGGGTCAGGGAGTAATCCGGTGGGAAGTGCAGCAACTCGACACTCTTGCGGTTTTCCAGGGCCATGCCCAGCGGCAGGAACAGGTACCAGTTGTAGGACCATTTCTTGTCGCTGTTGAGTTTCGAGGCACCGTTGTATGCCAGGTCTCCGGCGTCGAGCAGTGCCCTCAGCGGTTGGCCGTAGTTCTTGGGCACGCCGTCGATGCTGGCATAGACCTTATCGTTGTCAATGTTGACCTGGACCTTGGCGTTTTCGTAGCCGTCGCGCTGCACACTTTGGGTCAGGTAATGCTGGACGGTCTGCTCCAGGGTCCAGTCGCGAAAACAAATGACGTTGCAGTTGTTGGGGTAGGCGAAGAGGCGGGTGACGCGTTCGGTGCTGCCCAGCTGTACGTCGATCTTGGTAACGTCGGCGGCGTGGACGGTGGCGCTCAGGGTAAGGGCGGCAAGAGGAAGCACTGCGAGTTTGAACATGCTCAGATCCTTTTCAGCGTGAGGGACCCTCAAAAGCAGGGCGTATCCATACTGAAACAGACCGAGCCGAAGAAGAAGTGGGCCGATGGAAATATCGGCCCTTTTTTATGGCTTTATGGCATCACTGGCGGCAAATAACTCAAGGTCGTCCCCAGCGCCCACAGCAGCGCCAGCACCAGTGGTGTATGCACCAGCAACTGTACGAAGGAAAAACCGATCAAGTCCCTCGCCTTCAGCCCCAACACCCCCAACAACGGCAGCATGTAGAACGGGTTGATGAGGTTGGGCAGCGCTTCGGCGGCGTTGTAGATCTGCACGGCCCAGCCCAGGTGATAGTTCAGGTCGTTGGCCACCTGCATGACGTAGGGCGCTTCGATGATCCACTTGCCGCCGCCGGAAGGAATGAAAAAACCCAGCACCGCCGAATAGACGCCCATCAGCAAGGCGTAGGTGTCATGGGAGGCGATCTGGACGAAAAAGGTCGAGATATGGTGGGCCAGGGTCTGGGTATCGCTGCCCTTGACCGTGGTCAGCAGCGCGGCGATCGAGCCGTACAACGGGAACTGGATCAACACGCCCGTGGTGGTCGGCACCGCGCGGGCCACGGCGTCGAGGAAGCTGCGCGGCCGCCAGTGCAGCAAGGCGCCCAGCATGATGAACAGGAAGTTATAGGTGTTGAGCCCGGAAATGGCACTGATCGCAGGCTTGGTCGAAAACTCGTGGAACAGCCAGCCGGCGGCCAGCAGTACCAGGGCGATGGTCAGCAGCGGACTGTGTTCCAGCCATTCTCCCGGCCGTGTGCGGGGCTGCAACGCGGGCATGCTGAAACTCGGGTCGATCCCGCAGGCGGCGGCGTCACGGGCACTGTTGGGGCCGGGAGCGGTGGCGTAGGCGACAATCAACGAGATCACGATCAGCGCCAGCAGCATCACGCCCGACTGCCAGAGGAAAATCGTCTGGGTGAACGGAATGACGCCGGTAATCGACAGGATCGAAGGCGGCAGGCTGGCCGGGTTGGCTTGCAGTTGCGCCGCCGACGAAGACAACCCCAGCGCCCACACCGCGCCCAGGCCCAGGTAGGCGGCGGCACCGGCGGCGCGGTAATCCATCTTCAGGTCGGTGCGGCGGGCGAGGGCGCGCACCAGCAAACCGCCAAACACTAACGACAGGCCCCAGTTGAGCAACGACGCGACCATGGAAATCAGTGCCACCCACGCCACCGCGGAGCGACCGTTGGTCGGAATACGCGCCAGGCGATCGATCAACTTGACGGCGGGCGGCGAGCTGGCAACCACGTAACCGCCAATCACCACGAAGGCCATTTGCATGGTGAACGGGATCAGGCTCCAGAAGCCGTCGCCGAACGCCATGGCCGCTGCCGTGGGCGTGGCGCCGATGAATTGCGTCGCCACGGCGACCACCAGCACCGCCAGTGCGGCGAAGACCCAGGAGTCGGGGAACCAGCGCTCGGCGAAACTGGAGCAGCGCAAGGCGAAGCGGGCGGAACGGCTGTCTTCGATGTCAGTGGTCACGGCAATTACCTCGTTTTTATGGTTATGGGGTATTGATGGCGGCAAGGCTCAAAGGTCAGGGCAACAGTAGAACAATCGAGTGACCGTGGGAGGTTTATCGGGTTCGAGGTCACCGGGAATATTTTCAATGGGCTCGCGGCGCTCTTTAGAAAAAAAATGCCGGGCCGATGGCAAGGGAACAGCCTATTAATTCTTCTGCTGTTCCTGGAGCTGCCCATGTTCAACAACCGCCTGAAGCAGGAGCTACTGGCTCTTCGCCAAGAACTGTCCAGCCTTGTGCAAGTCAAGGAAAGCCTGGACCGTGAAATGCTTGGTCTCACCCTGGATGCCGATGGACGGATTCAATCGGTCAATCAGAATTTTCTCGACGAGATGCGCTACAAGAGCCAGGACCTGATCGGCCGGCCTGTGGATGAGTTGGTTCCCGCGTATTTGAAATCCAATGAATTCCAGGTTCGCTTCAAGTCGGCGCTGACCCGTGGCGAGCACTTCTCCGGTGCCGTGCGCCTGCTGCGGGGCAATGGCCAGGAGGCCTGGCTGCGTTCGATCCTTCAGCCGGTACGAAGTGCTGATGGGCGGATCCGCTATTTTTCGATGTATGCCAATGACCTGACCCGCACCATCGAGGCTTCCCGCGAACATGAAAACCTCATCGGTGCGTTGGTGCGTTCAACGGCGGTGATCGAGTTCGATCTGGGCGGTCACGTACTGACGGCCAACGATCGCTTCCTCAATGCCATGGGCTATAACCTCGCGCAGATCAAGGGCAAGCATCACCGCATGTTTTGTGAGCCCGAGGAGTACAACAGCGCGGAATACCAACAATTCTGGAAGCGCCTGAACAGTGGCGAGTTCGTGGCCGGGCGCTTCAAGCGCATCGACAGCAACGGCCGCGAGGTCTGGCTGGAAGCCTCCTACAACCCGGTGCTCGATGCCAACGAGCGACTGTACAAAGTGGTCAAGTTCGCCACCAACATCACGGACCAGGTCAACCAGGAAAAAGCCGTCGCCGAAGCGGCCAACATTGCCTACAGCACCTCGTTGCAGACCGACAACAGCGCCCAGCGCGGCACGACTGTGGTGACCCAGGCCGTGGACGTGATGCGCGACCTGGCCCGGCACATGCAAACCGCTGGCGAAGGCATCGAGGCGTTGAACGAGCAATCCCAGGTGATCGGTACCATCGTCAAGACCATCAGCGGCATCGCCGAACAGACCAACCTGCTGGCGCTCAACGCCGCCATCGAAGCGGCCCGGGCCGGCGAGCAAGGACGGGGCTTTGCGGTGGTGGCCGATGAGGTGCGCCAACTGGCATCGCGTACCAGCCAGGCGACCGAGGAAATCGTCGGCGTGGTCCGCCAGAACCAGGACATGGCCCGTAACGCCGTGGCGCTGATGACCGACGGCCAGCACCAGGCCGAACATGGCCTGGCCCTGGCCGCCGAGGCGGGGACGGTGATCGTCGAGATCCAGGACGGGGCGAAGAAGGTGGTCGATGCCGTGAGCCAGTTTGCCAATCAGCTATCGACTTGAAAAAACTGCTGAGCGAGCCGCCATCGTGAGCAAGCTCGCTCCCACAGTTTTACCAAGCCGTTCAAAAACCTCGCGTACGCCACAACCCCCTTGTGGCCCCGCTCCCACAAATGCTGATCGGCGAGTGCTTAATCTCCCAGCGCGGCGCCTTCCCGCCGCGGATCCGCACCGCCGGCCAACGAGGTTTTCCCTTGCGCATCACGCACCCGGACAATCGCCTGGGTGCCGCTGTTCATGTCGATCTCGCTCACCTCATGGCCTTTGTCTTTCAGCGCCTGGATCAGTGCCGGGCTGAACTGTCCTTTCTCCAGTTCGGTTGGGCCGTTGCGGCTGCCGAAGTTGGGAAGGTTGATGGCGGTTTGCGGGTCGAGGTCCCAATCCAACAGGCCAATCATTGACTTGGCGACGTATTCGATGATTTGAGAGCCGCCGGGGGAGCCGACAGCGGCCACCAGTTCTCCCCGACGGTCGAAGATCAGCGTCGGTGCCATGGACGAGCGTGGGCGCTTGCCCGGTTCGACGCGGTTGGCGACTTTTTGCCCATTTTCTTCGGGGATGAACGAGAAATCGGTCATCTGGTTGTTGAGCATGAAGCCCTGGACCATCAAGTGTGAGCCGAACGCCGATTCCACGGTCGTGGTCATGGACACGGCGCCACCCTGATCATCCACGGCCACCACTTGCGAGGTGGAAATACGCAGGGGTGAACGGTCCGGGGCGTAGGCCACCTGGATGCCCGGTGGCGTGCCGGGCTTGGCGACGCCCATGCTACGAGGGCCGATCAGGCTGGCGCGGCTGGCCAGGTAGCCGGCATCGACCAAGCCTTTGAGCGGCACGGCGACAAAATTGGGGTCGGCAATGTATTGGGCGCGGTCAGCATAGGCCAGGCGCTCGGCTTCGGCGATCAGGTGCACCGCTTCGGGGGTGGGTTCAATGCCGGCGGGCTTGTCGGTCTTGACCGGTTTCAAAGGCGCGAGGGCCGCGTGGCTGTCGCGCTGTTCCAGGGCCTGCAACGTCCCGAGGATCTGCGCCACGGCAACCCCGCCCGAAGACGGTGGTGGCATGCCGCAGACTTGCCAGCGCTTGTAGTCGGTGCACAACGCTGGCCGCTCCCGTGCGGTGTAGCCTTGGAGGTCATTGAGCGAAAGACTGCCGGGGTTGGCGTGGTTTTGTACCTTGGCGACGATCTCCTCGGCGATCGGGCCTTTGTACAGCGCATCGGGGCCTTCGTTGGCGATGCGCTTGAGCACGCCGGCCAAGGCTGGATTCTTCAGCACCGTGCCAACCGCCTTCGGGCTGCCATCGGCATTGAGAAAGTAGGCGGCCATGTCTGGCGAGCCCGGCAAGGACGGGTCGGTAGCGATCAACGTGTGCAGGCGGGGTGAAATCGCAAAGCCTTGTTCCGCCAGCGTGATGGCTGGCTCGAACAGCGTCGCCCATTTGAGGCGGCCATGTTTGCGATGGGCCAGTTCCAGCCCACGCAACACCCCCGGTGTCCCCACGGAGCGACCGCCGATCTGGGCGGCGGTAAACGGCATGGGTTTGCCGTCGGCTTGCAGGAAAAGTCTTTCGGTGGCGCCAGCCGGTGCCGTTTCGCGCCCGTCGTAGGTGCGCACGGCCTTGCCATCCCACAGCACAATGAACGCACCGCCACCGATGCCCGAGGATTGCGGCTCCACCAGGGTCAGCACGGCCTGCATCGCGATGGCCGCGTCGATGGCCGAGCCGCCGCGCCGCAACATCTCGCGCCCGGCATCGGCCGCCAAAGGATTGGCCGCAGCGGCCATGTGCTTCTCGGCGTAGCGGGTCTGCAGATCGGTGCGGAAGCCGGAAATGACCTCCGGTGGGGCGGGCAATGCCGGTGTCGCTGTGGAGGAGGGTGGCGCCTTACAGGCCGCGAGTGTTAGAGCGACAGCCAGCAGCGAAACGGCTGACAGGCGATGAAAATTCGGTTTGAGGTCTGTAGGCACGTGTCGCTCCATCCGTGGTGTGGAATATAGAGAACGACTGTAGCGATGGGAGGTGTAGGGCGCAAACCAGAAGCCGAATTGTTCACGCGCCATCCCCAGTCTTGAGGGCTCGACAGCGCATTTGCCACGCCGCAGTGTGGCGTGGCATCCAGGGCCGATGAACCTAAGGGGCGGGCGTCAGTGTCAGGGTGCCTTGGGTATGCCGGGCCACGTCCGTCGATGAAAGGTGCAAGGCCTGGTACTCGCCGCGCATGAAGGGCAGGACCTGATCCTCATAGTGGCTGTTGAACGGAACGCCGCTCTGGCCCACCGGGAGTATGCCGAGGGCTTTGTCCGGCGTGGCCAGGTCGATGACCCGTCGCGTCGAGGGACCGTAGGTGACCGACCAGGGCGCCGGACTCAGCGGTGCGGAGAAGTTGTTCGGCACTTCGTGGCTCCCGGGGGCCGGGTAAGGGCCTGCGTTGAGCAGCGGTGCCAGCCATTTCTGGCTGCCAAGCGGATGCCCCTGCGTCAGTTGATGCACCTTGCCCCATTGCCACTGCGTGGCGTCGTCACCCAGGGTGGCCCGCAGATGGGCGATGCTGGTGTTCCAGGCACGAACGATAACGTCGGCCCGGGTCTGCACGTCCGGTTGTGTCCTGTCCTTCCACCAGGGCGAGTACTCGTCGGCGACCAGACGCGGCAGCGCAGCGTCTATTACGCGGGTGCTCAACAGGTTCTGGAACATCATATCGCCCAGCTCATCGTGCAGGGCGCCATAGCTCAGGTCATAAAGGAACTGTGTGAACAGCGTGGCGTCGACCGAGTCCAGCGGGTAGTCGCCCTGCCACTGCGCAAGCTTCTCCAGCCACTGGCGTTGACGCGGGTCGGCAATCGCCGCGCGCAGGATCGGCAGCACCGGTTGCAACACACGTTGGGCATAGCCGGTCTGGGTGTCGAGTTGCAGCCGGGTGCTTTTTTCGATGTTCCACTGATCGTCCCGGTCCAGTTGTCGGGTCAGGCGTCGACCTCGGTCGGGCAGGTTGTAATAACCGGGTATCGCCATGCCATCTGGCGAGACGGGCTGGGCGTTGGCGGAGACGATGTAGCCCCTGGCCGGGTTTTCTTCATGCGGGTTGGCGCTGAACGGGTAGTAGCCGTCCTTGTCGGCGTCGGGGGTGCTGCCGTCGAGAATGAAATCCGCGGTGACCTGGGACGGGCGCCTGGGCAAGCGCGCAGCCGCCCACCAGGCGATGTCGCCTTGGGCATTGGCGTACACCACGTTGAGCCCCGGGGCCTTGATCAATGACGCCGCCGTGCGAGCCTTGTCCAGCGTGTTGGCGCGGTTGAGCTGATAAAAGGCATCCACCACCGGGTTATCGCCGTCCAGGTACGACCACCAGAGGGCGATGGGCCGGCCAGGGGCATTGTCGCCCAGCGCATCATTGATGATCGGGCCGTGGGGGGAGCGGCGCAGGCGCAGCATGACCGGTTCGGCATCACGCACCTCGATACTCTGCTGTTCTTCCTGCATGGCGACCCAACGGCCCTGGTACCAGACTTCATCGGGGTTGTCGGGATTGGTGGTTTCGCCAATCAAGTCAATGTCATCGTTCTGGAACATCGTGAGGGTCCAGGCGAAGTCGTTGCTGTGCCCCAGCAAGGCGAACGGCACGAGGCTTTCGTAATCGCCGTAGAGTTCGAAACCGGGGGCGTTGAGGTGGGCTTCGTACCACACCGATGGTACGGAAAAACGGATATGCGGGTCACCCGCCAACAGTGGCTTGCCGCTTTGTGTGCGCCGGCCCGAGACAACCCAGGCGTTGCTGCCCTCCATCTGCGGTAGCCCGGAATGCTTCACGGCCTGTTCACTGAGCTGCGCCAGCGCCGCCATCGATTGCCAGTCGGTGGCGTTCAGTGCCTGGCTGCCAAGGGCGCCTCTTGGGTCCCAACTGCGATCGAAAATGGCCAGGTAGGGCGCCCCCAGCGTGTCCTTGACGTAGGTCAGCATGGGTTCGGTACGAAACGCAGCCGCGAAGCTGTAGGCCATATAGCCGACCACGCTGTAGACGTCCTGGGCGGTGAACGGCCTCTTCTCAATACCGAGCAAGTCGAACTCTACAGGGCGTGGATTTTCCATCTGATAGGCGTTGATACCGTCCAGGTACGCCTGCAACGCCTGCCAGGTCGCGCTCTGGTGATCGGCATGCGCCACCTGCCAGTCTGCTTGTTCACGGATACGCAGGGTGCGGAACAGTCTGTCGGTGGGCAGCAGCTTGCTGCCCAGTACGGCGGCCAGTTCACCGCGGGCCAGGCGCCGGAGCATTTCCATCTGGAACAGGCGGTCCTGGGCATGCACGTAACCCAAGGCTCGGTATGCGTCGGGCTCGTTGCCGGCAGTGATATGCGGTACGCCACGCTCATCGAACCGCACCTCGACTGGCGACTGTAGTCCAGGCAGGCTGGCCAGCCCCTGTCGCTGCGGTTGCTTGCCATAGAGGTAGATGGCGATCACGGTAACGCCGATCAGCAGCGCCGCCGCAACGAAGACGCCGATGCGCTTGAGCGTGCGTGGTTTTGCAAGGGGCGTGGGGGGCAGGGGGATGTTGAGGGCGGTCATTGCACACCCAGCCTTTGGCGAGCGTGACGCAACCGTTGCAGCAGGTTGAGCAAGGGGCCGGTCATGACCGTGGTGACCACGGTCATGATGACAAAAAGGGTAAAGAGCTCTTTGCCGATAATCCCCAGGTCGAGGCCGATTTTCAGTACGACCAGTTCCATAAGGCCCCTGGTGTTCATCAATACGCCGATGTCAATGGCGACCGGTGTCGAATAACCGGCGAAGCGGGCGCCCAATGCACCGCCCAACAGTTTGCCGGCGATTGCCACCAGCAGCACCAGGCCTAGCAGGCTTACACCGACGGCCGAAAACGTCGCAGCGGTGGTGTTGAGCCCGGCGAGGGCGAAGAAGCCGGGCATCAGCACGATGACCGCAATGTGCTCCACTCGCTCGACCAGCATGTTCAGCAGCCGTTGGTCTCGCGGCAGGCATGCGCCGAACAGAAAAGCACCGAACACTGCATGAACTTGCAGCCATTCGGTGATGCTGCCGTACACCAGCGCACCACACACAAGTACCGCGAGCAGGGTCAAGGTACGCCTGCCCTCAAGGTGAGCTATCCAGCGCCTCAACAAGGGACGCACGCACCAGAATGAAGCGCCGCACAAGGCTGCCAGGCCACACAATCGCAGAGCCAACTCCTGCCATTGACGGTCCAATTGCAAACTCATCGCGGTGATCGCCAGCAACACCCAGGCACAGACATCACTCACGGCGGCAGCCATCAGCGAGAGCGCACCAACCTCACTGTCGAGCATCCGTCGCTCCTTCAGAATGCGCGCCAGGACCGGGAACGCGGTGACCGAAAACAGCGTTGCAATGAACAGGTTGAAGCCTAAGTGGGGGACGCCGGCAGGTGCGAAGGTACTGTAGAGAAGAGGGGCGATCGCAACGCCCAGAATGAAGGGCAAGGCAATGCTGCAGCCGGCGATCAGCAGCACTTTGCCATGGGCGTAGGGGGAGTGCTGTTCAGGCATACGGAACTCGGCGCCGACGACAAACATGAACAGCAGAATGCCGAGGTCGCTGAGCACCTTTAATTGTGTAACAGCGTCGCCCTTAAATAGTGCGTGGTGGAAGTCGGGAAAGAAAAAACCAAGTACTAAAGGACCCAATACAAACCCGGCGATCATCTCGCCAACCACTTCTGGTTGCCCTAGTCTTTTTAGAAAGGCACCCGCAACCTTGGCCGTTAATATTATAAAAACGATTTGCAAGAAGAGCATGGGGTTACCTTGTCCGAGAATTGAGGGTACGCCGCCATCGGGCTCTATATACCGTGCTGGCAGATAGGCAGAGGATGTTAGCGGAGCGCGCAGGGATAAAAAAACTATCAGATCTGGTAGTATTTTTTGATGAGATGAACCTGTTAGATTTTCCTCGCTTCGTTGTTGTGCGGCTTGTTAGTCGTGCCCGACTCATGTTTGCCGATAATTCAGAAGGTCGATTATGAAAGACGCGATATTTACGATCATTCATCAAGCCCTGATTGAAGTTAATGCCACGCGTAAAGAGAAGATCGATTTGCAGAATATCGATACGTTGGCGCTTTATGGTACTACCGGGGTGTTCGATTCCATGCAATTGGTCAGCTTTCTGGCTGCGGTAGAAGAAGGCCTGGACGACGAACTGGATATTGAAATCTCGTTGACGTCGGAAAAAGCGGTGTCACAGACCGTCAGCCCGTTCAGCAGTGTTGCCTGTTTGATTGATTTCATTATCGCCGAGCAGCAGGTTCCTCAACTGGCCTCTGCCTGAATGAACGCCACGCAGGGAGCATTGACGTGAACGTGACGGTCCGTAAAGCGCTGAGCAGTGACATGTACCCGGTGTGCAAGCTGTTGCGCGAGTCCACCTTGAACTCCAACTGGATAGGCGTAAATGTGCGCAAGCGCATGTTTGCCGATATCTGGTCCGGGGGAGAGGACTACTTCGGCTATGTGATGCTCGACGGCGACGTGGTGGTGGGTTTTCTCGGTTTGCTGTTTACCACCCAGCCTTGCAACGGGCAGCAGCGCTTCTGCGAATTGCATAGTTGGTACGTGCAGGTCGAATACCGCAAGGAAAGCCTGAAGCTGTTGTTGCCGGTACTGTCGATGCGCAAAGTCACGCTGCTCAACTATACGCCCACGCCGGATGTGTACGAGATCAGCAAGAAGTTCGGCTTTATCGACCTGGAAACCGAGCTGGTGCTGATGTATCCCTTCCCCAATCCGCTGAAAATACGTCGGCGCTATCGCCTGGAAACCGATGTCCATCGAGTCGCGGGCTGGCTGAGCGAGCAGGAAAGCGTGGTCTTCCGGGATCACGCGGGGGTCGAGTGTCGGCACCTGATGATCGTCGATTCAGTGACCGGCGAGTCCTGCTACCTGATAGTCAAGCGCATGACCCGGCGCTGGTTCGAGCCGATCGGTCGGGTACTGTTCATCGGCAACCCGCAGTTGTTTGCACGCAGTCTCGACAGTTGGCGATTGTCCTTATGCCTGCAAATGCGCGTTCAGTGCCTGGTGAGTAATGCGGCGGAACTGGCAGGGTATCCCCTGAGCGGTGTGCGGTTGATCAAGCGCGAAGTTCCGTCACTGGTAAAACCTGCTTCTGGCAGTTTGGCAAGTGCACCGATAAAGCCGCTGTACAGCCTGCCGCTACTCATCGGATATAAGTTGCATTGATATGATTATATTGTTGACCGGTACCCGCAAAGGCGTTGGTAAAGAAGCGGCGCTGTATTTTCTGGAACAGGGCCACGTCGTCATTGGTTGCAGTCGCGGTGAAGGTTCAATTGAACATGAGCGCTATACGCACTTCTGTCTGGATTTGAACGACGCCAGTGCGGTCAGGAAAATGATCAAGCATATTCGCTTGAGTCATGCGCAACTGGATGTGCTGATCAATAATGCCGGCGAAGCCAATATGGCGCCTTTTCAGTTGACGCCTGCCGAGACGGTCCAGGGTTTATTTGCGAGCAATGTATTTGGCTTGATGAATGTTACCCGCGAAGCCGTCAAGTTAATGCAGAAGAACGAGCATCCGGGTGTCATCGTGAATATATCTACCGTGGCGACCCATTGGGCCATTCCAGGCCAATCGATATATGCCGCCAGCAAAGCCGCTGTCGAACAGCTGACCCGGACGTTGAGCAAGGAACTTTCGGTTTTTGGCATTCGCATCAATAACCTGGTGTTACCGCTGTACCGAAGCTCTTTGACCCGCACACTTCCTCAAGAGATCAGACAGAAGATGATTGAGCGCCAGACGATAGCCAGGCCCTGTGTGTTTACCGACCTGATCGGACCCTTGACGTTTCTTATCTCCAGCCAGTCGGCTTTTGTGACGGGTGAAACCCTCAGCCTGGGAGGTGTGCAATGAGCCGCGATGCCTTGCTGGCAACGCTGGCCGAACCGGGGCAACGCGTGGCGCTGTTGCACGGCGAGCAGCAGTGCACCTACAGCGATCTGCATGCCAAGGTGCAGCAGTGCCTGGCCTGGCTGGTCGACCACGGCGTCAAGCCGGGGGATGCGGTCATCCTCAACAGTGACTACAGCGTGTCTGGCGTCGCTGCGCTGTTGGCCTTGTACCTGAACCGCAATATTGTGGCGCCGCTGGTCGATCTCAGTGAGCGTTCCCTGCAAACCCTGCAAGGTGCCGCCCGGTGTCAGTATCGGATCGAGATCGTCGACGATGCCTGGGTGCATCACTCGCTGGCACAACCGGTCGCCGACGAAAGCCCTGAGTACTACAGCGCGCTGCGGGAGAAGGGGCGCTCAGGCCTGGTGTTGTTGAGCAGCGGCAGTACCGGCGCGCCCAAGGCGATCCTGCATGACCTGGATGACCTGATCGACACCAAGCTGGGCAAGGAGCGCAAGAAGCCCCTTTCGATCCTGATGTTCCTGTTGTTCGACCACATCGGCGGCTTGAACTCATTGCTCAACACGCTGGCGGTGGGCGGGTGCGCGGTGATGCCGGTCGATCGGGCCCCCGAATCGATCTGCGCGCTGGTGGCGCGGCATGGGGTGAAGGTGCTGCCGGTCAGCCCTACCTTCCTTAACCTGATCCTGATGGGGCGGCATCACGAACAGCATGACCTGTCCTCGGTACGGCTGATCACCTATGGCACTGAAAGCATGCAGCAAAGCCTGCTCAAACGGGTCCAGCAGGCGTTCCCCAAGGCCAAGATGCTGCAAACATTCGGCACCAGTGAAACGGGTATCAGCGCTACGGTCAGCCAGTCCTCGGCCAGCACCTTTTTCAAGCTGGCCGATGCGAACACTCAGTACCGCATTGTCGATGGCGAGTTGCAGCTCAAGACCCGCAGCCAGTTTGTCGGCTACCTGAACCAGGACACCGATAACGTCACCGAAGATGGCTGGTTCCGTACCGGTGATCTGGTGGAGCAGAACGAAGAGGGTTATCTGCGGATCCAGGGACGGCAAAAGGAGCTGATCAACGTCGGAGGGCTCAAGGTGCTTCCCACCGAAATCGAGGACGTGATGCTGCGCAGCTCGCTGATCGACGACTGCGTGGTGTACGGCATGCCGAATGCGATCACTGGCCAGGCTGTACACATGGATGTCATGGCCGCAGGCGTGGAGAGCAAGAAGGCCCTCAAACAGCATGTGCTCGAGCATCTGGGCAGTTGCCTGGAAGCCTACAAGTTGCCCGTCAAAGTCAACAAGGTCGACGAAATCGCTTTTTCCAATCGGTTCAAGAAGACCCGGGCGGTGCTCTCATGAGCGATATCGTGATCCTCGGCGCCGGGCGCTTCGCGCTGGAACTGGCGACTTACCTGCAAGACATCGAGCCGTTGGCAGTGGTGCGTCACCTGATCGTGCCGGATGAGGCCGGGGGCGATGCCGCCCCTGCCGCGCCGTGGCCCGCCCAAGGCCTGGACCCGCGTTATCGCTACGTGCTGGGGGTGGCCGATATTGCCTTGCGCCAGCAACTGATCGACGCGTACTTCAGCGATGGCCGCTTGTTGGCGCCCAACTTCATCCACCCCAGCGTCCGTCATCGGTTGGACCTGCGCACCAGCCGCGGCAATGTCATCGCCGCCGATTGCCACGTGGGTGTCAACACCCGGATCGGTTCCTGGAACATGATCAATTACCACTGCAGCGTGGGCCACCATTCGCAGTTGGGCGACAACAACTTCCTGTCACCGCATTTCAATGCCGGTAACAGCGTGACCCTCGGTAATCGTTGCTTCATCGGGCTCAGTACCGTGGTCACGCCCCAGACGGTGATTGAAGACGATGTGACGATCCAGGCCGGTTGCACCCTCAGCGAGTGCATCCCGGCGCATTCGCACTGCACATCCACGGCCCGCCAGAAAATCCTTCAACTGGTCTAAAGGAGTAGTACCCGCATGAACAAGTCTGCACACGTCATTATCATGGGCGGTGGTCCAGCTGGCAGCATCGCAGCGTTGACCTTGCAAAAACTTGGGCACCAGGTGACGGTGTTCGAAAAAGAGAAGTTCCCGCGCTACCGCGTAGGCGAATCTTTCTTGCCTGGCACGTTGTCGATCCTGCACCGCCTCGGGCTGAGTGAAAAGATTGCGCAGGCCGGCTATGTGCTCAAGCCTTCCGCCACCTTCCTGTGGGGCAAGACCGAAGCGCCGTGGACCTTCTCGTTCAGCACGCCCAAGACCGAAGACTGGGTGTTCGACCACGCCATCCAGGTTCTGCGCTCGGACTTTGACCAGATGCTGCTCGACACCTGCCGTGAGCGCGGCGTGCGCGTGTTCGAGGAGGCGGCGGTCATCGATGTGGATGCCGAGCAGGCCGACAAAGTCAGCGTAACGGTACGGCACAAGGACGAGACCAGCGAATTCACGGCCGATTACCTGATCGACGCTTCAGGCAGCAATAGCCCGCTGGTGCGCAAGCTGGATCTGCGTGAGTACGACGAGTTCTACAAAAGCGTGGCCTTGTGGTCGTACTTCAAGACCCCGGACCCGTTCAAGAACGACCTCAATGGCACCACTTTCTCGATCACCTTCGAAGATGGCTGGATCTGGATGATCCCGCTCAAGGACGGTATCTACAGCGTGGGTACCATTGTCGACCAGAGCAAGCTGGCCGATATCAAGGCCATGGGGCTCAATGCTTTCTATGACAAGACCCTGGCCAAGAGCGAGCGAGCCCTGTCGATCCTCAACGGTGTGGAGCGTTGCGAGGATGTGAAGCTGGTGCGTGACTGGTCCTACGAAACCAAATACTTCTCCCGCAACCGCTTTTTCCTGTGTGGCGATTCGGCCTGCTTCACCGACCCATTGTTCTCCCAAGGGGTGCACTTGGCCTCGCAGTCGGCGGTCAGCGCAGCCAGCAGCATTGACTACCTGATGCAGCATCCGGAGCAGAACGAAAAGGTCCACGCCTGGTACAACCGCAGCTACAGCGAGACCTACAACCAGTACCACGAGTTTCTGGCGTCCTTCTATACGTTTGCCTCGTTCACTGAGCCGGAATCCGAGTTCTGGACCAAGCGTCGCATCAGTGAGTCGGCCGACGAACGTTTGAAGCGCAAGGAATGGTTCGAGCAATTGGTCAACGGGGAAAAACAGAACCGCCCGCAGATTGGCGACTTCAAGGACCGCGCCTCCACCATGATTGCCATCGGCCGGCACCAGCGCAATGAGTTGACCGACGAGTTCATGGATGCCGAGCTTAACCCGGCTCGCGTGCGCTGGATCTCCGACTTGACCAAACAGTTGAACCGCATCGCCAGCTTCAACTGGTTGGGCGACCGGGTCGAGACCGCCGACTATTTCAAGATCGAGCCCCTGAGCTTCAAGCTGAGCCTCAAGCGGATCCTGTCCAACGGGGCCGGCAAGGACATGACCAAGTACACCGTGAGCGAAGCCCTGGTGCAACTGTTCAAGGACCTCTACGAACAGAAATTCGGCTACAAGGAGTTGATGGTGCGCCTCAACGAAGTGGGGGAGGTGAACTCCTCGCAGTTCGTGATCCGGCTGATGGAGGCCGGTTTGCTCGATGGTTTCGACAAGCATGGGCAACGAGTGCTGGTGCAGGATCGCCTGCGCTTCGATGGGGTAGGTGTCGAATATGAAGTATGACGAGGGGTTCAGTTGGCTTTTCCTGGCGGGCGTCGGCAATTCCGGCGATACCCACTGGCAGCGGCATTGGAACACCGAGCATCCCGATTCATTGTGGCTGGAGCACCGTGACTGGGATAACCCGGACTGCGAGGAGTGGGTCGCGGATTTGCAGGCGCTGTTGTCCGGGCAACAACGACCGGTGGTCGTGGTCGCCCATAGCCTGGGGTGCCTGTTGCTCCTGGAGTGGGCGGCGCGACATCGCTCGGACCTGATGCGCGGCGCGTTTCTGGTCGCGGTGCCGGACCCCAATGGCAAGCAGTTCCCGGAGCAGGCCCGTGGCTTCCGACCGGCCGACCAACTGAGCGTCGACTTTCCGGTCACGGTGATCACCAGCCAGAACGATCCCTACGGGGACCTGGATTACGTGCAGCGCAGCGCCCGCCAGTTGGGTTGCGGCTGCACCAACCTGGGCGAGCTGGGCCACATCAATGGGAAGTCGCAGTTGGGGTACTGGGATCAGGGCTACAACCTTTTGCAATCCTTTGCCCAGTCACTGAGCCACTGAGTGACGATTGAACACAGGCTGCCCACGGCGGCCTGTATTTCTTTAAGCCATCAGGACGATGCTATGTCAGCTAATGCCGTGTCTGTGCTGCCGGGCGATGAGCTTGGCGCCGCATTATCGCCATCGGTTCGAGGGGTTGCGCAGGGGCAGTGCCACCGTATCCCGGTGCATGCCCGATTTGAAGGGCACAGTGTGCCGGCCACGTTGGCGGTCCGGGACGAGGCGCATTGCGTGCTTGAAGTGCCGGCCGGTCTCTACAGTGCCAACCCCGAGCCTTTCACCGTGGCGCTGTGTTTCCAGCAGTGCCTGCATCGCCCGCAAGTGCCGGTGAACATGCAGGGACGGTGGTCAGGCAATGATCGACCCTGCCTGGAACTGGTGAGCTGCGGCTCCAGGCCGGCGTACCTGAATGAGCGCGATCGCGCTGACGCGTCACTCAGGGCGGCGGCGCGAAGCCCCATACTGTTCAATCGTCGCCTGACCGTACAGTTGCATTACCTCAGCCCGCTCAACGGCGCCTTCGAGGTACTGGACCGAGATGTAGTGATCGTGCCGGGCATGGATCTGGAACTGCAGTTCAACTGTCCCTGGAGTGGCCTGGCCATGGTGCGTGTGCAGGTCCTGGGGCGTTTCGAGGACCAGGGCCGCTTCCTCTGTCATTTCCGGGTGCTGGACAACCCCTCGAGCACCGCGGTGGCGTTGATGCTGCTGTGCCAGCGTCGGCACTTCTCCTTCGACAGCCTGCCCGTGGCGCTACGCAAGAGTCCGGCCATCGATCGCCTGATCCATGTCGCGATTATCGAAGGGACCGGCGCCATGGACGATTTGCTGACGTGCCGCCTGGCTGCCAACCGTCACTACGGTCGTCTGGAGGACGTGCAGGATCCGCGAGTCTTGTGGGATGAATGGGACCCTTACGCCATCCAGGTCTGCGCGCGGCTGGGCAACAAATGTGTGGGGGCGGGGCGTGTCGTCGTCAACAGCGGCTATCGTGAGCGCTGCGAGATCGAGATGTCGACGCCCTTGCCTCAATGGTTGTGGGCGGGGGGCTTTGTCGAGATGTCCCGGGTCGCCATTTTGCCCGAGTACGCCGGGCATCACGTGATGCTGGCACTGCTGCGCGAACTGGGCAGGATTACCCTGCATTTGCAGAGCCGGTACATCGTGCTGGACGCCATCGATATCCTGGTGCCGATCTACACCCGACTAGGGGCGCAATGCCTGCCGATCAGCAAAAAACACCCCTACAGCGGTGAAACCGTGCGCGTGATGTATTTCGACGTTGGCCGTCTTCTGAGCCGTCTCGACTGGCATTTGCCCCAGTGGCTGTTTGTTTTCGGTCCGACCATCGGGCACAGCGTGCATCGCCAGCACATTAGCCAGCTGGCCGCTCAATTCCGGGTGTCGGCCACGGGAATACGGGTCAAGCGGGGGATCGCGCGTGCGCTCAAGAAACTCATGGGTTAACCCTTCGGTCGTGAGGCTTGTCAGCTCCACCGCGTCGGCCACCCTGTACGCCGGTTGGGTAGCATTCTGCGCCCGTCAGTTACCCTGGATGGCCATGGCGCAATCGGCCTTGGCGCAGTGGCTGCTCAGTTTCGCGGCTACTTTCGCGTTCTCGGCATTCATCAGCCGCCGGATCGGCCGCAGCCCGCACCAGGCCGTGGCGGTGCGAGTGGCCGCTTGGGCGATGGTGATCTATGCGGCTGTGCTGCTGAGCGTGCACACGATGATCGGCACGCCGGATCCGGTGCTGACCCTGCTCCCGGTATTGGGCCTGGCGGGAGCCTATGCTTTGTTCTATGCCCGGTTGCAGGTCCGTCACAATGCCCGTGAACAATCTGCATGAGCGCGTTGCAGTTGGTTGTCTTCCCGGTCCATGCACAGGCTGATGCCGCTTGGCATACCGTGCTGGATGCACAGCAGATGCGCCACGCCGCGACCTTGGGCGAGCGTCAGCGAGTTCGTTACCTCAACGCACGCATTGCCCTGCGCCTGACGGTGGCCGGGCTTGTGCAGTACGATCCGCAACGAGTGGTGATCGAACAGCAGGCCTCGGGGCAATTGCGCATTTGTACCCATCCCCGGCTATTCGCCAGTGTGACTTATGCACAGCGCCTGGGCCTGCTGGCCGTGGGGTCGTCCCGTGTGGGCCTTGATTACGAGGACGGTGCCGCCCCGGTCTTCTGGCGCAGTGCTGTGCGTCGATACTTTTGCGAGAGTGAGCGTCGCTGGCTCCAGAGTCGCGATGAGGGGACGCGGGAAGCCGACTTTGTGTGGTTGTGGACCCGGCGCGAGAGTCTGCTCAAATACAGGGGCAGTGGGATACGCGGTGATACGCGGTGCTTATGTCGCCCCGAAGATGCCGCCCCTTCCCAGCGCAGTTTCAACCTGGCCGGAGGGGTCGGCACACTCACCGGTGAGGTGCTTACAGCCGATCTGTTGCCTTCACGGTTGGCCCTGTGCGGTGAGTGGTCGCCAGAACTCGATTTCAGCTGGCACCAGGCGCCTGGCCGGATGCCTTGCTGTGTCAGATCTGAATGAGGTGCATCGACAGGGCCTGGACAACGGCAGCGCTACGCGTCGTCACGCTGAACTTTCGGCGGATATTCTTGAAGTGATAGTCCACGTTGGCTTCCGAACAGCAGCAGATATTCGAGATCTCCCAACTGGTCTTGCCAAAGGCACTCCAGCGCAGTATTTCCTTTTCACGCCGGGTCAGCTTGACCTGGGTGACGGGCGCTGGCGGAACCATCAGGGCCAGGGCGGCTTGCAGGGCGGCGTCCCTGAGCATCGATAGCGTACCCATGTGGTGCCTGATCATCGCTTGCGCCTGATCAGCGTCGCGTGCCTGGAGATTGAGGCCCAATGTCCCGAACTGGCCTTGCGGGCCGTGCAGGGCGAAGGTGACGCCATGTTCCAGGCCGTGCGCCACGGCCAGTGCTCGCAGGCTGTGTTGTTGCGGTGAGCTGTACAGTCGCTCGGTCCAGACGATGGGCGTGACGTTATGCATGCAGTGCAACATGACCGGGTCGATCCTGACGTAGCCTGCCTGTTCGTAGGCCTCATGCCAGGCTTGTGGGTAATCGCCAATAACCAGCTCGCTGCGCTCCCGTGCGTTTCGGTCTGGTTTGAGGCGCAGTTCATAGCGGCCAAAGCCCAGTTGCAGAACCGGTTCTTTCAAGCGATCGAACAGATCGCTGCTGGTCGAGATGCCGGGGCCGTCCAGAAGAAACTCAAGCGCTTGCGATAACATCATTCATTTCCTTTTCAATGATTGCCGGCTCAGCTCGCAGGATGCGGATCAACGGTTCATCAGCCAGATCGAAGCCGCGACCAACAGACCTCCAAGGCATTGCCAAACGGAGAGTTGGATATCCAGTACGGCCCAGGACAGCAGCACCGCGAACATTGGCGCCAGGAACAGCCAGCCACTGGTGCTGGTAGCGTCTGCCTGTTTCAGCGCGACGAACCACAGCCCGAACGAGCCGGTCGAGGCCGGTATGGCCAGCCACGCAAACCAGCCCCACTGCTGGATCGAGAGGTGATCGGGCCAGTGTTCGCCGGCCAGGAGGGCGCAGGCGAGTGCCCCCAGGGCGCCGATGAACAGTTGCCAGAAACTCAAGGTCCACGTGCCGACCGCCACCGGGTTGCGCTTGATGATCAGTGTCGCGGTGGCCCAACTGACGGCGGCGCCCAAACCCAGCGTTATGCCGATCCAGGCGCCAGGCTGTGGGTCTTTTGCAAAGTCAGCGCCAATGGCCAGCGCTACGCCGATCAAGCCTGCAACCAGGCCCAACAGGCGGTTGGCCTTGAGCGGCTGCGCGAAGAACAGTCGGTTGCCTACCGCGACCCACACGGGGTTGGTGAAAAGCAGGATCGCTGCCGTGGAGGCCGAGACGGTGCGCATTGCCAGGAACAGCAGGCTCATCACGGCCGTGGTCTGGGTAAGGCCGATGATGGCGATCACCAGCACCTGCCGGGCATCCAAGTGGCGTGGGAGCAGGTTGGTACGCCAGGAGCCACCTTGCATGAACACCAACGGCAAGGTTGCCAGCGCGGCCAGGAAGAACCGCCAGCCCACCAGCATCAAGGGATCGAATCCCTGCTCGAGCAATATCTTGCCCGACACGAAACTTGAGCCCATCAGAAATGTGGACGCCAGGATCGTGACAGCGAAACCCAGTCGGCTATGGAGGCCCGTCGCCTCGCCAGCCACTGACATTGCCATCAGCGGATCTCGATCCGCAGCGGCAGGGCCCGGCTCGGTAACAGGGGGGCGATGCGCCATTGGCCCAAGCGTTTGATGGTTTCCTGTGGCGCCGGCGCCAAGGCAAGCTGCAGCACCCCGGTACCGTCGATCAGCGCTTTGCCGGCGCTCAACCTGAGGCTCTGGCTCTGCTCCAGGAGCATGTCGCGACCTTCCCAGCTCACCCAATGACTGCCGCTCAGGGCGTAAGCAATGATGTCCTGGCGCAAGTGCAACGACATCAGCTCGGTCGGGCGAAGATAGATGTAGACCCCGTCCGGCTCGCCGTCGGATGACCCCTGGGAATTGGCACTGAAAGAGACCGTCAACGTACGCACCTTGGTCTTCCTTCTGAAAAAGTCATTGGAAAATACATCTGCGCTTACATTAAATGGCCGGTTTCGGTAAAAACATCAGTAATTTCTTGAAGTAATTGTTAGCGGGGCTTACATGTCGGCGATCCCTCCCCTCAGTTGTCTGCGCAGTTTCGAAGCTGTCAGCCGCTTGTCCAGTGTCACCTTGGCGGCGACGGAGCTGCACGTCACTCATTCGGCGGTCAGCCAGCAGCTCAAGGTGCTGGAAGAGATGCTGGGTGTGACACTGTTCGTGCGCGAGGGACGTACCTTGCGCATCACTGAAGACGGTCGGTTGTACTCGTTGCAGGTGCGTGAGTCGTTGAAGAACATCGCCGATGCGACTCGTCAGGTTAAAGCGCAGCCCAAGGCTTCGGAGCTGGTGGTGGCGGTCATGCCTTCCTTCGGCTTCTCCTGGCTGCTGCCGCGTATCGGTCGATTCCAGGCGCGTTACCCGCATATCACGGTGCGTCTGCAGGCCAGTCTCACCGTGACCAATCTGGCGCAGGAGGCGGTGGACGTCAGCGTGCGCATGGGGCGGGGCGACTGGGAGCAGGTGGAGAAACAGCTGTTGTTTCACGACGAAATGATCGTTGTCGCTTCCCCGGGCTTCAATGGCGGACAGCTACCGCATACGCCGGCGCAGATCGTCGCGAGCCCGATCATTTTCACCATGGACTCCTGGCAACCCTGGTGCGAGGCGGCGGGGCTGGACACCGAGGTCACGCGCAAAGGGCTGTGCAGCAACGATTCGAATCTGGTGCTGGAGGCCGTGCGACTCAAGCAGGGTATCGCGCTGGTGCGTCGCAGCCTGGTGCATGACGCCATCGGGCGTGGTGAGTTGGTGCAGTTGAGCGAGCATGCGGTGCCGTATGCCTACCCGTATTGGCTACTGCTGCCAGACCGCGAGCGCGTCGAGGCCAAGCGGCAGCAGTTTGCCGAATGGCTGGGTGAGGAGGTCGAGTCGTATCTGCGAGAGCTCAGCCAGGTACGTCGACTGCCGGTCTGCTGAGCGGCCATTTTTTTGAGGCATAAAAAAACGGCCTATCTTTCGATAGGCCGTTTTTAGTACTTGGTGGCTACACAGGGACTTGAACCCCGGACCCCAGCATTATGAATGCTATGCTCTAACCAACTGAGCTATGTAGCCAAGTGGCGCGCATTATTCGCCGGTAACGAAGATGTGTCAAGCGTAAATCTGAAATATTTCTCTGCGCTTTCAACCGCTTAACAATCCCCGCCGCAAATCCCTGTCAGTTGAGCTGAAATCTCCCTGTGTTGGCACTCAAGGCCTTGCTTCCCTGGCTCAGGGTATCCGCCGCCACGTTCACGGCCCGTGCGCCTTCGAGCAAGCGCATGGCCGCCTGGTCGACCTGCTGGATATTGCCGCTGACCTCGTCGGCGGTGCTGGCTTGTTCATCCACCGCGGTGGCGATTTGCGCCAGGGTGTCGGTGACACTTTGCACGGCGCTGGCAATTTCTCCCAGCCGTTCGCCCAGGCCGGTGACAGCTTGGGCGTCGGTCTGGGCCTGGCCGCAGGCGGCTTCCATCAGGCTGACCGCTTCGTTGACTGTGGCACGCAGGCTGTCGACGGTGCCGGCAATCTGTTGCGTGGAGGACTGGGTGCGTTGCGACAGGCTGCGCACCTCATCGGCCACCACGGCGAAACCACGGCCCTGTTCCCCGGCGCGAGCCGCTTCGATGGCGGCATTGAGGGCCAGAAGATTGGTCTGCTCGGCCACGCCACGAATGGTATCGACCACCAGTTGGATCTGCTGCCCTTGTTCGCTGACGCGTCCCAGTGCGGCGGCGGTTTCGTTGAGTCGCTGGTTGAGCTGCTGGATGCTCGCCGTGGTGCGCTGGCTGTCGCGACTGCTGTCGGCGGCGATGCGGCGGGTCTGCTGGGCACTATCGGAGGCCTGTTCACAACTCTTGGCCACGCCCTGGGAGGTGGCGGCCAGTTGCGTCGCGGCGGCGGCGATCTGGCTGATTTGCATCTGCTGGGCTTCGACTTCTCCCAAGGCGCCACTGGAGTGGGTATTGAGGGTGCGCACGGCATTGCTCAACTGCAACGTTTCGTGGTCCACCCCCAGCAGGCTGTTGCGCAACTGCACCACGGCGACATTGAGAGCGGTGCTGATGGCCGCCAGTTCATCGCGCCCTTGTACCGGCACTTGCAGGCTGAGATTGCCGTCGCGCAGGGCCTCGGCCAGCAGGGTGATGCCGCTGGCGCTGCGCCGGATCGACGCTTGCAGGCACACAAAAAGATACAGCGCCGCCAGCAGCAGGCAGCCCAGCACCGTCGCTACCAGGCTGAACTGACGAATCGCCGAACCGTGGTAGTGATCCAGCCGCGTGTCCAGTGCCACCAGTGATTGTTGTCGCAGGGTCGCCAGGTCGGTGAGGAGGGCGTCCATGTGTTTTTCGAAGTCTTCCGGCTTCAGGTTGATGGCGCCGCCGAACACGCCGTCATCCAGCACTTTCAGGCCGGCGTCCAAGTGCTTGAGGCTGCCTTGGAATTGTCCGGCCCAGGTTTGCAAATCGCTGGGCAGGCGGGTTTCCAGCAATGCGCCGGTCTTGACCAGTTGATCCCGGGCGTCACCGATACGGCTGCGCAGGTCCCGCAGTTGCAGGCGACTCTGCAGCGTGAACTGGCCCGACACCACGGAGGCCTGGCCAACGCTGGCCAGGCGGCCGACCCGTTCGATCAGGTCCGGTGTTTGTTGGGTGGAAATCTGGGTCAGCAGATAAGTCTCCAGCCAAGAGGCGAGGGTCAGGCGGTTGTCCATGACCATCTGTTCGCGCAACGCCTGCAGGGCGCTGAGGGCTGTGGTGAAGCGGTCGTAGCCATCTGGCCACCAGCCCACGCCGCCCAGGCTTTTCGAATCCAGACCGTTGAGGCTGGTTTGCAGGGTTTGATAGCGGGCGAGGGTATCGGGTTCGGCTCCTTCGGTTTGCAGGGTATTGGCCAGGTCACTGGCGGCCTGGTTGAGGGTGGGTTGTACTGCTTCGTACGCCGCCATCGCAGCCAGTGTCGCGGGTGTCGGCTGCCGATTGGTCTCGGTGGCACGCCAGCGGGCGGCGCGGTTGCGCTGGGCGGCGAGCAGATTGTCGAGATTATCCAAGGCCAGCAATTGGCGAACCCCGGCGCGTTCTCCGGAAATCAGGCTGAGCTTGTCGCGATAGTCCTGGCCGATGAGCCACAGGCTGCCCATGAGCGGCAGGATAAAAAGCAGGAACAGCAATTGGAATTTGCGGGCGAAGCCGAAACGCCCCAACAACCTGATTCCCGGTGATAGAAAAGCCTGCATGCCCATACTCCCCTGGACACCCCTGCACTGTTTTTGTGCGTTTTTTACACAGTGCTAAAACGGGTGCCCTTTTAAAAGGCCTCGAAAGTTTGTCCAAATCGGCTTGGTAGGCCAGCTCTGTAGCGAAACTTCCCATTCTCGGTCTCCTTTGTAAGGAGCCGCGTTGTAGCCCATTAACAAGGCAAGATTCAGACCATGGCGTTGGGCTATCACTTTGGAATTCGACAAATTTTTCAAGGTCGATAGCAAGCTAAGGGGATATCCTTGTCGCACCGAAAAATGGCACATTGACGTACCTGCCCATGTGCACCCTCTGTCGTATGGAAACTCCCATGGCTATCAGCAATACCCAGGCTGCCACCCCATCCGTTGCCGCCCCGACGCAAAGCAGCCCGTTGGTCATGCGCATCATCGGCGCCGTGGCGCTGGCGCACCTGATCAACGATTTGATCCAGGCCGTGCTGCCCTCGATCTATCCGATGCTCAAGGACAGCTACGGCCTGACCTTCACCCAGGTTGGCCTGATCACCCTGACGTTCCAGTTGACCGCATCTTTGTTGCAGCCCTGGGTCGGCTATCACACGGATCGCCACCCCAAACCCTGGTTGCTGCCGGCCGGGACGGTGTGCACGTTGATCGGCATTGTGATGATGTCCATGGTTGGCAGTTTTGCCTTGATCCTATTGGCGGCGGCATTGATCGGTATCGGCTCGTCGACCTTCCACCCGGAAGCATCGCGGGTGGCACGACTGGCTTCGGGTGGGCGCTACGGGCTGGCGCAATCGACGTTCCAGGTGGGCGGTAACGCCGGCTCTGCCTTCGGCCCGCTGCTGGCGGCGGCGATCATCATTCCCTACGGGCAAGGCAATGTGGCCTGGTTCGGGTTGTTCGCCCTGTTTGCGCTGTTCGTGCTGTACCGCATCAGCCGCTGGTACGCCAACCACTTGAACCTGTTCAAGCTCAAGCAAGGCCAGGCGGCCACCCATGGCCTAACCAAGGGCCGGGTCTTGAGTGCGCTGGTGGTGCTGGGGCTGCTGGTGTTTTCCAAGTACTTCTACATGGCCAGTTTTACCAGCTACTTCACGTTCTATCTGATCGAGAAGTTCGACCTGTCGGTGGCCTCTTCGCAGTTGCACCTGTTCCTGTTCCTCGGCGCAGTGGCGGCGGGGACCTTTTTTGGCGGACCGATTGGCGACAGGATCGGGCGTAAGGCGGTGATCTGGTTCTCGATCCTCGGTGTGGCACCGTTCACCCTGATTCTGCCTCACGTCGACCTGCTGTGGACCAGCATCCTCAGCGTGGTCATCGGCTTCATCCTCGCTTCGGCGTTCTCGGCCATCGTCGTGTACGCCCAGGAGCTGGTGCCGGGCAATGTCGGGATGATCGCCGGCGTGTTCTTCGGGCTGATGTTCGGCTTCGGCGGGATTGGCGCCGCGCTGCTGGGGCATCTGGCGGACATCCGTGGCATTGAGTACGTGTATTGGTTGTGCTCGTTCTTGCCGTTACTCGGGGTGTTGGCGATTTTCTTGCCGAGGACTAAAAAAGTCTGATCCGCCTCCAGATGGCCGCTGGGTTTTATGCTGAAAAATCTTTTGATCAGAACGGTGACCGCCGCCATGGGTAAGCGTAAACGCAAGACACTGCCGAAGGATTTCGGTCAGTTGCTGGAACAGGCCTCGTTTGCCGAGCTGGTCGCCGTGTTCGATGCGTGCGAGCTTGAAGCCACTGGCGGCTACAGCAAAAGCACCGCGCTGGGCTTTTACAACTGTCCCGACGCACTGGCCCGCTGGTTGGTGGAGCAGGGCGCCGATATCAATGCCCGTGACACTTACCAACGAACGCCCCTGCACCATCGCAGTTCGAGTTGGATCGGGGGCATCGACCTGCTGCTGGATCTGGGTGCCGATATCGAGGCGCAGGATTACCAGGGCTACACGCCGTTGCATGCCGCGGCCAACAGCCACAAAGCCGAGGCCATCGCGGCCCTGATCCGCCGTGGCGCCAATGTCGATGCCAAGAGTCGACAGGGGCACGGAGTCCTGCATATTGCCCTGGCCACTACCCGCAATGCCGATATCGAAGCCACCGCGAAAATCGCCCAGACGCTGCTGGCGGCAGGGCTGCAATGCGATGACGGTATGCTCGCTGAAGTGCAGCGCATCGGCCGTGAATTCGAATTTCACCGGGCCTCTTTCAACCCGGATTACCTCGAAGCAACGGACGCTGCCCTGACCCGTCTCTATCGCCTTTTCGACGTCGCGCCCGTTGCTTCTCGCAAGGTTCACGACGGTCAGGCCGCCATCGTCGTGACGGCCAGTGGTTGGCCAGACCAGCATCAACAATTGTGGGAGCTGCTGGTGCCATCCTCTGGTGCCGCAGCGACGGTGCAGGGTGAGGTGATCCGCATCAGTGGCCGTATCTCCCGAGAGATTCACCACAACGGATCGGCCAACTGGGACGCCGATTTCAAAGCGATGTTGGTGGCTCTGGTTGACCATCTGGGCAGCGCCGTGCCCTTGCCTGAGGCCGACCTCGCGGAAGCCCGGGCGATGGCTGCTGTTTTGCGGGGGGGCAACGATAACGCCGAGCAGACTGATCGTCTCTGTGAGTTGGCCGTGCGTTGGGTCATCGCCAACCCGCAACCGGTGCCATTGGCGGCACCTTCCTACAGCAGGTGACGCGACGGCGCGTCCCGCCTTTTCAGGAGCGAATAGCCCGGCGTGACACCTCGTGCGTCGATGTTGAATTACGACCAAAGTACTGTTTTGTATAACGCCTAAGTTCGATTTTGTATAAAACTCGACCGTGTTAATTTGTGGCTGTGGTTATTGGTCTGAATGGATTCTGCGAAATTGTTCAAGCGTAACCCCAGGGTTACTGGAAAAGCAGGGATCGCGCATTCTTTCCACCTATCGCCCTTATTGCCCTGGCACCTAAGGCCTTCGGTTCTTGATTTGAATACCTCTAGCTGCTTTTCAGGCGGATAGAGCGGATTTACGCCCCAACCTGCCACGATTCAAATACTTATAAAGCGCTGTATCGCTGTGCCCTTTCAAGGCGATTGTCTTGTGGACAGCGTAAACAGCCGTGATCGATTGTTATTTGCCGCGTCGTGCACAAGTTAGAGACCGTCGTCTTTAGCGTTGGCAATAAATAGAATCAGGCAGGGGATGATATGAAGTTCAAGTCATTGCAGGCACGCATTTGTGTCACGGCAGGCATTTGCCTGTTTGTTTCATCCATCAGCCTGGTTGTCTACGGGCTCTTTACCGCTCGAACCAATGAGCAATTCGTCGCTTCCGAAGTCTCGGGGCTGGTTGAAAAATCAACGATCCGGGAAATCCAGAACCTGGCCGAGTCCCGTGCCAATGCCATCCAGGCCAAGCTGCAGAATGCGCTGGACGCCGCCCGCACCATGGCCAACACCTTTGCCGCCAGCAAGGCCGCGCAAAGTCCCTTGGCGTTGGGGCGTGAGCAGATCAACAGCGTATTGCTCAGCGTCCTCAAGGATAACCCGGACTTCAACGGCACCTACTCCTGCTGGGAACCCAATGCGTTGGACGGCCAGGATCCGGCGTTCCGTAATGCTACCGATGGCAATAATCCCCTGACGGGACGCTTCACGCCTTACTGGACTCGCAGCGCCGACGGTCATGTCGCGGTGCAGCCATTGGTCGAGTATGACTCCCCGGATCGTCATCCCAACGGCGTGCCCAAGGGCGGCTGGTACAGCGGCCCGCGCGACACCCTGAAGGAGAGCGTGCTCGATCCCATTCCCTATGTGGTCCAGGGCAAGAACGTCTGGCTGACCACCCTGTCGGTGCCAATTGTGGCCAACGGCAAATTCTACGGTGTGGTCGGGGCTGACTTCGATATCGCCTTTATCCAGAAACTCAGCGAACAGATGTCTGCCGAGCTCTACGGCGGCAAAGGCACGGTTTCGATCCTGAGTAACCAGGGCTTGGTGGTCGCGGACAGCCAGCGCACCGACCTGATCGGGCAATCCATCAAGGCTCTGTTGCCTGAGTCTTGGGAAAAAGTGCTCAGCGATATCCAGGGCGGTCGGGGTGACGGCCTGCTCAATCCGCAAACCCAGAATATCGAAGTGCTGATGCCCATTGCCCTCGGTCGCACAGGCAAGCCCTGGGCGGTGTTGATTCGTTTGCCCAAGGCCGTGGTCATGGCCCAGGCCATCGCCTTGGAGCAGGAGTTGCAAGCGCGCAGTATCAGCAACAGCATCTGGCAAGTGTCGGTAGGGCTGGGCATTTCCCTGTTGGCGTTGGTCGCCCTCTGGTTCGCCACGGCGAAAATCGTCGGGCCGATCCGCGAGGCCGCTGCGTTGGCCGCCAACATCAGCCTGGGCGATTTTTCGCGCCGCTTGGTGCAGCAATCCGAGGATGAGGTCGGGCAACTATCTGCCGCACTCAATGACATGTCCGAAAGCCTGCAACGGCAGGTGAGGGTGGCCGAGCGTATTTCCGAAGGTGATCTGGACCTGGAGGTCCGCTTGTCGTCGCCCCACGATACCCTTGGCAAGTCACTGGAGAAGATGGTCAGCAACCTGAACCAACTGATTTCCGAGGTGCAGACCAGCGCCACCCAGATTACCGGCAGCTCGGCGCAGGTCACCGATCTGAGCCAGTCGTTGTCCGATGGTGCGTCGAACTCCGCGTCGTCCATTACCGAAATCAGCGCGGTGATGACGCAAATGGCTGCGCAGACCCGGGATAACGCCGCCAACGCCAAGAAAGCCGATGAGCAATCCCAGGCATCACGGGCCGATGCGGGGGAGAGCGATAAGTTGATGAGCGAGCTGATTGCCGCGATGGCTGAAATCGATAACTCGGGCAAGGACATCACCGCGATCATCACCACCATCGACAATATTGCCGCTCAAACCAATCTGTTGGCGCTGAACGCGGCCATCGAAGCCGCCCGGGCGGGTGAGCTTGGGCGCGGTTTTGCCGTCGTCGCCGACGAAGTACGCAGCCTGGCCGCCCGCAGCGCCGAGGCCGCCCAGCAGACGGCGGCATTGATCGCCGATTCATCGAGCAAGACCCAGCGCGGCATGATCATCGCCGGCCGGACCGCCGAATCGCTGAAAAACATCGTTCATGGAACCAGCGCGGTTTCCAACCTGGTTTCGCTGATCTACCAGGCCTCCAGCGAGCAGGCTTCGGGTTTGCAGCAGGCCAGCATCGGCTTGGAACAGATCGATGAAGTCACGCAGAAAAACCAGTCCAACTCGCAAGAGTGCGCGGTGGCGGCCAAGGATCTTTCGGAGCGAGCCTCACTGATGCAGCGTGTGTTGGGACGTTTCAAAGTCAAAAGGGGTGGGCTAAAGCACAAGACTTCCGATTGAAAAAGCGGATAATGGCCGCCTATTTTTTGCTCGTGATGCTGGTAATCCCGTATGGAAATCAAGGTCAACTTTCTCGACAACCTTCGACTTGAAGCCAAGTTTGATGACTTTACGGTGGTGGCCGATCAACCTATCCGCTACAAGGGCGACGGCTCGGCCCCCGGGCCGTTCGATTACTTCCTGGCTTCGTCGGCGTTGTGCGCGGCTTACTTTGTGAAGTTGTATTGCCAGACACGCAATATTCCCACCGATAACATTCGCCTGTCGCAGAACAATATTGTCGATCCCGAAAATCGCTACAACCAGATCTTCAAGATCCAGGTCGAGCTGCCGGCGGATATCAGCGACAAAGACCGCCAAGGCATTTTGCGTTCCATCGACCGTTGCACGGTGAAGAAGGTCGTGCAAGCCGGGCCTGAGTTTGTCATTGAAGAGGTGGAAAACCTCGACGCCGATGCCCAGGCGTTGCTGATGCCGAACTTGGTTTCCCAAGCCGGCACCTATATCGCCGGCAAGGACCTGCCGCTGGAGCAGACCATCGCCAATATGTCGGGCATTTTGGCGGACCTGGGCATGAAGATCGAGATCGCTTCGTGGCGCAATATCGTGCCCAATGTGTGGTCGCTGCATATTCGCGATGCCCACTCGCCGATGTGTTTTACCAATGGCAAGGGCGCGACCAAAGAGAGCGCACTGGCGTCGGCGTTGGGCGAGTTTATCGAGCGACTGAACTGCAATTTTTTCTACAACGATCAGTTCTGGGGCGAAGACATCGCCAACGCGGCGTTTGTGCATTACCCGGACGAGCGCTGGTTCAAGCCTGGCCGTAAAGATGCGCTGCCAGCGGAAATCCTCGACGCGTACTGCCTGAACATCTACAACCGCGACGGCGAGCTGCGAGGCTCCCACCTGATCGATACCAACTCGGGTAATGAAGAGCGCGGCATCTGCTCGCTGCCGTACGTGCGCCAGTCGGACGGCGAGGTGGTGTATTTTCCGTCCAACCTGATTGAAAACCTGTTCCTGAGCAACGGCATGAGCGCCGGTAACACGCTGGCCGAAGCTCAGGTGCAATGCCTGTCGGAAATTTTCGAGCGCGCGGTCAAACGCGAGATCATCGAAGGTGAATTCGCACTGCCGGATGTACCGGCCAACGTGCTGGCGAAGTACCCGGGAATCATGGCCGGTATTCAGGCGCTGGAAGAGCAGGGGTTCCCGGTCCTGGTGAAGGATGCCTCCCTGGGGGGCGAATTCCCGGTGATGTGCGTCACGTTGATGAACCCGCGTACCGGCGGTGTGTTTGCCTCGTTCGGCGCACACCCGAGCCTGGAAGTGGCGCTGGAACGCAGCCTGACCGAATTGTTGCAGGGCCGCAGTTTCGAAGGCCTCAACGACTTGCCCCAGCCGACGTTTGAAGGTCATGCGGTGACCGAGCCGAATAACTTCGTCGAGCACTTCATCGACTCCAGCGGCGTGGTGTCGTGGCGCTTCTTCAGCGCCAAGTCAGATTACGAATTCGTGGAGTGGGACTTCTCCGGCCAGGGTGAAAACTCGAATGCCGAGGAGGCCGCGACCTTGTTCGGCATCCTCGAAGGCATGGGCAAGCAAGTGTACATGGCGGTCTACGAGCATATCGGCGCGAAAGCGTGCCGCATCCTGGTGCCGGGCTATTCGGAAATCTATCCCGTGGACGATCTGATCTGGGATAACACCAACAAAGCGCTGTTTTTCCGCGCCGACATCCTGAACCTGCATCGCCTGGACGAAGACGAACTGCAAGCGCTGGTCGAGCGTCTGGTGGAAAGCGAGCTGGACGACTACACCGACATCACCACCTTGATCGGCATCGAGTTCGATGACAACACGGCTTGGGGCCAGTTGACGATCCTGGAGTTGAAGCTGCTGATCTATCTGGCCCTGCAGCAGTTCGAAGAGGCGAAGGAAGCGGTGGAAACCTTCTTGCAGTACAACGACAACACGGTTGAGCGCGGGTTGTTCTACCAGGCCGTGAATGTGGTGCTGGAGATGAAGCTGGACGAAGACCTGGAACTGGAAGACTACGAGGCCAATTTCCGTCGGATGTTTGGCAACGAGCGGATGGATGCGGCGATCGGCTCGGTGGACGGCAGCGTGCGCTTCCATGGCTTGACGCCGACCAGCATGAAGCTGGAGGGTCTCGATAGACACCTGCGCCTGATCGACAGCTACAAAAAACTGCACGCGGCGCGGGCCAATGTGTCGGCTTTATCTTCCGGGCTCGCCCCGTCGCTTGGCTGAATCTGAGCACTTGCATAGGGTTCGGTTTTTTCCGAACCCCGAGATTCAGTCAAACGGAACGAAATCGCAGGATCTGCGCGCCGTCGAAAGGGTCGATCAGGTAATGGGCGTGCACGCCGAACGTATCCTGCAAGCGTTGCGGGGTCAGCACCTCCAGTGGTTTGCCGAGGGCCACCAGCCGGCCCCGTTCCAGTACCGCCAGGCGATCACAGGTCAACGCCTGGTTCAGGTCATGCAGGGCGATGACCGTCGTGACAGGTAGCGCTTGCACTACTTTCAGGATGGCGAGCTGATGCTGGATATCCAGGTGATTGGTGGGTTCGTCCAGCAATAGAATCTGCGGGCGTTGGGCCAGGGCCCGAGCGATGTGAACGCGTTGGCGTTCACCGCCGGACAGACTGTGCCAGGTGCGGTTTTTCAAGTGCGCCGCATCGACGTCCCACAGCGCCTGCTGGACGATGGCGGCGTCTTCGTTTGACCACGGACTCAAGGCTGATAGCCACGGCGTTCGGCCCAAGGCAACGGCGTCGAACACGCTGATCGCATCCAGTGTGTCGGCCTGTTGCTCAACCACGGCCAGGGTCTGCGCGACGGTTCGCCGTGCCAGCGTCTTGAGGGGCTGGTTGTTGAGCTGAATGTCGCCCCGGCTGGGGGCGCGCACGCCCGCCAGCAGTTTGAGCAGTGTGGATTTTCCCGAACCGTTGGGCCCGACGAGGCCCAGGGTTTCGCCTCGGCGGATGTCCAGGTGGATATCGTGCAACAACTCGGCGTCCCGCACATGGAACCCGAGGGCGGAACAACTCAGCACGGATTCGCCGATAACAGAGGTGACGGCATTCATCGGGCATTTCTCCGACCGATCAGGATCAACGCGAACACCGGAGCACCCACCAGTGCAGTGATGACGCCGACCGGGATGACTTGGCCTTTGATCAGCGTTCGCGAGAAGACATCGGCGGCGATCAGGAACACCGCGCCACCCAACGCGCTTGCTGGCAACAGGCGCGCATGCCGGGTCCCCAGCAACAAACGCACGGCATGGGGAATGACCAACCCGACGAAACCGATGGAGCCCACAATCGACACCATCACCGCTGTCACCAGTGCCGCGCAGCTGATCAGCAGAAATTGCACCCGGCGTACCGGAATGCCAAGGGAGGCGGCCGAGTCGGCGCCAAAGGTAAAGGCGTCCAGCGCCCGCCGGTGCCACAGGCACACCGCGAGACCGATCAATGCCACGGGCACCGACAACCACACCGACGGCCAACGGACCCCACTGAGATTTCCCAGTAACCAGAACATGATGCCGCGAGCTTGTTCGGAACTGGCGGACTTGGTAATCAGAAACGCGGTGAGCGCATTGAACAACTGCGAGCCGGCAATCCCGGCCAGGATGATCTGCCCGGTGCCAGCGGGTGAGCGACTGGCACGGGCCAGCAAAACGACCACGGCGAACGCGGCAACGGCCCCGGCAAAGGCCCCGACCGACAACGAAATCAGCCCCGCCCCAATGCCCAGCAGCGCCACCAGTACCGCGCCTGTCGAGGCGCCGGCGGAGATGCCGAGCAGGTAAGGATCGGCCAACGGGTTACGCAACAGCGATTGCAAGATCACCCCGCAGGTCGCCAGGCCCGCACCGCAGGCCGCCGCCACCAGCGCACGGGTCAGCCGGTAGTTCCAGACGATGCCTTCGTCTATCGGGTCGAGGGCATAACCTGCGGCCCACAGTTTGTTGGCCAGCACCTGGAACACCACACTCGGCTCGATACTCGTCTCGCCGATGGCCACGCCGGCAATCACTGCCAGGAGCAGCGCCGCCAACGCCAGCAACGTTCGAATCAGCGTCGGAATCATTTCGGCAGGTCGTAGCCGCTGATGGCCGTCGCCAGGGTTTCCAGGCCGTCGAACATTCTGATGCTGGCTTGCATGGCCATCGCATCGAGAATGATGATGCGGTTGTTTTTCACCGCGTCCATATTGCGGGTCACCGGGTCACTGCGCAGGAATTGCAGCTTCTTTTCATGGTCATCAGCCGGAAAACGTCGGCGATCCATGCGGGCGATGACCAGGAAGGTTGGGTTGGCCTTGGCGATGGTTTCCCAGCCGACGGTCGGCCATTCCTCATCGGACTCGACCACGTTGCGCACGCCCAGGGTACTGAGCATGAAGTCAGGAATGCCCTTGTGCCCGGCCACATAGGGGTCGATGTCCAGACTGGCGCTGGAGAACCAGAACAGCGCACTCGTCTGCTTCAGATCCTTGGCCTGCACCGTGGCGATAGACTTCGCCAGGCTGGCCTTGAGTTGGGCGTTCAACTGCTGGCCACGCTCCTGTACGTCGAAGATTTCAGCCAACTGGCTGATGCTCTTGTAGATGCTGTCGATGCGAAACGCCTCCAGCCGCGTGCCGTCCGCACCGACCAGATTATCCTTGGCTTCGCAATCGGAGGGCATCAGGTAGGTCGGGATCTTCAGTTCGTGAAACTGCTGGCGGGTACCGACCACGCCTTGCGGCCCGACCATCCATTCCAGTTCCACCGCCACCAGTTGCGGACGTTTGCCGATCACCGCCTCGAAGCTCGGCTCGTTATCGGCCAGGCGTTCGATCTTGTCGTTCTGCGCCTTGTATTTCATCTGCACATCGTTGAACCAGAGCGAAGTGCCGACCACCTTGTCGCTCAACCCCATGGCATAGAGCATTTCAGTGCCGGCCTGGCCGATGGTCACGGTGCGACTGGGCGATTGCTCGAAAGTCAGCGTGCTGCCGCAGTTCTCGAGGGTCAGGGGGTATTGAGTCGGGGCCGCGTGGGCGAGGCTCGGCAGACCCAGGGCAATGACGAGGGAGGTAAGGCGGGGCAGCAGCATGATGCAAACTCCAGTTGACCGTACACGGAGCAGGGGACGGACTGGAAAACACATCATCGAACGTTGCCGCTGAAGCACTGAAGTGCCGATCGGCCCAGTGACGCGCAACGCAAGGATGCCCTTCCCGGACACCCCGCCGGTTAGTGATTGACTTGGCCGGCAGGTCTCCTGACTGATGCGTCATCGCCTGGCTCCAGCCTTCCCGGGGCGATCCCAGTGGCCATTGAGGAGCAGACTCAGCACCTACAGTTGCGGGGGCAGTTCCGTTTGATGCCGTGCGAGGCATCTCGGATTCCCTATTAGTCCCGTGGGGGAACCGGCGCTGGGCATGGTAGTCGATCAGGGTGTTTATCACCACTCGCCACTGGGAGGCCTTCCCCTGGCATCGTACGATTGCGGGAATGATTTTCGGGAGGTGCGGCATAGCGCCGCTTCTTGCTATTCTGGTCGCCCTCTTCATGGACGAACACTGAGACAAACCATGGCTAACTACACCCCGTCACACATCGGGAAGATATTGCTGGGCCTGCTGTTTGCCCTGATTGGTATCGGTTTGTTGAGCATTGCCATCAATCTCACGCTTGAGCGACGCGAGTTTCTCGACCGCGCACAGACCGCCGATGGCATCGTCAGCCACTTGAATGCCGGTGGTTCGCATCCTGAGATCGCCTTCACTACGAGCAGTGGTGAAAAAATCTCCTACCCCCAGGGCGGCTTCATTTTCGGCTATCAGCAGGGTCAGCCGGTGCGGGTGCACTACCTGCCCGAGCAGCCTGCCAACAGCGCCATCGTCGATGACTCGGCCGCGCTGTGGGGCACTTCCGGGGTCCTGGGTCTTATCGGTCTGGTGTTCACGCTTGTTGGTCTGGCAAAAGCTATCCGTCAGCGCGGTCGCGGTGCGGTTCATTCACATAAAGGACTTTAACGTATGAGCTACAACATCCCGATCCCGGTCAATGAAAGTCGCTGGCAGTATCAGACCGCCAGCGGCGGCGGTCTGACCGTGGTCATGGTGGCGGGCAGTGGCGGTTCGATCATCCTGCGTTCGCCCGAGGGCGAGGACGTCAGCTACCGCTACGGCGGCGTTGGAGTAGGTGCCGGATTTGGCGCGCGGCTGCCGCGTTTCGGCAAGATCAATATCCAGATCAAGGGCAAGGGTGTGGCTGCGGCCGGCGCGGCGGAGGCGTTTCCCAGCACCGGCAAGGTGTTTGTCAGCGATGCCTTGGTCGCTCGCGACCTGACCAGTGACGACATCACCGGACCTTGCATGTACACCGAAGTAGGGGTGGGCCTGGGAATCGGCGGCTCGGCCACGGCGCTGTTGTTCGGGCTTGATCCCAAGTTGCTGGCGTTGTCGATGGCACTGAGTTCCAATCCGGCGACCTCGCTCATCGCTGCCACCCTGGTCAACCAGCGGCTGGCGAAGTCGGCCAAGGGGGCGGTGGTCATGGCCGGTATAAACGCTGGCCTGCAGGCCGGTGGTGGCGCTGCGATTTACATCGGTTATCTGTTCTAGTCGGATTGTGGAGTAATGCCACGGCTATCCCGGCATGCATGCCGGGATGCCCACTCCACAATGCCTGCGTTCGGCCAGCGTGGTTAACGGGGCGCCCCAGATCAAGATCAAAAGCGAGGCGGCCTGACAGCCGGCCTGGCTCTCCCGCTCGTACACCTGTCAGATCTGTGGGAGCAAAGCTTGCTCGCGAGGCGGCCTTATAGCCGACCTGGCTCTTCCGGTCCTAGTGCGATCCCATTGTGGGAGCGAGCTTGCTCGCGAAGACGGCGGTACATCCAACGCTGATGCAAGCTGATCCACCGCTATCGCGAGCAAGCTTTGCTCCCACAGGGATTTGCAGTGGCCGAAAATCTGTAGATCGTCAGCGACCCAATGCGTGCGAGCTTGCTCGCGAAGGCGAGGGTACATTCAACGCAGATGCAAGCTGATCCACTGCTATCGCGAGCAAGCTTTGCTCCCACAGGGATTTGCAGTGGCCG
>NZ_JACVAH010000029.1:0-19737 GCF_014851795.1 Pseudomonas sp. Pdm06
GCATTGTGGAGTGGGCATCCCGGCATGGATGCCGGGATAGCCGCGCTGGGCCATGGATGGCCCTTCGCGGCGGGCCCACGGAGCAATGCCGGAGTGAGGGCACACCGAGCCTAGGCGAGGTGCCGAGCCTAGGCGAGGTGCCGAGTGGTGGGGCACAGACCTTTTGGTTACTTTTGGGGCGTTTGCCAAAAGTGACCCGACGTAAGGGCGGAACCCTAAGTGGCCGTTACCGCAGCAATGGATATGTACTCGGTCAAAAGGCTATAGGCCGCCTCGTCAACAAGCCTCACCCCCAACGCCGAGGCTCCCCAACCAACTGCCCCTGCACCCCAAACAACCCCATCTCCCGAATCACCGCCAGCTCCCCCTCCGTCTCAACCCGCTCGGCAATCAGCGGCAGATCAATACTGTGAGCAGCACGCTGAATAGCCTCGATGAACAAACGCTTGTCACTTTCCTGATCAATGGCGCGGATATAACTGCCATCGATTTTCAAGTAAGCCAACCCCAGCCGCGACAAGTTGCCGATCATGCTGAACCGCCCACCAAAGCGTTGCAGGCTCAGGGAAAAGCCCAGCTCACGCAATTGCCGGGTCAACTGCTCCAGCACGGCCTGCTCCGGCAATTGCTCTTCGCCAATCTCCAGGGTCAGGCGCGGCCCAAGGTTGGAATGGGCCCGCAGGATCTCAAAGATCTTGTTCAGCGCCTGAGGATCGGCCAAGGTCGCCGAAGACAGGTTCAACGCCAGGGACTGTTCATGCCCGGCCATTTGCCTGAGCACTTGCTCGAGCATCAAGCGGTCCAGGCGCGCGGTCCAACCGAAGCGCTCCAACCAGGGCAGGAAACGCCCGGCGGGGATGGTCTGGCCCTGCTCGTCCAACAGCCGCGACAACACTTTGTAATGCAGCACCACCTGGGTGTCTTGGGCGGCCACCACCGGCTGGAAGTACAGCTCGAAGCGCTGATGACTCAAAGCCTGGTCGAGCAAGGTGTGCCAGGCATGGTGATCGTCGCCAACGCTGGCCGACGCGCTGTGGTCCAGGCACGCCCAACCCGGCTCACCCTGGCTCTCGGCCTGGGCCAGGGCCTGGTCGCCGAGCTGGAGCACCGCCTGCGGCGAGTCGCCATGGATGAACGGCGCCAGTCCGATGGAGGCCACCGAGGTCACGTCGGTCGCGCCAGTGGCGTGCAGGCTCGCCAACGCGCTTTCGAGGTTCTGTGCCAGTTGCAGCGCTTCCTCGCGCACCAATCCTGGCGCCAGCACGGCGAACTCCCCGCCGCGAATGCGTGTCACCAGATTGTGGGTTTCCGGATACCGGGCGCATTCACGCAACAATTGCTCGCCCACGGCCTTGAGTAACTGGTCAGTGCGCTGCCCGCCCAGACGCTGGTTCAAACCGGCCAGGTCCTTGACCCGCAGCAACAGCAGATAACCGGAACTGGCCTGCTCCGGGTTACTCACCCGGGCGTTGAGCTGCATTTCGAAGTAGCGCCGGTTGGCCAGGCCCGTGAGGGTGTCCTGGTAGGACTCGACCCGCAGTTTCTCGCTGCGCTCGGCCTGCTCCTGGAACAGCGCCTTGAGCTTCTCGACCATCTGGTTCATCGCCTGCACCACCCGCCGCAACTCAGGCGTACGGGGCAACTCCGGCAGGCTCAGGAACTCGCGACGAGCAATGGCATGGGACTGATGCACCATGTAGTCCAGCGGCTTGAGCTGGCGACGCAGCAGCAAGGCCCCCAGCACCGCGCTCACGGCGCCACACAGCAACAGCCAACCCAGGCTGCCCAACGCGCTTTGCCACAGCTTGGCGAGGGCGAACATCGGGTGACTGATCACTTCGACCCGCGCCGCCTGCTCCCAGCCGCGACTGACGATGGCGTCGCCACCGGCCGGTTCCAGGCCGATCAGCTTGACGAACCATTGCGGCACGCTGCCAGCGTCCGGCGTGCCGGTGCGCTCGACCAGGGTCTTGTCGGTGGCCACGTCGACCACGCGGATGCTGGCGTAGTAGCCGCTGTCGAAGATCGAACTGACCATCAGCTCCACCATCGCCGGGTCGTCGATGTTCGGCGTCAACGACAACGCCAGCGCCGTGGCCGCGTCCTGGGCATGGGAGCGCAACTGGTTGACGTACTGGGCCCGCGAGCTCTCCAGACTGACCATGAAGCTGCCGCTGAAGGCAACCACCAGGAACAGACAGATAGCGATCAACAGCTGTTTGAACAAGGACATCTGAGCGCGCGCTCCTAGTTAGTCGTCTCGACCGGAAAACCTTCGGCCTGCATTTTCTTCAACACATCCTGCCACCGGGACAGGCGCTTGGTGTCACCCACTTTCTTGTTGCCCTTGGCGCCCGGCAGCCACAGCCCTTCGGCATTGAAAGAGTAGACCGGGAGCAAGTCGGTTCGCTGGCTGGCCGGCAGGATCCCGTCGATCAGGCTGTCGAGTACCAGCGGCATCGCCTCGGGCGTGGCGTAATAGGTGAGCACCATGTGGGCACGGTTCTGCCGCAAGGCCTTGACGTAGGTGATGCGCAGCTTGTCACTGGACACCCCGAGATGGCGCAGGCTGAAATACTTGGCGATGGCGTAGTCTTCACAATCGCCGGCGCCCTTCCACAGGGCCTGGATCGGCGTTTCCCAATAGTCGACTTCACGCCACAGGTCGATGTCTTCCACGTAGCGCACCTGTTTGTTGAAAAACAGGTTCACCACCTTGAGCTGTTCCAGTTCCGGGATCTGTTTCTGGGTCGCCAGCAATTGCTGCCACGCGTCGATCCGTTGCTGTCCTTCCCCCAGCGGGCCATATAACGCTTGCGCCCGCCGGCTGATCTGCGCAAAGTCCCAGTCGGCCTGCAGGCCACCCAGCATCAGGCCGGCCAGCAACAATGCCGAACACAGCCAGCGCAAGGACCTGAGGACAGGGAACGGTGCAGCCAAGGGAAATACGTCCGAAAAGGGTCGTTGGAAATTCGTTGGATGGTGACGCCTGGCCCACTAAAAGACAATGGCAAGGTGCAATCACCGCAGGCAGACTAAACTTTAGTTCAGGAACCTCCGGACGAGAGACTTTGACGGCTCGCCAACCTGTGACTAACGTGAGCCTGGATCCAATTTTTACTACCAATCAGGGTGCGTTGTCGTGACACAGAAGCCCAAACCGCTTAGCACTATCCAGATCAACGGTCCCATTCCCGCTGACCAGGCACGCTCGATCATCGAAGAGTCTCTGCGCGAGGCCATCCTCGATGGACGCTTGCCTTGCGGTACCGCCCTGCGCCAGCAGGAACTGGCCGACCTGTTCGGCGTGAGCCGCATGCCGGTGCGCGAGGCGTTGCGCCAGCTCGAAGCGCAGTCACTGCTCAATGTGGTTCAGCACAAGGGCGCCGTCGTGGCGCCGTTGATCACCAACAATGCGGTAGAAACCTACGCCCTGCGTTCGGTCCTGGAGTCTTTCGCCTTGCGCCTGTCCATCCCCTTGCTCGATGACAGCGACCTGGCACTGGCCGCCCAATACATCGAACAACTGGAAACGGAAACCGAGCACGCCGAGATCGGCAAGCTCAACCGGCTGTTCCACATGTCGCTTTATCACAAGGCACCCAACGGCAAGCTGCTGGACCTGATCGAGCGCGAGCTCAATGAAGAAGAGCGCTTCCTGCGCTTTCATCTGTCGTCCATGGGCCTGGGCAAGTTGAGCCAGGACGATCATCGCGCGCTGCTCGAGGCCGCACGGGCCAAAGACATCGATAACGCGATCGTATTGCTGGAACTGCACCTGGAAAAAGCCTCTGTCACCATGCGCCGGTACTTGGAACAGTCGTCGAAGCTGTGATCCCACGTCGGCGCTCCGTCCGACGTAAAAATTTCTTACATATCCTTCCGACTCATTTGTCGCCAGCGCGGCGCGGCCTGGCCGTGGCCGCGTCTCGTCGCCCCATCAGTTCAATGGCACTGCCATCGATTTGGGCTCACTCTTGCGCTTATCGATTCAAAACAGACCTGAAGAAGTCAACGCCTGGCTGAGGCCAGGCGAATCGAAGCCAATACGCAAGGAGCGTCGTCCAACCGGCGGGATGATCGGATGTCCGACCGACGTCCTGCCCATAACATAAAACTTCCTTATTCCCCGATCCCTGAAGTGCTCCGAGTGAGGCATTCACTCGAACTATTCGATTCTGATACTCCTAAATCGGAAGGAGCTTCTTCGCCCCAATAAAACTTATATTAAAAGTTTTAAAAGCCCTCTTCGCGCCCAATAAAACAGCCACTTTAAATAATTAAAAAAGTACTTGCCGCTTACTTGTTCCGTGTATTAGTTTTTTATTCGCCGCGTTAACAGCGGCCCTTCCGACTTGCGAAAACCCAAGAAAACAAGGGCATCACAAGCCGAAAGCACGATTAAAAGAGAATACTTAAGCCACTTTGGCAATTCATGGATTTCGGTTCAGGCACCCGCTCGCCCTCACTAACTAACGAGCCGCCTTCCGGACAAAACATCATTGATGAGGACGTTCCAATGCAGCCATCCAAAGAACAACTATCTCTCAAAAAACACGAACTTGGCCAACACCCGGTTTTTTCCGAGATTACATCAATCGATCTGTTGCGCCGCTTTATGGAAAGCCATGTCTTTGCCGTCTGGGACTTCATGTCGCTGACCAAGCGACTGCAACGCGAACTCACCTGTGTCCACCTGCCCTGGCTGCCGCCGGCCGACCCCCACGCGGCCCGCTTGATCAATGAGATCGTGCTGGGAGAAGAATCGGATGACCGCCCTGGTGCCGGCTATTGCAGCCATTTCGAACTGTACCTGGACGCCATGCGGGAAATCGGCGCCGATACCCGCGCCATCGAGCAGTTCATCACCCTGCAGCAGGAAGGCGTCAGCCCCGAGACCGCGCTGGACAGTGTCGAGGTCGAACCGGCGGCGGCACGGTTCGTCCGCCAGACCTTGCACACCGCCCTGCACGCCCCGGCCCACAGCGTGGCCGCCGCCTTCGTGCACGGTCGCGAGAGTGTCATCCCGCAGATGTTCCAGCGCATGTTGGACGCCTGGGGCATTGGCCTGGATCAGGCACCGACCTTTCGTTACTACCTGCAACGGCACATCGAAGTCGATTCCGAAGACCACGGGCCGGCGGCAGAAAAACTGTTGGCACGGCTGATCGATGGCGACCCGCAGCGCGAAACCGAAGTCCTGGCCGCCGCACTCGCCGCCGTCCACAGCCGCGCCGCCTTGTGGGACGGCCTGCGCCAAAGCATGACCCAACCGGTTGCGCAGGTGATGCCATGAACGCCATCCCCTACCAATCCTTCGCCGACGCCTGGGAGAGCCGCGCCACGATCCGTACTCGGCCACGGCGCCGGGTCGAAGACGACGACAAGCTGATCTTCCCCATGAGCCGCCAACCGCTGGTGCATAGCCAGACCTTCCTCAGCCACTGTGCGCAACTGCGCGACTTTGTGCTGGTGCAGAGCCTCTACAAGTTCATCAACGACGTGGTGATTTTCGAGACCGAACTGGTGGACCACACCGCCCGGCGCATCGCCAAGAACCGCTTCGGCATCGAATTCCCGTTCGCCTGCCGCTACGACGCGATGACCGTGGTGGTGGACGAGGATTACCACGCGCTGGTGGCGATGGACTTCATGCAGCAGACCATCGACATGACCGGCATCGATCCCATCCCGTTGCCGGGGCAGATCGAACTCAGCCGCGCCATACCGGCGACCCTGGCCCGAGCGCCGGAGCATTTGCTCAGCGCCGTGGAGCTGATCTGCATCGCCATTGCCGAGAACACCGTGACCAACGAAGTGGCCGCCTTCGCCCGGGACGATTCGGTCAAGGCCTCGATCAAGGGGTTGATGGCCGACCACTTGCTCGACGAGGGCCGGCACTCCGGTTTCTGGACGCGACTGGTACAGATCTACTGGCGCACCGCACCCGAAGAAGATCGCGCGGCGATCGCACGCTTGATGCCCGGTTTCATCGCCCAGTACCTGGCGAGCGACCTGCAACAAGCGTTCGACTTCGAGCTGATCGCGCACCTGCCCGTCGACGAATCGGTACGCCAATCGCTGCGTGAAGACGCCAGTGCGCTGGCGTACCCCATCAACCGCTTTCACCCGTTGGTGGGCAACATCACGCGCTTTTTCCGCGGCAGCTCGATGCTCGCGTCCCCCTGCGTACGCGACGCCCTTGCCGATTACCTGACCCCATGAGGACCTTTCGATGAGACGCCTCGACATTGCAGTGCCTGGCATCAGCCAGGCCATGGCCGAACTGGCCCGGGAGCTGGAACTGCACGGCCACGCAGTGGTTCGGCACTCGCCGGCCGGCCACGACGCGGTCGACCTGTTGATCGACGACGGGACAACACCGCAAGCCATTGAAGCCCGTTCATGCCTCCAGATCCGCGTGGCCCTGTGCACGCTGCCCGGTGAGACATTGCCGCAACCGGTGCTGGTTTTCCGCGACGGTGCGCAGCGGCTGTTGTGCCAGGAAGTGATCGCGCCGCAACGCGATGGCAATGGTCAGTCCTTGCGCCTGCGTACGCTGGCGACGCTGGTCGAGACCGGCGCACGGCTGGTCAGCCAGTTATCCCGGGACGAAACCTGTTTCGATCACTGGCCAACGGTACACGCTGACGCTGTCGACCCGCCCCTGCTCGGGCTCGATGCGCTGGAGCCGCTGGCCTTCGAGCACGGCCTCAATCGGCCGGCGGTGCCCTGGCTGCTGGCTGCCGCCGACGTACCGGTGATGCACAGCATCGAACAGCGCCTGCTCGATGACGCCACGCAACCGGCCTTGTGGGTCGATGAGCAATTCATCGACTACAAATCCTTGCGCCGCCTGGCGCTGGGGTTGCAACAGCCGATGCTGGAAACACTGCAAAGCGCCGGACCTGTAGGAGCCGGGAGAGCTGAACCTGTGGGGGCAGAGAGCACTGAACCTGTGGGAGCAAGGCTTGCCCGCGATGAAGACACCGAGGTTCTCAACCAAACCGCGTCAGCGTTCATCGGGGGCAAGCCTTCCTCCCACAAGGTGATCGGTGTGTGCCTGCCCAAATCCGCGCACCTCTATGCCGCGATCCTGGCGGTGCTGGGTTGCGGCGCGGTGTACCTGCCGCTGGACCCGCAACACCCGGCGCAACGTCGACGCTTTATCCTGGAGAATGCCCGGGCGGACCTGCTGCTGCACGACGGCAACAGCGACCTCGGCGACCTCTCGCTGCCAACGCTGAATGTCCATCAACTGCCAGCGCCCAAGCCCGGCATCCCGGTTTCGCTGATCCGGCGCGTGGTGAACATCGACGAGCCGGCCGTGGCGATCTACACCTCCGGCACCACCGGCCAGCCCAAAGGTGTGTTGCTCAGCCACCGCAACCTCAGCCATTTCTGTGCCTGGTACGGCGACTACGTCGGGTTGCGGCGCGACAGCCGGGCGTTGCAGTTTTCCACCATCAACTTTGACGCGTCGCTGCTGGATATCCTGCCGACCTTCATCCACGGCGCCCTGCTGGTGGTGCCCAGCGAAGACCAGCGCCGCGACCCGCAGCAATTGGTCGCGTTGATTCACCAGCAGCATGTCAGCCACGCCTTTCTACCGCCTGCGCTGCTGAGCGTCATGCCCCTGGATGCGCCGCTGGGCCTGACGCACCTGATCACCGGTGGCGATGTCTGCGAGCCTTTCGTGATCGAACAACTCGCGCCCCAATGCCGGTTCCACAACATCTACGGCCCGACCGAAACCACGGTGCTGGCGACCACACGCCAGTTCGGTGTCGGCGACAACAACCGCAACCTCGGCGTGCCCATCGCCAATGGCCGGGTCCTGATCCTGGACGAACAGTTGCAACCGGTTCCCCAAGGTGTCCCCGGCGAGTTGTACATCGCCGGCCCGGGCGTCGGCCTCGGCTATCTGAACGACCCGGCGCTGACCGCGACACGTTACCTCGACCTGGCGCTGCCCACCGGGCAAGCGCTGCGGGTCTATCGCACCGGCGATATCGGCCAGTGGACCGACAACGGCATCGAACTGTGTGGCCGCCGCGATAACCAGGTGAAGATCCGCGGCTTTCGGGTCGAGCCCGAGGAAATCGAGCACTGCCTGCGCGACAGCCAGCTGTTTCGCCAGGTGGCGGTGGGGGTCGATGAAAAGCGGCGGATCCTGGCGTTCCTGGTTCACCCCGAACAGACGCCCCCCGGCGCAGCCCTCCAGGCGCTGCGCGAGCACGTGCAGAACAGCTTGCCCAGCTACATGCACCCGGCGGCCTACGTCGAATTGCCCAGCCTGCCCTACACCAGCAACGGCAAGGTCGATCGCCGGGCATTGCTCGCCATGGCGGTGCAGGTGCACGTCGATGGCCAACGGCGCCAGCCGCAGAACGCCCTGGAAACACAACTGCAGCAACTGTGGGCCGAGCTGCTTGAATTGCCGGTCGACGACATCGCCACCGACGAGAGCTTCTTCAACCTTGGCGGGCACTCGATCCTGCTGTCGCGCCTGCTGCTAAGCATCCGCCAGGTGTTCGGCCGCAGCCTGTCGATCAACCGTTTCATCGAAGCGCCGACGCTGATGACCTTGGCGAAGTTGCTGGACGACCCGGAGCACAGCAGCGTATCGACCCTCAGCCCCCAGGCCTTCATCGATGCCGAGGCCGAGCTCAACCTCGATCCGCTGCCCATCAGCCAGTGCGGCGATGTGCACAAGGTGGTGGTGACCGGCGCCAACAGCTTTCTCGGCGTGCACATCGTCGAAGCGCTGCTGGCCTGGGGCGCCACGGAAGTCGCGTGCCTGGTGCGCGCGAGCGCCGAACACAGCGCGGCCGAACGTTTCTCCCAGGCCCTGCGGGACAATCACCTGACCCACCTGGACCTGGACCGCGTCAGCGTGTACGCCGCCGACATCACCCAACCGCAATTGGGTTTGCCGGACGACGTCTACGCCCGCATCGATAGCACGTTCGGCGCGCTGGTGCACAACGCCGCCCACGTCAACCATGTACTCGACTACGGGTCGCTGGCACGGGACAACGTCGAGCCGATTTTCGAGTGCCTGCGCCTGTGTGAAGGGCGCAGCAAGAAAATCTTCAATTTCGTCTCCACGCTGTCCGCCTCCAGTGCCCTGGATGCCGATGGCCAGGTGCTGGAACAGCCTGCCGCCGAGACGCCGCCGATCTACATCAAGAACGGCTACAACCTGTCCAAATGGGTCGGCGAACGGATCCTGCAACGGGCCCGCGATCGCGGGGTGTGGGTCAACCTGTTCCGCCCCGGCAACATCAGCTTCAACAGCCTGACCGGGGTCTGCCAGCCCCACAAGAATCGCTTGATGCTGATGCTCAAGGGCTCGATCCAGCTCGGCCAGGTGCCAGACCTGTCACTCAATTTCGACCTGATGCCGGTGGATTTCCTGGCCCGCTTCATCGCCTTCCACGCCAGCCGCTACCAGCCCACCCAAGCGGTGTTCAACCTGCACAACCCGCAGCCTTTGAGCTGGGACGCTTACGTCGCGTCGTTCCGCGACAGCGGCCGGGAATTTTCGCTGGTGAGCGTCGCCGAGTGGCAACGGCAACTGGCGCGGGTCGATGCCGACAATGCGTTGTTTGGCGTGCTGGGTTTCTACCTCAACGGCTTCGAGGAAGACATCGGCGACATCTCACTGATCAGCCACGACAACGCCCGCGCCGGCGTGCGGCAGATGGGCGCCAGCTACCCGGAAAAGTCCCCGGCCCTGCTACGTCGCGGCGCCGACTACCTCAAGGCCATCGACTTCATTTGAAACACCCTCAACCCAAAGCAAGGAGCAAGACCATGAGTGCATTGCAACCCGACACCCTGATCAAAAACCCCCACGCCTGCCAGGTCGAAACCTCGGTGGAGGTCACGGCCGACGCGACACGCGTCTGGGACGTGGTGGGTGATTTTGGCGGATTCAACCGCTTCATCCCGGCGCTGGAGCACATCGAAATGACCGGCGAAGGCGTGAGGTCCCTGCGCAAGAAATTCTTCCGCGATGGACAGAACCTGGTGGTGGAACAGCTCAACAGCCGTGACGACCAGGCCATGCACATGACCTGGACGCTGATCTACAACACCCTGGGCATCGACAACCTGTGGGCGGCCATGCGCGTCGAACCCCTGGCGGACAACCGCTGCCGCGCCACCTGGACCATCATCGCCGACCACACCGACGCCCACACCCCGTCGGGCTTCAGGGATTTCCTCCAGGGCTTCGCCGATGAGGCGATGGGGAATGTGCAAGGGATGTTCAAGTAAGCACCAGCCCCTCGTGGGAGCGAGCCTGCTCGCGAAAGCGGCGGGTCTGTTGGCGGTGATGGTGGCTGTACCGCCGCCATCGCGAGCAAGCTCGCTCCCACAAGGGTTCTCGGGTGGAGACAGGGTTTGTGTCCACCACTCATTCCAGTGTGGGAGCCGAGCTTGCTCGCGATGGCGGTGGGTCTGTTGGCGATGATGCCAGCTGGGCAGCCGTCATCGCGAGCAAGCTCGGCTCCCACAGGGGTTCTCGGGTGGAGACAGGGTTTGTGTCCACTACCCATTCCAGTGTGGGAGCAGAGCCTGCTCGCGAAAGCGCTGGACCTGTGCCGGTGATGGTGATGGTGATGGTGATGGTGGCTGGGCTGCCGCCATCGCGAGCAAGCTCGCTCCCACATTGAGCTGGCGTGAACTCAAGATCCAGGCTCACCAACAATCCCCTGTGGGAGCGGGCTTGCTCGCGAAAGCGGCGGGTCTGTTGGCGGTGATGTTGGCGGGGCTGCCGTCATCGCGAGCAAGCTCGCCCCACATTGAGCTGGCGTGAACCCAAGACCCAGGCTCACCGCCAATCCCCTGTGGGAGCCGAGCTTGCTCGCGATGGCGGTGGCTCGGCTTGCGGCTGGGGTCAGATCTTGAAGCTGTCCACCAGTTGCTTCAGTCGATTGGCCTGTTGGGACAAGGCATCGCAATCCTTCAGGGTTTCATTGAGGTTGGCCACGCTTTGCTGGTTCAGCAGGTTGATGTGGCTGACGTCCATGTTGAGGGTTTCGACCACGGCGGTCTGTTCTTCGGTCGCGGCGGCCACCGACTGGTTCATGCCGTCGATCTCACCAATGCGCTGCGTCACGCTGACCAACCGCAGGCCGGCCTGGTTGGCCACTTCCACGCTTTCTTCGCTGGAGGTCTGGCTGGCGTTCATCGTGGTGACCGCTTCACGGGAGCCGACTTGCAGCGAGGTGATCATCTTGTGGATTTCTTCCGCCGACTCCTGGGTACGGTGCGCCAGGTTGCGCACTTCATCGGCCACCACCGCAAAACCGCGTCCGGCTTCACCGGCACGGGCCGCTTCGATGGCAGCGTTCAGGGCCAGCAGGTTGGTTTGCTGGGAGATGCCCTTGATCACGTCCAGGATGTGCCCGATGTTGTCGGTGCTGGCGTTCAAGGTTTCGATCTGGGTGCACGAGAGGCTGATCTTCTGCGACAGCTCGGTCATGGCCTGGATGGTTTTTTCCACCACCTGGCGACCGTCATCGGCCTGTTCGCTGGCACCGCTGGCATGCTGCGAGGCATCGGCGGCATTGCGCGCGATTTCCTGGGTCGCGGCGCCCAACTGGTTGATGGCCGCGGCCACGCTGTTGGTGCGGGCACTCTGCTCATCCGAGCCGACGAGCGAAGCGTTGGACGAGGTCATCACCCGCTGCGACAGGTCATGCACCTGGCGGGTAGCGGAAGACACTTCCGAGATCGACGCATGAATCCGCTCCACGAACTGGTTGAACGAACCACCCAGCACCGCGAACTCATCCTTGCCCTGCACCACCAGGCGGCGGGTCAGATCGCCTTCGCCCTGGGCAATGTCCTGCATGGCGCGACCCATGGTGGTCAACGGACGCATCAATACCTGGATCAGCATGCTCAGCAGCAACGCAATGGCCGCCACCGCGACGAACATCGCAATCAACGCCGACGTACGGAACTGGCTCAACGGCGCATAGGCCTTGGCCTTGTCGATCGACAGGCCGATGTACCACTCGGCATTCGGCAGGCCCGTCACCTGGGTGAACGAAAGAATGCGGTCCTTGCCATTCAACTCGACCTCCTGGATACCCTTGCCAATGCGCACCGGGGTTCCGGGGTAGATGTCCTTGAGGTTCTTCATCACTTGGTCTTTATCCGGGCTGACGATCACCTGACCGTCGCCGCTCACCAGGAACGCATGGCCGATACCACCGAAGTCCACGGAGTTGATGATTTTCACCAGGGTTTCCAGGCTCAAGTCGCCGCCCACCACGCCGAGCAGTTCGCCGTTGTGCTTCACCGGCAGGGCAACGGTCACCACCAGGCCACCCACCGCCGCCAGATAAGGTGGGGTCAGCATGGTTTTATCGGCGGTCACCGCCTGTTTGTACCAAGGGCGCTGACGCGGGTCGTAGCCGTCAGGCATTTTCGCGTCAGGCCGTTGGGTGAAGACACCGTTGGCCTGGCCCACATAAGTGAACTGGAAGTTCGACGTCAGTGCCGGTTGGTCGACCAGCCCCGGCAAATCGGCAGCCGCCCCCTGATGCGCGATGTTTTGCGCCAGGTTTTCCAACACCAGTATCCGGCCACTCATCCAGTTCTGGATGCTGCTGGCCGTCAGGTCGCCGGATTGCTCGATGGACGACTCAAGGCTGCTGCCAATGGTGTTGCGCTGCAAATAATCGTTGTAGAGCGTGAACAGGGCAAAAGCCAGAACCACCACACCAGAGGCGGCGAGAAGGATTTTGTGGCTGAACTTTAGATTCATCGAGGGGGCTTCTTATGCAAGGAGTGGGGGTGCATTCCAGATTGCAACGTTCCATATAACAGCGCGGGCGGTTGTCACTTCGCTCCACTTTGGTGCACGCATATCAGTCTGTCGGCAAGCCTGTACAAATAATTAGAGATTCGAAGAAATAGGCGACGGGAGGACAAGGCGGGCGAACGGTGGTTGCAAATTCGCCGGGCGATGATGACAATGCGACCTATTATCATTTGTAACATCCAGGCTGTTGCGTCCATGTCATCTCCCGAGTTTGCAGTACAGGCGCTCTACAGCCGGCATCACGGCTGGCTCAATACGTGGCTGCGCACCCGGTTGGGCAATGCCGCCGACGCGGCGGACCTGGCCCAGGACACCTTCGTGCGCCTGTTGCAGCGTAGCGAACGCCTGGAGCTTAGGACGCCACGTGCCTTTTTGCGCACCATCGCCCAAGGTCTGGTGATCGACCATTGGCGGCGAGCGGAAATCGAACGCGCCTACCTGGAAACCATCGCTCACCTGCCGCCAGCCCAAACCCCTGGCGCTGAAGCCCAGGCCTTGATCCTGGAACTGCTCGAAGCCATTGCCAGGATGCTCGAAGGCCTCAAGCCGAAAGTGCGCAGGGCCTTTCTGTTGGCCCAGTGCGAAGGCCTGACGTACAAGCAGATCGCCGAACAGATGGGCATCTCGCTGCGCTCGGTGGAGCGCTACGTCGCCGATGCGCTGTACCACTGCTATGTGTTGCGCTATGAAAGCTGAGCCGGCGGATCACTTGCAGAGCCGCCGCAACGGCCCATCGCAACAGGTGGTCAGGCAGGCGATCAACTGGCTGCTGCGCCTGCGCAATCACACCGCTCACCCGACCCTGCGCCAACAGTGCGACACCTGGCGCGCCGCCCACCCTGAACACGAACTGGCCTGGCAACGGGTGCAATCGCTGCACAGCGAATTGACCTCGAACCTGCGGGCTGTGCCCGGTGCCCATGTCGCCCTGGACACCCTGGAAAACAGTGCCCAGCGCCTCAGTCGTCGCCAGGCCCTGAAGTTGCTGTCGGGCATCGCCGTGGTGAGCGGCGCGGCATGGCTGGGCAAGGACCTGGGCTGGCAAGCGTGGAATGCCGATTTCGCCACCGCCACCGGTGAACGCCGAGGTTTCCAGTTGCCGGACGGCACGCGGCTCGAACTCAATACCCACAGCGCCGCCAACCTGGACTTCAGCGCCCGGCAGCGCCTGATTACCCTGGCCCGCGGTGAAATCATGGTCACCTGTGGCCGCGACCCGGGGCGGCCGCTGTTGGTGAAAAGCCGGCATGGCCTGTTCGAAGGACTGGAGGGGCGCTTCGTCGTGCGCCAGGACAGCGACTGCACGCGCTTGAGCGTCACCAGCGGACAAGTCGTCATCCGTTCGCACCCCAGCAGCGCTGGCACGCCCATCCAGGTCGAGGCCGGGCAAAGCTATCTGATCACTGCATCGACAGCGGCCCTGGCGCCGCCGCTGGACATGGACGCAGGCGCCTGGGCCGACGGCTTGATCGTCACGCGCAACATGCGCCTGGAAGACTTCCTCAATGAAGTAGGACGCTACCGCCCGGGCTATCTGCACTGCGCGGCGTCGATTGCCGACCTGCGCCTGTCGGGGGTGTTCCGCTTGGAGGACACCGACAAATTGCTGGCCGTCCTGCCCCGCACGCTCCCGGTACAGCTGCGCTATCGAACCCGTTGGTGGATCACGGTGGAACGCCTGGCTTGATTTTTTTGGCGGGTTTCAGGCCGGCGTCCGGCTAGGACAGTAAGCACCCCTTATCTGCCTTCAGCGACTCCTACGGAACCTACAATGACTGAGCGCGTACCTCTCAAGAACCCCTTCGGCTTTTCTTCGCAACCGGGCCTGTTGCGCCAGGCGATTCATGCCGCGCTGTTCTCCACGGCGCTGGGAGTCAGCGTCGTGCCGATGCTCGCGGTGGCCGCACAAAACGGCGTAACCGCCAGCCGTCAGAGCTACAACATTGCCCCCGGCCCATTGAGCGATGCGCTGAACCAGTTCGCCCGCCAGGCCGGGATCACCCTGGCAAGCACCCCGGCGCAAACCGGCGGCGTCCAATCCCCGGGGCTCAAGGGCGAGTATTCGCCCGACCAGGCCCTGAGCCAGTTGCTCAGCGGCTCAGGACTGGTTGCCGTCAGCCAGGATGGCAGCAGCTACGTGCTGCAAACCGAGACCGCTGGCAGCACACTGGAATTGCCGACCACCGACATCAAGGGCTTCGCCCTGGGTAACGCCTTGGGCAGCATGGAAGGCTACAACGCCACCCACAGCCAGGTCGCCACCAAGACCAGTACCGCCCTGCGGGAAACCTCCCAGAGCGTGTCGGTGGTGACCCGCGAACAAATGGACGACCAGGGCGCGCAAACCGTGTCCCAGGCCATGCGCTACACCCCCGGCGTGCTGACCAACCCCTACGGCGCCACTCACCGCTACGACTATGTGGCGATGCGCGGCTTCAACGACGGCTCGGTGGATAACATCTACCTCGACGGCCTCAAGTCCATGGGCGACAGCGGCACCTACAGCTCCATGCAGGTCGATCCGTACTTCCTCGAGCGGGTCGACATTCTCAAGGGCCCGTCCTCGGTGCTCTACGGCCGCAGTTCGCCGGGCGGCCTGGTGGCGCTGACCAGCAAGAAGCCGTTGTACGAGGCCTATCACCAGATCCAGGCCACGGTCGGTACCCAAGGCCAACGCGGCATGGGCTTCGACTTCAGCGGCCCGGTGGATGACGAAAAGCGCATCACCTATCGCCTGATCGGCCTGGCGGACAGCTCCGATACCCAGTTCGATCACAACAAGGAAAAACGCTTCGCCCTCGCCCCCACGGTGAACATCGACTTCAGCGAGGACACCTCGCTGACCCTGCAAGCGTACCTGCAGCATGACCCCGACGGCGGCTACCACGGTGGCATGCCGGCCGACGGCACCTTGCATCAGCGCAACGGTCGACGGATTTCCGAGCACTTCTTCGAAGGCGAACCCGGCATCGACCGCTATGAGCGTGACCAGCAATCGTTCGGCTACCAATTCGAACACCGTTTCAACGATGTCTTCACTGCCCGGCAGAACTTCCGTTACCTGGATTCCGAGGTCAAGAACGATCAGGTCTATGCCTACGACTGGACCACACCCACCAGCAACGAGCTGAACCGCTACTACACCGGTGCCGAAGAAAAGCTCCATTCGTTCATCGTCGACAACATGCTGCAAGCCGAATTCTTCACTGGCGCGACCAAGCACACCGTACTGATGGGCGCCGACTACCAGCGACGCAAAACCGTGGTCGACTGGACCAGCGGCAGCCTGGCGCCGATCAACGCCTTCGACCCGGTCTACGGCAACTCGGCCATCACCTACTTCAGCCCCACCAGCTACCTGCGGCGCCTGGAGCAGACCGGCGTCTACCTGCAAGACCTGATCGAAATGGACAAGTGGCGCTTCTCCCTCGGCCTGCGCCAGGACTGGGTGCAAACCTCGGATGAGAACCGCATCGCTGAGTTCGGTCGTCCGGAAGGCACCGAGATCAACGACAAACGCACCAAGCTCACTGGCCGTGCCGGGGCGCTGTACCTGTTCGACAACGGCCTGGCGCCGTACATCAGCTACTCCGAGTCGTTCAACCCGAACTCCTATGCCGACAGCGCCGGCAACCCGCTGCCGCCGACCGATGGAAAGCAGTGGGAACTGGGGTTGAAGTACCAGCCGCCGGGCACGGATGATTTGTACACCGCCTCGCTGTTCCGCATCGACCAGGAAAACCTGGCGACCAAACTGCCCCAGGACAACTTCTACCGCGCCATCGGTGCCGTGCGCTCCCAGGGCCTGGAACTGGAAGCGCACCTGCAGTTGACCGAGCAATTCAAAGTGCTGGGCAGCTACACCTTCACCGATATCGAATACTCGAAATCGATGGTCAGCACCCTCAGCACGCCCACCGACATCATCGAAAACAAGGGCAACTCACCGACCCAGGCCCCGCGCCACATGGCCTCGGTCTGGGCGGACTACAAGTTCGACAGCGGCGCCCTCGATGGCCTGCGCCTGGGTGGCGGCGTGCGCTATGTCGGCTATAGCTGGGCCGATGCGGAGAACACCATGAAGGTGCCGTCCTACACGTTGTTCGATGCCTCGGTAGGGTATGACCTGGGCAAGGTCGGCTTGAAGGGCGTGGACGTGCGCCTGAACGCGAACAACCTGACGAACGAAAGCTACGTCGCCTCGTGCGCGAGCCTGAGCTATTGCTACATGGGCGAAGAGCGCAACGTGGCGGCGACGGTGAGTTACCAGTTCTAAGCGTCACCCGTTCCCCGTGGCGAGGGAGCTTGCTCCCGCTGGACTCTGTAGGAGCTGGCGAAGCCTGCGATCTTTTGATCTTTCGCTTGGGATTCAAGCGTCAGGGGAAAGATCGCAGCCTCGTTGCACTCGTCAGCTCCTACAGAGTTCCTACACAGCTCCTGCTGGCCCGGCGGCCCGCACCACAGCCTCTTCCCGCACAAACCGATTCGCCCGCCCGAACGTGCCGAAGTCATTGAACCGCACGCCCATCTCCCGCATCACCTTGTGAGCCACCGGCACCGTCAGTTGGCGAATGTAGAACGGTTCCTTCACCACGAAATGATGAATCCCATGGCTGCTGCCGAAGTTGAAGCAGAACGCCTGCAACGGCCACAACCACCAGGGATTGAGCACCTGGGTTTGCTGGATGACGTTGCCCGGCTCGATGTCGCCGTAGTAGTGCATGTTCGAACTGACGAAATGCAGGCAAAAGGTGCGCAACACGTTCGGCCCGATGATCACCACCGCCGCGATGTCGATCACCTGCATCGTCGCCAGCGTGGTGGCCGACCAGTCAATTGAAGTTCCCAGCAGACTGGCGACACCGTTGGCCCCGTGGAAACCGAGGAACACATACCAGGCGCCCCAGTGCAGCAACGCCAGCGGGAAATAAACCTTCAGCGTGCGCTTGAGGATGCTGCGCTTGTGCACCCAGGTCTTGGCCCGCAGCAGGCGGATGAAGGCCGACATCACGTTGTCGCCCACCATCAGCAACCGCGCCAGCCCCCAGGGTTCGCCGTTGGTGATCGCCCGTTCCTCCATGTCGGCCTCGCTGCCGGACACCTTGTGATGGTTGAGGTGCAGGTGGCGACGGATCCACGGGTTGATCGTGCTCGGCCGCGCCAGCCACACCAGCCCCATCATCAGGTTGTGGGGCAGGCGCTGCTTGCGGAAATACATGCTGTGTATCAGGTCGTGTTCCAGCTCGTGGGTCAGGGACGCGAAAAACCCGTTGAGCAACAGGCACGCCCACCCGGCCAGGTAACCGTTGATGTAGAGCAGCGCCGAACCGATCATCCCAGCCAGGGCCAGCGCCAGGATGCCCGCGCCCAGCGCATCCTGGTGACGCAGGATCGGATAACGCTGGCGCAGTTCATCGCCCCGGGCCAGGACCACCTGGCGAATATGGGCCGCTCGTTGTTGTGCATTCAATCGCTCGGGGCTTGCGCAAGTGCCGTGCATGGCTTACATCCTCTATTAGAGATGTGCTCATCCTGCCGGGCGTTGTCCCATGGGGTGGTAGCCGTAAACGCCAACCTGTTGACCGCAAGCGCCAATCGTCATGACTGAACCGACCTCCCTCGCCAGTTGGACCCGCGCCCTGCGCAAGCAGCTCGATGCATTGGGCCTGGACAGCCATGCCCTGTGCGTCGAGGCGGGTCTCGACCCGCAATGGATGGACGACCCGAACGCCCGTTATCCGCTCTCGGCCACCACGCGCCTGTGGACATTGGCGGTGCAGGCCAGCGGCGACCCGGCCATCGGCCTGCGGGTGTCGCGCTTCGTCAGTCCCACCACGTTTCACGCACTGGGTTATGCCCTGGTGGCCAGCGGCAGCCTGCGGGAAGTGTTCGAGCGGATCGTGCGCTATCACCCGGTGGTCAGCGATGCACTGGCCCTGCAACTGAGCCGCGGCGAAGACCGCTACCGCTTCAATCTCGATGTGCCCCAGGGCAGTCCGGCACCGGCCTTTGAAGCCATCGATGCGTTCGCGGCGATTTACGTGCGCACCTGTCGCAACCGCCTTGGCCGTGATTACGCACCACTGGCGGTGTACCTGCGCCGCCCGGAACCGGCGGACCCCAGCCCATGGCACAAGGTGTTTCGCTCGCCGGTGCATTTCGGCGCCGCCCAGGATTGCCTGGAGTTCAACCTCAGCGACTTCGACAGCCACCTGGACGACGCCAACCCCGAACTGGCCGAGCACAATGAAACGGTGCTCGAACGCACCCTCGCACAGCTCAAGCCTATGACCTGGGAGCGCAAGGTGCGTGCGGCCATCGAAGCCCAACTGCCCGAAGGCGAGCCCAGCGCCGAACGCATCGCCCAGACCATGCACCTGAGCCTGCGCAGCCTGCAACGGCATCTGGCTGACGAAGGCTGCCGTTTCGACGCACTGCTCAACGAATGCCGGGAAAACCTCGCACTGCTGCACCTGCGTGATCCCCAATGTTCGCTGAGCGAAGTCAGTTACCTGCTGGGCTTTGCCGATACCAGCAGCTTCAGCCGCGCGTTCAAGCGCTGGACCGGGATGACGCCGGGGCAGTTTCGGGATGGGTTGCGCTAGGGGTTTGCGTTGGCTGGGCTGGCCCTATCGCGAGCAAGCTCGCTCCCACATTGGGAACAGTGTGACCGCAATATCTGCGACAACACAAAACCCCTGTGGGAGCGAGCTTGCTCGCGATGGCGGTGTATCAGTCCATATTGATGTCGACTGACCTGTCGCCTTCGCGAGCAAGCTCGCTTGTATGGTAGGACTTGAAGGGAGGAGGAGGGACAAGGCTCGATTCTGACTGTTAGCCGCAGTACAGACCGTGGGAGATTTCGCCCCTCCTCCTTTCACCCAAGCGCCGAT
>NZ_JACVAH010000002.1:0-676632 GCF_014851795.1 Pseudomonas sp. Pdm06
CGGTGCTGGCGCTGATCGTGGTCAAGGCCCTGGCCGAGAGCCCGTGGGGGATCTTCACGGTGATGGCGACCATCCCGATCGCGATGTTCATGGGCATTTACATGCGCTACATCCGCCCGGGCCGCATCGGTGAAATCTCGATCATCGGCGTGCTGTTGCTGCTGGGGTCGATCTGGCTGGGCGGGCAAATCGCGGCCGACCCGGTCTGGGCCAAGGCCTTTACCTTCACCGGGATCCAGATCACCTGGATGCTGATCGGCTACGGTTTCGTCGCGGCGGTGCTGCCGGTGTGGCTGATCCTGGCCCCGCGGGACTACCTGTCGACCTTCCTCAAGATCGGCACCATCGTCGCCCTGGCGATCGGCATCCTGGTCACCATGCCCGAGCTGAAAATGCCGGCGCTGACCCAGTTCACCGACGGCACCGGGCCGGTGTGGAAGGGCGGGCTGTTCCCGTTCCTGTTCATCACCATCGCCTGCGGCGCGGTCTCGGGCTTCCATGCGCTGATCTCCTCGGGCACCACGCCCAAGCTTTTGGATAACGAAACCAACGCCCGCTACATCGGTTACGGCGGCATGCTGATGGAGTCCTTCGTGGCGATCATGGCCATGGTGGCCGCTTCGGTGATCGAGCCGGGCGTGTACTTCGCCATGAACAGCCCGGCGGCCATCGTCGGCGGTGACGTGGTGGCCGTGGCGCAGACCGTCAGTAGTTGGGGTTTTGCCATCACGCCCGAGGCGCTGCAAGCGGTGGCCAAGGACATCGGTGAGACCACCGTGCTGGCCCGTGCCGGCGGTGCGCCGACCCTGGCGGTGGGGATCGCGCAGATCCTGCACTCGGTGCTGCCGGGTGAAAACACCATGGCGTTCTGGTACCACTTCGCGATCCTGTTCGAAGCGCTGTTCATCCTCACGGCCGTGGACGCCGGCACCCGTGCCGGGCGGTTCATGCTCCAGGACCTGCTGGGCTCGTTCGTGCCTGCGCTCAAGCGTACCGAATCCTGGACCGCCAACCTGATCGCCACCGCAGGCTGCGTGGCGCTGTGGGGTTACCTGCTGTACCAGGGCGTGATCGATCCGCTGGGCGGCATCAACACCTTGTGGCCGCTGTTCGGCATCTCCAACCAGATGCTGGCCGGTATCGCCCTGATGCTCGCCACTGTGGTGCTGATCAAGATGAAGCGCCAGCGCTACGTCTGGGTGACCATGCTGCCGGCGGTCTGGCTGTTGATCTGCACTACCACGGCGGGCCTGATCAAGCTGTTCGACGCCAACCCGGCGATCGGCTTCCTGGCCCTGGCGCGCAAATACAACGATGCCCTGGCGGCCGGCCAGGTCCTGGCCCCTGCCAAGAGCATCGAGCAGATGCAGCACGTGGTGTTCAACGCCTACACCAACGCCACGCTGACGGTGTTGTTCCTGTTCGTGGTCTTCAGCATCCTGTTCTACGCGCTCAAGGTCGGCATCGCCGCCTGGGGCACCAAGGAACGCACGGACAAAGAAGCGCCATTCCAGGCCGTGCCGGACGCTTGATAGAGGATTGCAACGATGTTCAATGACTTGAGTCGCCTCGGTAAATACCTCGGTCAGGCCGCCCGCCTGATGGTCGGCATGCCCGACTACGACAACTACGTCGAGCACATGCAAACCAAGCACCCGGACAAACCGATGATGGACTACGAGGCGTTCTTTCGCGAACGCCAGGAGGCCCGTTACGGTGGCAAGGGTGGGCCCAAGTGCTGTTGAATTGAGCTAAACCCAACCCCCTGTGGGAGCGGGCTTGCTCGCGAAGGCGTCGGGTCAGTCGCCATTGATGTGGCTGACACACCGCTTTCGCGAGCAAGCCCGCTCCCACAGTTGTTTTTGGGGTGGTCTCAGGATTTGCTTACGCCACAGATCCCCTTGTGGCGAGGGAGCTTGCTCCCGCTGGCGTGCGAAGCAGGCCCCGACGGTTCTTCAGGCCGACCGTATCAGCCGGTTTTGCGACTGCTGCGCAGCCGAGCGGGAGCAAGCTCCCTCGCCACAGGGTAGTTGTCTGGCTTGATTCCGCTGTTGATCACTCCGCCAACAACACCGCCGCATCGAAGCCCACCCGCAAGTTGCCCCAATGGCGGCCGCCGAAGAAGAACGGTACGTCGATCTCGGTCATGATTTCCCCGGTATCGCGCAGGTAGGTCTGCAGCAGGAAGCGCTGGACGTTGCCCGCCGCTCGCAGGCCGATCGGGTCGTTGAAGATTCGCTTGTTGCGGCACACCGGCAAATCCACCGCCCGGTCGCCGGTTGGCGGTTTGGAGACCCAGCTGTTGTTCACCGGGCAGTAGCCCTTGCTGTCGACAATGAACGAAACCTTGCCCCCCGGCGTGCTGCGGGTGAGTTTGTCGCATTCTTCCTGGCAGACCTGGGCAAAGCGTTCGGTGTAGCTGGCCATGTACTGTTTGGGATCGGTACCGGGAATCAGTTGGTAATTCTGATCGAACAGGTTCAGGCCTTCGCGTTGCAGCGTTTCCAGGCGGACCTGGAGCGTGTCGCGGCACTCGCTGGCGCGGGTAATGGCGGCGTCCAGCTTGCCGTGGCCGAGCACGAACCGGCCCAGCAGTGCCTGGACCTTTTCGGCCACGCCGGAGAGGTCGCGGGTGGCCGTTGCCGAATGCTGCATGCGCTGGTCGATCAACTGGCTGTCGGCATGAATCTGGGTCACCCGGTCGTTGATCCCGGTGTTGCTGTCGGCGAACTGCTGGATATGGGTCGCGATGTCCGCCAGCTTGCCGTTGGTGGATTCGAAATCGACGATCATGCTTTCGAAATGGCCGGAGGCGCGCTCCACCACTTTCTGGGTTTCCCGGGCGCTGTGGCTGATCTGCGTGGTCTGCTCGTGAGTGGAGCTGACTTCCTCGAGCATGGCGTCGATGTTGCGCGAGATATCGTCGGTGGCCCGGCTGACATTCTGCGCCAAGGTGCGCACTTCATCGGCCACCACCGCGAAGCCACGGCCACTTTCGCCGGCCCGGGCGGCTTCGATGGCGGCATTGAGGGCCAGCAGGTTGGTCTGGGCAGAGATCTGCTGGATCAACCCGACAATCGACTTGATGCTCGAGGAACGTTGGTTCAAGGCGCTCACCAAGGTGGCAAATTCACCGAGGTTGCTGGAAATCTCACTGATGTTGCCGGTTACTTCCAGTAGCTCGGCGTAGGAGTCGCGGGCCATGCTCAGGTTCTGGGCGGTGGTGCTGGAGATGCCCTGGGTCTGGCGCGAGACTTCTTCGATGCGGCCCACGGCGGTGTTGCTCTGGTCCATCACTTCCTTGGCGAAGCGGGCCTGGTGGGTGGCACTGTCACTGGAGTCGCTGATGTTCTTCAGCGAGCGGGCCGACTCGACGGCGATGTGCACAGTCAGCGCCTGGACATTGCTGATGATCTCCCGCTGCTTGGCCAGGAATCGGTTGCAGGTGCCAGCCAACACGCGGATCTCGTCGTGGGTCACCAGCGGCAGGTCCTTGGACAGGTCGCCTTCGCCGTTGGCGATCTCTTCCAGGGCCTTGGTCATGGCGGTGACGGGGCGCACGATGAGGTGGCGGAAATACCAGACCATGAAACTGATCATGCCCAGCGTCAGGACCGCGCCGAAGAGCAGGGCATGGGTAAGACTGTCGAGCCGGCCTTCGATCTGCCCCAGCAATGCACCGTCCAACTGTGCGTTGCGCAACAGCAGCAGGATCTCGGCGCGGGCGCTGACGGCCACCCAGTACAACAAGCCACTGACCAGCACCAACAGGAAAAGACTCGAGAGTTTTTTGGTGAGGGTATCGAAAAACTGCATTTCGATAGACTCGTACAAGTCCTTCAACGTCTGCATGCCGCTGCTCCTGGGCAAAAAAATCTCTTAATGGAATACATTCGACCGCGAGCGCCAAAGCTTTAGGGCGGTGAGGCGATTTGATATCACCCTGTGGGGGCGGGTTTGCTCGCGAAGGCGTGGTGTCAGGTTAATCCAATATCACTGACACACCGCTTTCGCGTGCAAGCCCGCTCCCACAGGGGGTTGGGGTGATCATCACTTGATACAAAAGATTTACTGGGAATGATTCTCAAAGTATATTTGCTCTCATTAACGTCCCTTCCATGAGTGCGCGTCTTGAATCGTTCCACCCCCCTCGCAAATCGCAACGTCTTCATCAAGTGTGTGTTGCCAACTCTGTCCTGCTGCTTCATTGCAAGCCCGTTGTGGGCGCAGGACGCTGTCGAACTGCCGGCCACGGATATCCAGGGCAGTCGTGTCACTCAGGACGAGGGCTATACGACGTCGCAAGCCAGCACGGCGAGCAAGAGCGATGTACCGATCAAGGAAGAGGCGCAGTCGATCAACGTGGTGACCCAGCAGACCCTGGCGGACTACCAGGTGCGCTCGCTGAACGACGCGATGAAGTTCGTCAGCGGCGTCAGCCAGGGCAATACCCTGGGCGGCTCGAGGGACTCGTTGGTCAAACGCGGGTTTGGCACCAACGACGACGGCTCGATCCTGCGCGACGGCGTGCGTTCGAACCTGGGCCACAACTTCAGCGCCACCACCGACCGCGTCGAAGTGCTCAAGGGCCCGGCCTCGATGCTGTATGGCGCGCTGGAGCCCGGCGGCCTGATCAACGTCATCAGCAAGAAACCGGAATACACCCAAAGCACCACGCTGAGCGGCTCGGCCTACAGCGAAGGCGGCGGCACCATGGCCCTGGACACCACCGGGCCGCTGGGCGATACCGGCCTGGCTTATCGCCTGATTGCCGAGCGCGGTCATGAGGACTACTGGCGCAACTATGGGGTCAATGAGAGCACGCTGGTGGCGCCGTCCCTGGCTTGGACGGGTGAGCGGGCCTCGTTGAACCTGAGTTATGAGTACAACGAATACTCCAATCCGTTTGACCGGGGCACGGTGTTCACCAACGGGCATCCGGCTGACATCGATTACGACAAGCGTCTTGATGAGCCTTGGGCCAAGAGCGTGGGGATTCGCGAAACGGCGACGGCGCGGTTCGAGTATGAGTTGAGCGACGCGTGGAAAACGCGGGTTACCTATGGTTGGAACAATGATCGGTACAGTCTTTCGATTGCGCAGCCGAGTCTGTCGAAAACCGCTGTTTTTCAGCGAGCCGCCAATGGCGCTCATTACGACGACGAAACTCGTTATGCCAGTTGGGATTTCATCGGTAAGCAGGAGTTGTTCGGCCAGCGCCATGACCTGTTGGTTGGCGTCGATAATCAAGTGTCCGATCAGTTTCGTGGCAAGACCTACCGTGGAAAGGCTCAGGCTGGTTTCGATATCACATCGCCGGTTTATGGCGGTCTGGCTGAGCCCAGCGTGATCAGCCCAACTCAAAGCGATCTGCGCAACCAGTTGAATTCCAGTTCTGTCTATTTGAAGGACAACTGGCATCTCGACGATCGCTGGATTTTGGTATTGGGGGGGCGTTATCAGCATTACGATCAATACAGCGACCAGGGACTTGGTAGTGACTACGAGGTCAATCGCGATGACAACGGTGACGCCTTCGTACCCTTCCTCGGCCTGGTCTACAAAGCCACCGACACCCTGTCGCTGTACGGAAATTACAGCCGGTCGTTCAAACCAAATGACACAGTAGACGACGCCGGCAATACCTTCGATCCGGAAGAGGGCCGCAGTTATGAAATCGGCGCCAAGTACGATCCTTTGCCGGGTTTGAATATCAACCTTGCGCTGTTCGACATCGTAAAGAAGAACGTCGTAACTTCCACCACTGTCAACGCTGTGACTCTGTCGGAAGCCGCCGGCAAAGTCGGCTCCCAAGGCCTGGAGCTGGATATTACCGGGCGTCTGGCCGACCGCTGGGACCTGATCGGTACCTACGCCTACACCCATACGGAGATTCTCGACGATCCGGATGACGAAGGTCACCGTCTCGCCGATGCTCCGAAACACACCGCCAGCCTCTACCTGACCCACCACCTGAACGTCCCCGCCGAATTTGGCGCCTGGCACGCCGGTGCTGGCGCGCGCTACGTCGGCGAACGCGCCGCCAATAACGCCAACGATTTCTGGCTGAGCAGCTACACCGTCGCCGACGCTTTCCTGCGTTGGGAAGCGCCGGTGATGGGGCACAAGACCTCGTTGCAGTTGAACGTGGACAATCTGTTCGACAAGCAGTACTACCCGTCCTCCACCGGCAGCGAGTTGCAGGTCAACGTCGGCGAGCCGCGTACCGCCAAGCTGAGCGCCAGCGTGACATTCTGATTTTGCTGCGCTGAAACACAAAATGCCCGGGACCTGCGTCCCGGGCATTTTTTTGTACGGCGGCCAGAGGCTAAGTCGCCGTGCTGCCAACGGGAGCCGTGGCACCGTACTTAATGCCTGCCCTGAGGGCATGACGAAGCTTCAGCGCCGGTCGCTCGACCCCATAGTACGAAACGCCACTCAACGCGAACGACAGCACCAGCACGGCCGTGATGATCAGGGCGCTGTACTCCACCGGCCAGAACGCCCGCAACACATACATCACCACAAAATGGTTGAGGAACACGCCATAGCTGATGTTGCCCAGGAACTCATCGAGCCGGTGATGCTTCATTCTGCCGAGCAGAAACACCGCAGGCAGGCCCAGGGCGATGCCCAGGGTCACCTCGGCGTTGAACGGCCGACGGGGAATGATCCCCACGACAATAGCCAGGAACATCAAGGCGGCAACGAACAGGGTGATGGACACGATCCACAGCCCTTTGGCCTGGGCCCGATACAGGTAGCTGCCGCAGAGGAAAATGAACAGCACGCCCGGCAGCAGGCGGTAGCCGTAGATGTCCGTATCGAGGTAGCCCAGGGAAGCGACCATGAACACCGTCACGGACACGGCAAAGGCGACACCCCGTGTCTTGTAGAGGATCAGGAACGGGATCAGCAGGTAAAAGCACATTTCCAGTCCCAGGGACCAACCGGGTGGCAGGATCTCGGGCACGGTGATGCCGAACATGTAGAAACCCAACGGCACGATCGGCAGGCTGGTGGCGATGTTTTCCAGGGTCAGGGCGGCTGCCTGGGGCGTTCCAGGCAAGAGGAAATGGATCACCGCGCAGGACATGACGAAATACACCAGGAACTGCGGGTACAGCCTCAACAGTCGATCGATGTAGAACAGGCCGATCTGGCCCGGGGTGTTGTAGGTCCTCTCGATCAGCGAGGTCATCACGAAGCCGCTGATGATCAAAAAGGACACCACGGCAACGACGCCGGGGTTCAAACCCATGAACGTCACACCCATATGAGAAACTGCCACCAACATGGCCAGCAGCAACCGATAAACCCCCACGCGCATCATCCTTAATCAGAGTTGATCCTTTTGCGCGGTACGTTATGCGGCTTTGCGAGCCGTTAATAGTGGTTTGCGGGGCAGCGGCGAGGTAGTGGGGGCAATTGTCACATTTGACACATATGTTTCAGGTGAACGAAAGCCTTGCGGGAGCGAGCTTGCTCGCGATTGGGCCAATACATGCCCAATCTTTTTGACAAACACACCGCCATCGCGAGCAAGCTTGCGATGGCGGTACAACGGATCACCGAAAAGCCGGCACCACCTGTTGGATAAACAGCTCCAGGGATTTTTTCTTCTCGGTATGGGGCAAACTGTTGTCGCACCAGAAGCTGAATTCGTCCACGCCCAGTTCCTGGTAGTACTTGATCCGCTCGATGATTTCCTGCGGTGTACCAATCATGGTGTTCTTGCGGATGTTCTCCAATTGGAACTCCGGACGCTCGGCGAATTTCTCTTCCGGGCTTGGCGCCAGGAAGCCGTTGACCGGCACCTGCTTGTTGCCGAACCAGGCATCGAAAGTGCGATAGAACTTCGAGATGGCCTGGGCGCCGACTTTCCAGCCTTCGGGATCGTCCACCGCATGGACATGGGTGTGCCGCAGCACCATCAGTTGCGGGCGTGGCACGTCGGGGTTGTTGTCCAGGGCGGCCTGGAACTTGTTCTTCAGGTCCAGGACTTCCTCATCGCCTTTCATCAGCGGCGTGACCATCACGTTGCAGCCGTTGGCGACGGCGAAGTTGTGGGAGTCCGGGTCGCGGGCGGCGATCCACATCGGCGGGTGAGGCTTGCGGATTGGCTTGGGCACGCAGGTGGAGGTGGGGAATTTCCAGATCTCGCCATCATGGGCGTAGTCGCCTTGCCATAGGGCGCGCACCACCGGGACCATTTCCCGCAGGGCCTGGCCGCCGGAGGAGGCTGGCATGCCGCCGGCCATGCGGTCGAACTCCACCTGGTAGGCGCCCCGGGCCAGGCCGACTTCCATGCGACCGTTGCTGATCACGTCCAGCAGCGCGCATTCACCGGCGACCCGCAGCGGGTGCCAGAACGGCGCGATGATGGTGCCGGCGCCCAGGTGGATGGTGGTGGTCTTGCCGGCCAGGTACGCCAGCAGCGGCATCGGGCTTGGCGAGATGGTGTATTCCATGGCGTGGTGTTCGCCGATCCACACGGTGCTGAAGCCGCCGGCCTCGGCCAACAGGGTCAACTCGCTCAGGTCTTCGAACAACTGGCGATGGCTGACGCTTTCGTCCCAGCGCTCCATGTGTACGAACAGGGAAAATTTCATGGCGCTTTCTCTTTATTGTTGACGATCGGTTCAGGCGAGGACGGGCAGGGCGCCCATCTTGCCGTGGCAATAAACCAGCGGCCCCGGTGTGTGCTGCGCAACGATCAGGTTCTTCACGGCGCCGACCATGATGGCGTGGTCGCCGCCTTCGTATTCGCGCCACAGTTCGCACTCGATGATGGCGGTGGCGTTGCTCAGCAGCGGGTTACCCCGTTCGCTCAAAGTCCATGCGATGCCCTGGGCCTTGTCCTTGCCTTTGCGGGCAAAGGCGTAGGCTTCGTTCTGCTGGCCGCCGGAGAGGAGGTGGATGGCGAAGCGCTTGTTCTTGATCAGCACAGGATAGGAGTCGGAGCTGTAGTTGGGGCAGAACAGCACCAGGGCCGGGTCCATCGACAGGGAGCTGAAGGCACTGGCGGTGAGGCCGACTACCTGGCCGTCGTCATCGAGGGTGGTGATCACCGTCACGCCGGACGGGAACGAGCCCATGACTTGTTTGTAGACGCTGGCATCGATCATCGGACGATCCTCGGGTTTTATCGGTTGTGGGCGCGCAATGTTCATCAATGAGCTCCCGCGGCCTTGTTCAGGTCGCTCTCGGCCCATTGGGTGTAGACACAGGCGTCGGCGGTGGCCCAACGCACGCGCACCGGGTCGCCGGCCTTGAGCGGCATGCCGGCGGCGGACAGCGCCTTGACGGTCATGGCCGTGCCGCCGGACGTCACCACGCTGCAAGTCTGGCTTTCACCGAGGAACAGCACTTCGACGACCTTGGCCGACACCTCATTCCAACCGGCCGCCAAGGGTTCCTGGGCCGCTTGCTCGACGCTCAGGGCGAGGGCTTTTTCCGGGCGCACCATCAGCAGCACGTCCTGGTCCGTTTGCAGGCCGGCAGTCAGGCGGATCGACAGCGACTGGCCTTCGAAGGTCGCCACTGCGTTGCCCTGGGCCTTGAGCTTGAGGAAATTGGAGTTGCCCAGGAACGAGGCGACGAAAGCGTTCGGTGGATTCTGGTAGAGGTCGTAGCCGCTGCCCAGACCGACGATCTTGCCGTGGCTGAAAATCGCGATGCGCTGGGACAGGCGCATGGCCTCTTCCTGGTCATGGGTGACGTAGACGATGGTGATGCCCAGGCGCCGATGCAATTGGCGCAGTTCATCCTGCAAGTCTTCACGGAGCTTTTTATCCAGGGCTCCAAGGGGTTCGTCCATCAGCAGGATGCGTGGCTCATAGACCAGTGCCCGGGCAATCGCCACGCGCTGCTGCTGACCGCCGGACAGTTGCGAAGGGCGACGATGGGCGAACTCTCCCAGTTGCACCAGCTTGAGCATGGCGTCGACCCGGCGTTCGCGCTCGGCGCCGGCCAGTTTGCGGATCGCCAGGGGGAAGGCAATGTTGTCGCGCACCGACAGGTGCGGGAACAGTGAGTAGCGCTGGAACACCATGCCGATGTCGCGTTTGTGCGGCGGTACGTTGACCAGGGATTTGCCGCCCACCAGGATCTCGCCGCTGCTGGGGGTTTCGAACCCGGCCAGCATCGACAGCGTGGTGCTCTTGCCCGAGCCGCTGGAACCGAGGAAGGTCAGGAATTCGCCGTCTTGGATCTCCAGGGAAATATCGTCCACGGCGGCAAAGTCGCCGTAGTGTTTGTTCAGGTTGCGCAGGCTGACCAGGGTCTTGTTGTTCTGTTGTGCGGGGTCTTTGACGGCACTCATCGTGTTCTCCTAGGCGCTCAGGCGCTGATTTCATTGCGCCGGCGCAAGGCGGCGGCGATCACCATCACCAAGACCGAGAGGCCGATCAGCAGCGTCGAAGCGACGGCGATCACAGGCGTCAGGTCCTGGCGCAGGGTGGTCCACATCTTGACGGGCAAGGTTTGCAGGGTCGGGCTGGCCATCATCACGCTCAGCACCACCTCGTCCCACGACACCAGGAACGCGAACAGGGCACCGGCGACCATGCCCGGGCGAATGGCCGGGAAGGTCACCTTGAACACCGCTTGCAGGCGTGAGGCGCCGCAGATCACCGCAGCGTCCTCGATGGATTGGTCGAACAGCTTGAGCGAGTTGATGATCGAGATGATGGTGAACGGCAGCGCGACGATGACGTGGCTGACCACGAACGCGAACATCGTCCCGGTGTAGCCGAGCTTGAGGAACAGCGCATACACCGCCACGGCGATGATCACCAGCGGCACGATCATCGGCAGGGTGAACAGGCCATAGAGCATTTCCCGGCCCGGGAAGCGCCCGCGCACCAGGGCAAACGCTGTCGGCAGGCCCAGTGCCACGGCGCAGACGGTGGTCAGCACCGCGACCTTGAGGCTGGTCAGTGCCGCGTTCATCCAGTCAGGGTTGGAAAAGAACTGGCCGTACCATTTGAGTGTCCAGCCCGGCGGCGGGAAGACCAGCCATTGGGACGAACCGAACGACAGCAGCACGATGAACACGATGGGCAACAGCAGGAACAGTGCGATCAGGCCGGTGGTGAAATACAGGCCGAACCGCATGCGCCGGCTCATGGCATTGGGAGTCAGGAGCATGGCGGCTTACCTCGCGTTGCTGGCGCCCACCGGGGATTCCGGCTGGAGCTTCAGGTAGAAGTAGAACAGCACCAGGGTGATCGCCACCAACAAGGCGGCGCCGGCACTGGCCAGGCCCCAGTTGAGGAACGATTGCACCTGCTGGATGATGAATTCCGGCAGCATCATGTTCTGCGCACCGCCCAGCAGTGCCGGGGTCACGTAGTAACCGAGGGACATCACGAACACCATCAGCCCGCCGGAGAACAGCCCCGGCCGGCACAGCGGCAGGAATACCCGGAAGAAGTTGGTCCAGGGACTGGCGCCGCAGATGGAGCCGGCCTGCAGGATCATCGGGTCGATGGCCTGCATGGTCGCCTGCAACGGCAGGACGATGAACGGGATCATGATGTAGCTCATGCCGATCACCACGCCGGTGAGGTTGTGCACCATCTCCAGCGGCTGGTCGATGATGCCCAGTGCCATCAACGCCTTGTTCACCACCCCGGAGGCTTGCAGTAGCACCAGCCAGGAGTAGGTGCGGGCCAGCAGGCTGGTCCACATCGACAGCAGCACGATGTTCAGCATCCAGCGCCCCCAGCCACGGGGCACCAGGGTGATGGCCCAGGCCAGGGGAAAACCCAGCAGAAGGCTGAACAGTGTGACCAGCCCGGCCACCGAAAAGGTGTTGAACAGCACTCGGGCATAGGCCGAGTTGGCGAACAATTGCTCGTAGTTGCCCAACCCGGGCACCGGCTCCAGCACGCCGCGCAGCAGCAGGCCGATCAACGGCGCCAGGAAGAACAGGCCAAGAAACAGCAGGGCAGGGACCAGGTTACCGGCCCCGCGCCAGCGCTGTGCCAGCGACGGGGTGTGCGTCGCCGCCTTGGCCTGTACCGCACTGGCAGCGCCAATGGCGCTCCCGGTGCGAGGGGAGGTCGTTGCCGACATTTTCATTTGACCAGCCATTCGTTCCACCGTGTCGCGATGTCCTGACCGTTCTTGGCCCAATACGCGAAATCAAGCGTGATCTGGTCCTTGGCGTAGGCGGTCGGCAAGTTGGGGGCGAGCACCGAATCCAGGCGTGCAACGCTGTCGACGTTGACCGGGGCGTAGGCGGTCAGGTTGGAAAAGTCGGCCTGGCCCTTGGCGCTGCTGGCGTTGGCCAGGAACTTCATGGCGGCGGCCTTGTTTTTCGAACCCTTCGGGATGACCAGGATGTCGGCCATGACCAGGTTCTGCTTCCAGCTTACGCCGACCGGAGCGCCGTCTTGTTGCAAGGCATAGATCCGGCCGTTCCAGAACTGCCCGATGCTGGCTTCGCCGGACGCGAGCAACTGTTGGGACTGAGCGCCGCCGCCCCACCAGACGATGTCTTTCTTGATGGTGTCGAGTTTCTTGAAGGCGCGGTCCAGGTCCAGCGGATAGAGCTTGTCTGCCGCGACGCCGTCGGCCAGCAACGCCAGCTCCAGCACGCCTGGGCTTGGCCATTTGTACAGGGCGCGTTTGCCGGGATAGGTCTTGGTGTCGAACAGCGCGGACCAGTCCGTCGGCTTGCCGGCGCCGAGCTTGCCTTCGTTGTAACCGAGGACGAAAGAGAAGTAGAACGAGCCGACGCCATGGTCAGAGACGAAGCGCGGGTCGATCTTGTCGCGCTGCACCACTGAGAAATCGAGGGGTTCGAGCAGGCCTTCGGCCGCGGCACGCAGAGCGAAGTCCGCCTCGACGTCGACCACATCCCACTGCACGTTGCCGCTTTCGACCATGGCCTTGAGCTTGCCGTAGTCGGTGGGGCCGTCCTGGACCACGGTGATGCCGCTGGCCTTGCTGAACGGGTCGGCCCAAGCCTGCTTCTGCGCGTCCTGGGTGCTGCCGCCCCAACTGACGAAGTTGACGCTTTCAGCGGCCATCGTCGCCTGGCTGGTGACACTCAGCAGGCCGGCAAAAAGAATTGCGGCTGCACTTTTCTTCAACACCATTTTCACGCCCTCATTGTTGTGTTTATTGAGTGGGCTTCTGTTTGCCCACTTGTCGGGAGCATTGGTCCAACTGGCCTTGCGGACGACCGCGCCAAGGGTTGGCTGGAGCGTTCGGTCTATGGAATATCATATTATGGTATTCCAAGCTTTCTGCAAGCATTTTGCCGTACCGGCTATCTGTCCGAGGGCAGATTTTTCCTTGTCATTGCTGGGGCGAACCCTATGGGTGCGAGCTCGCCCGCGATAGCGGTGTGTCAGTCAACATTCAGGTTGGCAGGTCCATTGCTATCGCGAGCAAGCTCGCTCCCACAGGGGATTTGGGTGGGCCTCAGGCTTATCCGGTGAAGGGAATGCTCTCCACCACTTCCAAGTCATATCCCGTCAGCCCCGCGTACTTGAGTGGTGGTCCCAAGTGCCGCAATTTGCCGACGCCCAGGTCCTGGAGAATCTGCGCGCCGGTGCCCACTTCAGAATAGATGCGCGACTGGGAGCGGCTGAATTGTCGTGGCGGCTGGGTCAGTTGTGGTACGCGCTCGAGCAGCGCCTGGGAGGATTCGTGGTTGGCCAGCACGACCACCACGCCGCGACCTTCCTCGGCCACCCGCTGCAAGGCCGCCCACAACGTCCAATTGGACGGGCCGTTGTATTCGGCACCCACCAGGTCCCGCAACGGATCGATCACATGCACCCGCACCAGGGTCGGTTCTTCCCGGCGAATGTCGCCCATCACCATCGCCATGTGCACGCCGCCTTCGATGCGATCTTCGAAGGTGAACAGGCGGAAGGTGCCGTGTACCGTGGGCAGTTCCCGTTCGCCGATACGCACCACGGTGTGCTCGGTACTCAGGCGATAGTGGATCAGGTCGGCGATGGTGCCGATCTTGATCCCGTGCTTGCGGGCGAAAATCTCCAGGTCCGGTCGGCGGGCCATGGTGCCGTCATCGTTCATCACTTCGACGATCACCGACGCGGGCGTGAAACCTGCCAGGCGCGCCAGGTCGCAACCGGCTTCGGTGTGCCCGGCACGGGTCAGGACACCGCCTTCCTTGGCCCGCAGCGGGAAGATATGCCCCGGCTGCACAATGTCGTTGGGCCCCGCATCGATGGCCACGGCGGCGGCGACGGTGCGAGCCCGGTCGGCGGCGGAAATACCGGTGGTCACGCCAGTGGCGGCCTCGATGGAAACCGTGAACGCGGTGCTGAACACGCTGCCATTGCTCGGCACCATCTGCTCAAGCCCCAGGCGCTGGCAGTGCTCGTCAGTCAACGTCAGACAGATCAACCCACGGGCTTCGCGGGCCATGAAGCTGATCGTTTGGGCGTCGCAGCAGTCGGCGGCCAGCAGCAGGTCGCCTTCGTTTTCCCGATCTTCGTCATCCACCAGCAATACCATCTTGCCCAGGCGGTAGTCTTCGATGATTTCCTGAATGCTGTTAAAGGCCATGACGGGCTCTCTGTGTTTTGATGAAGGCTTGCTGGAGATCTATTATGGTATACCATAATACAAAATAAACCGAGAGGTCACTATGAAGGCGTACTGGATTGCTCACGTGGATGTCACCGACCCCGATCAATACAGCCAATACACCCAGCGGGCACCGGCGGCCTTCGCGTTATATGGCGGACGAATGCTGGCCAGGGGCGGGCGCAGCGAAGCGATGGAAGGCCGGGCCACGCCGCAGCGCAGCGTGGTGATCGAGTTCGACTCTTACGAACAGGCGCTGGCCTGCTATCACTCGGCGCAGTATCAGGCGGCCAGGCATCATCGCGAGGGCGTGGCCCGGGCCGAGGTGATCATTGTCGAGGGCGTGGCGCCCGTCAGCGGATGAAGTGAATCTTGCCGCTGTCGTCGTTGCCGATGTAGATGCCATAGACCCCGGCCTGGCGTTCCTCGATATAACGTTCGAGGATCTGCCGGATGGCCGGGTAGTAGATGCTGTCCCAAGGAATGTCCTCGGGGGCGAAGAACTGGCAGGCGAGGGTTTCCGGGCCGAACTGACCGGTGATCTCCACCGCGGTGGCGCGGAAGATGATGTACACCTCGCTGATCTTCGGCACGCTGAAGATCGAGTAGGGCGAGACGATTTCAGCGCGTACGCCGGTTTCTTCCCAGACTTCGCGCAGCGCCGCCTGTTCGGTGGTTTCACCGCCTTCCATGAAGCCGGCCGGCAGAGTCCAGGTGCCCGGGCGTGGCGGGATGGCGCGCTGGCACAGCAGGTACTTGCCGTCCTGCTCGATGATGCAGCCGGCAATGATCTTCGGGTTGACGTAGTGGATGTAGCCGCAACCGCCACACATCAGTCGCTCATGGGTATCGCCCGCTGGCAGGCGGTGATCGAGGTCACTGCCGCCGCACTTTGGACAAAAGCTCGGGCTGAACATGGCTAGCGACCTATGCGCGGTTCTTTGAGGGCGATGGGCGGGATGATCTCGGGGATTTCACCGGTCTCTTCCTGTTTGCGCTTGAGGTACTCCAGGGCGACCTTGGCCGCGGCGCGCACGTGATCGACGCAGGCCTGGTGGGCCGCCAGGGGATCGCCGCTCTTGATCGCCTCGACCATGCGCTCCATCTCCTGGTTGCTGTCGCCGCGACGGTTTTCCTGGGACACCGAGGTCGCCCGCAAATAGCTGATGCGTGCCTGCAACTGGCGCAGCTGGGTGGCGGCGACATGGTTGCCGGAGCCTTCGAGCAGCACGTCGTAGAAGCCTTGTACCGAATCGATGACTTGTTGCAGTTCGCCTTCCTTGAGGGCCTTGCGGTTCTCCGCGAGGGCTTTTTCCAGGGCCTTGATGTCCTTGGCCTTGGCGCGCAGGGTGAACAGCTGGACGATCAGGCCTTCGAGCACGCAACGCAGCTCATAGATATCGACGGCGTCGGCCAAAGTGATAATGGCGACCCGCGGCCCCTTGGCATCGGCAAACTCCACCAGGCCTTCGGATTCCAGGTGGCGCAGCGCTTCGCGTACCGACGTGCGGCTCACACCCAGGCGATCGCACAGATCGCGTTCGACCAGGCGATCGCCCGGCAGAAGCTGGAAGTTCATGATGGCGCTTCGCAGTTTATCCAGCACGATCTCGCGCAGGGTAACGGGGTTGCGATTGACCTTGAAGCTGTCGTCGAGTGGCAGGCGTTTCATGGGGTCCGCTCTGTAATATGGCTGTCCATGCCAAACGGGCAACATCCGTGCACGTTCAGATCAAACAGCCGAGGGTTGACTGGGGGCCTCGGCATCGGCTTCGGCGAAGGCTTCACGGGCAAGCCGGAAGCTGTCCACGGCAGCGGGGACGCCGCAATAGATACCGACCTGAAGCAGAATTTCGCGTATTTGCTCACGACTCAGGCCGTTACGCAAGGCGCCGCGCACATGCAGCTTGAGTTCATGCGGGCGATTGAGCGCCGAGATCATTGCCAGGTTGATCATGCTGCGTTCCTTGAGCGACAAGCCCTCGCGACTCCAGACGTGGCCCCAGCAATACTCGGTGACCATTTCCTGCAGTGGCCGGGTGAAATCGTCGGCGTTCTCGATGGAACGGTTGACGTAGTCCTGGCCCAGCACCTGGGTGCGGATCTTCAGGCCTTGTTCGTATTTTTCATTGCTCATGGGGGCTCCCTGAAAAGTTGATGGACCTGTGGGAGCGAGCTTGCTCGCGATGGCGGCAGCACCTCCAACATGACTGTGACTGACACACCGCTATCGCGAGCAAGCTCGCTCCCACAGGAGAGGGTATGGCCATCAGGCCAGCGTGGGCAGCGGGCCCAGCTTGCCTTTGTGGTAGATCATCGGCGTCACCGGCTGCTCGGGCAGGATCAGGTTTTTCACCGCGCCAACGATGATCGCGTGGTCGCCGCCGTCGTATTCGCGCCACAGTTCGCACTCGATGATCGCCGTGGCTTTGCTCAGCAACGGATTGCCCCGTTCGCTCAGGTGCCAATCGATGCCCTTGGCCTTGTCCTTGCCTTTACCGGCAAAGGCATAGGCTTCGGCGGTCTGGTCGGCGGATAGCAGGTGGATCGCGAACTGTTTGCTGTCGCGCAGGACCGGGTAGGTGTCGGAGCCGTAGTTGGGGCAGAACAGCACCAGCGCCGGGTCGATCGACAGCGCGCTGAACGCACTGGCGGTGATGCCGACGATATTGCCGTCCGGGTCCAAGGTGGTGACCACCGTGACGCCGGATGGGAAGGAGCTCATGACTTCTTTGTAGATGCCGGGTTCGATCATTTCTCAGGACTCCTAGCGCATCACGAACGGATCAGGCATGGGCGCCTGGGACAGGTTGATCCACACCGTTTTCAGTTCGGTATAGGCCAGCACCGAGTCGATACCGCTCTCGCGTCCATAGCCGCTGTTCTTGAAGCCACCGATGGGTGCCATGGCCGACACCGCACGGTAAGTGTTGACCCAGATGATCCCGGAGCGCACATCCCGGGCCAGTCGATGGGCACGGCCCAGGTCGCGGGTCCAGATGCCGGCGGCGAGGCCGAACTGCGAGTCGTTGGCGATCGCCAGGGCTTCGGCTTCGTCCTTGAATCGAATCACCGAGGCCACTGGGCCGAAGACTTCTTCCTGCATGATCTTCATCGAGTTGCGGTCGCATTCGAACAGGGTCGGTTCATAGAACCAACCGTCGCCCAGGTTCTGTGGACGCTTGCCGCCCAGGCGCAGGCGCGCCCCTTCGGCGATGGCGTCGGCCACCAGGCCTTCGACCACGGCCAGTTGCTGCGCGGTGGCCATGGGGCCCATTTCGCTGGCGTCTTCCTGTGGGTTGCCTATGCGGATGCGTTGGGCCCGTTCGACCAGGCGCGAGACGAATTCGTCATAGATTTCGTTCTGCACCAGCAAGCGCGAACCGGACACGCAGCTTTGGCCGGATGCCGCATAAATCCCGGCAATCGCCCCGTTGATCGCACTGTCCAGGTCGGCGTCGGCAAAGATAATGTTCGGTGACTTGCCACCCAGTTCCAGTGACAGCTTGGCGAAGTTTTCGGCGCTGCTGCGCACCACATGCCGCGCCGTGGCAGCGCCGCCGGTGAAGGCGATCTTGCGCACCAGCGGATGGCGGGTAAGGGCCGCGCCGGTACTGGGGCCGTAACCGGTGACGACGTTGACCACCCCCGGTGGAATGCCGGCTTCCAAGGCGAGACGGGCCAGCTCCAGGACCGTGGCCGAGGCGTGCTCGGACGGTTTGATCACGATGGTGTTGCCAGCCGCCAGCGCCGGGGCAAGCTTGATCGCGGTCAGGTACAGCGGGCTGTTCCAGGGAATGATCGCCGCGACCACGCCCATGGCTTCGTGCACCGTGTAGGCGAACAGGTCCGGCTTGTCCAGGGGCAGGGTGCCGCCTTCGAGCTTGTCGGCCAGGCCTGCGGTGTAATGGAAGAACTCCGGCAGGTAGCCGACCTGGCCGCGGGTTTCGCGAATCAGTTTGCCGTTGTCGCGGCTTTCCAATTGGGCCAATTGTTCCTTGTTCTCGGCGATCAGGTCTCCGAGTCGACGCAGCAACTTGCCCCGTGCGGTGGCCGTCAAGCCGCGCCAGGCCGGGCTGTCGAAAGCGCTCTGTGCCGCCTGGACGGCGCGCTCGACATCGGCCTCGTCGGCGTCGGGCAACTCGGCCCAGGGTTGAGCCAGGGCCGGGTCCAGGCTTTCGAAGGTCTTGCCGGAGAGCGCATCGACCCATTCACCGCCGATGCACATCGAAAAACGTGCGAGTGTCATGCAACGATCCCCTTTATTTGGTTTTGCCGGGCGTTTGCGGTGTCGAGAAACTCCAGCAACAGCTGGTTGACCAGGCGCGGCGATTCTACTGGCATCATATGCCGTTGTTCGGCGAGCACGGCAACGCTGGCGCCGGGAATGCGCTCGGCCAATTGCCGGGCCATTTCCGGTGTCGAGCCAGGGTCCAGTTCGCCGGTGGCGATCAGCGTCGGCACCTGGATATTGCCGAGGTCATCGGCGCGGTACATGTCCTGGGTGGCGAACAATTCATAGGTGGTCAGGTAGCCCTGGGGATCATTCTGCGCCAGGGTCTGGCGCAACGCGGCAATCTGTGCCGGGTTGGCGGCCTGGTATTCACGGCTGAACCAGCGTGACAACGCCGCCTCGGCATTGGCGTCCGGCCCATGCTCGGCGGCCTGGGCGGTGCGGGCGATGACCCCGGCGCGCTGTTCGGCGCTGCGGTTGAACACGCTGTTGAGCACTACCAGGCCTTGCAGGCGCTGCGGGTAATGCAAGGCAAACGCACGGGCCACCAGGCCACCCATGGAAAAGCCGATCACCGTTGCCTGGGGCAGTTGCAAATGGTCGAGCAGCTCCAGCAACTGGTCGGCGTAGCCCAGCAGCGCGGTACCGCTTTGCGGACGGGGGCTGGCGCCATGGCCGAGCATGTCGTAGGCAATCACCCGGTATTGCGTGGCCAGGCCAACGACCTGGCCCCCCCACATTTCTTTGTTCAGGCCCACGCCGTGGATCAAGACCACGGGTTGGCCTTGGCCGGTCGCCAGGTAGCTGGTGCCGGCCGGGGTGAGTTCAGCGGTGAGCCGAATCATGGAGCGCTCCTGCATGCCTTTTTTATTGTGGTTGCCCAGGCTGGATCACTGCGCATTCTCGGCGGCCAGTTCTTCCAGGTCGATGTAGCGGTTGCCGATGCGCGGGTGCAGGCGGCCGCCATCGGCGCAGCCCAGCACCACGACGATTTCGTCGGCGCGCGGGGCGTCTTCAATCTGCATTTCCAGGGTGATGTAGTGCGAACGCAGGCCTTCGTCGTCCTTGTGCATCATCGGGATCTGAATCGAAGTGCCAGGGCCGCCGCGCTTGTTGGTGAAGCTCAGGTAGCTCTTGGCCTTGACCGCTTCACGGTAATGGTTGCCAAAGCGCAGGGTGTGGATCACGGCGGAGGCATGCTCGATTTCACCATCGGCACCGACCACCGCGGCCTTGCCGTAGGCTTGGATCTTCTCGGCGCCACCGATGATGCCCACCAGGCGCTCGACCATCAGTGCGCCGAGGTCGGAGCAGTTGGCGCGGATTTCCGGTTTCAGGTCTTCGACGAAACCGCGACCCAGCCAGGGATTTTTCATCACGACCGCCAGCCCGACCATGGTCACAGGCTTGTCCGCAGCCTTACCGCCTTCGATAAAGGTTTCTTCGACATAGCTGACGATCTTACGAATTTCGAAACTCATGAGCTGCTCCGTTGTGAGGGTAAGAGTGTCTGTGCGTATGATGGTATACCATAATACTAATGGCGCAAATCCCCACGGCGAGTTTGTGTTCGGGAGGCGACCGAAGGCAGCTTGCCCGCGACCCAAGGGGAATTGGTCTACGCTTGGTGCGCGGACACCCGTTTGTTTTCGGATAACCCTGCAACGTGTCCCGGGGGAGGAAGGATGCCCTTCAAAGTCGCCGATATCTCAATCACAGCCTGGTCGTTGATGGGCCAAACTTACGTGATGCTCAAACCCCACGAAGCCCTTATCAAGCGCTTCCTGGGGAGCGATCTGGAGGTTTGCTTTCCGACGACCCAGGCGGCCGTGCAGGCGCTGTCGCAGCCCACTCAAGCCTTTCCCCTCAAGTGGCGGGTGGGGGCCACTCCATTGGTCGAGACCAATCAAAGCATCAACCAGTGTCTGGATGCCCTGGCGCTTTATTTGCGGGACCAGGACAAACGCAAGTACCAGGACATGCTGGACGAGGCGAATGCCACAGGTGGCTCGCTGTTCACCGATGCGCGGAAAAACACACCGGCGCAATTCGTCGGCCAGAAGTGCACTTATTACTACCAGGGCGCGTACATGTCGGGTGATCAGTTCGCTGTCGGCGCCGCGTTGCGCCATGACCTCAGCTCACGACTGATCTTGCTCTACGCGGCCGCTGACGAGGCGGCGGCCAAGCGGTTGGTCAAGTTCTATGGCACTTCCTGTGGGGTAAAGGCCGCTCGGTTGTTGCCGGTGTTGGTCACCGATGCCAAGGCTGCCTGCGAGACGTGTCGCCTGGTGGTCGACGCCAGGATCAATAAAAGTGCGCTGCCACCCTTCACCGACGCGGTACTGGGATTCCTGGCCGGCGTCGCCAACGGCGCAAAACTGTGCCCCGTGGGCGGCGCCACCACCGATGTCGCAGCGTCGGTGCTCAGTGGCGACGGCAAGGGCAGCATCGCCAAGTGGGACAATGTCGATCCCAATACCAATCGCTACTGGGCGTATCGCCTCGACAAGTTCCTGGCGTTCAAAGGGGTGGTCAAGGGCCAGAGCTACGTCATTGTCTGGACCCGCTTCAGCGGCAAGGACGGCGGCGCCCATCCCGAGTTGGACGACAGTTGGACGGGGTTGGGGCAGGTGTGTCACCGGCTGTTGAAAAAAGGTTGTAACGTCATCGTGGTCGGACGCCCGAGGACCAACCGGGACCTCAACGAGAAGCTGACGACCCACCTGGGGCAACTCGACCAAGCTGACGGTCCCGTGTCCCGAGCCAATCTTCAGGTCTGGGGGGAGTATTGGAAGTTGGACAACGGCAACCCCAACCAGAAAATCATCGGGCCGAACCGTGCTGCCGAATATGCCATTTTCCTGCGCATGAAAAGTGCCGAATGGAATTGCAAACTGGTGCACCTGGGCATGCGCAGCGGTGCGATGGATGCCGCGGCTTTGCTGGGCATGCGCACTCGATTCATCGAAAACGCCGGCAATGAACAGATCGCGCGAACGACCAAATGGACCGGAGCGACCAATACCAATCTTCTCTACCAGCGCATCCCGGTGGCCGAACTGCCTACTTGGAGGGCGCGAGGCCGAGAGGAAAACCTGGTGGTCAAGCGAGGTTACCTGCCCACAGACCTGGAGATGATCGTCGCCAGTGTCGAGGGCGCATTGACTTGAGGTGAACGGCCGTGCTGCTTCAAGCTGGGGCGACGGTATGAATCCGTGCATTTTCCTGCAACGTTGCAGTGCGTTCAGGTTTTCACTGCTTGGGGTTGAGTGCGGCGCGTGAAGGGTTAGCCGTGGATGAATGAGTAAAAACTTCCCTCTTGTGGGGCACGGCTGTCTCCTTCCACCCCCTCAAGAGCCTTTCAAGCCCCGTTCGAGAGAAAGGGCGCCCGCATTTATGGTCGTTAATGTCGCCAGATCGAAAAATAATTTCGCCTTTTTGCGGTTTTGCAATACTTCTTCTATCCAGTACGTGACACCGTCACGCTTAGGCACACCCTTTGCTAAGTATTGAAAACCCGGCCTTTCAGGCCAGGACACGCCATCCATGAAGAGCAACAGAGGGCAATTCCAGGACCGTACGCAATCAAGCAGGTTTAAAGCAAGGCAAGGCCGAACCGTCGGAATGACGAAGTGATAAGAAATGCCGTGTAGAACGCGGCTGGGAGTTGGCTATGCCCCACGCTTTTTTTAATGAAATGTATGACGCAAAGGGTGACTGCCGCCCGCATTACCAAGCCTTCTCGCGCTGGCTGGCGGACACCCCGCTTGAACTGCTGGAACAACGCCGCCGCGAAGCCGACCTGCTGTTCCATCGGGCCGGCATCACCTTCACCCTCTACGGGGACGAGCAGGGCACCGAGCGCCTGATCCCCTTCGATATCATTCCCCGCAGCATCAAGGCCAGTGAATGGCAAATGGTCGAGCGTGGCTGCATCCAGCGGGTCCAGGCCCTGAACATGTTCCTGGCCGACATCTACCATGGGCAGCACATCCTCAAGGAAGGGATCATCCCCCCCGAGCAGGTGCTCGCCAACGAGGGCTACCAGATTGCGATGCAGGGCCTGAACCTGCACCGGGGCATCTACGCCCATATCGCCGGTGTCGACCTGGTTCGCGACGGTGACGGCAGCTATTACGTGCTGGAAGACAACTTGCGCACGCCCAGCGGCGTGAGCTACATGCTCGAAGACCGCAAGATGATGATGCGCCTGTTCCCCGAGCTCTTCGCCGCCCAGCGCGTGGCCCCCATCGATCATTACCCGAACCTGTTGCTCGACACCCTCAAGAGCTCAAGCCCCCTGGAAAACCCCACCGCCGTGGTGCTGACGCCGGGACGCTTCAACAGTGCCTATTTCGAACACGCCTTCCTGGCCCGTGAAATGGGCGTGGAGCTGGTGGAGGGGGCCGATCTGTTCGTGCGGGACGACCACGTGTACATGCGCACCACCGCCGGCCCTCGACAGGTGGACGTGATTTACCGTCGCCTTGACGACGCCTACCTCGACCCGCTGTCGTTCAACCCCGATTCGATGCTGGGCGTGCCCGGGCTGATCGCTGTTTACCGTGCGGGCAACGTGGTGCTGGCGAACGCGGTCGGCACAGGCGTGGCCGACGACAAGTCGATCTACCCTTATGTCGACGAGATGATCCGCTTCTACCTCACCGAAGAACCGATCCTGAAGAACGTGCCCACCTGGCAGTGCCGCAAGCCCCAGGACCTGTCCCATGTGCTGGCCAACCTGCCAGATCTGGTGGTCAAGGAAACCCAGGGCTCCGGCGGCTACGGCATGCTGGTCGGGCCGGCCGCCAGCGCGGCGGAGATCGAAGATTTCCGCGCACGCCTCAAGGCCCGTCCCGAAGCCTACATCGCCCAGCCGACCTTGAGCCTGTCCACGTGCCCGACCTTTGTCGAGAGCGGCATCGCGCCGCGCCACATCGACCTGCGTCCGTTCGTGCTGTCGGGCAAGGAAACGCGCCTGGTGCCCGGCGGGCTGACCCGCGTGGCGCTGCGCGAAGGCTCGCTGGTGGTGAACTCGTCCCAGGGCGGCGGCACCAAAGACACTTGGGTAGTGGAGGACTAAGACATGCTTTCAAGAACTGCTTCGGACCTCTATTGGATGTCCCGCTACCTGGAGCGCGCCGAGAACCTGGCGCGCATGCTCGAAGTCAGTTATTCGCTGTCGCTGATGCCCCAGGCCGGACGCAGCGATGGCCATGCCGAGCTGGCGATGTCGCTGCTGGCGGCCGGTACGCTGGACGACTACAACGCCCGTTATGACGCGCTCAACACCGAGCGCATGCTGCATTTCTTCGCCTTGGACGAAACCAACCCCGGCAGTATCTATAGCTGCCTGCGAGCTGCGCGGACCAATGCCCATGCCGTGCGCGGGCGCATCACCGCCGACATGTGGGAAAACATCAACGCCACCTGGCTGGAGATGCGCAACATCGCCAGCAACGGCCTGGGGCGCTACGGTATCAGCCATTTCTGCGAATGGGTCAAGGAGCGTTCGCACCTGTTCCGTGGCGCGACATCGGGCACCATCATGCGCAACGATGCCTACTGTTTCATCCGCCTGGGGACCTTTATCGAACGGGCCGACAACACCCTGCGCCTGCTGGATGCTCGCTATGAAATGTTCGGCGAGGAGTCGGAAGAGGTCAGCGACAACTCGGCCCGTGGCTATTACCAGTGGAGTGCCTTGTTGCGCGCGCTGTCTTCGTTCGAGGCGTTCAACGAGATCTACCGCAACGCGCCCAATGCCGAGCAGGTGTCCGAGATGTTGCTGTTGCGGGCCGACGTCCCACGCTCGCTGCATGCGTGTATCGAGGAACTGGACCATATCCTCGCCAGCTTGCCGGGCAACAACGGCCGGCCGGCCCAACGCCTGGCCGCCGAGTTGAATGCGCGCCTGCGCTATTCCGGAATCGACGAAATCCTGGCGTCGGGCTTGCACCAATGGTTGACCGACCTGATTGGTCAGATCCGCCACTTGGGCCAGACCGTCCATGAGTCTTACCTGGAGGTCGTATGAAACTGTCCATACGCCACGACACGACTTACAGCTACGCCGACGAAGTCTGCACCAGCATCCAGTTCCTGCGCCTGACGCCCCGGGACACTCAGCGCCAGCGCATCCTGGAATGGCATCTGGAGCTGCCGCGCCTGGTGCGCAGCCAGATTGACCCCTATGGCAACATTCTTCACGTGATGACCATGGACGAGCCCCACGGTGCCTTGGTGCTGACGGCGTATGGCGAGGTGGAAATCCATCAGTCCATCGCGATGGAACCGGACCCTCAGTCACCGCTGCCGTTTCTGCGCACCAGCCGCCTCACCCAGGCGGATGAGACCCTCAGCGCCTTCGCCGTGGAACAATGTGCCGGCCGACGCGATCGGTCGGCCTTGACCGACCTGATGAACGGCCTGGCCGAGCGGATGCCCTACAGCCCCGGCACGACAGCGGTCAACAGCACCGCCGCCGAGGCGTTTGCCGGTGGAACGGGGGTTTGCCAGGACCATACCCACGCTTTCCTGGCCTGCGCGCGCAGCCTGGGTATTCCAGCGCGCTATGTTTCCGGCTATCTGTGCACCGAAGATGAAAGCCACCTGGCAAGCCACGCCTGGGCCGAAGCCTGGCTGGATGATGGCTGGTACAGCTTCGACGTGACCAACCGCCTGACCCTTCCCGATCGCCACCTGAAACTGGCGATCGGCCTGGATTACCTCGACGCCTGCCCGGTACGCGGCATGCGCCGGGGTGGCGGGGCGGAACAGATGCAGGCGCGGGTGCAGGTGAGCTCGATGGTGCAGGTGCAGCACCAGTAAAGGCACAGGCTTTCTCGCCAACACCCGAGCTCCCACACTGGAATGGGGGTGGATACAAACCCTGTCTCCACCCGAGCACCTCTGTGGGAGCGAGCTTGCTCGCGATGACGGCTGCCCAGCCGACATCATCGCCAACAGACCCACCGCCATCGCGAGCAAGCTCGGCTCCCACACTGAAATGGGGGTGGACACAAACCCTGTCTCCACCCGAGCACCTCTGTGGGAGCCGAGCTTGCTCGCGATGACGGCTGCCCAGCCGACATCATCGCCAACAGACCCACCGCCATCGCGAGCAAGCTCGGCTCCCACACTGGAATGGGGGTGGATACAAACCCTGTCTCCACCCGAGAACCTCTGTGGGAGCCGAGCTTGCTCGCGATGACGGCTGCCCAGCCGACATCATCGCCAACAGACCCACCGCCATCGCGAGCAAGCTCGGCTCCCACACTGGAATGGGGAGGGGACACAAACCCTGTCTCCACCCGAGAACCCTTGTGGGAGCGAGCTTGCTCGCGATGACGGCTGACCAGCTGACATCACCGCCAACAGACCCACCGCCATCGCGAGCAAGCTCGCTCCCACAAAAAGCTCACTCCCCCCTTACCCTCCAAAATGAAGCTTTCATGACAAAAGTTCGGTAGCACATCGCCATTCCCGTCATGCCTGTGTGACGTGTTCGAGGGGACCTTTCAGGTCGTTTGGAGCCGGGGCGCGAAGCCGGGAGTGAGGCGATGGGGACTATGGAACGTTATTCGAAAGTGGGCATGCAGGAGCTTGACCAACGGCTGTCGAAGATCGTCGAGGCGGCGCGCAAGCAGCCGGTCTCGGTGTATCGCTACGGCGCGCCGTGGGTCTGGATCGTTTCCCAGGATGACTGGCAGGGCGCGCTCAAGGAGGTGTCCAGCTACATTCCGCAAGGCCATTCACTGGTCTTGCTGCGTCCACAGATCGACGATCTGCTGGATGACCATCGTGATGTGCTGCAGGGCCTCAACGCCAATGCCCAGATGCTGATCGCACCGCAAACCGCCATGCACATCCTCCTGCTGCAACTGCTCTATTCGGTGCCCAGCGAGCAGCAACTCTACGAACAACTCAATTACAACCTGCTGTTCCGCTGGTTCGTCGGCCTGGACCTGAACCAAAAGGTCTGGAGCTTCAATGTCCTGAGCAAAGACCTCGCCACGCTGCTGGGCGATGCGCGGGCGGTGCGGCTCATCCAGAAAATCATCGGTGAAGTGTTCTGTGGCGCCTTGCTGCAAATGCCGGAGTTCTCCTTGAACTTCGCGCTTCTGCACACCTGGCTGGCCCGGCACGCCACGACATCGACCATAAGCAATTGAGCCGTACTTTGAATTCAGGGGGTGGTGTGGAGCATTTCTTCAAATCGCGGCCGGCGCTGTGGGGCTGGCTGCTACTGGCGGTCGGGGGGCCGTCGGCCTTTGCCGGCGAAGGCGGGCAGCAGGCCGATGCGGCGCCGACGCGCCTGGTGGATGTGAACGAGTATTTCGTGCGCGGTAACACCGTGCTCGATGCCCGGGCCATCGAGGAAGCGGTGTACCCGTTCCTGGGGCCGCAAAAGGCCTTGAGCGACATCGAAGGCGCCCGGGAAGCCCTGCAAAAAGCCTATCAGGCCCGCGGTTATCAATCGGTATTCGTCGAGCTGCCGGAGCAGAAAGTCGAAGACGGCATCGTTTACCTGCAAGTCAGCGAGACCAAGATCGGTCGGGTGCGCGTGGTAGGGGCCAAGCACTATTCGCCCGTTGAAATCCGTGAGGACGTGCCGTCGCTGAAGGAAGGCGAGGTACCCGATTTCGCCCGGGTCCAGGCAGAGCTGGCGCAGTTGAACAAGACCCCGGGACGCCAGGTCATGCCGCTGGTGCGCGAAGGCCAGCGCCCCGGGACCATGGACGTGGATTTGCAAGTCGAAGACCAGGACCCCTGGCAGGCCAGCCTGGAGCTGAACAACGACTACAGTGCCGACACCGAAAAGCTGCGCACGGTCGCCAGCCTGGGCTACAACAACCTCTGGCAACTGGGCCACAGCGTTTCGCTGACTTTCTTCACCGCGCCCCAGGACACCGAAAACGCCAAGGTCTGGTCGGGTTCCTACACCGCGCCGCTGAGCGAACGCTGGAGTGTGCAGTTCTCGGGGTACCAATCCGACAGCAACGTGGCGACCGTCGGCGGCAGTAACGTGTTGGGCAAAGGGCATTCCTACGGGGTGTCGGCGATCTACAGCCTGCCGTCCACGGGGGCATGGGCCAACAGCTTTTCGGTCGGGGTGGATTTCAAGGACTTCGAGGAAGAGCTGAACCTGGGCGGTGCCAGCGACAAGGCGCCACTCAAGTACGCGCCGTTCACCTTCGCCTATAACGGTTTTCGCTACAGCGAAAACAGCCAGTTGGGCCTCGGCCTGAGTCTGGTGGCGGGTACCCGGAGCCTGCTGGGCTATGGCAGCTCCGACGAAGAGTTCGACTACAAGCGCTATCGCGCCAGCCCCAGCTTCGCGGTGCTCAAGGGCGACGGCAATTACACCTTCACCTTCGGCAACGACTGGCAGACCGTCTCCAAGGCTGCCTTCCAACTGGCCTCCGGGCCGCTGGTTTCCAACGAGCAATTCTCCGCCGGTGGCGCCACCTCGGTGCGCGGCTACCTGGCTGCCGAGCGCACCGGCGATGACGGCTACCTGCTGTCCCAGGAGCTGCGTACCCCGTCCCTGGCCAAGTTCCTCGGCAGTTATGTTCAGGAGTGGCGTTTCTATGCCTTCGCCGAAGGCGCGCAGCTGTATTTGCGTGACGAACTGCCCGACCAGGAAGCCGACTACAGCCTCGCCAGCGTCGGCCTCGGCACCCGCGCGAGCCTGAGCAAATGGCTGTCCGGCAGCCTCGACTGGGGCTATCCGCTGCTCGAAGGGCCGAACACCTCGAAACAGGAATCGCGCCTGCACTTCAACCTGCAAGCGACGTTTTGAACCCAGGAGTCATGTCCATGCAACGCTTATTGTTATCCCTGTTGATCTGCCTGGGGCTGGTGCTTCCGGCGACCGCCAACGCCTGGTGGCAGGACGACTGGCACTATCGCAAACAGATTTCGGTGGACACCACGCCCCAGGGCGCCGCCATCGCCCAGGCCTTGGGCCGCACCGCGTTGCTGGTGCGCTTGCACACCGGCAACTTCACCTTCGACGGGGTCAAGGACGACGGCTCGGACTTGCGTTTCGTCAGTGCCGACGACAAGACCGTGCTCAATCACCAGATCGAAAGCTTCGACCCGCTGATGGGCATGGCGCTGATCTGGGTCGACGTGCCGAGCGTGGAGGGCGGTCAGCGCCAGGACGTGTGGATGTATTACGGCAACCAGAAGGCGCCGGCCACGAGCAGCGGCCAGTTGACCTTCGACCCGGACTACACCGCGCTGTACCACTTCGACGGCGCCACCGGCGTACCGCCTCGGGATACCACGGCCTACGGCAACAATGCCCAGGGCGCGACCGGCGTGAGCATTGATGGTGTGATCGGGCGGGCCTTGCAGTTCAACGGCCAGCCGTTGTTGTTGCCGGCCAGTCCGTCGTTGCAACACAGTGCCGGCGCGGCGTTCACCTTCAGCACCTGGCTGCGCCAGGACCAGGCCAGTGGCGAACAAGTGATCCTGGCCCGTCGCGAAGCTGCTACCAGCCTGTTGGTCGGGGTCAACCAGGGTGTGCCGTTCGTAGCGATCAATGACCAGCGCGCGGTCTCGACCCAGCCGCTGAACCCCGGTCAATGGCAGCACCTGGCGTTGACCGCCTCGGGCGACCGGGTCGTGCTGTACGTCAACGGGCGTGAGGCCGCGAGCCTGGCGGTGGCGATGCCGGCGTTCAATTCGCCGATCGCCCTGGGTGCTGATGTCTCCACCGGAGCCTTCGCGCCTTTCAGCGGCGCCATGGACGAAGCGCGTCTGTCCAAGGTCGCTCGCCCGGCGCCGTTGCTGTTGGCTGACGCCAATGCCCAGGGCGCCGAATCGAAACTGGTGGCCTACGGCGTCGATGAAGAGCAGTCCGGCTTCGGTTTCGGCAGCCTGGGGTTCCTGCTCAACGCCGTGCCGCTCGACGCTTGGGTGATCATCGGGGTGCTGGTGCTGATGATGTTCCAGTCGTGGATCATCATGATCCGCAAGAACCGCATGGTCAGCCGCCTCAGTGCCGCCAACGAAGCCTTCCGCGAGCAGTTCGCCAAGATCGGCACGCGCCTGGAAATGTTCGCCGACGACCAGGACCTCGCCCAGCGCCTGCAACATTCATCGCTGTGGCGCTTGTACTTGGTGGCCGTCAAGGAAATCCGCACCCGCCGTGAACAGGGTGCTGACACCTCGTCGGTGTCAGCGGCCACCATCGAAGCGATCCGTTGCTCGATGGATGGCGTGCGCACCCGCGAGAACCAAGCGCTGAGTTCGAAGCTCTCGACCCTGTCCAACGCCATCGCCGGCGGGCCGTACATCGGCCTGCTCGGCACTGTGCTGGGGATCATGGTGGTGTTCCTCGGCACGGCCATGGCCGGCGACGTGAACATCAACGCTATCGCCCCGGGCATGGCCGCGGCATTGCTCGCCACTGCCATGGGCCTGTTCGTCGCGATCCCGGCGTTGTTTGGCTACAACCGCCTGATCACCCGTAACAAGGAAGTCAGCGCCGACATGCGGGTCTTTGTCGACGAGTTCATCACACGCCTGGCGGAGATGCACGGCGAAGGCCAGTCCGGTGAAGCGGCCCCTCGTCGCGGTCATCACGTCCAATCGTCCGTACCGGCCTGAGGGAGTCGCCATGGCTAGCGTAAACGCTTCACACGATGACGACGATGATGCAGCGGTCGACAGTATCAACATCACGCCGCTGGTGGATGTGCTCATGGTGGTGCTGGTGATGTTCATCCTCACGGCCACGGCCCAGGTGTCAGGTATCCAGATCAACCTGCCCAAGGCCAGTGCCTCGGTGTCGTTATCCGAGGCCAAGACCAAGGCGATTTCGGTGAACGATGGCGGGCAGGTGTTCCTCGATGCCTACCCGGTGACCCTGGCCGAGCTGGAAGAGCGCCTGCGCATCGAAAAGGCGCAGAGCCCGGACTTCCCGGTGATCGTGCGCGGCGACGCGACGGTGCAGTACCAGAAAGTCATTGAAGTGCTGGATCTGTTGCGGCGCCTGGAGCTGTCCCAGGTCGGTCTCGTGACCGGCAAACCGAGCCAGGGCTGATCATGACCGCCAGACTTCCCATCGATCCGCCCCCGGTGAAGACTTCGCCGCTGCGCCTGCTCAAGTGGGCCGCCGGCCTGCTGCTGGGCGCCGTCGCGGCCTGGTTGCTGTGGCAGTGGGCCAACGACATGAGTGGCGTGCGCCGCGAAGCCCCGAAGGTGCCGACCATCATCCCGCTGCCGCCTCCGCCCCCACCACCGCCAGAGAAGCCCAAGGAGCCGGAACCCCAGGTCGAGGAGAAAGTGGTCGAGCCAGAGCCGACCCCGGAACCCGAAGAGGTCAAGCCCGAAGAAGAAGCGCCGCCGTCGCCGGTGGATGACCTGGCGAACCCGATGCAAATGGACGGCGATGCCCAGTCCGGCAACGACGCGTTCAACATCGGTGCCGGCAAGGGCGGCGGCATGGCCGGGGCAGGGGGCGGGCGCCTGGGCAATGGCACTTACAGCCAGTTCCTGGCGTTCACCTTCCAGCGTTTGCTGCGGGAAAACCCCGACTTGCGCAGCCTGGCGTTCTCGCTGCAGGCCGATGTCTGGCTCAGCGCGGTGGGGGAGATCACCCGCGTTGAGCTGGTCAAGTCCAGCGGCAACCCGCAGGTGGATGAGCAAGTGATCGCCGCCCTGCGTACCGCGCCCCATTTGAGTGAACGGCCACCGGCCTCCCTGACTTTGCCCGTGCGCCTGTCCTTGCAGGGACGGCGGCCGGGTTAACCGACTATTTGAAAGTTTGCCAACAGGAGTTGTGTGCAGATGATTTCCAATGTGAATCGATTGTCGTGGGCGATCGGCCTGGTGGTCCTGAGCCTGGCCGGCCACGCGGCCGCCGCCCCGGCGCCTTCGGAAAACGCCACGATCAATCTGATCCGCCTGCTGGTGCAGCAGGGCGTGTTGAAACAGGACCAGGCCGATGGCTTGATCGCCCAGGCCGAACGGGAAGCCGTGCAGGCCCGCCAAGCCGCCACGACAGTCGCCGCGACGCCGGCTGGTGCGCCGGGGGACGTACGGGTGCAATACGTGCCGAATATCGTGCGTGAGCAGATCCGCGACCAGGTCAAGGCCGAAGTCATGGCCACCGCCAAGCAGGAAAACTGGGCCCAGCCCAACACCTTCCCGGATTGGGTCTCACGCATCAGTTTCGATGGCGACATTCGCCTGCGGGACGAGTCGCGCTATTACTCAGGCACCAACAGCAACGAAATCGTCGATTTCGCCCGGCTCAATGACAAGGGGCCTTACGACGTCAACCCCAACAGCAGTTCCAGCCTGCCGCCGTTGCTCAATACCCGCGAAGACCGGGAAAACCTGTTCCGCCTGCGTGCCCGCCTGGGCATGAAGGCCGTGATTGCTCCGCAATGGACGGCGGGCATCCGCATCGGCACCGGCTCGGACAACAACCCGGTGTCCACCACCCAGACCCTCGGTGGTGGCTTTGGCAAAAAAGACATCTGGCTCGACCAGGGCTACCTGACCTGGAAACCCTCGGACGAATTGACCCTGACCGGCGGGCGTTTCGCCAACCCGTTTTTCTCCACTGACCTGTTGTATTCCGGCGACCTGAACTTCGATGGCGTGGCGGCGAATTTCAACCACAAGCTCAATCAGGACTGGGGTGTGTTCGGCACCGTCGGCGCGTTCCCGGTGGAGTACACCAACGACACCAGCACCAGCAATGGCAGCGACAAGGAAGAGAGCGACAACAAATGGTTGTACGGTGCGCAACTGGGGGCCAACTGGGCCATCAACGACAGCAACCGGATCAAGGGCGCGTTGGCCTATTACCGCTTCGACGACATCGAAGGCCAGCGTTCTTCGCCGTGCCAGCCCTGGGCCGGTGATCCAGGCTGTGACAGCGACGGTTCGCGGGTAGCGTTCATGCAGAAAGGCAACACCGTGTTCCTGCTGCGCGACATCACGCCCAACCCCCTCAACCCGTCGACCACGCCACAGCCGCAATACGTCGGCCTGGCCTCGGAGTTCAACCTGCTGGACCTGAACTTCGCGTGGGACACCGATCTGCCCGAAGACCTGAAACTGCGCAGCCAGGCCCACTACGTCCACAACCTGGGCTACGACGAAGGCGAGATGCGCAAGCGCTCCGCGGGGCAGTTCGCCAACAACCTGGACAGCGATGGCGAGGTGGAAAGCGGCGCCAACGCCTGGATGCTCCAGTTCACCCTTGGCAACTCCCTGGAACTCAAGCGTGAGGGCGACTGGAACCTGTTCGCCGGCTACAAGTACATCCAGCCGGACGCCTTGCCGGACGGCTTCAACGATTCGTCATTCCATCTGGGGGGCACCAACGCCAAGGGTTATTTCCTGGGCGGCAACTATGGCCTGGCGAGCAACGTCTTCGCCACCGGTCGCTGGTTGAGTTCCGAAGCGGTGTACGGCGCGCCGTACGACATCGATGTCTTGCAGCTTGAAATCAACACGCGCTTCTAAGCGCAGGGAGGCCTCATGAAAAGGCGTGCCATCTACCAATGTCCGGCCGCGTTACTGGTGCTGGGCCTGCTTCTGAGCGGCGGCGCCCACGGCGAAGGCCTGGAAGAACGCCTGCGGGCGCAACTGCGCAGCACCACCGCCCAGTTGCAAACCCTGCAAAGCGAACAGGCCCAGGCCAGTGCCGCCCGGCAGGCCGCGGAGAGCCAGGCCAAGGAGGCCCAGGCGCAGATCAAGCAATTGACCGCGCAATTGAGCAAGGCCCAGGCCCTGAATGAGCAACTGGCTGGGCATCAGCAAAACCTGCAAAGCCAGGCCCAGGCTCAGGTGGCGGCCAGCAACGAGCAAATGGGCAAGTTCAAGAAAGCCTACGACGAACTGCTGGTCCTGGCTCGCGGCAAAGAGGCCGAGCGCGCCCGCCTGGAGGCGCAATTGACCGAGCGTGACACACAAGTGCAGCAATGTTCGGTCAAGAATCAGCAGATGTACGAAGTCGCCAAGACGCTGCTGCATGCCTACGAAACCATTGATGTGACTGACATCGTGAAGATCCGCCAGCCGTTCGCGGCCAAGGCCCGGGTGCGTTTCGAAGAGCTGGCCCAAGGGTTTGGCGATGATCTCTACAAGAACCGTTTCGATGCGCCCCAGGCCTCGATCACTCACTGAACAGAACAAGGATGAATCGAACATGACCTCAATGATTGAAAACGTCGGTGCAAAATCCCTGACTGAGTTGTTGCAGGCGGCGGGTTATCGGGTCAACGAAACCGAGCAGAACGGCATTGTGCAACTGCTCAGTGCCAGCCAGGGCATCGGTTTTGCCGTGCGTTTCGGCAATCCGGCGGCGACTGCAGGCGAATACCTGGACTTCACCTTCAGCTGTGCGTTGCGGGTGCAGGGCCAATTGCCGGCCGGGTTGGCAGAACTGTGGAACGCCTCGCGACGTTTTGCCCGGTTGTCGCTGCAAGGCGAATTCCTGGTGATGGAAATGGACGTCGTGGTTGCGGCGGGCGTGAGTGCCGATCATCTGCGCAGTCACCTGGAACTGTGGGACCGCCTGTTGCAGGAATTCATTGTCTACCTGCGTGAGTACAGCCAGAACGCGGCGCGGGCGCAAACCCCGGCCGAGCCCGTCGAGGCGCCCTTGGAGGAGGCCGTCGCATCGTGAAAAAGCCGACCTTCGTCATCAGTGCCGCCGCGCTGGGCCTGATCGCCGTGGCGCTGGTGCTGGGCCTGCGGCCGGGCAGCGATCCGGTCGCCGCGGTGCAGACCGCCAGTGTTGTTTCGGCCGACTCGCCGAGTTTGGCCCGACTGGGCAACCAGCAGGTCAGCCGCGAAGAGCTCAAGACCTTGCTGGCCGCACTGGCCCCCGAGGTTCGTCAGCAAATGCGGGGTAATCGGGCTGCGTTGGAGGGCTGGATCCGTGCCCGCCTGGCGGAAAAAGCCGTGTTGGAGCAGGCCGATGCCCAGGGTTGGCGTCAGCGGCCCGAGGTGGAGCGGCAGACACGAGCGGCGGCTGAGCAGATTGTGTTTCGCGATTACTTGCAGTCGGTGAGCCAGGTGCCGGCCGGGTATCCCAGTGAAGACGAGTTGAAGCAGGCTTACGACGCCGGGAAAGCCAACTGGACCGCGCCGGCATTGTACCGTGTCAGCCAGATTTTCCTGGCAGCCACCGAACCGCAAACCGTGGAGGCGGTGCGCCGGCAAGCGCTGGAATTGAGCAAGAAAGCCCAGGCCTCACCCGCTGAGTTCGGCGCCCTGGCCAGTCGTTTTTCCCAGGACCGCACCAGTGCCGAGCGCGGCGGTGACAGTGGTTACCAGCCGTTGCAGCAACTGGTGCCGCCGGTGCGCGAGGCCGTGGCGCGCTTGAAGGTCGGCGCGGTATCGGACCCGGTGCAGAGCCCGGCAGGGTTCCATGTCATCAAGCTCACCGAGCAACAACCGGCCCGAGAGGCGACCCTGGATGAAGTCCGCGAGCGCCTGACCCAGGCCTTGCGTGCCCAGCGCCAGGAACAGATCGCCAAGGCGTACCTGGACGGCATGCTCGACACGGCGACGTTGAGCATCGATGGCGCGCAGTTGAGCAAGGTGTTGGAGGAGGGGCTTTAGGCAGGTCCACCCCAGGCCTGTGGCGAGGGAGCTTGCTCCCGCTGGGCTCTGTAGGAGCTGGCGAAGCCTGCGATCTTTTGATCTTTCGCTTGAGATTCAAGTGTATTGGGAAAGATCGCAGCCTCGTTGCACTCGACAGCTCCTACGCAGCTCCTACACAGCATTACGTATTCGTACAACCGACAGGGAGTCACCCATGACCTTCATCGAGCCCGCAGGACGCCAGGCTGTCACCGCATACCGCACACCGTTGCGTGCCCCCGACCCGTGGCTGGCCATGGCCGGCGGTATCGAGCCGCAGGTGGCGCAGTGCTTCCTGGTCAGTGCCCGTTGCGGCTGTTTCATGCAAGCGGCCCGCAGCCTCAACGTCAAGGCGACCTGGCTACGCAAGCAGTTGGCGCAATTGGAGGCGCGGCTGCAACGTTCGCTGTTCAGCTTCCAGGGCAGCGCCTTGACCCTCAGCCGCGAGGGCCGGCAGTTGCAGGCGCGCTTGATCAGCCTGGCCCACGAAAGCGCGCCGCCCTTGAACGATCAACCCTTGATTCGCCTGGCCGTGGCCGAGTCGATACTGCATGACATCCTGGGCCGTGACCTGATTTCATTGCTGCGACGCAACGCCAGCGTGCGACTGCAGATCATCACCCTGGACAGTGACCTGGCGCTGCAAGCCGTCAGCGCCGACCTGGTGCTGTGGTTGAGCGATGCCCACACGTTGGGGCCGGGGCCGAGTTTCGCCACATTGCCCGCGGATCGACTGGCGCGGCTGGACTATGTGCCGCACATCGCCAAGCGCTACTCACGCCCGGCCACGCGCCCGGACTGCCTGGACGACCTGAACGATTACATGCTGGTGCAATGGCAGGCGGATCGGCACGTGGACGGCTTCGCACCGTGGAACGCCTTGATAGAACAACGCCGGGCCGGTGTGGTGCAGGTGCAATCCTACGAACTGATGCTGGAAATGATTCGCTGCAGTGCCTGCATCGGCCTGTTGCCGCAGTACATGAGCCGCTTCGACCGAGGTCTGGTGGCGTTGCCGCAAGTGTTCGGCCTGTCGATGCAACGGCACTTGTGGATGGCCGTCAATGCCCAGGCCGAAGGCTCGCCTGAGGTGCAGATGCTGCGTGAACTGATCTACCACACGCTGGATGAGCGGCGGGATTGGTTCCAGGCCTGACCGAAGCCGGAAGTAGCCTGTCTGTGGGAGCGAGCTCGCTCGCGATAGCGGTCGTTCATTAGACATCGATGCCGGTTGGAAGGGCCTCATCGCGAGCAAGCTCGCTCCCACATGGGTTCTTGGGTGTCCACAGATTCAGCATCCACCAACAATTCCCTGTGGGAGCTGAGCTTGCTCGCGATAGCGGTGGTTCAGCTTGCATTGATATTGAATGTGCCGCCGTCATCGCGAGCAAGCTCGGCTCCCACATGGGTTCTTGGGCGCCCACAGATTCAGCATCCAGCAACAATTCCCTGTGGGAGCTGAGCTTGCTCGCGATAGCGGTGGTTCAGCTTGCATTGATATTGAATGTGCCGCCGTCATCGCGAGCAAGCTCGCTCCCACATGGGTTCTTGGGTGTCCACAGATTCAGCATCCAGCAACAATTCCCTGTGGGAGCTGAGCTTGCTCGCGATAGCGGTGGTTCAGCTTGCATTGATATTGAATGTGCCGCCGTCATTGCGAGCAAGCTCGCTCCCACATGGGTTCTTGGGTGTCCACAGATTCAGCATCCACCAACAATTCCCTGTGGGAGCTGAGCTTGCTCGCGATAGCGGTGGTTCAGCTTGCATTGATATTGAATGTGCCGCCGTCATCGCGAGCAAGCTCGGCTCCCACATGGGTTCTTGGGTGTCCACAGATTCAGCATCCACCAACAATCCCCTGTGGGAGCTGAGCTTGCTCGCGATAGCGATGGTTCAGCTTGCATTGATATTGAATGTGCCGCCGTCATCGCGAGCAAGCTCGCTCCCACATGGGTTCTTGGGTGTCCACAGATTCAGCATCCAGCAACAATTCCCTGTGGGAGCTGAGCTTGCTCGCGATAGCGGTGGTTCAGCTTGCATTGATATTGAATGTGCCGCCGTCATCGCGAGCAAGCTCGGCTCCCACATGGGTTCTTGGGCGCCCACAGACTCAGCATCCACCAACAACTCCCACTGGTTCCCGATGTAACCTGACGCGGCTTATAGTGGTCGGCCTTGTCGCGCCTCCAGGAAGGAGCCCCCATGTCCGAGCCTTCGATTACCCTCGCACGCTTCACTGAAGCCCACATCGCCGGTGTCACCGCGCTCTACAACGACCCGGCGGTGACTCGCCAGGTACTGCAAATGCCTTTCCAGTCCACCGAAGTCTGGCGCAAGCGCTTGGCGACGGATGACGAGCGTTTGTTGAAACTGGTGGCCCTGCACGCGGGTGAAGTCATCGGCAACCTGGGGCTGGAGCAGTTTTCGCGAGTGCCTCGGGCCCATTGCGGCAGCCTCGGCATGGGGGTGGCTGTCGCCTGGCAGGGCAAAGGCGTGGGGTCGATGCTGCTGGCCGCCGCGCTGGACGTCGCCGACAACTGGATGAACCTACGCCGGGTCGAGCTGACGGTGTACGCCGACAATGAAGCAGCCATCGGGTTGTACCGCAAGTTCGGCTTCGAAAGCGAAGGCCTGATGCGCGACTATGCCGTGCGTGACGGACGTTGGGTGGACACCCTCGCCATGGCGCGACTGCGCTGAAGGATTAGTCACGCAGGTAAAGTGGCTTTTACGTACGCCGGCTTCTTGGACCTGTCATCATCCAGCTTCGCAGTACTCCCTAATCGAGGAACGGCCCATGGACGATGTACAGCAACTGGGCGAGATGCTTCGTCACTACGCCGACAGCGAAGCGCACAAGAAACAACTGCACCAGGCCCAGTCGGCGGTTTGGACGCAACAGATCGAGGCGCTGTACGGGCAAATCGAGCAATGGCTGGCACCGGTCATGGCGCTCGGCCTGCTGGAACTGAACCGTGAGACGTATGTGGCTCACGGGTCGAACGTTCCTGTAGAAACATCCGCTTTCAAGACCGAAAAACTGACCTTGGCCATTACCGGTAAACCGGTGGAGTTCGTGCCGGATGTGATGGGTGTGGGCGGCTTGGTTTCTTTGTCGATCATCGGCCTGGCCGCGACCCGTCACGGCAGCATTTCCCTGGTGTGCCAGCCGCCATCGACGCAATGGCAATGGCGCCGGACCAATGGGTTGAAGGACCCCGACACGTTTGCCTTCGATGCAAACTTCCTCGCCCAACAATTGCAGAGCCTGATACCTCGCGAGCGCGGCTGAATCACTTGTTCTTTTCAGGGCAGGCAAAAGCCTGTCCATTGGCTATACCTGTAGTTCCGGCCCCGCCTCGTGTGGCTTACAGGAGTGACAGCATGAAGTTTTCGTCGATGATCGGCTTTGTTTGCATGGCCTCGCTCGCCTTGGCGGGTTGTTCGAGCAAAGTCACCCAGCCGGATGAATATTCCGGGTTCCTGGGGGATTACAGCCGCCTCAAGGAAGAGAAGTCGCCGTCGGGGGCCGAGGTCATGCGTTGGGTCGATCCGAAGATCGATCTGAACAAGTACACCAGCCTCTATATCGAGCCGACGCAGCTTTACCCCAAACCGCAGCCGACCGTGAAGATCCCCCAGGCCACGCTGTCGGGCATCACCGCGTATTACGATCAGGCCCTCATGCGGGAGGCGGGGAAGTCCTTGCCCCTGGCGACCGTCCCTGGGCCGGGTGTATTGGTGATACGGGCGGCGATCACGGCTGTCAGTAGCAAGACCGAAGGCTTGAAACCGTATGAGGTGGTCCCGATTGCGCTGGTGGCGGCCGCTGTCAGCACCGCCAGCGGTATTCGCGACCAGGAAACCACCTTGGGCACCGAAGCGGTTTTTCTCGACGGAGGCAATAACGCGGTGGTCGCCCAGGTGGTGCGCAAGGGCACGGGCAAGCCACTGTCCAACGAATCCCAGGTCATGAAGCCCGATGACGTCAAAGGGGTCATCGATGGCTGGGCGGCGGATTTGCATCAGTCATTTCTGCAGCTCAAGGCCAAATAGCCATCGCCGTTGCCGGGGTGTCGACGCCATGTCTTTTTATGTCCGCCCATAGGTCGCGCGAGCATTTCGTGGTTAACTCCGGCCTCACCATTTTCAAACTGTCAGAAGGAATCCGTTCATGGCTCAAGTCACCCTCAAAGGCAACCCGGTCCAAGTCAACGGTCAGTTGCCACAAGCTGGTTCCAAGGCACCAGCCTTTTCCCTGGTCGCCGGCAATCTGTCGGACGTTTCCCTGAAGGACTTCGCCGGCAAGCGCAAAGTGCTGAACATTTTCCCAAGCGTCGACACGCCGACCTGCGCCACCTCCGTGCGCAAATTCAACGCTCAGGCCAACGAACTGAACAACACCGTGGTGCTGTGCATCTCCGCCGACCTGCCATTTGCCCAGGCGCGCTTCTGCGGTGCCGAAGGCCTGGAAAACGTCCAGAACCTGTCCACGCTGCGCGGTGCTGAGTTCATCCAGGACTACGGCGTGGCGATTGCCGACGGTCCACTCAAAGGCCTGACTGCCCGTGCCGTGGTGGTGCTGGACGAAAATGACACCGTGCTGCACAGCGAGCTGGTCAAGGAAATCGCTGAAGAGCCGAACTACGATGCGGCCCTGGCTGTTCTGAAATAAGTGGAATGAAATAAGGTATTTATTACAATTGTTAACGGTCTGGCCCTGTCCAGGCCGTTTTCTTTTGTGCTTCAAGGCTTTAGCTGACTATTCGAAAGGTAAGCCCAACGTAAATTGCCGGTAAAGGCGCTTTGCTAAATACCCGCCAGTGCTTATCGTTCAGCCTCCCGTAAAAGAAGTCCACGCGCCCAATGGTTGATCACTCCATGCAATCGTCTGTTTCCCGCAATTCCCGTCGCTGGCTGTTCGGCCTGTTCGTCCTGTTGGTCGTCGCGGCGCTGGCCTGGAAGTTCTGGCCCGGTGGTTCGGCCCAGAAGCCGGGGGAGGGGGACAAGGCCGCGACGGGGCACGTGGGACGTTCGGGTGGCATGCGACCGGGGTTCGGTGGGGCGACGGGGCCGATCCCGGTGCGTGTGGCGCCGGCGGTGATCGGGGATTTCCCGCTGTACTTCAAGGCGCTGGGTACGGTCACGGCCCTCAACACCATCAATGTGCGCAGCCGCGTGGGTGGCGAACTGGTCAAGATCGCCTTCGAAGAGGGCCAAATGGTCAAGGCTGGGGACTTGCTGGCCGAGATCGATCCACGCCCGTACCAGAACGCCTTGCTCCAGGCCGAAGGCACGCTCTTGCAGAACCAGGCCCAACTGAAAAATGCCCAGGTCGACCTTGAACGGTATCGCGGCCTCTACGCTGAAGACAGTATTGCCAAGCAGACCCTCGACACCGCCGCGGCCTTGGTGGGCCAGTACCAGGGCACGGTCAAGACCAACCAGGCGGCGGTCAACGACGCCAAGCTCAACCTGGAATTCACCAGGATCCGCGCGCCGATTACCGGCCGCGTGGGCTTGCGCCAACTGGACATCGGCAACCTGGTGTCGGCCAACGACACCACAGCCCTGGCGGTCATTACCCAGACTCAACCCATCAGCGTCGTGTTCACCTTGCCGGAGAACAACCTCGACACCGTGCTCGCCCGTTATCGCAGCGGGGCGAAGCTGCCCGTCGAAGCCTGGGACCGGGGCGACGTGAAGCGCCAGGCCAGTGGCCTGCTGCAAAGCCTGGACAACCAGATCGATGTCACCACCGGCACCTTGAAGTTCAAGGCCCGCTACGAGAACCGCGACCAGTCGCTGTTCCCCAACCAGTTCGTCAACGTCCACCTGCTGGCCGACACCCTCAAAGGCGTGGTCCTGGCGCCGACGGCGGCCATCCAGTTCGGCACCAACGGCACCTTCGTCTACGCCCTGGAGGGCGACAAGAAGGTCACCATCAAGAAACTGAAGATCGGGGCCAGCGACGGTACGAACACCGTGGTCACCGAAGGCCTGGCCGCTGGCGACCGGGTGGTGCTCGAAGGCACCGATCGCCTGAAGGAAGGCAGCGAAGTGGAGGTGGTCAACGACAGCCAGGAGATGCCCACCACGCCGACCGAGCACTTGCAAGGCAAGTCTGCGGCGGTGCCTGAGCCGGCTGAGGCCGACAAGGCGAACAAGGGCGGCGCATGAATCTCTCGCGGCTGTTCATCCTTCGCCCGGTCGCCACCACCCTGAGCATGCTGGCGATCATCCTCGCCGGCCTGATCGCCTACCGGTTGCTGCCGGTGTCGGCACTGCCCCAGGTCGACTACCCGACCATCCGTGTGATGACCCTGTACCCGGGCGCCAGCCCCGATGTGATGACCAGTGCGGTCACCGCGCCCCTGGAGCGGCAGTTCGGGCAGATGCCGGGCCTGACGCAAATGGCCTCCACTAGTTCCGGCGGCGCGTCGGTGATTACCCTGCGCTTCAACCTCGACATCAACATGGATGTCGCCGAGCAGCAGGTGCAGGCCGCGATCAATGCGGCCACCAACTTGCTGCCCAAGGACCTGCCGGCGCCGCCGGTGTACAACAAGGTCAATCCGGCCGACACCCCGGTGCTGACCCTGGCGATCACTTCCAAGACCATGCTGCTGCCCAAGCTCAATGACTTGGTGGACACCCGCATGGCGCAGAAAATCGCCCAGATCAGCGGCGTCGGCATGGTCACCATCGCCGGTGGCCAGCGCCAGGCCGTGCGAATCAAGGTCAACCCCGAGGCCCTGGCGGCCAACGGCCTGAACCTGGCGGATGTGCGCACGCTGATTGGTGCTTCCAACGTCAACCAGCCCAAGGGCAACTTCGACGGCCCGACCCGGGTCTCGATGCTCGATGCCAACGACCAGTTGACCTCGCCCAAGGACTACGCCGAGCTGATCCTGGCCTACGCCAATGGCTCGCCGCTGCGGCTCAAGGACGTGGCAGAGATCGTCGACGGGGCCGAAAACGAACGCCTTGCCGCCTGGGCCAATGAAAACCAGGCCGTGTTGCTGAACATCCAGCGCCAGCCGGGGGCCAATGTCATCGAGGTGGTGGACCGGATCAAGGCCTTGCTGCCGAGCATCACCGATAACCTGCCGGCCGGCCTGGACGTCACCGTGCTGACCGACCGCACCCAGACCATCCGCGCCTCGGTCACCGACGTGCAGCATGAGTTGCTGATCGCCATCGCCCTGGTGGTCATGGTGACGTTCCTGTTCCTGCGTCGCGTCAGTGCCACGATCATCCCGTCGGTGGCCGTGCCGTTGTCGTTGATCGGCACCTTTGGCGTGATGTACCTGGCCGGTTTTTCCATCAATAACCTGACCCTGATGGCCCTGACCATCGCCACCGGTTTCGTGGTGGACGACGCCATCGTCATGCTGGAGAACATCGCCCGCTTCATCGAGGAGGGCGACAGCCCGTTGCAGGCTGCGCTCAAGGGCGCTAAGCAGATCGGTTTCACGCTGATTTCCCTGACCCTGTCGCTGATCGCCGTGCTGATCCCGCTGTTGTTCATGGCCGACGTGGTCGGGCGCTTGTTCCGCGAGTTCGCCATCACCCTGGCGGTGGCGATCCTGATCTCCCTGGTGGTGTCCCTGACCCTGACGCCGATGATGTGCGCCCGCTTGCTCAAGCGCGAGCCCAAGGAAGCAGAGCAGGGCCGTTTCTACCGCGCCAGCGGCGCCTGGATCGACTGGTTGATCGCTGCCTACGGGCGCAAGTTGCAGTGGGTGCTCAAGCATCAGCCACTGACCCTGCTGGTGGCGGTGGGCAGCCTGGTGCTGACGGTGGTGCTGTACCTGGCCGTGCCCAAGGGCTTTTTCCCGGTGCAGGACACCGGGGTGATCCAGGGCATTTCCGAGGCGCCGCAATCGATCTCCTTTGCCGCCATGAGCGAGCGCCAGCAGCAGTTGGCCAAGGTGATCCTCGCCGACCCGGCGGTGCAGAGCCTGTCGTCCTACATCGGCGTGGACGGCGACAACGCCACGCTCAACAGCGGTCGCCTGCTGATCAACCTCAAGCCCCACAGCGAACGGGATGACAGCGCCACCGAGATCATTGCCCGCTTGCAGCCACAACTGGATCGACTGGTGGGCATTCGCCTGTTCATGCAGCCGGTGCAGGACCTGACCATCGAAGACCGGGTCAGCCGTACCCAATACCAGTTCAGCCTGTCATCGCCGGACGCCGAATTGCTCAGCCTCTGGAGCGGGCGCCTGGTCGAGGCCCTGGGCCGCCAGCCGGAACTGACCGACGTGGCCAGCGACCTGCAGGACAAGGGCTTGCAGGTCTACTTGGTGATCGACCGCGACGCGGCTTCACGCCTGGGCGTCTCGGTGTCGAACATCACCGATGCGCTGTATGACGCCTTCGGCCAGCGGCAGATCTCCACCATCTACACCCAGGCCAGCCAGTACCGCGTGGTGTTGCAGGCCCAGGCCGGGGAGCGGATCGGACCGCAGGCGCTGGACCAGATCCATGTCAAGACCACCGATGGAGGGCAGGTGCGCTTGTCGAGCCTGGCCCGGGTCGAAGAGCGCCAGGCGCAACTGGCGATAGCCCACATCGGCCAGTTTCCGGCGGTGATGATGTCGTTCAACCTCGCGCCGGGCGTGGCCCTCGGGCATGCGGTGGACATGATCGAGAAGGTCCAGCAGGACATCGGCATGCCGGTAGGCGTGCAGACCGAATTCCAAGGCGCGGCCCAGGCGTTCCAGGCGTCGTTGTCGAGTACCTTGCTGCTGATCCTGGCGGCGGTGGTGACCATGTACATCGTCCTGGGTGTGCTGTACGAAAGCTACATCCACCCGATCACCATCCTTTCCACCTTGCCCTCGGCGGCCATCGGCGCCTTGCTGGCGTTGATCCTCAGCGGCAATGACCTGGGCATGATCGCGATCATCGGCATCATCCTGCTGATCGGCATCGTCAAGAAGAACGCGATCATGATGATCGACTTCGCCCTCGATGCAGAGCGCAACCAGGGCATGGACCCGCAGACGGCGATCTACCAGGCGGCGTTGCTGCGCTTCCGCCCGATCCTGATGACCACCCTGGCGGCGTTGTTCGGTGCCATACCGCTGATGTTCGCCACCGGCTCCGGCGCCGAACTGCGCCAGCCCCTGGGCTTGGTGATGGTGGGTGGGTTGTTGGTGAGCCAGGTCTTGACGTTGTTCACCACGCCGGTGATCTACCTGTATTTCGATCGCCTGGGCCGCCGCTTTGCCAAGCCGGAAGGGAAAGAGGTGCGGGTATGACGACGAAGCCCGCAAACCTGGGCTGGACGGGCTTTCTGTGGCGAGGGAGCTTGCTCCCGCTGGGCTGCGCAGCGGCCCCCTTTGTGAGCGCTGCGCACTCAAGCGGGAGCAAGCTCCCTCGCCACAAAAGTCCGGTCATTCTTTTCGGTCTTTGGTCTGAAGCCCGGAACGGTGGCCGATGAACCTCTCCGGCCCCTTCATCCGCCGCCCCGTAGCGACCATGCTCCTGAGCTTCGCCATCATGCTGCTCGGTGGCGTGTGCTTCGGCCTGCTGCCGGTTTCGCCGCTGCCGCAGATGGATTTTCCGGTGATCGTGGTCCAGGCCAGCCTGCCGGGCGCCAGCCCCGAGGTCATGGCCTCCACCGTGGCCACGCCCCTGGAACGCTCCTTCGGCGCTATCGCCGGGGTCAACACCATGAGCAGTCGCTCCAGCCAGGGTTCTACGCGGGTCATCCTGCAATTCGACCTGGACCGCGACATCAACGGCGCCGCCCGGGAAGTGCAGGCGGCCATCAATGCGTCGCGCAACCTGTTGCCCAGCGGCATGCGCAGCATGCCCACCTACAAGAAGGTCAACCCGTCCCAGGCGCCGATCATGGTGCTGTCGCTGACCTCGGATGTGTTGGAAAAAGGCCAGCTCTACGACCTGGCATCCACCATCCTGTCCCAGAGCCTGTCCCAGGTGTCGGGCGTCGGCGAGGTACAGATCGGCGGCAGTTCGTTGCCAGCGGTGCGCATCGAACTGGAGCCACAGTTGCTCAATCAGTACGGCGTGGCCCTGGACGATGTGCGCACCGCTATCGCCGACAGCAACGTACGCCGGCCCAAGGGTTCGGTGGAGGACGACCGGCGCATGTGGCAGGTGCAGGCCAATGACCAGTTGGAGAAGGCCAAGGACTACGAAACGCTGATCATCCGCTACCAGGACGGCTCGGTGCTGCGGCTCAAGGACGTGGCGAAAGTCACCGACAGCGTCGAGGATCGCTACAACAGCGGTTTCTTCAACGACGATGCCGCCGTGCTGCTGGTGATCAACCGCCAGGCCGGGGCCAACATCATCGAGACGGTCAACGAGATCAAGGCGCAGTTGCCGGCGTTGCAGGCCGTGCTGCCGGCCAGCGTCAAGCTGAACCTGGCGATGGACCGTTCGCCGGTGATCAAGGCCACCCTGCATGAAGCGGAAATGACCTTGCTGATCGCCGTGGCCCTGGTGGTGCTGGTCGTGTTCCTGTTCCTCGGCAACTTTCGCGCCTCGTTGATCCCGACCCTGGCGGTGCCGGTGTCGCTGGTGGGCACGTTTGCGGTGATGTACCTGTACGGTTTCTCCCTGAACAACCTGTCGCTGATGGCGTTGATCCTGGCGACCGGGTTGGTGGTGGACGACGCCATCGTGGTGCTGGAGAACATTTCCCGGCACATCGACGAAGGCGTGCCACCGATGAAAGCCGCCTACCTGGGGGCCGAAGAAGTCGGCTTTACGTTGCTGTCGATGAACGTCTCGCTGGTAGCAGTATTCCTGTCGATCCTGTTCATGGGCGGCATCATCGAGAGCCTGTTCCGCGAATTTTCCATCACCCTGGCGGCCTCCATCGTGGTTTCGCTGGTGGTCTCGCTGACGCTCACGCCGATGCTCTGCGCCCGCTGGCTCAAGCCTCACGTACCGGGGCAGGAAAACCGCTTGCAGCGCTGGAGCCAGGGGCTCAATGAGCGGATGGTCCGTGGTTACGCCACCAGCCTGGACTGGGTGCTGCGCCATCGGCGCCTGACCTTGCTCAGCTTGCTGGTGACCATCGGCGTGAACGTCGCGTTGTATGTGGTGGTGCCGAAAACCTTCATGCCACAGCAGGACACCGGTCAACTGATCGGTTTCGTGCGTGGCGACGACGGGCTATCGTTCAATGTGATGCAGCCGAAGATGGAAATCTTCCGCCGTGCCGTGCTCAAGGACGAGGCCGTGCAAAGCGTCGCCGGTTTCATCGGCGGCAACAACGGTACCAACAACGCCTTCATGCTGGTGCGCCTCAAGCCGATCAAGGAGCGGGGCATTTCCGCGCAGAAGGTCATCGAGCGCTTGCGCAAGGAAATGCCCAAGGTCCCCGGCGGCCAATTGATGCTGATGGCCGACCAGGACCTGCAGTTCGGTGGCGGGCGCGAGCAGACCACTTCGCAGTATTCCTACATCCTGCAAAGCGCCGACCTGGCGTCACTGCGCACCTGGTACCCCAAGGTCGTGGCGGCCTTCCGGGCCTTGCCGGAGCTGACCGCCATCGATGCCCGCGACGGTGGCGGGGCGCAGCAGGTGACGCTGGTGGTGGACCGCGACCAGGCCAAGCGCCTGGGCATCGACATGGACATGGTTACCGCGGTGCTCAACAACGCCTACAGCCAGCGGCAGATTTCCACCATCTACGACAGTCTCAACCAGTATCAGGTGGTGATGGAGGTCAATCCCAAGTATGCCCAGGACCCGAGCACTCTCGAGCAGGTCCAGGTGATCACCGCCGACGGCGCGCGGGTACCGCTGTCAGCCATTGCCCATTACGAGAACAGCCTGGAGGACGACCGGGTCAGCCATGAAGGCCAGTTCGCTTCCGAGGGCATTTCCTTCGACATGGCCGAAGGCGTCACGGTGGAGCAGGGCACCGCGGCTATCGAGCGGGCGATTGCCAAGCTCGGGATGCCCGAGGATGTCATCGCGAAAATGGCCGGTACCGCCGACGCGTTCGCCGCCACCCAGAAGAGCCAGCCGTTCATGATCCTCGGCGCGTTGCTGGCGGTGTACCTGGTGCTGGGCGTGCTGTACGAAAGCTACATCCATCCGCTGACCATCCTGTCCACCTTGCCATCGGCCGGGGTCGGCGCCTTGTTGTCGATCTACGCACTGGGCAGCGAGTTCAGCCTGATCTCGCTGTTGGGGCTGTTTCTGCTGATCGGCGTGGTGAAGAAAAACGCCATCCTGATGATCGATCTGGCGCTGCAACTGGAGCGTGCCGGGCAGACGCCGCTGGAATCGATCCGCAGCGCTTGCCTGCTGCGATTGCGGCCAATCCTGATGACCACGTTGGCGGCGATCCTGGGGGCCTTGCCGCTGCTGCTCGGCGCCGCCGAAGGCGCGGAAATGCGCCAGCCGCTGGGCCTGACCATCATCGGCGGGCTGGTGTTCAGCCAGGTGCTGACGCTCTATACCACGCCGGTGGTTTACCTTTATCTCGACAAGCTGCGCCATCGCTTCAACCGCTGGCGTGGCGTGCGCACTGATGCTGCCCTGGAAACTCCGCTATGACCGACCGTTCGCCTTTCAATCTTGCCGCAACGTTGGCGACCGCCCGTGGCTCGCGGGTGCTGAGCCTGGTGCTGTGCGTGGCGATGCTCAGCGCCTGCGCCGTCGGCCCGGATTACCAGCGCCCTGCGGCGGCCGCCCCGGTGCAGTACAAGGAGGCCCAGGGCTGGCGCCAGGCCAACCCCAGCGATGCGTTGGCCCGGGGCGCCTGGTGGGAGCTCTACGGCGATACGCAACTCAACGGCCTGGTGGACAAGCTCAACGCCTCCAACCAGACCGTGGCCCAGGCCGAAGCCCAGTACCGGCAGGCCCGGGCACTGGTGCGCAATGCTCGTGGCGCGTTTTTCCCCACCGTGGACCTGACCGTTGGCAAGACGCGCTCCAGCCAGGGCACCGGCAGCAGCAGTTCGAGCTTGAGCAGTTCGTCCAGCGGCATTCGCGACACCTACAACGCCCAGGCTGGCGTCAGCTGGGAAGCGGATGTGTGGGGCAAGTTGCGCCGCACCCTGGAATCCGACGAGGCGAGCGCACAAGCCAGTTTCGCCGACCTGGCGGCGATGCGCCTGAGCCAGCAATCGGAACTGGTGCAGAACTACTTGCAACTGCGGGTGATCGATGAGCAGAAGCGTTTGTTGCAAACCACCGTCGACAACTATCAGCGCTCGCTGAAAATGACCGAAAACCAGTACCGTGCCGGGGTCTCCGGCAAGGACGCGGTGGCCCAGGCGCAAAACCAGCTCAAGACCACCCAGGGCGACCTGATCGACCTGATCTGGCAGCGAGCCCAGTTCGAAAACGCCATCGCCGTACTCATCGGCCTGCCACCGGCGGAATTCAACCTGGCGGAGGTCCAGGACATCCCAAGCCTGCCGCAGATCCCGGTGGCGCTGCCCTCGCAACTGCTCGAGCGCCGGCCGGACATCGCCTCGGCAGAGCGCTCGGTGATGGCCGCCAATGCCAACATCGGCGTCGCCAAGGCCGCGTATTACCCGGACCTGACCCTGAGCCTCAGCGGCGGCTACAGCAGCAGTACCTACGACAACTGGGTGAGCGTGCCGAACCGCTTCTGGTCGGTAGGGCCGCAACTGGCGATGACGCTGTTCGATGGCGGCCAGCGTTCGGCGGAAGTCGACCGCACCGTTGCGGCGTATGACCAGACCGTCGCCACCTATCGCCAGACCGTGCTCGATGGCTTGCGCGAGGTGGAAAACTACATGATCCAGCTCAAGGTGCTGGAAGACGAAGCTCGCGTGCGCCAGGAAGCCCTCGACGCCGCCCGGGAATCCCTGCGCCTGACGCAGAACCAATACCGGGCCGGATTGATTGCCTACCTCGACGTGGTCACTGTCCAGGCCACCGCGCTGAGCAACGAACGCAGCATGCTGAGCCTGCAACAGAGCCGCTTGATTGCCAGCGTGCAACTGATTGCGGCGTTGGGCGGTGGTTGGGATGGGCAAATGGAGGCGCGCGAGTAATCACACATCAATGCCCCCCTGTGGGAGCCGAGCTTGCTCGCGATGGCGGTGGGTCAGCTTGCATCAATATTGAATGTTCAGCCGTCATCGCGAGCAAGCTCGGCTCCCACAATGAATCCTGCGGTACGCAAGTCCCGCTTTTGGCCGATGCACTGCCTACGTCCTGTCGCGATGGCTTGTTATAGTTCAGGCCTCTTTTCAGCCGATAAAGGATCACTGCCATGCCGCAATACCAAGCGTTCAACGTCGAACTCGCCGACAACATCGCCCATGTGCAGATCAATCGCCCGGAAAAGATCAATGCGATGAACGCTGATTTCTGGCGCGAGATCATCGAGATCTTCCAATGGATCGATGACACCGATGAGGCGCGGGTGGTGGTGCTCAGCGGTGCCGGCAAGCATTTTTCCTCAGGGATAGACCTGATGATGCTGGCGGGCGTGGCCAACGAGCTGGGCAAGGACGTGGGACGCAATGCACGGCTGTTGCGGCGCAAGATCCTGCAACTGCAAGCCTCGTTCAACGCCGTGGACAATTGTCGCAAGCCGGTGCTCGCGGCCATTCAAGGCTATTGCCTGGGCGGTGCCATTGACCTGATCGCCGCATGCGACATGCGTTATGCCGCCGAGGACGCCCAGTTCTCCATCAAGGAAATCGATATCGGCATGGCTGCCGATGTTGGCACATTGCAACGCTTGCCGCGGATCATCGGGGACGGCATGCTGCGTGAACTCGCTTATACGGGGCGTACCTTCGGTGTCGAAGAAGCGCGCAGCATCGGCCTGGTCAATCGTGTCTACAGCGACACCGCCAGCCTGCTTGACGGCGTGATGGGCATTGCCCGGGAAATCGCCGCCAAGTCGCCGATTGCCGTGACCGGCACCAAGGCAATGATCAGCTACATGCGCGACCACAGCATTGACGACGGCCTGGAATACGTCGCCACCTGGAACGCCGCCATGTTGCAATCGACCGACCTGCGCGTGGCCATGGCCGCCCATATGAGCAAACAGAAACCCGAATTTCTGGATTGACTGACCATGATTTCACGCTGGACCACCGCAGTACTCGATACCGATCTTCCTGGCGGCTGGGCCGTGGCCCGTAGCCCGGAAGGCTTTCTGTTCGACGACAACGGCGCGCTGTTCCCCCGCGAGTGGCTCAAGCGCCAAGACCTGTCGATTCTCGCCGAGCACGGCATCGGTCACCTGGATGGCGAGCCGGTCTACCTGTTGGAATTGCACAACTCGCTGGACATTCCCGGCTGCAACTGGAAAGGCCTGCGGGCGTTCATGCTCGAGGGCGACCACACGCTGTACAAGGTGTTGGGCTATGCGGCACAAATCGGCACCTGGGCCCGGGAGCATCGCTTCTGTGGCAGTTGCGGCAAGCGCATGAGCCAGATTCCGTTGGAGCGGGCCATGTATTGCGATGCCTGTGACCTGCGCCACTACCCGCGGATTTCACCGAGCATGATCGTGTTGATTACCCGCGGCGATGAAGTCCTGCTGGCCCGTTCGCCGCGTTTCGTCACGGGCGTCTACAGCACCCTGGCGGGGTTTGCCGAGCCCGGCGAGTCGGCCGAGGATTGCCTGGTGCGGGAGGTGCGTGAGGAAGTCAGTATCGAAGTGAAGAACATCCAGTACGTGGGCAGCCAGTGCTGGCCGTTCCCCCATTCGATGATGCTCGGTTTTCATGCTGAATATGCCGGCGGCGACATCGTGCCCCAGGAAGATGAAATCGAGGACGCCCAATGGTTCAACGTCCACGACCTGCCACCGTTGCCGGCTTCGCGCTCGATCGCTCGCTACCTGATCGACCTTTATGTGGCGCGGCGCTTAGGCCACGCTGAACCAGTGTTGCCAGGCTAGGCGCACGGTCAAACCCAGCACCACGGTGATGAACACCGGTCGGATGAACTTCGCGCCGCCGCTGATGGCGGTGCGAGCGCCGAAGAACGCGCCGATCATCACCGACAGGCCCATGCTCAGGCCGATCACCCAGTCCACCTGTCCGGAAAAGATGAACACCGACAGCGCCGCGATGTTGCTGACGAAATTCATGCTGCGCGCCACGCCACTGGCTTTCACCAGGTCGATGGGGTAGAGCAGCAGGCTGCTGACCGTCCAGAACGCACCGGTACCCGGTCCGGCCACGCCGTCATAGAAACCCAGGCTGAAGCCCTGGGGCGACTGCCAGGTCTTCTTGATCGGTGCGTCGCTGTCCAGAGGCGCCTTGGGCGTGCCGCCAAACAACAGGTACAGGCCGCAGGCGAAGACGATCACCGGCAGCATCTTGTTCAGCCACTCGGCAGGCAGGTAATGGGCGACGATGGCACCGGTCAGGGCCCCGATCAGAGTGCCGACGAGGGCGTGGGTCCATTGCCTTGGGTGGAACAGCTTGCGCTTGTAGAAAGTGAAACTGGCCGTCGCCGAGCCGAAGGTCGAGCTGAGTTTGTTGGTTCCCAGGACCAGGTGAGGCGGCAAACCTGCGGTCAGCAGCGCCGGCGTGGTCAGCAGCCCACCACCACCGGCGATGGCATCGATGAAACCGGCAATGAAGGCGACAACGGCAAGGATAGCGAGGGTAGTGAGGTCAACGCTGAGTTCGAAAGGCATGGAATGGGCTTATTTGGCAGGTCGCAGAAGGGCTGCGGGAAGGCCGGTATGTTACCCATAATGGTGCAGGGCTGCGACTGTCTCTAAGGCCTGTGGCGTTCCCCGTGGCGAGGGAACTTGCTCCCACTGGGTTGCGCAGCGACTCCAAAAGCCTTCCACCCTCCACCTGGCACCCCAATGCAGTTGTCTGGCGGAAGCTGGCCGTTGGACGAATTTTTTTTGAAATCAAGGGGTTGTCAGCCTAGGCAAATGAGTACATAATTGCGCCCATCGAACGCACTGGGACGTAAAAAATCTCAATGTTTTCAAGGGGATAGCGCTGAGTAAGTGGCTTGTTTCCTGATCAGGTTTGTACCGCGGTTGATGTGGCTGCATCGCATCAAGCGTCTTGAGGCCGAATAGCAAAATGGTTATGCAGTGGATTGCAAATCCACCTACGCCGGTTCGATTCCGACTTCGGCCTCCACTTTTAAAAAGCTCTGTAGATCTATGATTTACGGAGCTTTTTTATTTTCAAAGCATTGAAAGGTTTTGTCTTGAAAAGGGCATAAGCTACCTTGCTTCACAGGGGAGGGATGTATATATTCCCCCTCTTGCTGCACCAGCCAGGACTTCGGCCATTGGATTTTGCCGACGTTCCCATGGCTAACCGCGCTACCGCCCGAATGGCGAAACTGGTAGACGCATGGGACTTAAAATCCCCCGCTCGTAAGGGCGTGCCGGTTCGATTCCGGCTTCGGGCACCATCTAAAATCAAGGGTTTGCGAGCGAAAGCTAATGCAAACCCTTGTTCGTTTCAGTTTCCCGCTTGTACCGACTCGTTACAACCGCCGGCGAAATGCCTCGAGAATATCCCGCGTGCCCTTTTTCATTTGCAGTTGGGCAATGGCATCCAGCGGGTGCCAGAGGCAATCGCTGATTTCATTCTGTGGCCGGGCCGCCGACGAGTCGCTGACTGAGGCTTCGAACACATGGTGCTCGGTTTGCCCGTCATTGATTCGCATCAGATAGAGCAGGTTCTCGACGTCCAGGCCAGTTTCCTCCGCCAGTTCCCGGATGGCTGCTCCCGCGTGGGTTTCCCCGCGTTCGACGGTACCGCCGGGTAACGCCCAGCGGCTATTGGCTTTGCGAACCAGCAGGACGTGGCGATTGTCCTCGCAGATGACGGTCGCTCGAATTTTCATGGTGGTGTTCGATCCGTGACTGTCATTAAACTGAAATATATCTGCAATATTTGAGCCTGGCATTAGTTGCTCGTTCAAATATCGATTTTTCAGGGTCCTATCCGTACGACCATGACGGGGTGGGAAAAGCTGAGTTCATTTGAGCTTGTCATCGCTCCAGTCGATCTTCTCTACCGTCAGCACCGGGCTTTCGACCGGCTATCGCCTCAAAGGGAATCAGCTTCGAAAAAATGAATCCATGTTGGGTGCAATGGCTGGCCCCGGTAGGGGAAGGACAGACAGATGACCACCGTTGAAGACTTCAAGATCAAATCCCACGAGCTCTTGGTGGAGCTCGATACGGCAACAGCGGAAATGATGAAGCTCATATGTGTCCATCAGATGAGCGGATCGACTTGGGATGAGGCGGTTCAGCGTCAACATGAAGCCTATGAGCGGTGGGTCGCTTATCTGAATGAGCGGGGATAGCGCGGCCATGCACGCGCCATGGGCGAAAATTCTTTGATTTGCCCCGGTGCCTATCCATTTCGAGGCGCAAAAAATGGCCGCGTTCCATCGGTTTTCCGACCGGTAGAACTCAAGGGAAACCTCTGACGTAGCGTGTCAGCGGAACTTGGGCAGCGGCGGCTCGGCGGGCTTGAGTGACGTCAGCGCGCTCTGGATCGACGGAGCGTCTTTGTCGATGTCGTTGAGCCGGTCGCGGATACGCACCGCGGTAGGGTGCCCACCTTGGTGGTCGACCCAATCGGCGATTTCCTTGCAGGCTGCCGTGAGCCTGGCCTGACGTGATTCGAGCAGGGTGAGCAGGGTGGTGATGGACTCTTTTTCGGACATGTCACACCTCCATTCAGGGTTGATGAGGCAGCACGAAACCCGCCAGGGGCGGGTCATGCTGTGGTTTAAGCGTAGTTGAGTTATTTCGGATCTGTCGAAGAATCCGGCGCCCGGCCAGACAACCGGCGCGCCGGAAGTGGTACACGTTATTTCAGCCGGACTCCTTGACCCAGGTCGGCGCGACGCTCGCCCGCCAGCGTACATCGGTAATGCCGTATTTTTCCGCCAGGGGCTTGGAAACCCGCTTGACCTTCTCCCTGCCGAATTTCGGTATGCGCCCGACTCCCGCGTCGCAACTGGCCCAATGCCAAGCCTCGGAGTTATTCATCACTTCTGCGCGAATAATGAATGACTTGGGTTCGCCATGGAGTATGTAGTCAATGATGTAAAGCGATGGCCCGCCCATAAATCCTCCCTAATATAGTCCTATACGGATGGATGCAAAGACATTCGGAAAATTCCATCGAATTTCCAGACGGTCAAATTAATACCGCTCAAGCTCAAGCGCAGGGCAACGAAAAAATTTGCGAACAGCCATTGTTTACTGCAAGGAACCAAACCCGGTTACCCTTCTCCAAGGTGGGCTTCAACACCGTCGGCCAGGGATCAAAGGCGAAGCAACGCGGCATCAACTAAAGGCAAAACATGAAAAAAATCGCCAGGGTCCTGTCCATCGCAGCCCTCGCCATCGGTTTATCGGGCTGCATTGGCGCCCCCATCGAACTGACGCCGCAAACCGAACAACGCTTGCACGCACAACCCCCGATCCGTTTCCTGCTGACATTCGATGATGGTCCCAGCGCCTCGTCTATCTGGAACCCTAGCCTGGAGGTGCTGGATGCGCTCGCAGACAACCCGGTACAGCCCGGCATCAAGGCCGTGTTTTTTCTGCAGACCCGCGGGCCGCGGGCCGGCGGCAGTGATATCGGCCGCTCAGTGATGCGTCGGCAGCAGCAGGAAGGCCATGTGCTGGGTTTCCACACGGCGACCTACTGGCACACCAATCATCGGTTCCTGAGCCCTGATGAGCTGGAGCAATCGCTCACCCGCGGCGGGAGTGATATTGCCGCCATGACCGGTTCGGCACCGTCCCTGGTCAGGCCACCTTTCTGGAGTTTCGACAGGCGTACCGCAGCTGCCTACCGGCAACATGGCCTGCACATCTTGTTGACCGACCTGAGCGCCAATGACGGCAAGGTCTGGGGCATCACGATGAGCCCTCGGCGGCGGATCAACCTGACCCGACAACTCTCCGAGGTGCGCGAGCGCATCGCCGCCGGACAACTGCCAGCGGTGGATGGGGTCATTCCGGTGGTGGTGACCTTTCACGACATCAATCGTTATACCGCCCGACATGCCCGCGAATACCTGCAGATCCTGCTCGACAGCGCCCAGGCCACCGGCATGAGGACCGCCGCCAGGCCGTTCTACGATGACCACCAGGCATTGGAGCGAGCGGCCTTGGCCCGGACGGTCGATCACAGCGCAGAGCCCGTCCATTTGCCGGGATTGTGGGACTGGTTGTGGGATTCGGATTCCCACTGAGGGCACCACGGGTGCAGTGGGCTTCACGACGTCCGGTCGGCAGCCGTGGGTAATCAGCGTGTATGGTAGGCGATGCACCCTTGTTAAAGTCGGAGGTGATCATGAGTACTGCGATGATGACGAAAATGCACATCAACGGTTATGACGTGCTCAGCGTAAACAGCGGCCCATGGAGAGTCTGTACCCAGGCTGACCGGTTGGGCTCCTTTGCTTCCCGGGAGGAAGCGCTGGCCTACGCGGCGGCATTGCCGACCCGGAGAAGCCGTAGCGGCCGGCCTGGGAACACGAAATAGGGGGTAGCGAGCCTGCTCGCGATGCGGTCAGTAGATTCAAATCTGGGTGACAGCCACACCGCTATCGCGAGCAAGCTCGCTCCCACAGTTTTTCCCCGGGTGCGCATCAAGAGTACGTCCATCATAGATCCCCTGTGGGAGCGAGCTTGCTCGCGATCTCGGTGGGTCAACCTGCGTCCTTCGCTGGTCAGGCGCGCGCCAACTCCAACGGGATCTCCAGGGTAAACAGCGCGCCTTGCCCGGGGCCGTCGCTATGGACATGGAGGCGGCCGTTCATTTCAACCGCCGCCAGGGCGCAGCTGTGCAGGCCAAAGCCATGACCGTCCTTGCGGGTGGTGAAACCATGGTTGAAGATGCGCGCCAGGTTTTCTGGGGAAATGCCTTCTCCGCGGTCCTTGACGCTCAGGCACAGCTGGGTTTCGTCGAGGATACGGATCCCCAGGGTCATTTCACGCGGATGTTCGCTGATATGCGACATGGCGAATTTGGCGTTGCTGATCAAGTTGATCAGGATCAGCAACAACCTGTGCTTGTCCCCCATGATCGCGGGTACGTCCTGGTAATCCTTGATGACGGTGACGTGGTGCCGGCTCAGGGCGCCCGAATTCATGCGCAGCGCATCTTCGAACAGGTCGCTGACGTTGAGCGGTTCGATCAGCCTGGCGGCCCCTGCGTAAGTCTGTTGAGTCGTGACGATTTCCTTGATGTGATCGATGCTCTTGGTCAACTGTGCCAACTCATCGATCAGCAGTTTCTGTTCGGCGGCAATGGAGTCGACCAACTCGTTGAAGTAACGCGGCAGCAACCGGCCTTTTTCATCAAGGGTAATGAACCGGCCAAGGTCCTCGGCATGTTCGTTCATCATGTTGACCGCTTTCGTGAGTCCCTGCGTCTTGCTGCTCCTTAACTTGCGAGTCACCAGCTCGGCGGAGATATTGACGCTGTTGAGCACATTGCCGACGTTGTGCAACACATTCGTCGCGATTTCGGCCATGCCCGCCATTCGGGCCGCATCCACCAGTTCGCGTTCGGCTTCCATCAACTCACGGGTGCGCTCCTGCACGCGCTCTTCCAGGCGTTCGTTGGACGATTGCAACGCTTGGTTGATCTGATTGATCACGGCATAGCTGCGAACCAGGCGCACCGCCAGGTAGATCATCAGCAGAGCCATCAGACTGGCGCACACGGCCAGGTAGATGTGGTATTGACGGTCGGTTGCGGCAGTCCTGCGCTGTGTCTCGTTCAACAGCTCATTGATGTTGTCCAGTTCCTGGGCAACCGGAATGACGCTGATGCGGTCAAGCAGGTCATTGACCACCGGTTGCTCCTGGACAATGGTCTTGACGTGCTGGATGAGGCTGATGAAGGGCGCCTGATAGGCGGCGGGCAACTGGTGAACGTACGGCTCCAGCTCAGTCAACTTGCCTTGTATTTCCCGGGCTTTGTCCGTCGTGACGTAAAGCCCGAACTCCAGTGTCGTCAGGGTCAACTCAAGCACATTGGACGCCGCGGTCAGGCGCTCCAAGGGGCTTTCGATATGCATGTCCTTGAGCAGCGTTTGAATCTGGTCTTCGGCCTGCGGCAGCGCATCCAGGGACGTGCGCAGCCGGGCGTTGTGTTGTTCGAATTGCTCCACCAGCAAGGTCTTGTTCTTGACGGCATCCACATAACCGTTGCGCCGGGACGCCCAAAGTGCCGCCAGGGGGCTGGAGTTGTTGAGTCGTTCCAACTGCTGCCAGCGACTGTCGGCCTCCGGGGGCGCGGCCAGTGACAGGTTGTTGTTGATGCCGATCTTTTTCCTCAGGATCTTGCCGTTCCAGTTCGCGTCGGATTGTTTGAGTTGACGAATGAAGTCGCGGGACTCGAAGTAGGTCGATGAGTCGTACGTGTATGACTTGATCAAAAAGAATATCAGTGCGGAAAACACAATAAGCGCGACGGCCAACAGGGCGGGCCATTTATATTTTTTGATAAGAGTGGTCACGCTACTCTCCTGTCCAGGGTGCTTATCGAATGCGTCGGTGAATTGCCGAGGGGAGGGAGTTGCTCAAGACATGAGCCGAAGGGGAGGCGAGATAAGCGTCGTACGGTGGAGCGTGTCGGTCTGATTTTGCCTGGGTACACGTTGAGCTCCCTGCTAACGATGAACGTGGGGTTCATTGCCGAGTGTAGCGCTAACGAGAGGGGCAGTGCTTGGTGAGGGTGAATCGCCCCGGATTCTCTAGACACCTTGCAAGCTCATTGCGTAACGCTTTTCAAACTCTACCGGTGACAGCTGATTGTTGAAACCATGACGGCGTTTTGCGTTGTAGAACATCTCGATGTAGTCGAACACATCGCTACGAGCATCCAGACAACTGGTCATCTACGACTTCATTGATCAGCCAACGACCTGACGAGAAAACAGATCCAGCACCACAGCCAAATACAGCCAGCCTTCGTACGTGCGAATGTAGGTGATGTCGGTGACCCACACTTTGTTGGGTTCTACGACATCGAACTGGCGCTTCAGTAAATTGGGTGAGGCGACTGTTGGCTTACCTCCGTACTTTCCAGGACGTCGTCGATACCCTGCCTGAGAGCGCAGCCCCTCAAGACGCATCAGCCTCGCCACACGATGCCGACGACAATCTTCACCGACCTCGCGAAGATCATCATGGATTTTGCGATAGCCATACACTCCGCCACTTTCCAGCCATGAATGCTGAATCAAACCCAGCAATCGCTGATCATCTTTAGCGCGTGCAGATTGCGGCTCAGACAACCAGGCGTAATAACCACTGGGATGGACTTTCAGCGTCAGGCAAAGCCGTCGAATGGAATAGTCGCCCGCGCGCTGCTTGATAAAGACGTACTTCAGCCGCACTCCTTGGCAAAGTACGCGGCGGCCTTTTTTAAGATGTCTCGCTCTTCAGTGACCCGCTTGAGTTCCGCTCGCAGTCGACGCAGTTCAGCGTGCTGGTCATCGTCTTGCTGCCGTTCTTCTTGAGGTTTGCTGTAGCGCTTTATCCACGCATAGAGGCTATGCGTCGACACACCAAGACGGGCCGCTACGTCAGCGACGGGAAGCTTCTTTTCGGTCACTTGATCGACCGCTTGGATTTTGAATTCTTCGGGATAACGCGGGTTGCTCATGGCACCTCCTGATTGGCCTCATTTTAAGGTATGGAGGTGTCTACGAAACCCGGAGCGATTCATTGACTATGGCTGCCGGGCTCTATGTCTGTGGCTGCCAGAGCCGTTCGAAGCTTGCCCAGAGGAGCAATCAAGGCCCGACGCTTGATCTTTGCTGGCAAAAAAATCCGATGCCTGTCATGGCATCGGTTTTTTTTCGCCACGCGTGGGCCTCAACTGACCCGCAATCTTGTCAGTACCAAATCTCAGCGTGTTTCGGCCAACTCATCGATCAAGTGCCGCTGAAACGCGGCAAGCTCCTCCTTCGGTTGCTGCATCTGCACAAACTCCAACATGGGGTCTGTAACTTCAGTCCTGATGCCCGCCAGTTCCTCAATCGCTGCTAACCCGCAAAACGGCACATACGCTTCGGAGTACCCGCCTTCATGCACCAGAACGAGACGGCCTTGGCACAGGCGTTCGGCGGCTTTGCATACACATCGGGTCATTTGCCGGAACGAGTCACTGTGCAACAGCATCCGCGCCAGTGGGTCGACGGCGTTGGCGTCGTAGCCGCAGGCGACGATGATCAACTCTGGCTCGAAACGCTCCAGTGCCGGAATCACGATACGCTGCATCGCATAGAGATAAGCCTCATGACCACTGCCGGGGGGCAATGGAATATTGATATTCGCACCCAATCCCGCGTCGCGGCCGCGATCGGCCTCACCGCTGTAACCGGGAGGGAAGCAGCCATCTTGATGCAGCGAAATGGTCAGCACATCACCACGATCTTCGAAGATGGATTGCGTGCCGTTGCCGTGGTGCACATCCCAGTCGATCACTGCGACTTTGCCCAGGCCTCGTTGAGCTTTTGCGGCCTCGATGGCGATGGCGATATTGGCCAGGAAGCAGAAGCCCATGGCGCTGTCGGCGAGGCAGTGGTGGCCCGGTGGGCGTGAAAGGGAATAGGCATTGTCGACCTCGCCGGATAGCACGGCATCGACCGCTGCCATGGCCAGCCCGGCGGAGAGCCTGGCTATTTCATAACTGCCGGGTCCGATGGGCGCGTTCGGCCCCAATTCACCGCCACCGGCATCGCTCATGGCCTTGAAGCGTTGCAGGTAGTCAGGCGTATGAACCCGCAGCAGGTCCTCATGCGTTGCCGCATTGGCGCTTCGTACCTGTAAGTGTCGGGTTAGGCCAGAGACGTCCAGCAAGCTCTTCAACCGGCGTTTTGTTTCTGGCGATTCGGCGTGGCCGGCAGCAGCGGGCGGTTGCACCCAACCTCCCACTGGCAAGGTCAAGGCGTGCAGTCCGGCGCTATGCCAAAGGCTGAGTTCGTCGAAGAAAAATGCACTTTTTCGGCTCATCGTCGTTTCCATTTTCTTTAGGGTAAAAGGGCTGCTCATGCGCTAGGGCGGCAGCTCAGAATCAACACCAGAGATAGCAAGGTGATGCAGGTCCCTCCGATCAGCAGCGCTTGGAAACTGCCGCTGGCTTCGATCAACCGGCCGGCGACTGTCGGGCCGATGGCCAGGCCTCCGCCGATCACCAGATTGGAGGCGTTCATCAGTTTTCCGGAACGGTCGAGGTCGGCCAGGCAGGCCAGAATCAACGGCAGAATGAAGGTCCAGGTGAACTTGAACAGCAGCGCTGCCAACGCAAAACGCAGCATTTCGGGTTGGCCTAGCAACAACAGCACCGAGCCTGCCATCAGTCCGTAACCCAGTAGCAACAGCAGCAGGCGTGGCAGACGATTGCCAATTAGCGAGGCACAACCCGCACCGACAATGCCTGTCATCGTGGCGATGGAAAGAATCTCGCCGCTGGACTCGGCAGAGAGGCCGGCGTGGGTGCTGATGGAGCCGATAAAGGTCCAGACACCGCTGAGGCTGATGTAAAAACTCAGGATGCCAAGAATGCCCAGTATGGCCTTCCACTTCGAGGCAAGGGCTACGTGCTCGGCGGTTTTTTCAGTTGGAGGACTGCCTTGGGGAAAGTAACGCGTCAGTGGCAGAAAAATGGTCATAAGCCCGGCGAGGATCAAGTAGCAGGCCGACAGCCCGTAGTGTTCGAACAGGCGTGGCAGGATGCTCAAACCAATCGCCCCGACCACCAGTTGCCCCATCACCCATAAGCCGTAGACGCGACCGGGGTTGGACGTCGAGGCAGCGCTGGACAGGCAAATGATCATCAACGAACCGCCCGCCAGAGCGCTGCAAAAGCGCAATGCCAAAAGCATCGAATAATCATGGGCAAGCATCGAGAACAGGTTGGCTGCTATAAACAGAACCCCGGACAGCAAGGCGGCTCGGCGCCAGTCGATACGTTTCAGCCACCAGAGAGCGGGCAGGGTGGCCAGGCTCATGGCGCCGAGTTCGGTGGAGAACAGATCGCCGATTTGTGACGGACTCAACTGCCATTGAGTCGCCAGTTGCGCCGCCACTGCCGGTGCAGTCATGAGGATGGTTGGGGTAATGGCGGCGAACAGTACAATGGCCGCCAGCAATGCCAGTTGGGATGGTGCGAGCAGACTTTGATTGGTCAGCGGTTTGGTCTGGGTGTTCATGGTCAAACTCCGATGAATTAATTCAGAACACATGGACCAGACGCAGCAGCGCGTCGGTGCCGTGATAGCCGTTGTCGGTGGCAACGTTCTGCGAGAGGCTGAACATCAACTGATTCTGTTTATCTAGCCAGTGACCGACTTCGAAACCCGCCTGGGTGTAGCGCTTGTGGGTGTCATCGATGCGCTGGTCATTGATCCGCAACTCGCCGCCATCGGCGTGGATCAGTCGTAACGCGCCATAGGTGCTTGCAGTGAAGTCGTAGGAGGCAAAGGCTTGCAGGCGATACAGCGGGTCTTGTTTCAGGTCGTTGCTGAAGTAGTCGTCGTTCTTGCCATAGAGCTGAGCTTCGAGGTTGGCTTCCAGCACCCATTTTTCACCGATACCCTGGGTGTAGTTGTAAACGAAGGTGGCGCCCCAGCGATTGGCACCAGGCGACACATCTGGATTTTTGCCGTGGTACTCACCCACCGGGAGGGTTATCAGGGTCAGCAATCCGCTGTAGGTGCGGGAGGCGGGGTCGTTGATGAAGAACAGCGTTCCGCCGACCTGAGGATCACCGAAACCGCTTTCTCCGGTGTGTTGGCTGGAACCCGGCAGGCGGGCGTTGATGTCGGCGAAGGGTACGATGAACTGTGGAGTGCATAGCGTGCCGCAGATGTCGGTGAAAAATACCTGGCGATAAGCAACGGCGTTGACCTTCAGGTCGGCCTTGCCGGTACTGTCGGCCGGGCCATGGAAATCATTGGCGCGGCTTGCCGGTAAATACAGCACGCCCAGAGTGGTACCCGAAGGGGCGCCGAAAAAATCCCGGGCGTTGAGGTCGGCGGCACCAGCTTGCAGACTCGACAGACCACTGATGAGGGCTAGTGCGGTATTGCGGGTGAAGGTACTGGTCATGGGCATTGCGTCTCTTCTTTGAGTTGTTGTGCGGCGAATGAATCGCCCGTACGTGGCAGAGGGGTAAAAAAAAGGCAAAAGCGTCCCGAGGCGGTCAGAAGGACCGCGAAAAAGTCAGCGAGAGTCAGCGGTGTGGATCAGTCAGGTGGGGCGTGCAGCAGATGGGCAATACGGGCTTTGTCCTTGACCCCGAGTTTGCTATAGATGGCGCGGATGTGGTGGCGCACGGTATTGGGTGACATGCCCAGGTCGCGGGCGACTTCCTTGTAGGTCTTTCCTTCGCCGAAGCCTTGAGCCACATCGTTTTCGCGTGGACTCAGTTGCATTAGCACAGTGCGGCTGCGGGCTGCCAGCAGGAACAGGTCACCGACCGTCGAGGCTTCGACCTGCAAGTGCTTGCCTTCATATCCCTGTGCGTCCATTGCTACCGGCAGGCAAGGGCCAGTCCAGTCCGGCCACTCGCTCAGCAGCAAGTCGACGAAACCACGCTCCGCGCATTGCAGAGTGCCGCGCTGGTCGCACACGGCGAGCGCCAGATTGCGCGGGTTGGTGAGGGTTTCGCGCATGGCCACCAGAGTGCGAATCTGATTGGCCGATACCGCCGCCACCAGATGAAGCATGAGGTTGTTCAACAACAGGCAGTCCTGCTCGGTAAAACGCGGTGCGTCGGGAGCGCGATATACCGTGAGGTGATCGCTGAGGTGGGTTTGCGGGTCGACGTACACAATGCACAGCAATTCGCCAATACCATAGGATTCGCCGAGCCAGTTGAGTCCGGGGCCGTTGGAAGGGTTACGCATGTCGACGATGACCGCTTGTCCCGGGATGTCATGGACCTTGCCGACGGTCACGTCGATATGGCGAATCGATTGCCAGTCCGGCAGATAGCTGCGGGGAAGTTTGTAGAGGTAGGAACTGTGCTCTTCCGGCAACCCGTCAATCAGCGCTGCACGGCCCCACCAAGCGCTATCGAAGGGCAACAATTGGCTGATGCAGCTCAGCGCGGCCTGGTGGAAATGCTCGATGTCTTTGTTCTGCGCCAGGCGCTGAAGCTCCAGTGTCATCGCGCTAAACGCCTCCAGGAGGCTGGCGTGACCATGATTATGACGGCTCATTCGTATGTACCTCTGTGCGACATTTTTATTGTTTTCGTCACGAAGTCATTAAGGGCCGGAACGTCGTTTGGACGTGGGCAGGGCCTTAGGGCGAGTATCGGCAGGTTAAGAGAGGATAGCTATCCTACAGATGCACGATGCGATGGCACCTGCAGGGAGGCTTCTTTTGTGTGTGGCAGACAGGAGCAAGCGGCTCAGCAGGCTCGTACAAGCAATCACCGTCGGTTTGCTGTCAGATCCTGAGTTTCGACTCGATGAGCAAAGGACAGACCAATGTTCTTCAAGAAAAAATGCCGATGCAGGAACTCACTGCAATCCTGAAGCAATTGCTTTCCGGTGAGGCGATTGAGACACACGCGCTGGACGCCTATCCGCATATGCGGGCCAGTGTGAAGCAGCTCGCGCAGCAAAGAACGCAAGCCGTCCAGCGGCTTCTTGTGGCTGAGGGATTAGCCAGGGAACAGACCGCACAACTGGAACGTGGTGGGCAGGCATTTGAAGCGCTTCGCCAGCAACTTGAGCAGACCCGATGCGGCGAGGAAACACTTGAAGTCAAGTCGGGTTCATTGCCGAGTGTAGCGCTAACGAGAGGGGCGGTGCTTGGTGAGGGCGCTTCGGGATGAAGCAGGCGCGGCCAGGCAGGCCGCGCCAGGGGTGTCACTTGATGTCGATGAAGGGCATGGCGCTGTTCGGCAGCACGGTGGTGGGCAGTACGCCATTCCAGCGCTCGGCCTTGGTCAGCTCCACCAGGTTCTGGTTGCTGGCCAGGGCCTGGGCCCGCGCCTTGATGGCCTCGGCTTCGGCTTTGCCGCGCAGCTCGGTTGCCAGTGCGTCTGCCTTGGCCTGGGCCACTTGCGAATCGGCTTCCGCCTGGGCCTGGGTCACCCGGATCTGCGCCTGGACCTGCTCGGTGGCGAGTTGCTGTTCGCGGGTCTTGACCTGGACTTCAGCGGCCATGCGCGCTTCGATGGCTTTTTCGTAGGCATCACTGAAGTCGATGTTTTCGACCTGGACGCTGTCGATGATCACGGGGCCGGTAATGGTGGCCTTGATGGCCGTGGAAATATCGTTGACCAGTTGGACGCGGTTCTGCACGGCAGCCACGGCGTTGAACTTGCCAAATACGTTTTCCACTTGGGTCGGCACCTGGCGGCTGATCATCCGGTCGCGGATGCCTTCAAGGTCCTTGAACTGGGTATAGACCTTCGCCACATCGGAAGGGGCGATATGCCAGGACACGGACACCTTGAGCTGGGCGGACTGTTGATCCTTGCTGTAGGCCTGCAGGTCTTCGTACGCGGTGACCTGGCTCTGGACGCTGATCATGCGTACGGATTCGATGAAGGGCGTCTTGAAGGACAATCCCGGTTCAACCACCCCGACCAGCGCCCCGTTGCGCAGCAGCACACCGCGCTCGGTCTCGTCGACCGTGTACCAACTGCCGAACAGTACGCACAACAAGACGATGCCGATGATTGCAGCACCGATGGAGCCGATGGTTTTACTGGTCACTTTTCTTTCCTTGATTGGCTTGGGAGGGTTTGCCATAGCGGTGTCCAATGTTAAAGCTGCAATTGGCGTTCTGAATGCCAGACACGAAAAAGCCCTGAATAATCAGGGCTTTAACGTTAGAAGATGGCGGAGGCGATGGGATTCGAACTCATGGACCTGTTACAGTCGACGGTTTTCAAGACCGTTGCCTTAAACCACTCGGCCACACCTCCGTATTGCGTTGCGGGCGCCATAATACCCGAATGAAACACACTGTCAAACTCTCTACGTAGCTTGTTACAGAGCGTCTGTTATGATCCTTGCCACTGAATGTTTCAAAACCGGAGGAGTGTCGCCATGCGCGAACAGGATTACGCAGTGAACAACAGCGTGCAGGCTGAGCAGCTAGAGGTTAGCCGCGTCCTGCGCAACACTTATGGCCTGCTGGCACTCACACTCGCTTTCAGCGGTGTGATGGCCTACGTCGCACAACAGATGCGGGTGGGTTACCCGAACATCTTCGTCGTGCTGATCGGTTTCTATGGCCTTTTCTTCCTCACCAACAAACTCCGTGATTCGGCCTGGGGCCTGGTGTCGGCTTTCGCCCTGACCGGCTTCATGGGCTTCCTGCTCGGCCCGATCCTCAATCGCTACCTGCAAATGCAGGGCGGCGCCGAAGTGGTCAGCTCGGCCTTTGCAATGACCGCCCTGGTATTCGGTGGCCTGTCGGCCTACGTGCTGATTTCCCGCAAGGACATGAGTTTCCTCGGCGGTTTCATCACCGCAGGTTTCTTCGTCCTGATGGGGGCCGTGCTGGCCAGCTTCTTCTTCCAGATCAGCGGCCTGCAACTGGCGATCAGCGCCGGCTTCGTGCTGTTCTCGTCGGTCTGCATCCTGTATCAGACCAGCGCCATCATCCACGGCGGCGAGCGCAACTACATCATGGCGACTGTCAGCCTGTATGTATCGATCTACAACCTGTTCGTCAGCCTGCTGCAGCTGTTCGGCCTGATGGGTCGTGACGACTGATTGCATCCACGATGAACGAAAAGCCCGCTTCGGCGGGCTTTTTTTCGCCCGTGTTTTGAGTTGTGGCCAATGGCCAACAAAAAATCTGAAACAGATGGCACCTTTGAATAAATGATCTACACCTAGGAAATGGAAGCGTATTGCCATGGGAGGCAAGAAGTGGATCGCTTGGTTACCTACCTGAATTTCCCCCCATTAAGTATTCGGCCACCGAGCCCGGTCTGGTCGTGGCCGTTCGTTGGGATTGAGGGGCTATCAAGGCGACTCCGCAGGACCGTGAGCAGGCTTGGGCATCGTGCTGCAGCCTGATAACAGAAGGAGGCCCTGCACATCGGCCAGGAATCCGATGCGATAGCAGGCGTTTCCCTATAAGGAGATATTGATGAAGCAGCCTCAAGGAAAGATCATCGCGTGGCTGGTCCTGACGGGGGCATTGTCCACCGCTAGCGTCCATGCCGGAGTCTTCCCCGATTTCGGCTACGCCCCGCCCAAGAGTGCATACTCCGGAGCGCCGTTCCAGCTCAGCCAGGATTATCCGAAGGTGGCCCCGGGCGCAGCGTCGGTACCGGCATTCTTTCAACATTTGCCCAAGACATTCTCCAATGACTTTGAAACCTGGCGCCCGTACATGGAGGAAGTGAAAAAGTATTGCTTGGAAGGCAATACTGAAATTGGCTGGAAGGTACAGAAGAACAAGGTTCGCCAGTGGTATCACATGCCTTGGCAGCATTACGGTCCCAACGGTCGTGAAGGCATCAGCGGGCTGACCAAGGAGGCACCGATTCAGCCCGGGCAACTGGCAAGTACGCAGACCGACAGCGGGCAGACCTACGCGGTGGGTATCTATAACGATATAGGGGCCTACACTATCGGCCAGGTCTGGAAAGACCCGGATAATCCAGACCCAAGCCATACCTCCAAACCCAAGAGCTTTGCCAACGGCACGGTGGTCTGCAAGGCGTTGTTCGCCGATATAGACGTCAAGACGGTGCCGTTCCTGGCGAACCCATTGCTCTGGAACGCCTACACCGCCGAAACCTTCACTTCGACCAAACGGCACGTCACCAAAGTGGCGCTGATTCAGATGGACATTGCCGTGCGCGACACCCGCGTGAGCGATACCGGCTGGCTGTTCGGCACGTTCCAATACAACGGCGCCAAGACCGGCAAGGCGAACTGGAACAACCTGGTGCCGGTGGGGATCATGTGGGGCAATGATCCCAAGGAAACCGGCAACGACTTTACCAACCCCAAGCCGGTGGTCACCAAGATCAACCCGGCCCTGAAACAGACCGCGATCAACGCCAACACCCAGGAACTGCCACCGACCCACCTGGGTTGGAACGGGCGACTCAATGGGCCGGTGGATAACCCCCAGGCGTCCTGCCTGAGTTGCCACATGACCGCCGAGTACCAGCAATTGGCGATCATGAACCCGACGTTCCAGGCCAACCCGCCACCTGTGGGAGGCGATGTCTGGATGCAATGGTTCCAGAACATTCCAGCCGGTCAACCGTTCAGCCCGGGCACGCAAAGCACGGACTACAGCCTGCAACTGTCCGGAGCCCTGGCTAATTTCTATGACTGGAAGTGCAACCACAGCGGCGTCTATGCGGATGGCGTCAATGCCTGCACCAAGCTCCAGACGCTCAGGTTGATCAAAGCGAGCAACGCGCCCGAGGAACAAGTGCACAAAGTGCAGCGCAGTCCCGAGTTGGAAGAGCTCGAATAACACGCTTTCCCGGCCTCGGGCGATCCGAGGCCGGTTTCCACTCACGCCATCGGCGGCAACCGCCGCTTGACCGGGGTCTTCTTGACGATGGCCGTACTGGTTTCGGCGTGGACATTGAGCTTGTCCAGCAAGGTATCCAGCTGTTCCATCGAGCGCACATGCAGGCGCGCGATGAAACAGTCGTCGCCGGTGACCTTGTCGCATTCGGTGAATTCAGCGATGGCCTGGATCTGCCGCTCCACTTCCTGCAACTGTCCCGGTAGCGGGCGGATGCGCACGATGGCCTGGAGTTGATAGCCGAAGCACTTGGGGTCCACCTCGACGGTGTAGCCCCTGAGCACGCCGCGCTCCTCGAGCCGGCGAAGACGTTCGGCGACACTGGGGGAGGACAGGCCGCTGAGGTTTGCCAGGGCCTTGAGGGAGCGTCGGGAGTCTTCCATCAGGGCACTGATGAGGATCTGGTCAATGTCGTCAGTCATTTCAGCTCCATTAGGCGAATGCGTGAAGTTGCCTTGATAAAAAAGGTCGAAACGCAGTTTAGCCTTTTTCAAGCCATGGAGAAGGCCCCGGTCGGCTCGGCATACTGTGCCCACTTGCTGAAGGAGCCTGAAGATGGACAAGACCTTGCGCCGTGGTTCGCTGGAAATGACCGCTGCCATGCTGATCTCCGGAACCATTGGTTGGTTCGTGCTGGTTTCCGGTTTGCCGGTGCTGGATGTGGTGTTCTGGCGCTGCGTGTTCGGTGCCCTGACTTTGCTGCTGATCTGCGCCGGTTTCGGCTTTTTGCGGCCCGGCATTCTCACCCGTACCACCTTTCTGCTGGCGGTGCTCAGTGGTGTGGCGATCGTCGGTAACTGGGTGTTGTTGTTTGCCTCTTACTCCCGTGCTTCGATCGCCATCGGCACGGCGGTGTACAACGTCCAGCCGTTCATGTTGGTAGGCCTGGCGGCGTTGTTCCTGGGGGAGAAAATCACTGCGCAAAAACTGTTCTGGCTGGCGGTGTCGTTTCTCGGAATGCTGGCCATCGTCAGTGCCCATGGTGAGCAAGGGCAGGGCGGAGGTGACTATCTGCTGGGCATTGCGTTGGCGTTGGGGGCGGCGCTGCTGTACGCCGTCGCGGCGTTGATCATCAAGCGCCTGACTGGCACACCACCCCATCTGATCGCCCTGATCCAGGTCAGCACCGGCGTGTTGCTGCTGGCGCCCTGGGCGAACTTCTCGGCGTTACCGCAACACGCCCAGGCCTGGGCCAGCCTGTTGACCCTGGGCATGATGCACACCGGCGTGATGTACGTGCTGCTGTACAGCGCCATCCAGCGATTGCCGACCGCGTTGACCGGGGCTTTGTCGTTCATCTATCCGATCGCGGCGATCTTCGTCGACTGGTTCGCCTTCGGCCATCGCCTCGAACCGCTGCAATGGCTGGGAGTGGCGGCGATCCTGCTGGCGGCTGCCGGCATGCAACAGGGCTGGGGCATCAAGTGGCGTCGCCCAGCCCTGTCGTAGCCCACCGTTCGGGCGCGGATCAGAACACGTGGCTCAGAAGATGTAGTCCGTGGTCAGGAAGTTGGAATCCCGCTCACGGATGATGTCGCTGATCAACGCCTTGTTGCTCTCCTGGAACTTGGTCGCCACCAGCGTGCGGATGGAAAAGGTGCGCAGCGCATCGTGGACCGACAAGGTGCCCTCGGCCGAGTTCTTCCGGCCATTGAACGGGAAGGTGTCCGGGCCACGCTGGCACTGGGCGTTGATGTTGATGCGGCCGACCTGGTTGGCGAAGGTGTCCACCAGCTTGCCGACTTGTGCCGGGTCGGTGCCGAAAATGCTGAGCTGCTGGCCGAAGTCGGACTCCAGTACGTAATCGACCACGGTGTTGAGGTCGCGGTACGGCACGATGGGCACGACCGGGCCGAACTGTTCTTCGTGGTAGACCCGCATCGCCGTGTTCACCGGATACAGCACCGCCGGATAGAAGAACGAATTGCGTGATTCGCCACCGTGGACATTCTTCACTTCCGCGCCCTTGGCGACCGCATCGGCGACCAGTGAATGCAGGTAGTCGACCTTGCCCGCCTCGGGCAGCGGCGTCAGTGCCACACCGGCTTCCCATGGCATGCCGGGTTTCAGGCCGGCCAGCTTGGCATTGAATTTCTCGATGAATGCCGGTGCCACGTCTTCATGGACAAACAGGATTTTCAGCGCCGTGCAGCGTTGGCCGTTGAAGGACAGCGAGCCGGTCAGCGCCTCGCTGACCGCGTTGTCCAGGTCCACATCCGGCAGCACCAGCCCGGGATTCTTCGCATCCAGCCCCAGGGCGGCACGCAAGCGGTGCGGGCGCGGGTGGAGTTTCTTCAGGTCGCTGGCGGCTTTGTTGGTGCCAATGAAGGCGAAGATGTCGATCTTGCCGCTGGCCATCAGCGCGCTGACGGTTTCCCGGCCGCTGCCGTAGATCACGTTGATCACACCCGCCGGGAAGCTGTCGCGGAAGGCTTCGAGCAGCGGCCGTACCAGCAGCACACCGAGTTTGGCCGGCTTGAACACGACGGTGTTGCCCATGATCAAGGCCGGAATCAGGGTGGTGAAGGTTTCGTTCAGCGGATAGTTGTAGGGCCCCATGCACAAGGCCACGCCCAAGGGAACGCGACGGATCTGCCCGAGCGTGTCCTGTTCCAGCTCGAAACGGCTGGAGCGGCGGTCCAGTTCCTTGAGGGCATTGATGGTGTCGACGATGTAATCGCAGGTGCGGTCGAATTCCTTCTGGGAGTCCTTGAGGTTCTTGCCGATCTCCCACATCAGCAACTTGACCACGGCTTCGCGCTGCTCGCGCATGCGCGCCAGAAAGGTTTCCACATGGCGGATGCGCTCGGCGACGCGCATCGTCGGCCACTGGCCCTGGCCGCGATCGTAAGCCCGGACGGCGGCGTCCAGGGCGGTGAGGGCGGTCTCGGCATCCAGCAGGGGCGTGCTGCCGAGAATCACTTGTTCATCACCCAACTCGCCGGTCAGGTAGACGGGGCTGCGGACGACGGCCAGCGGCCCTTGCCAGGTTTGCAGGACGCCGTCGACCAGGTATTCGCGCTGCTCGATCCGACCTTCGAGGCGGTAGGCGTCGGGGATGTCGGCGGCACCGGGGAACAGGTTGGCGAGGAAGGGGGCTGTGGTCATGTCGTTACTCCATCAATGAAATGAGCCATGGGCGAACGGCTTGCAGGCATGAAACGCTTTTAGCGTTATACGCCTTAATGGAGGTGTTTTTTAAGTGGCAGCAGATCGCTTGCGCCGGACGACGTCGTAAGAGCGATGTAGGAGCTGACGAGTGAAACGAGGCTGCGATCTTCCCCCGGACACTTGAGTCCCAAGCGAAAGATCAAAAGATCGCAGCCTCCGGCAGCTCCTACACAAGGGGATCGACTACAGAGTTGACGTCACCAGCGCATCCGCACCCCCATGCTGGTAATGATGCCGTTGAGGTCGTTGTCGTCGACGTCACTGCTGTAATCGGCGCTGACATACAGGCTTACCGCCGGCGTGACCCGGGCCACCAGGCCCAGGCCGACTTCGACGGTAGAGGATTTTCGGCTGCTGCTGATCTTGTCGACCTTATCCAGGGACACTGTGCCGGCGCCCTGGACGGTGTGCCACAGGTTGGTTCGCAGGTAAGGCTCCACGCCGAGGCCGTTGACCTGGTAGTTACCTTTGAGGCGTGCGCCAACGCGGCCGCTCCAACTGCTCAATTCATCGCCGGTGCCGCTCTCGGCATTCGGCGTATCGAGGGTGACGCGCTGGTTGATCAGTTGCGCCTGGGGTTCGACCACCCAGTGGGTGCTGATGCCAATAGGGAAGCCACCTTCGACCGACAGCGTCACCGCATGGCCTTCGGTGGCCTGGCGCTGGCCTTGTTCGGTGCGGCTGTAGCCGTTGACCCGGCCGCCGCTGGCGCTCAGGTCGACGTGCCAGCCCGCGGGGCCGGTCAGGCTCCAATAGGCGCCGAGGCTCGAACCTTTCAGGTTGAGGGCATCTTTGTCCGGGTCGGCCAGCGCGGGCATCACCAGTAGGCCGCCACCGGTTGAAATGATCTGGTGTTGCCCACTGATCAGTCCCATGCGCTGGGTATGACCGTCGCCGTGGCGCAATGTGAACAGGGCGGGACTTTTGCCGGAAGGAGGTTCACTTCCAACAAGTGCGGTATCGAGGTGGGTGGATGATGTTCGGTCGTACCAGGGCTGCACGGTCTCCTCGGCAGGCCAGGCCTGGACCTCCATGGATGAAAGCAGCAGCAACGATGTCGAGACGGTATGGAAAGTGGTGGTGAACTCTTGTGGACGGAGGGAAGTTTTCATGGGGGCCTGCCTTGCAATCGCATGCGTTTCTCGCTTTTTTGGCGTCTCTCCTACCCCGAATGAGGGGCGACCGAATGGATTGGGGCAAGCCTCTGGCGGCCCGTCTTGACGGGTTCCAGAGGCCTGCCCCTGACTGTATTTCCGGGGGTAGTATGGTGTAGTCAAGAAGACTGATGGCGGCGCGTCAAGAAAATGAACGATGAATGGCATGGTGAAATCAGCGCTAATAAAGCGCTGATTTCAATTGGTTATTGTGGTGGATATTCGGGCGTCAAGCCTCTGTCGTAGGCCCTGCCTACCAACTGATCCGAAAACCGACGTTGCCCATGACACTGTGTTGCTGGTTGCTGTCGAGGTTTTGGCTGTAGTTCGCGCCGGCGTACAGGGCGACGCTAGGCGCCAGGCTCACGGTGACGCCAATCCCGAGGTCACCGGTGGAGGCGCGCTGCTGGGTCTCGACCCGTTCGGTGTCGTCGAATATCACCGAATCGGTGCCGGAAAACGTATGCCAGAGATTGGCGCGCAGGTACGGTTCCACGGGCATGCCGCTGACCTGGTAGCGGCCCTTGAGGCGCGCACCGAGGCGGCCGGTCCAGGCACCGTCGGAATCGAATTCGATCTTGGAGACCCCATCGTTTTGCGTATCCAGGGAGACCTTTTGGTAGATGATCTGGGCCTGGGGTTCAAAGTCCCAGTCAGTGGTCACCTTGAAGGGGTAGCCGGTCTCCGCCGAAGCGGTCAAGGCGTGCCCGCGATTGTCGATTTTCAGGCCACGCTCGGAACGGTTGTCGCCGTTCAATCGCGTGCCCATCACCACGGCGTCGACGTAGCCGCCGTTGGGGTCGGTGAGCGTCCAGTAGAGCCCGTAGCTGTCGCCGTCGAGTTCTATCTTGCCGGCGCGCCGGCCTTCGAAACCCAGGTTGAAGCCTTTGACATTGCCGTTCAATTCCGTGTGCCCGACGAAGAAGCCAATGCGCTGGGTCTGGCCGCCGGACAGAAGCGAGCTGTACAAATCGTTGCCCACCTGGAACCCCTTGATCGACCCATCGAACTGCGGCGTCACCGTACCGGCCCAGGTTTTATCCAGGTCTACGCCATAGACCCGGCCCCAACCCGCGCCGAACGCGCCGGTTTCCGTGAGCAGGCGCTGGTCACCCTGACGGTCATGGAACGTACCGAGGGCCATCAACGTCAATTGCGCCGCCGCCGGAGGCAGTACCGACCAGGTCGGCACTTCCGGGCGATACAACGGGATGGGGGCCGCGCCGGGCACTGCGGTTGGCAAGGGCGGCAGCGTCGGGACGGGGGGCGCGCCCGGCGCGGGAGGCGCCGTCGGGATGGGCGCCGCTACTGGTCCGGCGACCACGGTGGAGCGCAGGTACCAGTTGTTTTGATTACCGCTCACGCCGCCTTTGAACAGGCGGTAATCGAACGCGCCGGCCGAGACGGACTGCGCCAGGGAAAAGGCATCGATGTCACTGACCGCGCCTCCCTGGGCCTGGACCACTTCGATGCCATCCTGAGTCGTCAGTGCGCCCGTGCCGCCCAGGTTCGTGACCGTAATGGCGGTATTGCCGGTGAGTGTCCCGCCATTGACCACCAGTTTGTCGCTGGCGGAGCCATCGGCGCCGACGGCCGTTTGCACGTGCAACTGGCCGTTGTCGCCGACGTAATTGCCCTGGACGGTAAGTGTGTCGTTGGTGCGGGTGTTGCCCTGGGTAAGGTCTATCGTGCCGGCATTGTTGAGCGTCGCCAATTGACCGGCAGTAAAAGGGGCGATAACGCCTTGGGTTGCCGTCAGCGTGCTGCCGCTCTCGATGTTGAGCGTCCCGGTGCCGGTGGCGCTGTCACCCAGCGTCAGCGTGTCGTTAAGGTCCAGTTGCGAGCCTTGGGTGAGGTTGACCGTTTCCCAATTGAGGTAGCGGGCGCCGGTGCTGGAGGTGCTGCCTTCAAAGGTCAGGACGTCTTGGCCCAATCCGCCATTCACGTTGGGGGTGATGCTCAGTCCGGTTTCGTCGAGGTTGCTCAACAGCGCCGTGTCGTTGCCTTCGCCCATCAGGATGGCCGAGTGAATGAGGCCGCCGCTCCACTGGAACTGGTCATCGCCGGCACTGGCCCGGACCTCACCGAGGATTTCGCCGCCGCTGACGGTAATGCTGTCGTTGCCGCCGCTGACACTGACATTGCCGCCGATGCGTCCCGCGGAGAGGATGATGGTGTCCTGGCCGAAACCGGTCACCAGGTTGCCGATGATATTGCCGCCGGACATATCGAAAACGTTGTCATCGAGCTTCATGTCGACCCGGCCGATGGTACCGCCCGTCATCTTGGCGATGTCGCCGTCTTCGAACGCATCGACGATGGTGCCACCGGTCATCAGGAACTCATCGAGGCCGTCGCCTTGAGCCAGGGAGAGGATCCTGCCGCCGTTCATGACGAAAGAGTCGGCTTCCGAGCCTTGCTCGACATCACCGTCAATCACGCCGTTGGCGTTGATCTCGATGGTGTCGACGCCGCTGCCGAACGTGACATCGCCGCTAATGACGCCGCTGCCGCTGGCGGGCATGGTCAGGCTGTTGTTACCTGAAAGGTCCGTCAGCCCGGGGCTGGTGCCGCTGTCGCAGACATAGGTGTCATTGCCGGCGGTTGGCGCCAGCGTGCAGGCTGCCATGGCGGCGGGTGCGGGTAACAGGAAGGGAGCCGATACCCACAAGGCGTTGAACAGCCGATTGAATCCTTTATCGTGCCGAATCATGTGCTATCCCTCTGCATCGGCATCCCCATGGATACCGGTTTCAGCATCGGTTGCACAACAGATGGCACACAGGGCCTGGCAACGCTCGCTGTATGGAATGGCACCGTAGCAACGAATAAAGGGTGTCGCTACTGTCAGAACTTACAGGTCCACGGGCAGAAAGCCTGAGGAAAGGCCTGCTCTACAAATGCACTTCCACCGAAAGCGGCAGATGATCGCTCAGGTGAGTCCAGGGTTTGTTGCCCAGTATTTGCGGGGAATGACTGCTGGCGTTGCGTAAGTAGATGCGGTCCAGGCGCAACAGCGGGAAGCGGGCCGGATAGGTCCTGGCGGGGCGGCCCAGGTGGTGTTCGAAGGCTTCGTGCAAGTAACCTCGGCGGGCGAGGGCGAGGTTGCCGCGCAGTTGCCAGTCGTTGAAGTCACCGGCAATGATCACCGGGGCGTCCTCGGGCAGCGAGTCGAGCAGTTGGCAGAGCAGCTTGAGCTGTAACTGGCGATGGCTTTCCAACAGGCTCAAATGCACACAGATCCCGTGGACCGCGGCGTGGCCTGGCACATCCAGCACGCAATGCAACAACCCGCGCCGCTCGGGGCCGGTGATGGACACATCGAGATTGCGGAACTGGCGGATCGGGTACTTGGAAAGCAAGGCGTTGCCATGGTGGCCATCGGGGTAGACCGCATTACGGCCATAGGCGAAGTCGCTCCACATGCTGTCGGCGAGGAATTCATACTGGGACGTCTGGGGCCAGTTGTCGTAGCGTGATGCGTGGCGGTCATGTTCGCCGAGCACTTCTTGCAGGAACACCAGATCGGCGCCGGTACTGCGCACCGCTTCGCGCAATTCGGGCAGGATGAAGCGCCGGTTGAGGGCGGTGAAGCCCTTATGAGTGTTGACCGTCAGGACCCGCAGCCGATGAACCGCCGCAGGCGCGTCCGATGGCATTGGTTCGACGGCTCGCCAATCGGGATCTTGAGTCACGTTCACTCCTGAATCAGACGTACTTGTTCATGCGACTGATCCAAAGCGCCGGCAGTTCCGGATTTTTCGTGTCCCCGCCGATCGCTATCGCAAGCACGCTCGCTTCACAGTTTTTGGCGGTGTGCCCAGATGTTGCGTACAGCACCGATCCATTGTGGGAGCGGGCTTGCTCGCGAAGACGTCGGTACATCCAACATCATCACTGAATGTACCACCGCCTTCGCGGGCAAGCCCGCTCCCACAGGGGGGCGCACGCAGAGGTTGCATTCCCAAAGATCCAATGTGGGAGCGAGCTTGCTCGCGATAGCGGTGTATCTGAACCACCGCCATCGCGAACAAGTCCAGTTCCTACAGGCAGGCGTTCAGATGAAGACAATCTCATAGGGCAAGCCCATCCGGTCAAGGATGACCCTGGGCAACAGCGGGGCGATGCCGCTCGCCGGTTCGCCGCTGAGTTGGCTGACGTAGGCGTGCATGGCGTGACGTTTGCGGGCGGTGGTCCAGACGTCGAGGCGCAGTTTGCGGGCCCGGTGCCAGGGGATTTTATTCTGCTCGCGGACCGGCCAGTGCCAGGCCCATACCGGCAGCTCGTTGAACGCCACTCCGATCCTGTCGGCGGCCAATGCTCCAGCGCGTCCGACAGTGTCGTGGTCGCTGTCGCCGTCCTGGCGCCAGGTGCTGAACACCACGTCACCGGGGCGCAGGTGACGGGCAATAAACGTGGCCAGTTCGGTTTCGTGTTCGGCCAGGTTTTTTTCCGGAAAACCGCCGCGCACCCATTGCAGGCCATGGGCAGCGATGCCCAGACGATGCAGGGCGTCGACGCTTTCCTGGGGGTGAGGGCGGTGCGCACGCAGGCGTTCGTCGTTCCACAGCGGTGAGCCGGGGTGGGCGAGGGCGCCATCGGTGACCGAGATCAGCAACATGGGCTGGTCCAGGTTGTTCAGCAACTGCAGCAATCCGCCACAGGCCCCGATCTCATCGCCCGGGTGTGGGGCAAGGATGACGGCGCGAGCGCCGGCGGGAATGAGTGTCTGGGTACTGATGATCGGAATATCGGCCAGTTGCGCGGCACTGTTCCAGATTTGCGGGTGCTGCCGGCCAGGCAGGCGAGAGGCGGGCTTCATAAGCGACATCCTTGTGTGTATTCAATCTTTCAGCCATGCACCGGGCCTACTGTCCGATGGCGCCGATGGGGCATGACTGCGATTCACAGCGCTCCGAATCCTGGAGACTACCGCAGGGAGAAGTATTGACCATGTCAGCCGATCCGTCTCGTGACATGTGCATCTGAGCTGCATTTTTTTCTTGAAACTGGACGGTGTGGAATAAAAAAACCGCGTCCTTGCGGTTCCTTATGGCTGTTTACAGCAGGTATTTCAATCCTCTTCTTCGCGTTGCAGTTCGAATAGCAGCAGCGAGCGTCCGGTGACGGAGTATTCGGAATCGAAATCGAAGCGCTCCTGCCCACGAACGGTCGGCTGGTTGGTGTCGACCATGCAGGTCCAGAAACTCCCCTCCGGGACTTCCGGCAAGCGGAAGTTGACGATGTCATGATGCGCGTTGACCACCAGCAGCAGCGTCGCATCGCCCCCTTTGCGCCGAATACCGGTTTCCTGGGCGCGACCGTCCATCAGCATGCCGAGGCAGCGACCATGGCTGTCCTGCCATTGTTCGATGGTCATTTCGCTGCCATCCGGGGCCAGCCAAGTTACGTCCTTGACGCCGATGTCCTCGTTGTAATTACCCACCAGGAAGCGTCCGCGTCGCAGGATCGGGTAGGTCAGGCGCAACTTGATCAGGCGCTTGACGAACTTGAGCAGCGTCGCCCCATCCTCGCTCAGGTCCCAGTTGACCCAGCCAATCTCGCTGTCCTGGCAATAGGCGTTGTTGTTGCCGTGCTGGGTACGGGCAAACTCGTCGCCGGCGACGATCATCGGCGTGCCTTGGGCCAGCAGCAGGGTGGCGAAGAAGTTGCGCATCTGCCGATGGCGCAGCGCATTGATTTGCGGATCATCCGTCGGGCCTTCGACGCCATGGTTCCAGGACAGGTTGTTATTGCTGCCATCCTGATTGTTCTCGTCGTTGGCTTCGTTGTGCTTGTCGTTGTACGACACCAGGTCATGCAAGGTGAAACCGTCGTGGGCAGTGACGAAGTTCACCGAGGCATACGGCCGCCGGCCACGCTGGTTGAACATCTCGCCCGAGGCGGTCATTCGGCTGGCAAAATCGGCGAGCTGGCCGTCATCACCCTTCCAGAAGGCGCGGACCGTGTCGCGGAACTTGTCGTTCCACTCGACCCAACCCGGCGGGAAGTGTCCCACCTGGTAGCCCCCGGGGCCACAGTCCCAAGGTTCGGCGATCATTTTCACCTGGCGCAATACCGGATCCTGGCGGCAGGCGACGAGGAAGCTGTGGCGCTCGTCGAAACCGTCATGGTAACGGCCGAGAATGGTCGCCAGGTCGAAGCGGAAGCCATCGACGTGCATTTCCGTGGCCCAGTAGCGCAGGGAGTCGGTGACCATCTGCAGCACGCAGGGATGGCTCAGGTCCAAGGTGTTGCCGGTCCCGGAGTCGTTGATGTAGTAGCGCTTGTCGTCGGGCATCAGCCGGTAGTAGGAGGCGTTATCGATACCGCGCATGGACAGGGTGGGGCCTTGTTCGTTGCCCTCGGCGGTGTGGTTGTAGACCACGTCGAGGATGACTTCCAGGTTGGCCTCGTGCAGGTGGGCGACCATCTCCTTGAACTCGGCGATCTTGCCGCTGGCCAGGTAGCGCGGGTCGGGCGCGAAGAAGGCAATGCTGTTGTAGCCCCAGTAATTGGTCATGCCTTTGTGCAGCAAGTGCTGGTCATTGACGAAGGCATGGATGGGCAGCAGTTCCACCGAAGAGACACCCAGCTTGCGGATATGCTCCAGCACATCGTCGACCATCAGCCCGGCGAACGTACCGCGCAGGTTCTCGGGCACCGACGGGTGACGCATGGTGAGGCCGCGCACGTGGGTTTCATACAGGATGGTCTTGTCCCAAGGCACGCTGACGCGCTGGTCGTGGCCCCAGGTGTGCGCGGGGTCGATGACTTTGCACTTGGGAACGAACGGGGCGCTGTCGCGCTCATCGAAACTGAGGTCGCCGTCGGGGTGGCCGATGGTATAGCCGAACAGGGCTTCGGACCACTTCAATTGGCCGACCAGTTGCTTGGCGTAGGGGTCGATCAGCAGCTTGTTCGGGTTGAAGCGATGACCGTTCGCCGGGTCATATGGGCCATAGACCCGGTAGCCATAGATCAATCCCGGGTGGGCATCCGGCAGATAACCGTGGTAGATCTCGTCGGTGTACTCCGGCAGCTCGATGCGTTCGAGTTCGACTTCGCCGGCATCATCGAAAATGCACAGTTCGACCTTGGTGGCATTGGCTGAAAACAGCGCGAAATTGACCCCGAGGCCATCCCAGGTTGCACCCAGTGGAAAAGGCAGCCCTTCACGAATCCGCGAAGCCTCGATAACGGGCGGCGGCGTGGTTTTGTTTGGACGGGTCATAGTTGCTCCTGCAAAAAAACAGACAGATACAGCGATGCGGTTCACTTGAAAGGGATGGCATCACCCTTCACCTGTGGCGAGGGGTATTTATCCCGTTACGTGGGACAAAGTTGCTTCTCTGTGGGAGCAAGGCTTGTCCGCGATGAAGCGATGCGTCCCTCCGGACATCGAGGCGCCTGTTTCGCGAGCAAGCGTTGCTCCCACCTGACGAGGAGACCGATAGGAGGAATCAAACCGCCGGTGGCTTGCGCGGTGCCCGCGGCTTTTTGTCGGCGCTCTTGTTCGCCGGTGGCACGATCGCTGCGGCAGGCTTGGCCGCTGGCTTGGCCTTGGGCGTGGTATTTTTCGCGGCGGTCTTGGCCGTGGTGGCCTTGGTTGCAGCAGGCTTGGCGCCATCGGTCTTGCTGGCCGCCGATTTACTCGCGGCCTTGGCTGGTTTGCTCGGCGCTAGCGCTTCGGCTTCAGCCAGTTTGCGCGCCATCTCCCAGTGGCGTTTTTCCTGCCCGGCAGGCTTACCTTCGGACTCCCAGATCTGATAGGCGAATTCGCGAATGCGTTTATCGTCGGTACTCATCGCAGTGCTCCTGATTCAACTCAAGGTTGGATAAAGACATTGACCGGGAAATTCCCCAGCGCGGTGCTGATCAGCAGCTCCCTTTGGGGTGTGACTGTTGCGCTTGAAAAAAGTCCCTTCAGTTTTTCATCCTTGGCGGCGAACGGTAACGATACGCGGGTATCGCCCCAATCCGACGCAGCCACCAGCGGCACGGCACTGTTTTCCAGCAAATGCGCCGCATGGACAGGTACGACAACGATCGCCCGATGTTGCGAGTCCTCACGCATGAAGGCCAGCACCCGATGGGCCTGCTCACCGAGCACTTCCAGCGGTTGGTAGCGGCCCTGGCGCCACAACTGCGGATACTCGGCTCGTACGGCCAGCGTCCGGGCGATCAATGCCTGTTTGACCCGACCGTCACGCCAATCGCGTACCAACGCGGCTGGGGTGTTGTCGGCCTGCATCGCTTCGCGGCGTGCCTGGAAATCCACCGGGCGGCGGTTGTCCGGGTCCACGAGACTGAAGTCCCAGAACTCGTTGCCTTGGTACAGGTCCGGTACGCCGGGTACGGTCATGCGCAGCAAAGTTTGCGCCAGACTGTTGAGGGCGCCCGCCGGCGCGACGGCCTGGACCGCCTCGGCGATGGCGTTGCGCAAGGGCAGCCCCTCATCGCCCAGCAGCAGGCGTTCGAGGAACATCTGGGTGGCTTGCTCATAAGCGTCGTTGACCGCCGCCCAGCTGCTTTGCAACTTGGCTTCGCGCAGGGCCTTGCGTTGCCATTGCCACAGGCGCTCGTTGTAGGCGGCCAGCGCCTGGTGGTCCTGGAGATCGAGGTCCAGCGGCCAGCTGCCGAGCAACGCCTGGTACAGGATCAGTTCATCACTGGCCGAGGGCGCCGCCGGGTCGCTGTGCAGCGAAGGCGAGAGGATGCGCCATTGTTCCACGCAGGCGGTGTACCAGTCGGCGCGCTCGCTGAGCACGGCCAGCCTGGCGCGGGTGTCTTCGCCGCGCTTGTGGTCGTGGGTGGCGGTGGTCATCAGGTTGTCGGGAAAATGCTCGAGGCGTTCGAGGCACACCTGGTGGAACGCCTGCGCCGGGGCGCTGAAACGCTCAGTGTCATAGCCCACGTCATTGCGCGACAGCAGCACCGCCGAGCGGTAGAGAGCGGTGTCCTCCACGGCCTTGGCGGCGGCCGGCGAGGTCAGTTGCTGGAAGCGTACGCAGGCGTGGCGCAGGCGTTTGCGCTGGCTGCCGCGGGGGCGCTGCCGCCAAGGCATTCCACCGAGCCAGCCGGCCAGGCAGTCGAGCACCGGCCAGTCGGCTTCGCTGAGGGTTTGCCGGGCGCCTTCCAGGGCCTGATTGAAAAACACCTCGTCTTCAGCAGAGCGTCCCAACGGCGTGATGTAGATGCGATACACCGGGAAATGCACGACCAATTCCTGCAAGGCCCGCCGAATCGCGCCCAGGGTCAGGTCACGGGTCATCACATCGTCCCGGGCCACTTGCAGCAGGGCCTGGGCAACGCTTTCGAAATCCCCGGCCAAGGAGCCATTGAGTATCTGCTGGCGAGCCAGGCGGGCTTCTTCGATGAAGTGCGCCGGCCGCTCACTGTGCCGGCTCCAGAATTCGGCAAGGGGGGCGGCACCGGCCGGGTCATGCTGCAACAGCGAGACCTGGTTCATGAACTCGTAGCCGGTACTGCCGTCGATGTTCCAGTCCCGCCGCAACGTCTCGCCATCGCCGAGGATCTTCTCGACGAATATCGGCAGGTGTCGGGTCGGCGACAGCGAATTCACACGTCGGCGCAATTTACGGCAGTAACCACGAGGGTCGGCAAGACCGTCGATGTGATCGATCCGCAGCCCATCCACCAACCCTTCGCCGATCAGTTCGAAGATCTTGGCATGGGTGGCTTCGAATACCGCCGGACGCTCGACCCGCAGCCCGCCCAATTCATTGACATCGAAAAAACGCCGCCAATTGATGTCGTCCGCCGCGGTGCGCCAGCTGGCGAGCCGGTAGCTCTGGCGCTCCAGCAACTGATGCAGGCGTTCGAAACCCTGGGGCTGGGTAGAGTCGTAGCCAGCCAGGTTGGCCTCGATGGCGGCCAGGATGCCGGCGGGTGCCGCCAGGTCCCGTAACTCCGTTTGCAGCGGGCGAGCGAGAGCGTGGGCATCGGTCTGGTAATTGAGCGTGGTGAAGCGCTCAGCCAGGATCTTGAGCGATTCGGCCTGTTCGACGGGCAGGGTTTCGGCGGGTTTGAGCAGCTCGCCGTAGTGCATCGGGCAAATCGGGAAGCGGTGTTCATAGTGCTCGACGTAGAAGCTGCCGTGGGTGGCATCGAAGCGCAGTTGCAAGGTGCCTTCCTGCAAGGCCACGCCGTAGTCGCTGCCCAGGAACGGCAGCAACAACTGGCCTTCCATCAGCGGGTCGGGGGAATGCCACTGGATATCGAAGAACTCGCCGTACGGGCTGAGTCGACCCCACTCCAGCAGATCCAGCCACCAGGGATTGTCATTGCCGCCGACGGCCATGTGATTGGAGACGATGTCGAGGATCAAGCCCATCCTGTGCTCGCGCAAGGCTGCAACCAGGCGCTTGAGCGCGGCTTCGCCACCCAGTTCGGGATTGACCAGGGTCGGATCGACCACGTCGTAGCCGTGCATGGAGCCGGCCCGGGCCTTGAGCAGCGGAGAGGCATAAATGTGGCTGATGCCCAACGCGGCGAAGTACGGTACCTGGGGTATGGCATCGTCCAGGGTGAAGCCTTTATGGAACTGCAGGCGCAACGTTGCCCGCAGAGGTTGGATCAATGGCTGTTTCATCGGTCACGCTCGTTCGCCTGAAGTCTCGCGCAGGCGAGTATTTCCAGACGCCGGGCGGCGTCCGGGTGATCCAGCAACGCCTGGCTCTGCCGGGCCAGGCGGCGGCGCCAATTGGGATGGGTGTCGATGGTGCCGGGCAGGTTGGCCTGCTCCTCGATGCCCAGGGCATCTTCGAGTGGCAACAACACCAGCGGTGCGCGGGTGTGGCCGAGGAAGCGCACGCTGGCATCCAGCACCTGGTCGGTCTCGCGGTGTTCTTCGCGAAAATTCTGCGGATCCTGATTCAGCACTTGGCGCAGACCTTCGCGTTCGCGCTCGCGGTGCTTGCGCCAGTCGATTTCGGTGTGGGAGTCGATCAGGTCCAGCCGGGCGTTCCAGTCGATGTCGTGACCGTGCCACCAGCCGTTGAGCGTTGGCAAGTCATGGGTGCTGGTGGTGGCGAGGGCGTTGTCCGGCCAGTCGAGGATGGGTTTGAAATGGGTGTTGTCCTGTTCGAACAGCAGCACGCGCATGCCGAGGATCGAGCGGGCGCTGAGTTTGTCCCGCAAGCCATCCGGCACGGTACCGAGGTCTTCGCCCAGTACGATGGCCTGGTGCCGATGGGATTCCAGTGCCAGCAGGCGCAACAGGTCGTCCACCGGGTAATACAGGTAGGCACCGTCGCTGGGTGGGGCGTCGTTGGGAATCACCCAGAGCCGTTGCAAGCCCATGACATGATCGATGCGCAAGCCACCGGCGTGGGCAAAGTTGGCCCGCAGCATTTCAATGAAGGCGCGAAAGCCGTTGCGCACCAGGCCTTCCGGGGAAAACGCCGAAATGCCCCAGCCTTGGCCGGAGCGATTGAGAATGTCCGGCGGTGCGCCCACGGTCAACGAGGCGAGCAGTTCGTCCTGCCGGCTCCAGGCCTGGCTGCCAGCGCCATCGGCACCTACCGCCAGGTCGGCGATCAGGCCGATGCCCATGCCGCTGGATTTGGCTGCGCTCTGGGCGCGTTCCAGGCAACGGGCGATCAACCATTGGCAAAAGGCGTAGAAACCGATTTCGTCGGCATTTTCTTCGGCGAAATGGGCCAGGACCGCGCTGCGCGGATCGCGCCATTCTTCCGGCCACTGCCGCCAGTCGAGGCTTTCGCCACGGGCGGCGCGTTCGGCCTGCAAGGCCTCGAAGCGGCAATGGTTTTCCAGGGCTTCGCCGCTGGTGTGGCGGAAACTGCTGAAGTCTTCATGCAGCGGGTGCGCGCCCTGGCTGAACCCGTCGTACAGGGCGCGGAGGATTTTCTGCTTGGCCTGGGCGGCGACTGGCCAGTCGATCAGCGGCTGCTCTTCCAGGTTGCGCAGTTGGTTGGTCAAGCCGGTGGCGTCGATGGCGGTGCGCAGGGCGCGTTCACCGAGGATGGTGCCGGGGGCGGCGTACAGGCTGTTTAGAAACAGTCGGCTGGACGGCGAGTAGGGGCTGTAGCGCCCGGTGTCGCTGCTGAACATCGCGTGCATCGGGCTGATGGCAATGGCTTCGGCACCGCGCTCGCCAGCCACCCGAGCCAGTTCTTCCAGGGCTTGGGTATCACCGAAGCCGCCGTCACCGGGGCGTCGCAAGGCATACAGCTGCGCGCTCAGGCCCCAGGCCCGAGGCGTCGGGTCGTCCACCGCATCGGCCACGCTGTAGCAGCGGGCGGGCGCGACGGCCAGGGTGAAATGCTGGTCCCGGATGCTGACATGCTGATAACCCACCGGGACCATGCCCGGCAGCTTGCCGTCGGCATCGAGGTTCAGATTCAGCGTCGCGCCGTCTTCAAGTTTGATTTCGCAGGGTATCCCGGCCTCGAAGTAGCGGCTCAAGTCCAGGCTGGCCCCGACATCGGCGGTGATCAGCGGTGGCAGTTTATGGTTCTGTTGATCTTCCTGCAGCTGCAGCAGGCTGGCATCGATTTCCTGGGCGCTGCCGGCTGGATGGCCCAGGCCCGTGAGGACCGAACGCAAGACCGCCGGCGAGACTTTCTGGGCCCGGCCATTGGCATCGATCCAATCCACCGCCAGGCCCGCTCGGCTGGCGAGGATTTCCAGTTGCGCATCGCTCATAGGCGCTCTCCAGTGATGTTGGGCAAGGTTGTCGCCTGCGTCAGACTGACCAGCGCGCTGTAGGGCGCAAGGACGCCCTGTTGCAACAGACCCACGACCTGCTGCGGATGTTCGAAAAGAATGCGTGCCTCTTCCGGGGCAGGGTGTGCGACAGGCTGGTCGCCAAGGTTCAGGTCGATGCGCAACACACTGCCATCGCCCAGTCGCCAGCGTGCGCTGACAGCGCCATGGCCCAGCACATCGGCCCCCAGAGCCTGGGCACCGGGCAGGCGCGGGACGATCTCTTCACGGCGGATTTTCAGCAGTTGGCGATACAGCGCCTCGCTGGCCTGCTGCTCCACGCGTTGCGATTCCAGGCTTGGACGTGAAACCTCGAAGGTGCTGGCCGCATTGGGGTCGGGAATCCGCTCGCGTTTCTGCGGATCGGCAAAGGCACTGAACGCCTTGAACTCGTTGCGTCGGCCTTCGCGCACGAGTTCTGCCAGTTCGCCGTGATGACTGGTAAAGAACAGGAACGGTTGTTCGGCGGCCACCTCATCGCCCATGAACAGCAGCGGGATCATCGGTGACAACAGCAACAAGACTGTCGCCGCTTGCAAGGCCTGGGACGGGGCGAGCTGATGCAGGCGTTCGCCCAGGGCACGGTTGCCGACCTGGTCATGGTTCTGCAGGAACAGCACGAATGCGCTCGGTGGCAGGTGACCGCTGGGTTCGCCCCGGGATTCGCCGTGGCGATTGGTGTGGCCCTGGAAGACGAAACCCTGGCTCAGGCAACGTGCCAGTTGTTCCGTCGGCTGCTCGGCATAGTCGGCGTAGTAGGCGTCGGTCTCGCCTGTCAGCAGTACGTGCAAGGCATTGTGGCCATCGTCGTTCCACTGGGCGTCGTAGCCCTGTTCCAGCAGGCTGGCCTGGTTGTGTTCGTTTTCCACGGTCAACCAGACATGCCGGGCCGGGTCCACCTGTTCGCGCACCCTGGCCGCCAGTTCCTGGAGAAAGTCCGGAGCTTCGATGGCGTGTACTGCGTCGAGGCGCAGGCCGTCGAAGCGGTATTCCAGCAGCCACATGAGCGCATTGTCGATGAAGAAATCCCGCACTTCCCGGCGGCGGAAATCGATCGCCGCGCCCCAGGGCGTGTGCTTGTCTTCGCGGAAGAAACTCTTGGCATAGCGGTGCAGGTAGTTGCCATCGGGGCCGAAGTGGTTGTAGACCACATCCAGGATGACGGACAGCCCATGGCCGTGGGCGCTGTCGATCAGATGCTTGAGCTGTTCAGGCGTGCCGTAGGAGGCTTGGGGCGCGTAGGGCAAGACCCCGTCGTAGCCCCAGTTGCGATCGCCGGGAAACTGCGCCAGCGGCATCAGCTCGATGGCGGTGACGCCCAGCCCGGCCAGGCGGGCCAAATGCTGTTCGACACCGTTGAAACCGCCCAGGGCGCCCACGTGCAATTCGTAGATCACGGCTTCGTGCCAGGGACGGCCACACCATTGGGTGTGTCGCCAGGGGTAGGCATGGGGGTCGACCACCACGCTGTGACGGTCGATGTCGCCGGCCTGGGCGCGGGAGGCCGGGTCCGGCACCTCCAGCTCGCCATCGATGTTGTAGCGGTAGCGGGTGCCGGCGGGGCAACGGGTCTGGATCATGAACCAGCCGTCGGCTTGGGGCAGTAGCGGTATTGAATCTCCAGTGTCGAGCTCGACACTGACAAAAAAGGCATCCGGGGCCCAGAGGGCGAAGCGGGTGTGCTCGTCATCCAGCATGACCGCCCCGTGGGTCCATGTCTCAGGCGTCCTTGACGTCATTGTTACCTCATTGTCTGGCCGATTTTCCCAGTGACTTCGCCACCAGCTGTTCGTAGAGTTCGGCGTAGGGTTCCACGGCCTGGCACCAGTTGAACGGTGCCGACATGGCCCGGCAGCGCATGGCGTTGAGCAGGCCGGGGAACTCGAAGACCTTGAAGGCCCGGCTCAAGGCCTGTTGGTAGCTCTCCACGGTGGACTCGTCGAACAGGAAACCGGTGACGCCATCTTCGATGGTGTCCGCCAGGCCTCCGGTATTGCGCGCCACCGGCAGCGAGCCGAAACGTTGGGCGTACATCTGGCTCAAGCCGCAGGGCTCGTAGCGCGACGGCATCAGCAGGAAATCGCTGCCGGCGAACATCCGCCGCGCATCGGTTTCGTTGAAGCCGATGCGCACGCCGATGCGCCCGGGGAAGCGGAGTGCCAGTTCGCGCATGGCCTGTTCTTCCTCCGGTTCGCCGCGGCCGATGATGGCGATCTGGCCGCCGGATTCGACGATGAACTCGGCGACCGCTTCGGTCAGGTCCAGGCCTTTCTGGTAGACCAGGCGCGACACCACGGCGAACAGCGGGCCAGTGGAGTCGTCGAGGCCAAACAGTTCACGCACATGGTTGGCGTTGACAGCCTTGCCTTCCCAGTCGCCCATGGCGAACTGACGGAACAGGTGGGTGTCGGTGGCCGAGTCCCAGCTTTCATCGATACCGTTGGGGATGCCGCTGAGCAAGCCTTGTTGGGTCTTGGCTGCGAGGAAACCGTCGAGTCCGCAACCAAACGCCGGGGTGGTGATCTCCTGGGCGTAGGTGGCGCTGACAGTGGTGATATGGCTGGAGTAGGCCATCCCGGCCTTGAGAAACGACAGTTTGCCGTAGAACTCCATGCCTTCCTGTTGCAGGGCGTGCTCGGGGATGCCCAGTTCCGGGCAGGACGCCAGGCTGACCACGCCCTGGTACGCCAGGTTGTGGATGGTAAACAGGGTCGGGGTGCGTTGCCCGCGCCAGTGCATGTAGGCCGGCGCCAACCCTGCTGGCCAGTCGTGGGCGTGGACCAGGTCCGGGCACCAGTGGATCTGTGCCAGGTTGGCGGCGATGTCGGCGGCGGCCAGGCCCAGGCGGGCGAAGCGAATGTGGTTGTCCGGCCAGTCGCGACCGTTGTTGGCGCCGTAGGGAGAGCCTTCGCGGGCAAACAGTTCGGGGCAGATCAGTACGTAGATCACCAGGCCGTCGGCCATGTCCATGCGCCCGATTTTGCAGGGCGGCAGTGCTGCGTGGCCACCCAGTTCGCCGACGATGTGGATCGGATTGCCGCTGTTCATCACTTGCGGATAGCCAGGGATCAGCACCCGGACATCATGCAGCCCGGCCATGGCCCGAGGCAGTGCCGAGGACACATCGCCCAGGCCGCCGGTCTTGACCAGGTCGGCGATTTCCGAGGTGACGAACAAGACTTTCTTGCGATTGGGATTCTGTCGAACGACGGGGAGCAGTGCCTTGCCGCCGGTGGCCAGCACCGGAGCCGTCGGCGATTCGGCCGCCGGCGGTAATTGAGAACGGACTTGTTGTGGTTCCAAGGCAGCACTGATCATAAATATCTCCCATTTTCTCGATCTGTTTCCGGCAAGCGCCAGAGCTGTTGTTTCATTGGCCAAATCCTGCGGCCAGGCGCACAAGCGCTACGCAAGGAAAGCGACGGCTACCCAAACGCGGCGAAGCGAATCAGCTGAAGGAGCTGTTGCAATGACCAGTGCAAGGACTGCACCAGTCGCTGTTGCCCTACCTCTAACCTGACCTGTCGCCGTTGCGAAAAGTTTCGACTTTTTTTCGTCTGGATGACCGGTCGGTTTTCCCCCCGGTTAGGCAGTCTAGGTCATATCCTAGAGCGGTGCGCCTCGGTTCGTCGCATTGTCCGACAATCACGTTTTTTAGCGGCAATGTCTTACACGACGAAGGGGAATACGCACCGACGAAGTGCAGTTTCCTGCAAAGAAAAAAGTGTAGGGGGAGGGCGTTGGTTCATTGGCGTGCGCGATGGAATGGCGCGATGCACCATTGGAGGGCGGGCTGATTGATGGCGTTTCGATGTCAACTGTAGGCACTCAAAACACACTTTTTGTGGGAGCGGGCTTGCTCGCGAATGCGATGCATCAGTCGGGCAAATGTGTGACTGACAGACCGCATTCGCGAGCAAGCCCGCTCCCACAGAAGGAAGTTGTCCTGAGTATTTGGGTAGGATTCAGCCCGCCGGCGTCAGCAACCGAATCGGCTGGCCCGCCGCCCAGGCCAGCAGGTCTTCGATCATCAGGGAATAGAACTGCTGGTAATTCTGTCGGCTGACATAACCCACATGAGGCGTGGCCAGCACGTTCTCCAGGGTGCGGAATGGATGGGCCAGAGGCAAGGGTTCCTGGGCGAAGACGTCCAGGGCGGCACCGGCCAGGCGCCGGTGCTGGAGGGCGTCGATCAGGGCGGTTTCATCGACGATCGGCCCGCGGGAGGTGTTGACCAGCAGCGCCTCGGGTTTCATCCAGCCCAGCGCCTGGGCATCCACCAGGCCGCGGGTGCGTTCGCCGAGCACCAGGTGGACCGAGAGAATGTCGGCCTGTTCGAACAACGCCTGCTTGCTGACGTAGGTCACACCCACTTCGGCGGCCCGTTCGGCGCTGAGGTTCTGGCTCCAGGCGATGACCCGCATGCCGAACACCTGGCCGAACTGCGCCACCCGTGTACCGATGCTGCCCAGGCCGAGGATCGCCAGCGTCTTGCCGTGCAGGTCACCCCCCAGGCCTTGTTGCCACAGACCGGCGCGCAAGGCGTTGGCTTCCTGCACCAGGTTGCGGGCCAGGGCCATGATCAGCGCCCAGGTCAGTTCGGGTGCTGCGTGCTTGTAGCTATCGGTGCCACACACCTGGATGCCCAGCTCGGCGGCGGCCTTCAGGTCCAGGGCGGCATTGCGCATGCCGCCGGTGAGCAGCAGCTTGAGATTGGGCAGGCGGCGCAGCAGGCCTTCGTCGAACACGGTGCGTTCGCGCATCACGCAGATCACCTCGAAGCGCTGCAAACGTTCGGCGAGGGTGTCGCGGTCGGCGGGATAGTCGTGGAGAAAAGTCACTTGGCCGACGCTGTCGAGCGCCGACCAGTCCACCACACCGCGTGCCACATCTTGCCAATCGTCTATGACTGCTATTTGCACCGCCATGGAACACCTCGTCAGGGAATGGGTTTGTCCAGCCAGCCCAGCAGGGCCTTGTGGAACCGATCCGGCTCTTCCATCTGCGGGGCATGCCCCAGATTGGGGAACTCCACCAGGGTCGAGCGGGGAATCAGCCCGGCGGTCTGCTTGCCCAATACCTCGTAGTGGCCCAGTTTGGCCTTTACCGCAGACGGCGCGATGTCGCTGCCGATGGCGGTGGTGTCGGAGGTACCGATCAACAACAGGGTAGGTACGGTCAGGTCCTTGAACTCGTAATAGACCGGCTGGGTGAAGATCATGTCGTAGATCAGCGCCGAGTTCCACGCCACTTGTGTATGGCCCGGGCCCTTGTTCAAGCCGGCGAGCATGTCCACCCAACGGTCGAACTCAGGTTTCCAGCGGCCGGCGTAATAGGTCGTGCGCTCGTAATTGCGAATGCCCTCGGCGGTGACTTTCAGCTCACGGGCGTACCATTGGTCTACGGTGCGGTAGGGCACGCCCAAGGCTTTCCAGTCTTCCAGGCCAATGGGATTGACCATCGCCAGGCGCTCGACCTGATCGGGGAACTGCAAGGCGTACCGGGTGGCGAGCATGCCGCCGGTGGAATGGCCGAGGACGATGGCTTTCTGTACACCGAGGGCCTTGAGCAAGGCCTGGGTGTTGGTCGCCAGTTGCTGGAAGCTGTACTGGTAATGCTCGGGTTTGCTCGAGGTGCAGAAACCGACCTGGTCCGCGGCGATGACCCGGTAGCCGGCTTCGCTCAGCACCTTGATCGAATCGCCCCAGGTGGCGGCGCAGAAATTCTTGCCGTGCATCAGCACCACGGTGCGGCCATTGACCTTGCCTTGGGCCGGCACGTCCATATAGCCCATCTGCAACGATTTGCCCTGGGACTGGAAGGCGAAGTGTTTGAGGGTATAGGGGTATTCGAAGCCCTCCAACTGGGCGCCGTAGGCCGGGCCTTCCGGCGGGGTGGCGGCCTGGGCGAGCAGGGGCAGGGCGGCGCTGAGCAAGAGGCTGGGCAACCAGCGCGTGGGGGTTCGGGACATGGTCAATCTCCTTGTGGCCGCCGCCGATCCTGGCGCGATCCGATTATGGCGACATTAACCACAGGCAACCGAACGGCCCGAATGTTCAACCCATCCAGCCCAGCGTGGCCAGGGCGAGAACGCCATAGCGCAAGCCTTTGGCAACGGTCACGATCAGCAGGAAGCGGCGCCATGGCTCACCCATCACCCCGGCCACCAGGGTCAACGGATCGCCGATGATCGGCAACCAACTGAGCAGCAGCGACCAGCGGCCGAAGCGCTGGTAATGCACGCGCGCCTTGTCCAGGTGTGTCGGGCTGACCGGAAACCAGCGCCGGTCCTTGAAGTGTTCCAGGCGCGTGCCCAGCCACCAGTTCACCAGCGAACCCAGGACGTTGCCGAGCGTGGCGACCCCCAGCAACAGCCAGACAGCATAGTGCTCGCTGAGCAACAGGCCGACCAACAAGGCCTCCGATTGCAGCGGCAGCAAGGTCGCCGCGCCAAATGCTGCCAAGAACAAGCCGATATAGGCTTGGCCCATCAGTGGGCCGGGTAATCCGCCACTACGGTTTGGGTCCCGTCTTTTTTCAGGCCGATCACTTGATAAGCGTCGCTCATGCCGTCCATTTCCATGCCGGGCGAGCCCATGGGCATGCCCGGTGCGGCCACACCGAGCAAGTCATCGCGCTTGCTCAGCGCCAGTACCTGGTCGGCCGGGACATGGCCCTCGACGAATTTGCCGTTGATTTCGGCGGTGTGGCAGGAGCGCAGGTTTGGCGCCACGCCCAGGCGTTGCTTGACCGAACCCATGTCGGCTTCGACATGGTCGTTGACCTTGAAGCCGTTTTCTTGCAAATGCGAGATCCACTTTTTGCAGCAGCCGCAATTGGCGTCACGGTGCACATCGATGGTGACCGGTTCGGCGGCCTGGGCCAGGGTGGTCATGAACAGGGCGCTCAAGGCGAGCAGGTGCAGGGGATTGGCCATGAAGGAGGTCTCGTGTCGAACGGTTTGGCGCAAGGATAACAGAGTAGCGAGCACGAGCTGACAGGGGGCTGAGGCGGGGATTACAGAATTGTCAGGTTGGGAGGGCGAATACAGTCCTGTGGGAGCGAGGCTTTGTGGGGGAAAGGCCTTGTGGGAGCAAGGCTTGCCCGCGATAGCAGCGCCTCGGTAGCAATTTGACCCCGAGTCGCCTGCATCGCGAGCAAGCTCAACTCCCACAGAAACTCAACTCCCACAGGGGGAGGGTGAGGTTTTAGCGAACCTTGAACCGACCCATGATCGCATTCACCCGTGTGTTGGCTTCCAGCAGTTGCCGGGTGTTGGTTTCGCTGGCCAGGCCACTTTCCACCAGTTCCTCCACCATGTGGCGGATTTGCACCATGCTGCGATTGATCTCCTCGGTCACCGCGCTTTGTTGCTCGGCGGCCGTGGCGATCTGGGTGCTCAGGCTGTTGATCTGGCTGACCGAGCCGGCCATTTCGTCCAGGCCCGAGTTGACGCGGGAGGTCGCGTCGGCGGCCGACTGGCAACTGGCCTGGGTGTTTTCCATGGCCGAGACCGACGAACTCACGCCTTGGGTCAGGCGGGTCAGCATTTCGTTGATTTCCGAGGTGCTGGCCTGGGTGCGGGCGGCGAGGGCGCGGACTTCGTCGGCCACCACGGCAAAACCACGGCCTTGCTCGCCGGCCCGGGCGGCTTCAATGGCGGCGTTGAGCGCCAGCAGGTTGGTCTGCCCGGCGATGGCGCCGATCACACCGAGGATCTCGGTGATGCGCTGAGCGTCCTGTTGCATGCTCTCGACCTTGCGGGTGGCGCTGGCCACTTCATCGATCAAGGCCACCACACTGTTGGAGGCCTCACCGACCACCACGCGGGAGCGATCGGCATGCTCGTTGGCGCGTTGGGTGAACGCCGCGGTCTCGGCCGCGTTTTGCGCGACGCTTTCAGCCGTGGAGCTCATTTGGGTGATGGCGGTCACGGTCTGGTCGGTTTCCGAGGCGTGGCGCATCAGGATTTCGCTGGTGTGGGCCGAGGTCCGCTGCAGATCGCCCAGGCTCGACGCCATGGCGCCGGTGGCCTGGGTGACTTCACCGATCATGCCTTGCAGGTAAGCGATGAAGCGGTTGACCGAGTGCCCGATCGCCCCCAGTTCATCCTCGGCCCGGATGGTGATGCGTCGGGTCAGGTCGGCATCGCCAGTGGACAAGGCGTCGATGTTGCCTTTGAGAACCTTCATGCGATGGGTCAACTGGCGGATCGCGTAAAGCTGCATCAAGACCAGCAGGATCACCATCGGGATCTGCAGCAGGCTCAGTGTGCTCAGTACATCATCGCGCTGGGCCGTGATCAGGCGGGTCGGCAATGCGGTGGCAAGGAACCACGGCGAACCTTCGATCGGGCGCATAAAGAAGGTACTGGCCTCGCCCTTGTTGTCGAACTCCACACGTTGCAGCGGCTGGTCGCGTTTGGCCAGGCCCGCCTTGACCTGGGCGGCGAATGGCGAGGTGGCCGCCAGTTCGCTGATGTTCTTCAGCACGATCGGCCCACTGATGCGCGAACTGTTGCTGATGATCTTGCCGTCGCCTTCGACGATCAGCATCTCGGCGCTCAGGTCGGCTTCCTTGCGTGCCACCAGCTCATTGAAGAAGCCCAGGGTCACGTCGATGGTGGAAACGCCGTAAGGCACGCCGTTTTTCTGGATGGCCATGGCGCAGTTGGTGCGTGGTTCGGCGCTGGCGTCGTCTTTATAGGCCGCGGCCCAGGCGCATTTGCCCGGTGGGGTGGCCATGCCGCCCTTGTGCCAGGGTTGTTCGTAATAGTTGGGCGCGGCGTCACTGTTCCAGAAGGTATTGACCACCAGTTTGCCGGACGCGTCGCGGTGCCAGAATGTGCTGAATTTGCTGCGTCCCTCGGCCCGCTGGTTGGGCAAGGGCCAGATCCCGCCGCCGAAGACTTTCAGCTCGCCGTACTGGTCCACCAGCCCCGGCAACACTTTGTCGATGGCATCGCTGTCGAGCAGCGGGATGGTCTGGGTAATGCTGCGTTGCTGCGCCTGCACCTTGTTCAGTTCGCCCTGGATCTGCTCGGCAACCTCGGCGATGCGGTTAAGTGCCACTTGCTCTTCCGTCTGGCGCAGCTTGGGCGCGACCAGGTAACTGATGCCCACCACGGTCAGGAGGGACAACACCAGCATGAAAATAACCAGAAACAGGGTATAGCGAGCCTGGATCGTTCGGAGTGAGGGCATACGAGGAATCCTTGCACGAAGGCGATTTTCTGGAACTGGCGAATGGGCAGTTCCGTATATATCGGCCTGGGGGGACGCAGCTTTAGGTGTCGGTAGCCAAGGGATAAAACGAGCGGATTGCACGAAGACGCGCCTTCGGCTGTACCATAGGGCCCCGTCGGTGAGTCGTCATTCCGGTAGATGAGGTATGGATCGGCAAGCCTTCGGATACAGAACGGATACATTCAGGAAATTGGCAATGACTCATTCGCAACGTTTGAAATACTCGATTCTGATCGTCCTCGTCGTCCTGGCAATCATGCTCGGGCTGTCCTGGATGCAGGGCAAGGGCATGATCAGCGAGCAGCTGTTTCAATACATCGCCATTGCCGTGGCGGTCATCGTGGTGGTGATCAATGGCGTGATGCGGCGCAAGGTCAAGCCCTGAACGCCGCCTTCATTCCTCGGCCTCGAGCACGGCCATCGCGCTGGGGTGCAGGCGGTAGCTTTTATCGGGGTTGAGGGTCACGACGCCCTCGCTGCACAGGCGCTTCAGCACCTCGCGCACGCTGAGAAAGGACAACGGAATGTCCAGCCCCAATAACTGGCTGTGCACACCACGCACGCCCAGGCAGCGGTTTTCGTGGGCGGCCTTGAGCAACGCGTCGATGACTTTGAGGCGAATCAGGCTGGTCCTGAGCCCGAAGCTCTTGAGCAGGCGCCTGATGTGGTCATTGCCGCCGCGCTCTGGCGGCCTCTCGAATTCACGGTGGGTGGCGCTCAGCGAGACGCCGGTCGGCCTTGGCTTGCCCTCCATGGGCAGTTGCGCGTTACGCATGCAGAAACTCCTTACCAGCCAGATCAGAAAAGGTCACGAATACTCTCCTGTTATAGGACGAACGAGGATGCGCAATCATGAGGGCGGTGATGTGAAAAAATTGCCCCTGCTTCGTCAAACCCCCGTATTCAAACGGCGTCCGGCCATTAATTTTTTTTCATCCGGTTCGTTTTCAAGGTAGGCACATTCCGGTTCAGCACACGGCGTGTGATTTCCCAGGCGGGCCGAGTGCTTGTCTACTGGCGCACCGGTAGCCGTCCTGGTTTCTGCAGTTTTCATCAGGAGTGAACGTGAGAATGTCCGGGCAGTTATCGAGGGTTGGCCTTGCAGGTGCTTTTCTAGGGATCGCCCTCGGGCTCAGCCCCGTGGTCAGTGCACAGGACGATGGGCAACAGGCCAGTGCCGAGATCCGTCGCACCCGTTTTGGCGTGCCACATATCCGGGCTCAGGACGAGCGTGGTCTGGGTTATGGCATCGGGTATGCCTACGCCCAGGACAATCTGTGCCTGCTGGCCAATGAGATCGTCACGGTCAATGCCCAGCGCTCGCGTTATTTCGGGCCCGAGCAGGTCACGGTCGAGCAGCGGCAGAACCGCGTCAGCGATCTGTTTTTCAGCTGGCTCAACACGCCGCAAGCGGTCTCCGGTTTCTGGCAGGCCCAGACGCCTCAAGTGCAACAACTGGTCGAAGGTTATGCGGCGGGTTACAACCGCGCGTTGGCCGAGCGCAAGGCCAAGGGCTTGCCCGAGCAATGCGCCAGCGATTGGGTGCGGCCGATCACTGCGCTGGACCTGGTCAAATTGACCCGTCGGTTGTTGGTGGAAGGCGGCGTCGGCCAGTTCGCCGAAGCCCTGGCTGGCGCACAACCGCCCCAGGCGACGGCACGCGCGCACGCCCCGGTCGCCGGTTTCGCCGCCGCCGCGACCCGGCAGCAGCGTTTTGCCCTGGAACGCGGCAGCAATGCCCTGGCCATCGGCAGTGAGCGTTCGTTCAACGGTCGTGGGATGCTGCTGGCGAACCCGCATTTTCCGTGGGTGGGCGGCATGCGTTTCTACCAGATGCACCTGACCATTCCCGGCAAGCTGGACGTCATGGGCGCGGCGCTGCCAGGCCTGCCGATGATCAACATCGGTTTCAGCCAGCACCTGGCCTGGACCCACACCGTCGACAGTTCCAAGCATTTCACCCTGTACCGGCTGCAGCTCGACCCGAAAGATCCGACCCGCTACCTGCTCGATGGCAAATCCGTGCCGATGAGCCAGCAGACGGTCGCGGTGGACATCAAGCAACCCGACGGCCAGGTGCAGACGGTTTCCCGCGTGGTCTATGGCTCGCAGTTCGGCCCGATCGTGCAATGGCCCGGCCGGCTGGACTGGGATAACCAGTTCGCCTATAGCCTGCGGGACGCGAACCTGGAAAACGATCGCGTGCTGGCCCAGTGGTACGCCATGAACAAGGCCGTCACCCTCAAGGATTTGCAGGACGCTGTCCATGAGATCCAAGGCATTCCCTGGGTCAATACCCTGGCGGTGGACGACCAGGGGCAAAGCCTCTACATGAACGTGTCGGTGGTGCCGAACGTCGACGCCGACAAGCTGGCCCGGTGCAGCGATCCCAGGGCCGGATTGCAGCTGATCGTGCTGGATGGCAGCCGCAGCGAATGTGCCTGGGGCAGCGATTCCAACGCAGTGCAAAAAGGCATTTATGCCGCCGACAAGCTTCCGCAGTTGCTGCGCCGCGATTACGTGCAGAACTCCAACGATTCGGCCTGGATGGTCAACCCTGCGCAGCCGTTGTCCGGTTATTCCCCGGTGATCAGCCAGCAAGGCCAGCCGCTGGGTCTGCGGGCGCGTTTTGCGCTGGAGCGGGTGGGCCAGTTGGCCAAGGATGGGCCGGTGAAGGTGGAGGATTTGCAGCGCATGGTCATGGACGATCAGGTTTACCTGGCTGACCAGGTGATGCCGGACCTGCTCGGCGTTTGCACCGGTGATCTGGGGGGCGATGCGCCGGCATTGGCCGAGGCCTGTGCCAGCATCAAGGCCTGGGATCGCAAGGCCGGCCTGAACAGCGGTCTGGGGTTTGTGTATTTCCAGCAGATCATGGAGCGGCTGCAGGCGGTGCCGGATTCATGGCGTGTTGCGTTCGATCCCAAAGACCCGCAACGCACCCCCCGCGGCCTGGCGATCGAGCGACCGCCGGTGTTCAAGGCTGTGCGCGAGGCCATGCTGGCTTCGGTGGAGGCGGTGAAGGTTGCGGGGTTGTCCAAGGACAGCCGATGGCAGGACGTCCAGGTGGCCAGCAGCGGCAGCCGACAGACGCCGATCCACGGCGGCCCCGGGGAGTTGGGCATTTATAACGCGATCCAGAGCGTGCCGGGAGCGAACGGCAAGCGGGAGGTGGTCAGCGGTACCAGCTACCTGCAAGTGGTGACATTTGACGGTAAAGGTCCGCAAGCCCAGGGATTGTTGGCGTTCTCCATTTCCAGCGACCCCGCTTCACCGTATTCGGCCGACCAGACCCAGGCGTTTTCGCAGAAGCAGTGGAGTGTGCTGCCTTTCACCGAACAGCAGATCAAGGCCGATCCGCATTATCAGGCCGTGATTATCCGTGAGCGTGATGAGGCGGGCAGGGTGGCGACGCAGTAACCGCTGTTGTGCTTGCAGGCGTCATCGCGAGCAAGCTCGCTCCCACAGGGGGGGGCTGCCCACACGTCCAATGTGGGAGCGAGCTTGCTCGCGATGAGGGCGGTACATTCCAGATCGAGGCAGATCTATCCACCGCTATCGCGAGCAAGCTTTGCTCCCACAGGGAGACTTTCAGTTATTGGACCGGCCGCTGCCCGATGGAATTGAGCACCGGGTTGCCGTCCTTGTTCTGGGTCAGGTAGACCGGCAGGACTTTGGGCAATGAAGCCACGAGGTTCTGTACTTCGCTGATATTGTAGACACCGCCGACACGCAGGCCGCCGGTGCTGTTGTCAGCGAGCATGACGGGACGCTCGAGGTAGCGGTTGATCAACGGCAGTGCATCGCTCAGGGCGAGGTCATCCAGTACCAGCTTGCCGTTGCGCCATGCCAGCGAGCTGTCGTTCGGGGGCGTTTCGCGGACTTGGGGCTGATGATCGCCCGCCTTGTAGCTCGCCTGCATGCCCGGCGAAAGTTGCAGGCCGTTACGGGTGAGCGCCTGGTTGCTGGTGACCCTGACCGAGCCTTCCACCAGCGTGACCCACACCTGGTCCTGGTACATCCAGACGTTGAAGCGAGTACCGGTCACACGCACCTGGCCTTGGCCCGCGCGCACGACAAACGGATGCTGTTTGTCATGGCTGACGTCAAAAAACGCCTCGCCCTTTTCCAGGGTGACCCGGCGCTCGTTCTTGTAGTTGGCGAAGGTCAGCTCGCTACCCAGGTTGAGTTCCACCTGGCTGCCGTCGCTCAGGGTGATATGGCGCACGCTCGTTCCGGCTTCGAACCGCTGGTAGGAATTGGCGATCCAGTCCAGGTTCCAGCCGGTGTAGGCGGCCAGGGGCAGGCCGACGACGAACACTGCGGCAGCGACAGCCAACCGGCTCCAGCGCGACCGGGGCCTGGGCGCTGGAGTGGCGGTGGCGGCTGCGGCCTCGACACGCGGCAGATGATCGGCAACATCCCAGATTTCCAGCATGGCTTCGTATTCGAAAGCATGCAGGGGGTCGGCATCGTGCCACTGCTTGAATGCCTGCCGTTCGGCATCGGTGCAGTCGACGGCATGCAATCGCATGCACCAATGGGCTGCGGCATCGGTAATGGCGTCGTATTCGGCTTCCGAGAGGGTATGTTCGGTCATTGATTCGTCCTGGTTTGCCGCATTCTAACCTTCGGCATGAGCTGCCGAGAACTGCCGTCATGGCGTTTGCGCATCAATGAGCCTGTTTTTTTCGCTCAAACATCAGTCGTAGCCTACCGTCGCATACTTTGCGTGAAAAAAAGATCAACAACCCCCTCTTGTGCAACTCACGGCACGGCAAGTTGCCGGGAGGGACTCGCATCGAGTTGCCGTCCTAATTCACAAATCAATAGCGTGATCGAGTCGGCGTTGCGGAGTATGACGTCGATGCGCTTGCCCGGCAAAATCGGATCCAGAAAATCATCGCGGGCGATGTCCATGGTTTTGGCGCCAGTGATCTTCAGGATCTCCCGGGTTGTTTCTTTGTATAAAGGCAGCAGCTCCAACTTCTTGTAGGTGTTTTCTGCGCTATCCCATTGCGTGAACAGTTTGGATTTTGGGGTGGTCAACGAAAGTCCGTTGAGTTGCAGGTCATTTTGCCTGGTGTATTGCACTTGCCCTGGATAAGTCGCTGTTGAAATCAAGTCGAGGAATGGCAGTACCGCGTCCAGATAGATGATATCGAAGGTGTCGAGCAGCTGATGGGAGATTTCATGGATGAAGGTCGCTGCCTGGGCATGGGCGTCGACATTAAAGGTGTCGGGGACGACGGTCTTGTACCAATCCAATCCCATGTCGAAGAAGAATTGTGTGAGGTAGATTCTTCCAACGGCGGCCGGTTCGAGCACGAATGCAGTGGCTCTGTCCTCCAGGTGTTTGAGGTGGCCGACAACGATGCGGTTCGCGTTTTGCAGTTCCCAGGTGGGATCGGCCAATGCCCGGCATATTGGCGATATCGCTGTCTCTAGTTTGCTTAGCAGACTGGCGTCGACGTTGCTGACACCAAAAAACAATTTAAGGTAGCTGTCCAGGCGGGAGCCTGGAAGAGCCTGTTGTTTGAGCTGATGGAGGTTGTGGAGGGCATTGAACGAGTAGAACCGCGCGGTCTCCAGGGCCTGCACGATCGCATTTGCCCGATGCTGATATTTCCGGCGTATTTCCGTCATGCCTCGCGCTTCAATATTCAGTGAACCTTTGGCTTTGAAGTCGCTATAGGTGATGGCCATCTTCGACCCGGCCTTGCCAAAGCGGATGGCTTGGCGTTGTGGGTCGATCCCCCATTTCCGGTCATCCGAGGAGTTTTTCAATAACGGCCCTTCGCCGTGTTCATGAATGATTCGCCAGGTTTGGCCGGCTTTTGCCACTTGAAAGACTTTGCCGGCCAAGGGGATGTAAAGCTTGCCGTTTTCCATGGCCTTGTAAGTTCCATCAACCAGGTTTTTTTGCAGGTTGGACAGACTGACGCCAGTGGCTTCGAAGACGCCCAGGTCGGTACGCAGTTGGCCGGTGGAAGCGATGTCCTTCCAGTTGAGCGTCGACGGGACACTTGGCAAGGCGGGTTCAACGGGATCGAGCAGACCGAATGTATCGTCGCGATTGAGCAGGCCCAGCGAGACCATCTCGGCGGCGCCGGCGATGAAGTTGTGCAAGCCGGCTTGCCAGTCACGTGCTTGCAGGGCCTCGGAAGAAGCCTTGAAGTCCTGGTAACTGTCCCACAGCGTTTCTATGAACGTCAGTTTGCCTGGCAACTGTCTTCCCACTAACCGGATGCCCGAGCTGAACAGGTGCAAGACGGTACTCCAGTCGAATTGGCGCTTGTCCTGTGCCTGGGAACCCAACAGCTCTGCCAGCAACCTCGTGTTGTCATCGAACAGCGTGTCGAGCAGGTTTGTGCGAACAGGGTTGGAACCCAGGGTGATTTCCGAAAGGTGCCCGAGTGTCGAAGCGAACAGGTTCTTGAAAATGGCTTGCTGGTCTTTGGGAAGCCGGCGGATCAGCAAATCCTGGAGCGCGCCGGGCGTGTTGAATGCCGCGACCACACTCGCTTCGTCCTTGAATTCGGCAAAGCAATGACCGGAGTGATAAGGGGCATACAGGACAAGGGGGTTGCTTGCCTGGGCGCTCGAACCCACCAGGTAAAGCCCAAGGGCCTTGACCGCCGCCGCGCCGCCGGTCTTGAGCAGTTCCACTGGGCGAAACACCGCGCTGGCGCCTTCGACCGCGCTACGGGCGATGGCGTCCGGCATGTCCAGTACCTGGCGAATCAGGTCGAATGCCTTGCTGGAGAGATGTTGCTGCAGGTGCCGGGCATGAGCGTGTTGCAGCAGTTGCCAGGGGAGTTGTCGGCGGAACCGTCGCTTCCTTTGCAAGACCGGCGCGGCAGAGCCGGACAGCGTGTCCATGACCTGTGCTTTATAGGCGGTGGGAATATCCAATGACGATAATATTTGCCTGACCGCCATCTCGTTCAAGCCGTCAGGCAGTTTGTGCGTGGAGGTTGACGAAATCTTGAAGCCGTTTCGGGTCACATCGACATGATGCAAGGCAAAGTCGGTCAACGCGCTGGCCGGCCCCACGACGGCAAGGTTCGGTGTGATCTGGAGGGTGTCGGGGTCGAGGTTTTTTCCAGGGAAACGTGCGTCCAGTGACGCTTTGAGCTTTTTATGCACGTAGGTGCGCAATGGCTCGATACCGTCGAGATAGTCCTTGGCATCGGCATCGACCACGCTGTTCTTGTACTGCTCGAGCAGTTCGATGTGCAGGCGTCGATCTTCCAGGGATGCCGTACCGAGCCAGGCGGGCAGTGTCTGTTGTCGCCTGTTGGCTTGGGCGATGTCCACGGCGCGCTTCAGATTGGTGGGCGCGCCTTTGGCCAGCAAGGCGTCGAGGCTGTTGCGCAACGCCGATCCGCTGAGTTTCCAATCCCCGACCTTCAACGTGCTCAAGTAATTGCGCTCGGTCTTGAACTGTTCGATGAACGAATTCATCCGATTCACCAGCACATTGTCTTCCAGCAGTTCATAGGCCTGGAGTTGGTAGCGTCCGTGGGGCAGGCGTTGAGCGGGCGCCAGGTTCGAGAGCCAGGCAAAGCGTTTGCCAGTGTCCAGCAGGTTTTTGTTCAATTGCTCCGTGGCCAGGTCGACGTTCGCAAAAGCCTGTAGGCCGCCGGCGGGGGACCAAAGGATGGCCATGCCCGAGTAGGGGGTATCCAGGCCGCCGCGCTCGGTCATTAAAAAACAGTTGGTCAGGTGTAGGGAAATCACGCGCTCTTCAGTACGGCACGTCAGCTTCAACGAATAGACATCCGGTTGAAAACCTCTGACGCCCAGGCGCTGCGTGCGGTCCGGGTAGTCGGCGTCGTAGGCGAAAACGTTCCTGATCAAGTCATGGGCGGCGGCCGGCAGCGTTGCGTCACGCTCCCTGAGTTCGGCCTCGGCCCGCAGGCCCAGTGAGAAAACGTTGGTCAGTTCAGGCTGCAGCTTGTCCAGCCCACTGTGCAGCAAGGCCGTGTTGGCGGGCGGCAGCTTGATGAAGTGGGTGTGAAAGGCGTCTTCGACATCGGTGTAGCTCTTGATCTTCCTTTCCAGTTGGTCGGCCATGAAGTTGGACGGTCGCAGGTCTCCGTAAAACACCGGTCGTGTGCCCCAATGCCCATCGGTTTTCTGATCCAGCAGGCTTTTGTTGATCAAGGCGCGGATATCCAGCGCCTTGTCGATGAGTGAATGGAGGTTGACGTCGCCCTGGCGGGACATTTCCAACGCGTAGTGCAAGTTGTCCAGCTGTTTGGCAATGATCGCGTCGGCCAGGGATTCGGCCACTGGCAAGTTCACCGATTCGCCCGACACTTGCGGCTGGTCGAAGCGCAGAAAACGGTTGCGTTCTTCCAGGCTCAAGAGGTTGTAGAGCGCTTGCCCGGGCTCGACTGTGGCGGGGGGCTTGAACAGCGCATCCTTGAAACCCAGGTAGTTGGCGACCTTCTGCAGGCCATGGCTGGGGGTGTAGAGATAATGATCCTTGCCGCTGATCATCAACGAACCCGCCAGTTCGACAAAGCGCGGCGCATATTCCCAGAGGCGAATCGTTTCGATGAACAGCAGTGGCTCTTCCCGGCGCGAAGGCCTGAACAGTCGAAGCAGCTCCTGGCTCTGGGCTTGGGTCAGTTGTCCTTTTTCGCGCTCGATCAGGATCGCGGCCCGCAGTGCGTCACGAATGACCCGGGCAAGAAAGTGGCGGCGCGACAGGTGGAAGGGGCTGTTCGCCTCCCAGTAGGCACTGATGCATTGGCTGAGTTTGGGGATCAGGTTCCTGGCCGTGGCCTTGATGATGTTTTCCCATTGTTGCGCCGTGTGCGCGCTCGTACCGGGGTGCGTCAGGTCGACGTCATGCCCGGCAGGCCAACCCTGATGGTGGAAGTACACCAGCACGGCGTCGCTCAGCGCAATGCTCTCAGTGACCGGAATTGCATGGGTATCGCCCAGCGGGACACCCTTGCGCAACGCCACGCGGGCCTGTCGTTGATCGAAGTCGGGAAGCCGCTCGTTCAATGCCTGGTCAAGCATCGAGGTCAGTGCGGGCAGTTTGATCAGCTCATCTACCATGGCCAGGGCATTGAGGCGCTGGGCGTATTCGATGGATTCGATCTGCGCCTTGAAAACGTCTTCGTTGATGATCTGGCTGGTTTGTGTGATGTCGGTCGTGCTGTTCAGTTCGCTGCGCTGGGAAATCGACAGGTAGCGAAACAGATCGTCGCGCCCCGCGGTGTCCTGCAGCATTTCATCGATCTTGTTCTCGAGGGCTTGCGGGTCGCTGAACTGGGTAATCCCCTTGTCCGGCGTGTAAAGGAACGCAGACTTGTGGTCGGCTGCGTCGTTATCTGGCAGGGCCTTGAGGGTAAAGCAGCCGGCCAATGGAATCGGTGCCTTGTCCTCGGCCTGGAGCAGGATTGTCTCGGCGGACATCGGCGGCATCTGCGCCGCACGTTGCGTATGGCTGGGCAGGGAGACATGGTGCAACCAGTCGAGGTCGGCCTGGGTCAGCCCGTGGGGAGCGGTCAGTTGGTCCAGGCGGGTGGCGTTCAATACCTCGGGAAATAGCAGTGGCGTGGTTTCAGTGGTCATCGTTGCTTCTCGATCAAGGCGCCGTGAATGGGGCGTAAGCGCTCAGACTAGGCAGCGATGGATGGGCAAAGGTGGTACATAGTTATTGCACACCGGGCTTCTTTGATCGGCAGTGGGGAAGGATTGACAGTACGCGCCTGAAACAGTGTTTAATCACCGGGCGGGTCCTTCACGCTGTTGCTACCTCCAACAATCATTCCGGAGCTTCAGATGTCTGCACCATCCGATCATGCCGCCTCTTGCACCCTGTCCTTCGATGCTCTGGTGAGCTTGCTGGAGAAGATTTTCCTGCGTCATGGCACGTCGACCGAAGTCGCCCGGTGCCTGGCTGAAAACTGCGCCGGGGCCGAGCGCGACGGTGCCCATAGCCATGGGGTGTTCCGCATCCCCGGTTATGTCTCGACGCTGAACAGCGGCTGGGTCAACGGCAAGGCCGTGCCGGTGGTCGAAGACGTGGCGTCAGGGTTCGTCGCGGTGGATGCCGGGAATGGCTTTGCCCAGCCAGCCCTGGCTGCCGCGCGGCCATTGCTGGTGGAAAAGGCCCGCAGCGCCGGTATCGCTGTCCTGGCCATTCGCAACTCCCATCACTTCGCGGCGCTCTGGCCGGATGTCGAGCCGTTTGCCTACGAAGGCCTGGTGGCGTTGAGCGTGGTCAACAGCATGACCTGCGTGGTGCCCCATGGCGCGGACCGGCCACTGTTCGGCACCAATCCCATTGCCTTCGCCGCACCACGGGCCGACGGTGAGCCGATTGTCTTCGACCTGGCCACCAGCGCCATCGCCCACGGTGACGTGCAGATTGCTGCACGCAAGGGCGAGTTGTTGCCGCCGGGCATGGGCGTGGACAGCCTTGGCCAACCAACCCGCGACCCCAAGGCGATTCTCGAAGGTGGGGCACTCCTGCCGTTTGGCGGGCACAAGGGCTCGGCATTGTCGATGATGGTCGAGTTGCTGGCGGCGGCCCTGACCGGGGGTAATTTTTCCTTCGAGTTCGACTGGAGCAATCATCCGGGCGCCAAGACGCCGTGGACTGGCCAGTTGTTGATCGTGATCGACCCCAGCAAGGCCGCCGGGCAAGACTTTGCCGAGCGCAGCCGGGAACTGGTCAGGCAGATGCATGGCGTCGGGCTGCGGCGGTTGCCGGGAGATCGTCGTCATCGCGAGCGCAGCAAGGCCAATGAGCAGGGGATTAGCCTGGACGAGCGGACTTTGGCGCAGTTGCGGGAATTGGCGGGCATTTGAGAACCACCGGCTTTTATCAAGGCCTTGCACTGCCGTGACACGTTGCGCCAAGCCTTCTACTATGACGGCTTCTTTTCTCTGGAATCGCCTGGATGAGTAAGCCCGGCCAAACGGTGCTGGTTGCGCTGCGCAAGATGATCGCCTCGGGTGAGCTGGCCGCTGGCGAGCGCTTGATGGAAATTCCCACGGCTGAGTTGTTCGGCGTATCGCGCATGCCGGTGCGCATGGCGTTCCGCACCCTGGAGCAGGAAGGGCTGCTGGTGCGCTTTGGCGGGCGAGGTTTTCAGGTGCGTTCGGTCAGTGCCGAGCAAATCGCCGGGGCTGTGGAGGTCCGTGGCGTGCTGGAGGGCCTGGCCGCACGGCAGACGGCTGAGCATGGCTTGTCTGAAGAAGCGCGCGCGATACTCGAGCAATGCCTGGTGCAGGGGGATGAACTGTTCGCCAAAGGTTATGTGACCGAGGACGACCTGGAGGTCTATCACGACCTCAACATGCGCTTTCATCAGGTGATCGTCGAAGGCAGCCACAACCCGGCGATCGCCGACGCCCTGGCTCGCAACGATCATCTGCCTTTCGCTTCAGTCACCGCCTTGGCGGTGGATCGCCAGAACATGGCCGGCGAGTTTCGCCGCTTCAACTATGCCCACATGCAACACCATTCGGTGTTCGACGCACTGATCAATCGCCAGAGCGGCCGTGCCGAGGCGATCATGCGCGAGCATGCCAATGCGACCCTGCGCTACGCCGAAGTGTTCGGCTCGACGCTGGCTGACGAGCGGATGACGGTGATTCTGCGTTCGGAGTAACTCGCCCGGCAGAATTTCTCTTACCCAGAGCCCTTGTGGGAGCGAGCTTGCTCGCGATGGCGTTGGCTCAGCAGCATTGATGGCGACTGACACACCGCTATCGCGAGCAAGCTCGCTCCCACAATGGTTTTTCGGGTGATTGCAGGATTTTTACTCACCACAACTCCCACAGTGTTTCGTGTTAGAGATCCAGCACCAGCAGCGGGGTCTTCGACCTGGAACAACACGGTGTGAACTGGTCGTTGCAGGCTTGTTCAGCCTCGGTCAGGAACATGTCCCGATGCTCCGGCACGCCTTCCAGCACGCGGGTCAGGCAAGTGCCGCACACGCCTTGTTCGCAGGAGATCGGGATCTCGATGCCATGGCTCTCCAGGACCTGCACCACGCTGCGGTCCGCCGGCACTTCGAAGACCTGGCCGGTGCGGGCGAGCTTGACTGAAAAGCTGCCGTCGGCACGGGTGTCGGTAGGGGCGGCGGCGAAGTATTCGCGGTGCAGGCGGTCTTCCTGCCACCCCTGGCCCTTGGCTGTGTCGAGGATGTGCTGCATGAAACCACCGGGCCCGCACACGTAGAGGTGCAGGTCGTTATCGGGTGCGGCCAGCACCCTGGCGGCGTCCAGCAGGGTTTCTGGTGCTTCATCGAAATGCAGAAACACCCGGTCAGCGTAAGGGGCCTGGCGCAGGCGCTCGACAAAGGCAGCACGGTCTCGGGAGCGGGCGCAGTAATGCAGCTCGAACGCTGCACCGCTCTGGGCCAGGTGCTCGGCCATGCACAGGATCGGCGTAATGCCGATGCCTCCGGCAAACAGCAGGCTGCGCCGGGCGTGGGGCGCAAGGGAAAAGAGGTTGCGTGGTTCGCTGATGCGCAAGCGCATGCCTGGCTGGATCAGCTCATGCAGGCTGCGCGAACCACCACGGGACGCCGGGTCCTTGAGCACGCCAATGAGGTAACGATGCCGTTCCTCGGGATGATTGCACAGCGAGTACTGGCGAATCAGCCCGTCGGGCAAGTGCACATCGATGTGGGCGCCAGCGGTGAAGGCCGGCAATGGCTCGCCATCGACACGGGTCAGCTCGTAGCTGCAGATGTCCAGGGCTTCGTTGTGCCGCGCCGCGACCTGAACTTCGATCATGGCCGTTGCTCCACGGGTTGTGGCTGATGGGTACTGGCAATCAACCCCGCCTGGGACTCGCGCTCACGGGCGATCCAGCGTTCCAGCACCCGGCGTGACTGCACGCCACCGGCATCGATGTTGAGCTTGAGCAGGTTGCGCTGCGGATGGTCCAGCAGGTTGCGCTGCTGGCGTTCGAGCATTTCCAGGTCTTCGCTGAAAATCTTGCCTTGGCCTTCGCGAATGGACGCGGTGAGGGCTTCATCCTGCGGCTGGAAGTGCCGGGCCATACCCCAGAAATACCAGATCGAGGTCTCGGTTTCCGGTGTGATGAAATCCACCACGATGCTCGACGCCTTGAACTGCGGCGCGGCGTGATAACCGCCGTTGCCGGCATGGGCCACGCCCACTTCGATCAGCACATGGCTGGGCGGGGTGAAGCGGCAGATCTGCCAGCGGTCCACCGGCACGTCATCGGCCAGGTTGTTGCCGCGCAGGGCCATGCGCCAGAACGGCGGGGCCATGATGTTTTCCATATGGCGGGCGGTGACCACTTCATCGCCTTCGACGGTGGTCACTGGCGGCGCCTCGTCGATTTCCTTCTGGCCGATGCTTGAGGCGTGGACGTAGGTTTCGTGGGTCAGGTCCATGAGGTTGTCGATCATCAGGCGATAGTCGCACTGGATGTGGAACAGGCCGCCACCGTAGGCCCATTCATCGCTTTCAGCCCATTCCAGATGATGGATCAGTGCCGGGTCGGCCAGCGCCTGGTCACCGGGCCAGACCCAGATGAAGCCATACCGTTCCTGCACCGCGAAGGTCTTGTTGCAGGGAAATCCCCGTACCCGTTGCCCCGGCATTTCGACGGTCTTGCCATCAGCGCCCATCACCAAGCCGTGATAGCCGCACACCAGGTTGCCGTTTTCGACGTAGCCCAGGGAGAGCGGGGCGCCGCGATGGGGGCAGAAGTCTTCCACGGCTGCGACCTTACCTTCATGGCCCCGGTAAAAAACCATCTTTTCACCACAAATCTGCCGGCCCAGGGGTTTGTCGGCGATTTCATCGGGGGTGCAGGCAACGTACCAGGCATTTTTGGGGTACATGACGGATCTCCAGGCGGATGTTGTTCTTGTCTGTGGATCCATTAACTCTCTTAACTAATTTAATTGTCAACGGTTTTGCTGGATAAATGGATGATTGGCTTGTTCAGTGGATCCATTGATTGCCGGTTTACGAGCGCGTCAGAACCGGTAGGCCGCCGGCACCTGCGCCTCAATGAATCGCTGCATGTGCTCCAGAAAGCTGGCTTGCAGCCTGGAAACCGGCCCCTGGATGGGCAGGAGCATGCTGAAGTCCATTTCTATCGCCGGTTCGAAGGCCCGGAAGACGATGCCCTGGCCGCGGTACTCGACGGCACTGATGGCGTCCACCAACGCCACGCCCAAGCCTTGTTCGACGAATGCGCACATGGGCAGCGAGAGTTGGGTTTCCAGCCGCAGCTCTCGGTCCACGCCATGGGCGGCGAAGATCGCATCGATGTGTTGGCGCGAGGCAATCGACTGCGGGTAGGAAATGAACGGTTCGCCTTGCAAGTCTTCCGGGCGGATCGTGGTCTGGTCCTGCAAGCGATGGCCAGCGGGCAGGGCGCAGAGCATGCGCGTTGCCAGCAGTTTTTCGGCGCGGGGGCTTGGGTACGTATTAGGCAATACGATCAGGCCCAGGTCGCAGCGCTGACCCACCACCAGGTCCACGACTTCCCGGGACGAATGCACCACCAGCGAGATCTGTACCTGATCGTGTTCGGCCATGAACGCGGCAATCGCCCGAGGTACGAATGACAGGCCCATGGCCGGTGCGCAGGCAATGTGCAGCGAACCGCGCTTGAGCGTGCGGATGTCCTGGGCGGTGCGCGCGATGCGTTCCACGCCCAGTAACGAACGTTGCACTTCCTGATACAGCGTCATGGCCTCGGCGGTGGGTTGCAACCGTCCCTTGACCCGGTCGAACAGGCTGAAACCGATGTCCTCTTCCAGGCTGGCGATCAGCCGGGTCGCCGCCGGTTGTGAGATGTGCAGCATTTCGGCGGCGCGGGTCACGGTCTGGCCCAGGATGACGGCGCGAAAGGCTTCCAACTGACGGAGATTCATGGTGCGGACCAACCCATAACAAAAAGACATGAGGTTGCCAAAATAAAGCATTTTTCAAGGCGTTGTCATCGCCCTAGGATCGACCGAAAGCACTTGAACCAGCCATAGGCCGGCACCTGATTGAATCATCGGCGCCGAAAACAGCGATCCTAAAGCCATGCTAAAAACTGATGTCATTGTCGTAGGGGGTGGCCTGGTGGGCATGTCCATCGCCTATGGACTGGCTTTGCTCGGGCGCCAGGTGAGCGTGCTCGACGAGGGCGATGACGCTATTCGCGCCGCCCGGGGCAACTTTGGTTTGCTCTGGGTCCAAGGCAAGGGCTACCGCATGAGTCCGTATGCCCAGTGGACGCGGGAATCGGTGGCGCTCTGGCCTCGGTTTGCCGCGGCGTTGCAAGCCGATACCGGCATCGACATTCATCTGCGCCAACGGGGTGGCTTCCAGTTGTGCCTGAGCGACGCGGAAATGGCCGAAGAAAGCCGTCGGCTGGATTGGCTGCGCGATGCCTTTGCCGGCGACTACCCCTTTGAACAGCTGGACGCCGCGCAACTGCGCGCGCGCTTACCCGGCATTGGGCCGGATGTGGTGGGCGGCTGTTTTTCACCCATGGACGGTCACGTCAACCCGCTCAAGCTGCTGCGCTCGCTTTTTGCCGCCTGCCAGTCTCGCGGGGTCAGGCTCATCAACGGCCATCGTGTCGATGCGATCGACGCGATTGCCAAGGGGTTCGAGCTGCGGGCTGGAGCGCAGTGCTGGTCTGCCCGCCAGGTCGTGCTGGCCGCCGGCCTCGGCAATCGGGCGCTGGGGGCCATGGTGGGGTTGGATGTACCGGTGCAGCCGAATCGTGGCCAGATCCTGGTCACCGAACGGCTCGAGCCATTTCTGCATTACCCCACCACCTATGTCCGCCAGACCGACGAGGGCACGCTGCAGCTGGGTGATTCTCACGAGTCGACGGGCTTGGATGACGGCACCGGCAGCCAGGTCATGGCCGCCATTGCCCGGCGCGCGGTGCAGTGCTTCCCGCGCTTGGGCCAGGTACGACTGGTGCGGGCCTGGGGGGCGCTGCGAGTGATGAGTGCCGATGGCTTTCCAATCTACGAAACACCGCCAAGCTGCCCGGGGCTGTCGGTTGTCAGCTGCCACAGCGGCGTGACGCTGGCCGCTGTCCATGCCTTGCGCCTGGCGCCGTGGATCGCCGGCGAATTCGATGATTCGGCGGTGAAGCCATTCGGGCTGCAACGTTTCAACTTGCCAACAGAGGCGCGCCATGTCTGCTGACAGTCTGTTCCGGCCATTGGCCTCGGAAGATCACACCGTGCAAATCGAATTCGAAGGCACGCCCTTCACGGTACCCGCCGAGGTATCCCTGGCGGCGGCGCTGCTGGGTTGCGGCATCCGACACACCCGCGAGAGCGCCATCAACGGCCGCCCCGGCGCGCCTTATTGCATGATGGGGGTGTGCTTCGAATGCCTGGTGGAGGTGAACGGACAAGCCAATACCCAGGCCTGCCTGGTGCCGGTGCGTGCCGGCATGCGCGTGCGTCGTCAACGCGGGGCCGTTTGCCTGGCACCGTGGGAGGAGGAGGGCGATGAGTAACGCGGTCATCGACCTGATCATCATCGGCGCTGGCCCGGCGGGAATGAGTGCTGCGCTCGAAGCCAGGCGCCACGGCCTGTCGGTGGTCGTGCTGGATGAGCAGGCCAGTCCAGGCGGGCAGATTTATCGCCAGGTGCTCCAGGCTGACGCACGTCGCCGCGCCGTATTGGGTGACGACTACGGGGCCGGGGCGACATTGGCCACCGACTTTCTCCAATGCGGTGCTCGCTATTTGCCCAATGCGGCGATCTGGCAGGTGACGCCGCAGTGCCAGGTGCATTACCTGGTCGAGGGGTGCGCCGAAGTCTTGCAAGGGCGCCACCTGTTGATTGCCACGGGGGCTTTCGAACGGCCGATGCCGATTCCCGGCTGGACCTTGCCGGGCGTCATGACCGCTGGCGCCGGGCAGATCCTGCTCAAAGGCGCGGCCATGGTGCCGGCCACGCCCGTGGTACTGGCCGGGTGTGGTCCATTGCTTTACCTGCTGGCGGTGCAATACCTGCGTGCCGGCATCGTCCTTGAAGCCCTAGTGGATACCAGCCACCGAAGCGATCTGCTGCGGGCCTGGCGACACATCCCCGGTGCGCTGCGCGGTTGGCGCGACCTGCTCAAAGGGCTGGGGCTGCTGACGGAACTCAAGCGGGCCGGCGTCCGGCATTTTCGCGGCGCGAGCAACCTGCAGATTGAAGGCGCGGATCGGGCCTGCGCCTTGAGCTTCGACAGCCAAGGCCGTTCGCAGCGCATTCGCGCCGATTTGATCCTGCTGCATCAAGGCGTGGTGCCGAACACCCAGGTCAGTTGGTCGTTGCGCCTGGAGCATGATTGGAGCGAGCAGCAGCTGTGCTGGGTGACCCGCCGCGACCAATGGGGTGAAAGCAGCATGCCGGGCATTTTCATCGCCGGTGACGGTGGCGCCATCGGCGGAGCCCAGGTGGCTCAACTAGAAGGACGCCTGGCCGCGTTGGCCATTGCCGGCCAGCAGGCGCAGGCGCGGCCCCTGCAATACGCACTACGCCGCGCCCGCGCCGCACGGCCACTGCTCGACGCCCTGTATCGCCCCCAGGTCGGCAATCGTATCCCCGCCGACGACGTCACCGTGTGCCGCTGCGAAGAAGTCAGCGCCGGGGACATCCGCCGCTACGTCGACCTGGGTTGCCTGGGGCCCAACCAGGCCAAGGCCTTCGGCCGTTGCGGCATGGGCCCGTGCCAGGGACGCCAGTGTGGTCTGAGCGTCACCGAAATCATCGCCGAACGCCGTCACGTCTCACCCACCGAGGTGGGCTATTACCGCATCCGTTCGCCCCTCAAACCCATCACGCTCGCCCAATTGGCGGGCGAGCGTCTCTCTGTCGAGGAACCCTCATGAGTATTCAACGCATCGAAAGCAACCCACGCCTGAGCCGCAGCGTCGTGCACAACGGCGTGGCCTGGCTCAGCGGTGTCGTCGCCGCCGATTGCAGCCAGGACATCCAGGGTCAGACCCGCCAGGTGTTGCAGCGGGTCGATGAACTGCTGGCCGCGTCCGGCAGCGACAAGCACAGGCTGCTCAGTGTGCAGATCTGGATGAAAGACATGGTCCGGGATTTCGCGGCGATGAACGCGTTGTGGAGTGACTGGGTCGATGCCGCGCACACCCCGGCGCGGGCCACCGCCCAAGTGGCCTTCGACGATCCCGAGATTTTGCTGGAGTTGATTGTCACGGCGGCGGTCTGAGGCCGCCGGCCGGATCACCGTTGTGCTGTCACCGGGTAGGCAACCGCCAGAGTCGCCGCCCGGGCTTGTTCACATTGCTGCTGCCATAACGGGCGACTTCTGTGGAGCGCCCGAACTCAATAACATCGCATCTGGAGCAAATGAATGAACGTTAAACGCATTGCCCTGAACCTGGGTTTCATCTCGCTGCTGGCGTTCGGCGCGAGCCTGCAAGCCGCCGAATCATCGCTGCGTATCGGCATCGAGGCGGCTTACCCGCCATTCGCCTCGAAAACCCCGGACAACGCCATCGTCGGCTTCGACTATGACATCGGCCAGGCATTGTGCGCCGAGATGAAGGTCCGCTGTGTCTGGCAGGAGCAAGAGTTCGATGGCTTGATCCCGGCGCTGAAGGTGAAGAAGGTCGATGCGGTGATTTCCTCCATGTCCATTACCCCGGAGCGCTTGAAGTCGGTGGATTTCACCGACCGCTACTACCGGATCCCGGCGCGCCTGGTGTTTCGCAAGGGCAGTGCTATCAACGACATCCCGGTACAGCTCAAGGGCAAGCGGATCGGCGTACAGCGGGCGACCAACTTCGATCGCTATGTCACCGATCACTTTGCCCCGGCGGGTGCCGAAGTAGTGCGCTATGGTTCGCAGAATGAAATTTTCCTCGACCTGCTGGGCGGACGCCTGGATGCGACCATGGCCAGTTCGGTGGTGATCGATGAAAGCCTGCTCAAGCGTCCCGAGGGCAAGGATTTTGAATTTGTCGGGCCCAATTTCACCGAAGAACAATACTTCGGCACGGGTATCGGCATTGCGGTACGCAAGAACGATGCGCTGGCGGGCCGCTTCAATCAGGCACTGGCGACCATTCGCGCCAACGGCACCTACGACAGGATTCGCCAGAAGTACTTCGATTTCGATATCTACGGTGAATGACGTTCGAGGCTGTTTTTTTGCCCGCAGGTCTAGCCTGCGGGCTTCCTGTGACACAGCACGGAGTGATCCATGAAAAGCAAAGCGGTACTCACTGAACAGGATGTCGCGCAGTTGCTTGTGGCGGCCAAGGAACTGGCGCACCAGCGCCAATGGGCCGTTTCGGTCTGCGTGGTGGACGACGGTGGCCATCCCCTCGGGTTGTTGCGCCTGGACGATGCCTCGCCGTTATCGGCCTACATCGCGACGGAAAAAGCCCGCACCGCCGCCATGGGGCGGCGCGACAGCAAGGTTTTCGAAGACATGATCAATGGTGGTCGCTACGCGTTTCTCAGCGCTCCGCACCTGCAGGGCATGCTTGAAGGCGGCGTGACCATCCGCCACGACGGCCAGTGCGTCGGCGCTATCGGGGTGTCTGGGGTCAAGGCCGAGCAAGACGCCGAATTGGCCCGACTGGCGGTGGAAGCGGTGCTGCCTATCACCCCGCAAGCCTGACGCTGAGGACGAGGCTGATAACCTGTGGGAGCGGGCTTGCTCGCGAAGGCGGTGTATCAGTCGATGCATGGGGTGGCTGATACACCGCCTTCGCGAGCAAGCCCGCTCCCACCCAATTGCACAAATCTTCCAGACGTCATCCCTACGAGCGGTTAATCTGCTTCGGTCGGATACACAAAACGAGGCGGCTCATGGCGGCACGCAACTGGATCGATCTCAAGCAGGACGCCACGTCCGGTATCGAGACCGTGCGCGCGCATTTCGAGGGGCATGCCTATGATCCCCACTGGCACGACAGCTATCTGGTGGGCGTGACCGAGCAGGGTGTGCAGCAGTTTCATTGCCGTCGCCAGCAGCACAACAGCACGCCGGGCAAGGTGTTCCTGCTCGAGCCCGGCGAGTTGCATGACGGCAACGCGCCCCACGACCACGGGTTTACCTACCGCACGTTGTACCTGGAACCCCAATGGCTGGAGCGCGAATTGCGTTCCTTGTTCGACGTGGCGCCGGACAACGCCCAATTGGGATTCGCCGCCACCCTGACCGACGATGCGCGGCTGGCGAGTGCCACGGCCCTGGCCTTCCAGAGCCTGCATGAGCAGGAAATCCGCATCGTGCGCCAGACGGCCCTCGATACCTTGTTGGCCAACCTGACCCAACACCTGCACTGGCGCGCGCGGATCAACCCGGATCCGCGGTTGCCATTGGTGGCGCAGCAGGCCCGGGATTACCTGCACAGTCACCTGAGCGACGACATCGGTCTGGACGATCTGGCGCAGGTTACCGGTGTGGATCGTTTTCGCCTGAGCCGTGCATTCAAGGCGGCTTTCGGCCTGGCCCCCCATGCCTATCTGATCCAATTGCGCCTGGCCCGCGCCCGGCGCTTGCTGGCCTCTGGCGAGAGCGCCGGGGCGGTGGCGGCCATGCTTGGTTTTGCCGACCAGAGTCACTTGGGGCGCTGGTTCCAGCGTGCCTATCGCCTGAGCCCGGCGGACTACCGCAAGCGCTGCTCAATTGTTCCAGACTGAGCGGGCCTTCGTGGGGATGATCGAGTGACGATCATTCACCGAGACGTTGCTCCATGGACCAGTTACTGCCGTTTGCCTTGTTCGCCTTTGTCGCCTCCATTACCCCGGGCCCAACCAATATCCTGGTGCTGAGCCATAGCTCGCGCTTTGGCCTGGCCACCACCTTGCCGATCATTCTGGGTGCCTGCGCCGCGGCGGCTTTGCTGGTGTTGCTGGTGGGCACCGGATTGGGCGACGTGCTGGCGCGCCACGCCAGGGTGCAGACCGTGCTGTCATGGGCCGGCATTGCCTGGTTGAGCTGGATGGCCTGGCAGATTTTTCGCGCCCCGGCCCAGGCCATCGACCCGGACCGTCCGGTTGAAGGCCCGCGACTGGGCCTGGCGGGGGCCGCCGGGTTGCAACTGGTGAACCCCAAGACCTGGATGATGGCGCTGGCGGTGGTCAGCGTGTTTGCTGGCGCCGAGGCCGACCGTACGGTCCGGGTCCTTTGGCTGTCCCTGGCCTTTTTCGCGATTTCCATTCCCTGCATGACCGTCTGGGCCTATCTGGGCCTCGGCGCTGCCCGGTTCTGCCGTTCCGCTGTGGCGATGGGCCGGTTCAATCGGACCATGGCGGTGTTGTTATTGGCATCGGCGTGGTTGACCTTGGTGGTCTGAGAGATAGGAGGACTGGGAAGAGTCATTGTGGCGAGGGGGCTTGCTCCCGCTGGGTGCGAAGCGCCCCCAGACAGGCAGCGCTTCGCCAAGCCTCGGTCTATCGCAAGTCAGCTTTGCAAGTACACCGCATGGGTATGGGTGTACTCATACAAACCATGCTTGCCATCGGCCCCACCAATCCCGGATTTACGCACGCCGGCATGGAACCCCTGCATGGCTTCGAAGTTTTCGCGGTTGACGTAGGTCTCGCCAAAGTCGAGGCCACGAATGGCGTGCATGGCCCGGCTCAGGTCCCGGGTGTAGATCGAAGAAGTCAGGCCGTAGTCGCAGTCGTTGGCCAGGGCGATGGCCTCGTCCAGGTCGTCAATGATCTGGATCGGCAGCACCGGACCGAAGATTTCCTGACGCATGATGTCCATTGATGCGTTGCAACCGGCCAGTACCGTGGGTTGGAAGTGAAAGCCGCTGGAGCGATCCGCCACGCTGCCGCCGCTCACCAGGCTGGCGCCTTGGCTGAGGGCGGTTCGAACCTTGTGTTCAACGCTGTCCAGGCCCTGGCGGTTGATCAGCGGACCCATCTCCACATCGGCTTCGGCGATCGGGTCGCCGTAGCGGGTGGCAGACATCGCCGCGCTGATCCGCTCGATGAATTGATCGGCGACCTTGCGTTCCACGTAGACGCGTTCGGCACAGTTGCAGACTTGCCCGGTGTTGATGATCCGTGAATCGCGAATGGCTTTCACCGCCAGCGCCAGATCGGCATCCGCCAGCACAATGGCCGGGGCCTTGCCGCCCAGTTCCAGGTTGAGCTTGGTAATGTTCGGCGCCGCCGCCGTCATGATCCGTGAGCCGGTGGCGACGCTGCCGGTGAAGCTGATCATGTCCACGCCTTTGTGACCGCTCAGGGCAGCGCCCACCTGGCCGTCGCCGCATACGACATTGAACACGCCGGGTGGCAGGTCGGTCGCGGCGACCAACCGGGCGAATTCGAAGCAGTTGTTCGGGGTTTCTTCGCTGGGCTTGATGACGATGGTGTTGCCGGTCAACAGCGCCGGGGCCATCTTGCGAGCGATCAGGAAAAACGGAAAATTCCACGGCAGGATCCCGGCCACCACGCCCAGGGGCTTGCGGAACAGGAAGATGTTTTCACCGGGGCGGTCGCTGGTGATGATCTCGCCTTCGATGCGCCGGGCCCATTCGGCCATATAGTCGAGATAGTCGGCGGTGAAATTCACCTCCACCTCGGCCAGGGCACTGATCTTGCCTTGCTCCAGGGTGATGGTGCGCGCCAGGTGGGCGACGTTTTCCCGCAGTTTGGCGGCGATGCGGCGCAGGTGTCCGGCGCGTTCGATGGCCGGTTTGGCCGACCAGTCTTTCTGCGCGGCACGGGCGGCAGCCAGGGCCTGATCGACGTCGACGGCGTTGGAAGCCGGGACCCGGGACAGCAGCGCCCCGGTAGCCGGGTTGAACACATCCAGGTGCGCCTCGCTGTGGGTGAACTGGCCGTTGATGAAGTTCTGGAACACAGGAACGGATGACATGGCAGTGTCCTTCAATAAGTGCGCGATGACGCTTGAACAGTGGCGGGTTCGCGGTAGTGGGAGAGGGTGGCAATGGCACTCTGACGCAGCAGGCTGATGTCGATGGCGACGGCGATGAACTGGCAACCCCAGCCCTGATAACGGCGGGCGTCTTCTGCGTTGGGTGCGAGGATGCCGCAAGCCTTGCCGGCCGCGAGGGTGGCATTGACCGCGAACTGGATACGTTCCTGGACTTCGGGGTGACCAGGATTGCCCGCATGGCCAAGTCCGATAGACAGGTCGGCGGGGCCGATGAACACCGCGTCCACCCCTTCGACGGCGGCGATGGCCTCGACGTTCTCCACACCGGTGCGCGACTCCACCTGGACGATCAGGCACAGCTCTTCATGGGCCGTGGTGAGGTAGTTGGCGACGCCATCCCAGCGGGTGGCGCGGGTCAGGCCTCCGCCGACACCACGCATGCCGTGGGGCGGATAACGCATGGCGCGCACCAGGGCCTGGGCTTGTTCAGCGGTCTCGACCATGGGAATCATCAGGGTCTGGGCGCCGACGTCCAACAGCTGCTTGATGAGGTTGGCATCGCCGGTCACCGCTCGCACCACTGGCGCGGTGGCATAGGGCGCTACGGCCTGGAGCTGGCTGAGCACGCTGGGCACGGTGTTGGGGGCGTGTTCGCCGTCGATCAGCATCCAGTCGTAACCGGTGCCAGCGACGATTTCGGCGGCGTAACCGCTGGCGAAACCGGCCCAGATGCCGTACTGCGTATGCTTGGAGGTCAGCGCGGCCTTGAAGGCGTTGTGGGGCATGGTCATGGTGGACTCCTCTAGCGGTTATAAGGCCTATGCAGTTGGCACTCAGGGTTCAGCGTCACGCCGAAGCCGGGCTGATCGAGGACCGACAGCCGCATGCGGCCTTGCACCGGTACCGGCTCGCCCAGCAATTGCGGGTGGAACATCGGCACCACTTCGTCCGCCTTGGGCGCCATCATCAGGAACTCGGCGAACGGGCTGTTATGCCGGGTGGCGACGAAGTGGTAGCTATAGACCGAAGAGCCGTGGGGGATCACCAGCGCGTTGTGGGCGTCGGCCAAAGCCGAGATTTTCACCAGTTCGGTGAGCCCGCCACACCAGCCGACGTCGGGCTGGATAATGTCGCAGCAGCCCATTTCCAGGAGCATGCGGAAGCCCCAGCGGGTGGCCTCGTGCTCGCCGGTGGTCACCAGCATGCCCTTGGGGACGTTTTTGCGCAGCGCCGCGTAGCCCCAGTAGTCGTCGGGCGGCAGGGCCTCTTCGATCCATTTCAAGCCGTGCTCATGGGCGCCGACCGCGAGTTTGGTGGCGTAGTTGAGGTCCAGGCTCATCCAGCAATCGAGCATCAGCCAAAAGTCCGGACCGACCCGTTCGCGCATCGTCGCCAGTGCCTCGAGATTCTTGCGCAGGCCTTCTTCGCCTTCGGCCGGGCCGTGATGCAAAGGCATCTTGCCGCCGATGAAGCCCATTTTCTGCGCCAGGTCAGGCCGTGCACCGGTGGCGTAGAACTGCAACTCATCGCGCACCGCGCCGCCGAGCAGTTGATGCACCGGTTCCTGGCGGATCTTGCCGAGCAAGTCCCAGAGCGCCAGGTCCACGCCGGAAATCGTGTTGATCACCAGGCCCTTTCGGCCGTAATAGAGCGTCGATTGGTACATCTGGTCCCAGATCTTTTCGATGTCGGTGACCCGGGCTCCCTCGACGAATCGCGCTAGGTGCTTCTCAACGATGTAGGCCGCCGGCTCGCCGCCGGTGGTCACGGCAAACCCGACCGTGCCATCGTTGGCCTCGATCTCTACCACCAGGGTGCCGAGTACGTTGATGCCGAAGCTGCGGCGACTCTGGCGGTAGTCCGGGTATTTGCTCATCGGTGTGGCGATGTGATCGTCGATCCAGTGGCCGTCCGCCTGGTCGTGATAATCCGCGCCGCCGCCTCGCAGGACGAAGGCGCGGACGTGTTTGATAGTGGGGATACCCATTGTGCAGCTCCTTGAGTTAAACCGTGGCCGGTGTGTTCGAAGCGCGTTGGCCGGGGGAGTGGATGCCCAGTACCAGCAACGCGGCGATAACGGTGGTGGCGGCGAGCAGGTAAAGGCCGGCCGCAGGAGAGTGGAAGGCGCCTTCGGCCCAATTCTTCAGCACCGGGGCAATGAAGCCGCCGAGGGCACCGAAGGAGTTGATCAGCGCAATGCCTGCCGCAGCGGCACTGCCAGCCAGGTAACTGGAGGGGAAGGTCCAGAATACCGGCTGCACGGCGATGAAGCCGGAAGCGGCGAAGCACAGGGCGATGATGCCCAGAAGTGGGCTGGACACACTGACCGAGCAGGCGATCCCGGCGGCGGCCATCAATAGGGTCAACGTAGCCGTGCGGCGACGCTGGCCAGTGCGGTCGCTGTAACCGGGAATCAGGTAGGCCGCGCACAGCGCACAAACCCACGGAATAGCCGTGACCAGACCCACCAACAAGCCAACCTTGCTGCCCAGCAACCCGGCCACTTGGCTCGGCAGGTAAAACACTACGCCGTAGACGCTGGCCTGGATCAGCAGGTAGATCAGGCACAGGTAGAGCACCGAAGGCTGGCACAACACGCTGAGCAGGCTGCGGCCATGGGATTGTTTGTGTTGGTCCTCGGCATCAAGCAGTTCCTGGACCTGGCGGCGCTCTTCGAGCGTCAGCCATTTTGCATCGGCGGGGCGGTTGTCCAGGTACCAGTAGGCCCACACGCCCACCGCCGACGCCATCAGGCCTTCCACGGCGAACAGCCATTGCCAGCCGTGAACACCGACGAAACCGTCCAGCTCCAACAACAGTCCAGACAGCGGGCTGCCGAAAATGAACGCCAGCGGCGCACCGAAATAGAAGAAGCCCATGGCCTTGCCCCGGGCCGCCGAGGGGAACCAATAGGTGAGGTAGAGGATCACGCCGGGGAAGAATCCGGCTTCGGCCACGCCCAGCAGGAAGCGCAGCACGTAGAAACTGGTTTCGTTGTGGGCGAAGACCATGGCCGCCGACACCAGGCCCCAGGTGACCATGATCCGGCACATCCACAACCGCGCGCCGACGCGGTGCAGGATCAGGTTGCTGGGCACTTCCAGCAGTGCGTAACCGGCGAAGAACACGCCCGCACCAAACGCGAATGCGGCGTCGCCGATACCGGTGTCGGCCTGGAAGGCCTGTTTGGCGAAGCCAACGTTGGCCCGGTCGAGAAAAGCCATGATGTACATCAGCAACAGGAAGGGCAGCAGGCGCCAGGAAATCTTGGCCAGCACAGACACAGGAAGAGTCTTCATCGCGGGAGTCCTTTAGCAGGTATTTGTTCTTATGGGCTGGACTGTACGGCGGGCGATTGATGCGTTACAAATCGAATCTCGCTAACAATCGATACCCTCAAGGTATCGGTAATCAGAGGCCAATCCATGACCCATCCCGTGCTGTCACGCAGCCTGTTCAACCGTCTGCGCTACAAACATTTGCACATGCTGGTGGCCTTGAGCGCCAGTCAGAACCTGCACCGGGCTTCCCAGAGCCTGAACATGTCGCAACCGGCAGCGACCCGGATGCTGCACGAGATCGAGGACATGTTCGGTTGCGACCTGTTCGAGCGCATGCCCCGGGGCATGCGCCCGACCGCCCTGGGCCAGGAGCTGATTCGCTTCGCCGAATTGGCCCTCAGCGGTCTGGACCGCTGCGCCGAAGACCTGCTGGCCCGTCAGCAGGGCGGTTATGGCTACCTGTCCATCGGCACCATCATGGGGGCGGCGCCGGACCTGGTCATGGACTCCATCGCCCGGATCAAGGCGCTCAATCCGCAGCTGCGGATCCGCATCATGGGGGACACCAGCGACCAGGTGATCCAGTTGCTGGAGCAGGGCCGCATCGACCTGGCCATCGCCCGGCGCAACGCCTCCACCGACAGCGAGCACTATGACTTCGAGCAACTGGGCAATGAACGACTGCTGGTGGTGGTCCACGCCGGCCATCCCCTGGCCCGGCGCAAAAAACTGGACCTGGCCGAACTGGTCAGCGACTGGCCGTGGATCCTGCAGCCGGAAACCAGCCCGGCGCGCATCGGCCTCGATCAAGCGTTGCAACGTCTTGCGCTGCCGACGCCCGCAGACATCATCGAATGTAGCTCGGTGTATTCCATGCAACAGCTGATTCAACTGACCGACGCGATCATGGTGCTCTCGGAAACCGCCTTGCGCGATTACCTGAAGATGGGCCTGGTGGTGGCGCTCCCGGTGGCGCTGGACGTGCAATTGGCGCCGTTTGGCTTGTTGCGGCGCAAGGGGGAGCCGGTGAGCCGGGAGCTGGGGTTGTTCATTGATCTGCTGCGCACGCAGGCCGCGGCGGGAAGGTAGCGCCTGAGCGCTTGCTGCGCTGACGCCCGCAACCCCTTGCAACGGTTGCGCGGTTTCAAAAACCGATCGGTTTGGAGAGCATCGGCCACGTCAACGCACTCAATCGCCCCCAAGGATGGAGGTCCACCATGTCTACCCTCGATACCCATGTCGAGTTTATCCAGGCCAGGCTGCCCGCCTGGCTGAAACGAGCCCCACGGCCCCAGCAGGAGCGCTTCAGGGTGCTCACCCGGCAACTGCAACACGACAGCGATGTACTCAACGCATTGCTCAAGGACCTGCCCACGCCCTATGCCTTTACCCTCGACCTGCTCAAGGAGCAGCCGCAGGTGCAAGGCTGGAGCCAGGTCAATGGTCGCGGCGATGTCGCGGATGCGCTACGTCGGGCAAGGGTCCGGCGCAGTTCGTTCGTCACGGACCCCGCGCTATCGGTCGTCGAGGCGGCCATGCGCAACTATCCTCCCGACGATGCAGTCACCGGCAGCGCGTTCGATCGAAAAGGCGAACTTTTCATCAAGGGCAAGCCCGGGGAGTTCTATCGTTGGGGCGCCCCAGCGGATACCGCGCCGCTGCCCATGACCCCGGCCAGCTTCGCTCGCCTGTGCCGCAGCGTGGATGTGGGCGGGGCCTACCGGCGCTCGCTCGAATGGCGGCTGCCGCGTATCGGCCATCAGGTGCCCATCGTCGCCACGGCCTACATGGCCTATGCCCGCAGCCAGCTCGCCTATGATGCCTACGAGGCGAAGCTGGATGGACGCCTGGACAACACCGGTGAGCGCTTGCTGGCCCACGTCGGCGTGCAGTTGGAAGATCGGCCCGTGGCGCCGCTGGCCTGCGAGGTCAAGGCGCTGGCGTTGCTATCGGCGCCGTTGTTCGGCGTTCGGGTGTACTGGGGACTGGAAGGAGATGCCAATGGTGTTCGCCCGATCGTGCTGCACATGCCCCATGATGCAGTGGCACCGCTCAAGCAGTTTCCCAGCTTGCAGGCACTGTCGGCCGAGCTGACCGAGCGGGTCCGCAAACGCAGTTACCGCCAGACCCTGTTGCGTTATCTTCCGCTGCGTCTACAGGCCAGCCTAGGATCGGCCCTGCACGATCAGGTGGAGTGGAAGGTCACGGACAACCTCAACCTCTTCCAGGAAATCCATGCCCGCATCACCGGTTGGCGCGAGGGTGAGCGAGGCGAGGACGGCAACCCTCGACGCATTCGGATCCCCACGCCCAAGGTGGCCTGGGGCCTGGATGACCTGCGCGAGGATCCCTGGCACTCCACCTACCATGAATGGCGCGGTCATACCTTGGCCAACGCCTCGGCGTTGATGGTCCCGACCCGGGACCAGGACTGGCGGGCGCTGCTGGCCCGCCTTGAATACTGGGAAAGCCTGGTCGAGCGTTCGCTAATGGTCGCCGCGACCTTTTTCCCGTTCTGCGCGCCGGTGGGCATGGTTGCCGCCGCGGTGGGCGGGGTGCGCCTGGTGTATGAAATCTTCGAAGGGATCCAGGCGTTCAATGAAGGTCACGCGCAAGAAGGTATCGAGCATATCTTCAACGCCTTGTTCGGGGTTGCCCAGGGCGCTTACCTGGGCTTCATTGGCGCAGCCATCGAGCCCATGCCCGTGGCTGACGGCACCACCCGCCTGTGGAATGGCGACGTGCGCGCCTTCGAAGCACAGCGCTTGCCTCCGGTGGAGGCCGAGCAGGACGCCTGGGGCGTCTGGCGCACCGTTGACGAGGCCTGGGTGCGGATCGAGGATCGTTACTTCGAGGTCCAAGGCACGCGGGACAAGGTGAATCTACGCCTGCCTCCCGGGCATAGAGGCGTTGCACCGCCGCTGGAATGGAACCGCACGCGAGGCTGGCAGTGGGCGCATCGCAACCCCTTGCAGCGAAGTGGCCTGGAGCTGTTGCGAACCTTCGCCGAGACGCCCGCCGAACTCGACGACCCTACGATCCTGGCCTTGCAACGCCAGGTCGGTATCAGCGAAGCGCATCTGCGCTACCTGCAAGTGGAGGCGCGGCCAATGCCGGCCATATTGGCCGATGCCCTGGACGAGGCCCGGAACTGGCAATGGGTGCGGCACACCATTGAACGCCTGCGTCGTGGCGAAGCGCCGCAAGGGATGCATTTTCGCATCGTCCAGACCCTAGTGGAGCTGCCGGGTTGGCCGGAAGACATGACCTTGCGCTACCACGATGGCGTCAATCTCTACCCGGTAGGCGATACGGCCGACACCCGCTCCATCCTCCTGACCAAAACCGACCTGGCCCACGACGCCTGGGCCGCTCGCATCCTGGAAGGCCTGAGCAGCGATGAGCAAACCGTACTGTTGGGGCAAAGCAGTATCGGTTTGCAACCCCTGGAGCAAAGTCGCCTGTTGGCCAGCCGTTGGGCCGCACGTCTGGAGCGCGACGCCGAGCGGGTGACGATGGCCATGGGCAGGTCCACCCGGCTCGATCCACTGGCAGCGCCCTTGGTCCAGGCATTCCCGAGCCTGCCTGAATCCATCGCCAACGAGCTCGTTCGCGACGTGACAGGCGATGACCGGCTGCGCTTGCTCAAGGGGCGGGTGGCTGGCGACCTCGGCAGGCGGGCGGCCGAAGCGTTGCGTGAGCTGCGCTTGAGCCGTGCGTTGCGCGCCTTGGAACGTGGCGAAAGCAGCGTCGATCGGGATCGCATCGTCATGGGGCTGCTGGCGGATATGCTCAGGCTGCGCGGTCGCCTGCACCTGCGCCTGTGGTTGCGCGAGTTGACTGATCCGGTCGAGTTGGGGGACGCCGGGCCGCTGAAAGTCATCCGCCAGGAAGGTGAACGGTATCGCCCCTTCGACGAAACCGGCGAAGAACTGGCGAACGCCGTGGCCCTGGAGGCTGCGCTGCTAAGCGCCATGCCGGACGAGGCTCGCAGCGCCCTGGGCCTGAACATCTGGGAGGCGGACCGGCTGCGTAGCCAACTGCTGGCACAGGCCCTGGAAGACCGGCAAGCCCTGCGTCCGTACCTGGCGATGCGTCGCCTGGGTAGCCTCGGGTCTCGTCCGCAATGGCTGAACGGACACCTGGTTTACCCGCTCAGCGGCCGTGGCCGGCTGCCGTTGCAGGAGTGGCAAGGCAGCCTGCGTCAGCGCCTGGAACGGCTCTATCCCGCCCACGCGGGCAATGCACTGGAACGGCTGCAGCTTGGCCTGACCGAACAGGCCGGGCTCGAGGGCATCAGCCTCAACGACGTGATCACCCGCCTGGAGCACGAATGGACCACTTTGGACGAGGGGCTGCGTCAATGGGTCGACCAGGAAGGCTTTCATCATCCCGCCGAACAGGTTCTCGACCGTGAGGCACTGGTCGCGCAGCGCCAGGTCATCGCGAGGGAAATCCGCCGGGCCTGGCAACGCGCGCCTGACCCGGGCCGGGAGGGCGCAGAGCTGGTGCTGCGGATAGAGAACATCAACATCGGAAGGCTGCCGCCCATTCCTGTTCGTTTCGAGCATATCGAATCGGTGGTGCTGGCTAACCTGGAGCTGGTCGAGGATCCTTCAGACTTCCTGCGGATGTTCCCCGGCATCGAATCGATGAATCTGCGGGGCAATCACCTCACTGCCGTCCCCGTTGCGGTAAGTGAGTTGCGGGCGCTGGTGGATCTGTCATTGGCCCGCAACCCGTTGCACCTGAACGCGGAGGTGTTTGCCCCGCTGCTGGGCGACGATCCCACGATCCCGTTATGGACCCTGGACCTGTCCGGGATCAGCAGCGGCGCGGCATCGGGAACCAACGCCGAGGTGCTTTCCGCCATTGGCAGCCTGGCTTCGCTACCGTCCCTGCGTGAAGTCATATGGACCGACAATCTGGATTTCACGCCCGAGCAGTTGCAGGCCCTGACTGCCACATTGCCCGACCTGCGGGCGCTGAACCTGGCACGCTGTGGCCTGCGGCTGGACGAGGAGGGCAGTGCCTTCCTGCGCAGCGCCACCGCTTTGCAGGAACTGCGCTTGAGTGGAAACAACTGCCGGGACCTGCCGGAGCTCCCCGAGCTTGCAAACCTGATGACGCTGGAACTGGGCAGGACCGGCCTGGATCGGGTGCCCGCGTTGGCCTTGGCGGTGCTGGCCAGGCATTCCGATGTGTTCATCTCCGATACGTTCGTCGTCGATCTCAGCGGCAACCGTATCACCTCTATCCAGGATGACCTGCTCCCTGCGCTCAACCGTTTGCCGAGCCTTGACACACTTGGAGTCTGGCTTGACGACAACCCCTTGCCCAGCGCCCAGATCAATGCCCTGCGCAATGTGTTTCCCGAGGCGTTTCGCTACACCGTCGACGAGTGGCTCTATATTTCTGCCTCGCTCCAAAGGGCACTGGAGGTCGCCCGTGACGACCCCGGGATGCGGAGTTTCATTGATTGGTTTTCTGGTCGCGTCCGCGAAGCCGACGAGGATTCCCCCGCCGGACTGGCGTTTGGCGTTCGCCAGAGGGCCGGGGCGGTTCTGCAGCGCTTCATCGGTTATGGAAACGTCTATGGCCGCCTGCCTACCTTGATTGGCGATTTCGATGTGCAACTTCGCCAACTGCGCACGCGCTTGCAAATCCGCAGCCAGGACAGGCAACAACCGGACATCGGCGAGCTGGAGGTGCACTTCACGATGTTCGAGTCGGTGATGCGTGCACGACTGGCCCGGGACGGGGCGCCGTTTGCGAGTTTCCTGGCGGAACACCTTTCCCATTGGGACTTCGCGCTGATGGACCGCTTTATCGATCCGGTGCAACGCCAGGCGCAAATGAGCCGGGAGGCGTTCATCGATTGGCTCAGCGACGCCCAGGATACGTTCAATAGCAACGATCAAACCCCACGTACCGGCGAGATGACCTGGCGACCTTACCTGGGGTTGATGTCCCGCGACTGGCCCGAAGGACTGGCGATCTGGGAAACGGTCGATGACGATTTGGTGAATGCCTTCAGCGAGCCCATCGATCCGTCCCGCTGGCCCCAGGTCATGCTGGACAATCTGGTTTCGCCGGACCCCGGATTACCCAGCCCCTTGGAGCCGGTCACCGAAGGCGAGCGGATCGTCTGGCGTCGCGCGGGGCTCGAAGCCGTCGCCGATGTGGATTGGAGGGGTGGCCAGCCGGTGACACTCAATGAGGATCAGCTACGCCGCACCATGGCCATCTACCGTTCGGTCAAGAGCCGGGAGGTCGAGGCCTTGGTGCGCCGGGTGACCAGGAGCCTGGTTACCGCCTGGTGGCCGGTGCTGCCGCTGTGAAGACCAGCGCCTTCAGGCCACATTGCACGTCGGCATCGGGAAACTCCGGTGGGTTGGCCAGGCGCTGCACGAACGTCAGGCCGGGGGCTTCGCGGGTGACGCCGTCGATGAGGAAGTCCGGGCCGGTGGCCGGGTCATTGCTGCAGGCCATGACCGTGCCGTCGGTCGTCAGCAGTTCCGGCAGGCGGCGCAGGACCCGCTGGTAGTCCTTGGTCAGCAGGAAGCTGCCTTTCTGGAAGGTCGGCGGATCGATGATCACCAGGTCATAGGGTCCGCCGTTGATCACTTTGCCCCAGGATTTGAACAGGTCATGGCCGAGGAAACTCACCTGGCCAAGGTCATGGCCGTTCAGGCGATGGTTGTCACGGCCTCGACTCAGGGCCGCCCGCGACATGTCCAGGTTGACCACATGCCGCGCACCGCCGGCGATGGCCGCCACCGAGAAGCCGCAAGTGTAGGCGAACAGGTTCAGCACGCGCTTGCCGGCGGCATTGGCTCGGACCCAGTCACGGCCGTAGCGCATGTCGAGGAACAGGCCGTTGTTCTGTTTCTTGCCCAAGTCGATCCGATAGCGCAGGCCACCTTCGGTCAGGGTCCATTCGTCGATGGGGTCGCCCACCAGCCATTGGGTGAGGCTCTGGGGCAGGTAGCGGTGTTGCACGGCGAGGGTACGGGCGCCGCTGTTTTTCCAGGCGGGCGCGGCGGCAAGGGCGAGCAGCATGGATATCAAGTCATCCAACTGCGTCGGTTCCGGTTCCTTGAACAACGACACCAGCACAATCCCTTGCAGCCAGTCGACGGTGATCTGCTCCAACCCCGGCCAGCAGCGGCCGCGACCATGGAACAAACGGCGGGTTTCTTCCGGCGGGGACGCCAGGGCTGTCAGCAAATGGGTCTGCAGGTCATGTAGAACTTGAGGGGTCATCAGGCAAGGCCAGCGATTCGAAAGGCCGGCATTTTAACCTGTGGCGAGACAGCTTGCTCCCGCTCAGTTACGCAGCGACGGCCTGTTCAGCCACCGCTGGTAGCCAGAATGCTCGCCACCTGTTGCGGCTGGCAGTTGAGATAGGCCGAACGCTTGAGCCAGCCCGGGTCCGGGTACCAGGAAAACATGAATTGGCCGCCCTTGAGCTTGTCGATCACCTGCCGCGCCACTTGCGGGCGCACGGCCGGACAGCCCTGGCTGCGGCCGATACGCCCCTGGCGCACGCTCCACAGCGGATTCACGTAGTCGGCGGCATGGATCACGATGGCCCGGTCACGGGCCTGGTCATTGAAGCCCGGCTCCAGGCCGTCCATGCGCAGTGAATAGCCGTGGGTGCCCTGGTAGCTTTCCTGGGTGCGGAACAGGCCCAGGCTCGACTGATAGCTGCCCAGGCGATTGGAGAATTGCGTGGCGAAATTTTCCCCGGATTTCTGCCCGTGGGCCACCAGGTCGCGCAGCACCAGCTTTTTCTGGCGCAAGTCGAAGATCCACAAGCGCCGGGCCGTGGACGGTTGCGAGTAGTCGATCACCGCCAGGTGACGGGCCTGGCCGGCGCCATTGGCGACCGCGCATTGCATGGCGCTCAAGGCACTTTTGAGCGCCAGGGGATTGAGTTCCGGCGCTGCCTGGGCGAGGCTGTGGTAAAGCGTTTGCGACTTTGCCTTTTTTTCGGCCAGCGCCGGGCTGCAAATGATGCCCAGGCCCAGCATGAGCAGGCAGAATCGGCGCAAAAAGCCCGATACAGGCGAAGGGGTTCCAACGTGGTGTTCGTTCGCGGCATCCCGTCCGATTTCGTTTGTTTGCATGATGGCGGGTCGTACCTGTCGCAAAATTCACCGTCAACGAGACGGCCATGGATTGGAGTAAAGCAGTTGTTCAAAAAGTCCGCATGTTACCTGAGCCTTTTATTGCTCACTGCGCCATTGGTCGCCACAGCCGAAGACAGCGATCCGGCACTGGTGCAGACCACCCTGGCGCAATTGGCGGCCGCGTGCCCGGACGTCGCGGTGGGTGCCGACTTTCCGACACTGCTCGACTTGCAGGCGTTCTATCAGCAAAACGCAGGCCAGGAAGTCTGGTCGGACGACGAACGACGGGGGGCGTTGCAGGTCCAGTTGCAACAACTGGCCGATGACGGTCTGGATCCCGCGCGCTATGGCTTGCCGGTCGAGGGGGTAACCCAAGTCCCTCATTGTGCCGACATCGCCATCAGCCGGCGCTACCTGCAAGCCTTGCATGACCTGCGTTTCGGCTACCTGCCTCAAGACCGGCTGGAACCGGTGTGGAAGGCCAACCCACCGCCACAGGACCACCCGGCCGTGGTACTGGCCATCGCCGGGCTGGGTCTGCAGAGCCTGGCCGACGCTTTTGAACAGGCGCGGCCGAACCTGGACCTCTACCGCAACCTGCGCGGCCTCTATGCCCGGCTGCGGCAACAGCCTTTGGCCGAATGGCAAGCGGTGCCGGGCGGGCCGTTGCTGCAACCGGACAAACAGGACGCCCGCGTACCCGCCCTGGCCCAACGACTGTTCAACGAGGGTTACCTGAGTACGCCGCCGCAGGTGAGCGACGAGCACTACAGCCCCATGCTGGTGGAGGCGATGAAGAGCTTCCAGGCCCAGCATTCGTTGCAGGCCGATGGCGTGGTGGGGCCGTGGACCGTCACCGAGCTGAACATCAGCCCGGCCATGCGCCGCGAGCAGTTGCGCATCAACCTGGAGCGCATGCGCTGGCTGGCCCAGGACGTGGAGACCGATAGCGTCCTGGTCAACGTGGCGGCGGCGCAGTTGACGGTCTACCAGGGCGGCGCGCCGGTCTGGCAAACCCGCACCCAGGTGGGCCGTGCGCAACGGCAGACGCCGTTGCTCAAATCCCATGTCACCCGACTGACACTCAACCCGACCTGGACCATTCCGCCGACCATCATGCGCGAAGACAAACTGCCCGAGATCCGTCGCGATCCGGAGTTTCTCAGCCGCCACAACCTGCGGATCCTCGATGGCGATGGCCTGCCGTTGCTGGCGGAAAATATCGACTGGGAGCACCCGGGCAATCTCATGCTGCGCCAGGATCCAGGTCCGAAGAACCCGTTGGGCAAAATGGCGATCCGTTTTCCCAATCCGTTTTCGGTGTACCTGCATGACACACCGAGCCAGGCGTTGTTCAGCAAAGGCCCGCGGGCCTTCAGTTCAGGCTGCGTGCGGATCGAGCAAGTGATGCACTTGCGCGACCTGCTGGTAAGCCCCGCCGAACGCGCGCGCACCGACACGTTGCTGGCCAGTGAGTCGACCCACGAGTTCAGGCTGGCCCGGCCCGTGCCGATCCTGCTGGGCTACTGGACAGCACAAGCGGACAGCCAGGGCCAGGCGGTGTATGTCCCGGATATCTACGGGCGTGACGCGACACTGTCTGCCGCCCGTGGTCGTGCGCTCTGACCTCAGGCGCATGCGGTCGCGGGCGCGTGGGTGGTTTCGTCGAGCGTTGCGAATAACCGCTGGCCGATAACGCCGGCGGCCTGCAAATGCTGTTGCGGATCGGCGGTTTCCGAGTCGAGCAAACGCTGGGAACTCACTACCCGGGCACCGCAATAACCGAAAATGCCATGGTCGATCTGCGTGGTCATCGCCTCACCGTAGCCATGGCGTTGGAAGCTGTCGGCATCGGCGCCACCGACTTCCACCAAATGGACCTGCAGGTGCTGCAGCTTCTGGATAAACGGCTTGTCGAGGCTGAAATCGAACGCCCAGCCGTTGGAAAACACCCGGTCGATCCAGCCTTTGAGCAGTGCCGGCATGGACCACCAATAAATCGGATAGACCAACACCAACGCGTCGGCACGGTCGATTCTGGCTTGCTCGGCCAGCACATCCGCGGGCGGCAAGGCCTCGCGGTGGTGCACGGCGTGGTCGGCAAAGCTGAAGCGCGGATCGAAGCCTTCGGCAGCCAGGTCGGCGATCTCGAACGTATCGGCAGGGTTGGCGCGGGTGATGCCCTCGGCGATTTTCCCGGCCAGGCTGTGGGTGAGGGAGCGCGGATCGTGGTGGGCCACAACGATGAGTGCATGCATGGCGAAACTCCTTCTGGTCACGAGGTCTTGATGACAGGTATGCTTAAGTTACGCTTAGTAAGTTACGGTTGGTAAAGTTAGCATGTCAAGCACTGACGAACATCCGCAGGCTTCACCTCGGCGTCGTTTATCCCGGCACGACCGGCAGCGCCAATTGCTGGATGCCGCCTGGCGATTGGTGCGCGAGGAGGGCAGCGACGCCCTGACCCTGGCCCGGCTGGCGGACCAGGCGGGGGTGACCAAACCCATCGTCTACAACCACTTCATTACCCGGTCTGGGCTGCTGGCGGCGCTTTACCAGGATTTCGATGCCCGCCAGACCGCGCTGATGGAGGCGGCCCTGGATGCCAGTGACGCCACCTTGCAAAGCCGGGCGGCGGTGATCGCTTCTTCCTACGTCGAATGCGTGTTGTTGCAAGGGCGAGAGATTCCCGGGGTGATTGCAGCGTTGACCAGCTCGCCGGAGCTGGAACGTATCAAGCGCGAATACGAGGGCATTTTCCTCGACAAGTGCCGCGCGGTGCTGGAGCCGTTCGCCGGCACGAAGGGCATCACCCAGGCCGGTTTGCGGGCGATGCTGGGAGCGGCGGAAGCATTGTCCAATGCCGCCGCTACTGGGGAAATCAGCGCTGACGAGGCGAAGGAAGAGTTGTTGGCCAGTATCGTGGCGATGGTGACCAGGACCGCCGATAACCCTTCAAGCTGACCCACCGCTATCGCGAGCAAGCTCGCTCCCACATTGGTTATTGGATGGACTCATGTTCGGAATTCACCGCAACTCCCCTGTGGGAGCGAGCTTGCTCGCGATGACGGTCTTACGGTGAACGGTGGGTTCGAACGACTGCACTTTTATGAAGCCGCAGGCGGGGTGATCGCACCATCGCAAGGCAGTTGGCGGTGCCTGCGAAACGGCGCAGGAGGCTGGTCAGCTTGCGGTGACTGAGCCGGCGGTTTCGCGGCCAGGCCCGCTCCCACAGGGGATCGTCGGCGAATGCGAGGCTTTTAATACAGTAGCGGATGAGGTTTGGCACGCTCGCTGCAAGAGGCTATTCAGGCCCACCGTGAACACAGTCGAGTGGGCAGCCCCGTCGGTCAACGAAGATCGAGCGCCAGCAGGCCGGGGGACAACGGTAGGTCAAGGCGCAGTCGCCGGGCCGACACCGCACAGAACAGGCAAAGACGCCTGGAACCGCAAGGTTTCAGGCGTCTTTTTTTTGCTTTCAAAATCGTGATGGGCTTTTGTCGGGTGCTTTTTATGAATTCCAACGTTGCTTCTCTGAACAAGCTGCAAACGCTGATCGTGATCGGCAATGGCATGGTCGGCCATCACTGCGTCGAGCAACTGATCGAACGCGGTGCCCTCAATCATTACCACGTGCATGTGTTCAGCGAAGAGCCGATGCGTGCCTACGACCGCGTGCACCTGTCCGAGTACTTCTCCGGGCGTGATGCCGAGTCCCTGGCCCTGGGCGAAGCGTCGTTGTACCAGACACCCGGCGTCACGTTGCACTTGGGCGTACCCGTGCTGGAAATCGACCGCCAGGCGCGCCAGGTCGTCACTGCCCGGGAGCGCCTCAGCTACGACAAGCTGGTGCTCGCCACCGGTTCCTACCCGTTCGTGCCTCCGATCCAGGGCGCCGAGGGTGACTCTTGCCTGGTCTACCGCACCCTCGAAGACCTGGATGCGATCCGCGCCGCTGCCAGTAACGCCCGCCGCGGCGTGGTGGTCGGTGGCGGCCTGCTGGGCCTGGAAGCGGCCAACGCCCTCAAGACCCTGGGCCTGGAAGCCCATGTGGTGGAATTCGCGCCACGGCTGATGCCGGTGCAGTTGGATACCCAGGGCGGCTTGGCCCTCAAGGCGCGCATTGAAAACCTGGGCGTCGGCGTGCACCTGTCCAAGGGCACCCAGTCCATCAGCGCCGGTGAGCAGTACCGTTATCGGATGAATTTCGGCGACGACGATTTTCTGGAAACCGACCTCATCGTGTTTTCCGCCGGTATCCGCGCCCAGGATGCCCTGGCTCGCCAGAGCGACCTGCAGATTGGCCCGCGTGGTGGTGTGGTGATCGACGATCATTGCCAGAGCAGCGATCCGGACATCTACGCCATCGGCGAATGCGCAGCCTGGAACGGCAGCATTTTCGGCCTGGTCGCCCCGGGCTACCAGATGGCCCGCAACGTCGCGGCCCGGCTGTGCGGCGAAAGCGCTGAAGCCTTCACCGGCGCCGACATGTCCACCAAGCTCAAGTTGCTGGGCGTGGACGTCGGCTCCATCGGCGATGCCCATGGCAACACGCCAGGTTCGCGCAGCTTCCAGTTCATCGACGAAACCAGCGCCAGCTACCGGCGGCTGGTGGTGGACGCCGCCGGCAAGCGCGTGATCGGCGCGGTGCTGGTGGGGGACAACAGCTACTACGACACCTTGCTGCAATACATGCAGAACGGCATCGTCTTGCCCAAGGATGCCGCCAGCCTGATCCTGCCATCGTCCGAAGGCGCCCCGACCCTGGGCCCGGCGGCGTTGCCCGAAACCGCGACGATTTGCTCGTGCCACAACGTCACCAAGGGCTCGATCTGCTCGGCCATCGACGGCGGCTGCACCGAACTCGGCCAGCTCAAGTGCGACACCAAGGCCGGTACCGGTTGCGGTGGTTGCGCGGCCCTGGTCAAGCAAGTGTTCGAGCACGAATTGATTGCCCGCGGCGTCAGCGTCGACAAGAGCCTGTGCGAACACTTCGCCTACACCCGCCAGGAGTTGTATGCACTGGTGCGGGTGGAAGGCATCATCAGTTTCGAAGAACTGCTGGCCAAGCACGGTCGTGGTCACACCGGCTGCGACCTGTGCAAGCCGGCGGTGGGCTCGATCCTGGCGTCGTGCTGGAACCAGCCGATCATGGACCCGTCCCTGGTGGCGCTGCAGGACACCAACGACACCTTCATGGCGAACATGCAGAAAAACGGCACCTACTCGGTGGTGCCGCGCATCGCCGGCGGGGAAATCACCGCCGACAAACTCATCGCCATCGGCGTGGTCGCCAAGAAATACGACCTCTACACCAAGATCACCGGCGGCCAGCGCATCGACCTGTTCGGCGCCCAATTGCACCAGTTGCCGGACATCTGGGCCGAGCTGATCGAAGCCGGTTTCGAAACCGGCCATGCCTACGGCAAATCCACCCGTACGGTGAAATCCTGCGTGGGCAGTACCTGGTGCCGCTACGGCGTGCAGGACAGTGTGCAGATGGCTCTGACCATCGAAGATCGCTACAAAGGCCTGCGCTCGCCGCACAAGCTCAAGTTCGCCGTGTCCGGTTGCACCCGCGAGTGCGCCGAGGCCCAGAGCAAGGACGTCGGCGTGATCGCCACCGAGAAGGGCTGGAACCTCTACGTGGCTGGTAACGGCGGTATGCGTCCCCGTCACGCCGAGCTGTTCGCCACGGACCTGGATGACGCCACGCTGATCCGCTACATCGACCGTTTCCTGATGTTCTACATCCGCACCGCCGACAAACTGCAACGGACCTCGGTCTGGCGCGAAAGCCTGGAAGGTGGCCTGGACTACCTCAAGGACGTGATCATCCACGACAGCCTGGGCCTGGGCGCCGAGCTTGAAGCCCAGATGCAACTGGTGGTCGACCGCTACGAATGCGAATGGGCCAACGCCTTGAAGGACCCGGACAAACTCAAGCGTTTCCGCACCTTCGTCAACGACAAGCGCGGCGATCCGGACGTTCACTTCGTCCGCGAGCGCGGCCAGCGTCGGCCGGTTCACGCCCATGAACTCCACCTGATTCCCGTTACCGAGGAGGTGCTCTGATGAGCCAGTCAAACGTCGTTCGTATTCCCGCCCGCGATGTCGCCCAGGAGCCCTTGCAGTGGCGTGCCCTGTGCAGCCGCGCCGACCTGGTGCCCAACTCCGGCGTGGTCGCCTGGCACGACGGCAGCCAAGTGGCGTTGCTCTATCTGCCGGAACATGAGGACAAGCCGCTGTACGCCATCGACAACCGCGACCCCAAGTCCGGTGCGAACGTCATCGGCCGCGGTTTGCTGGGCAGCATCAAGGGTGACCTGGTGATTGCCTCGCCGATGTACAAGCAGCATTTCCGTCTGGAGGACGGCCATTGCCTGGAGTACCCGGAGCAAAGCCTGCGGGTGTGGCCGGTGCGCTTGAATGGCGATGTGGTGGAGATTGGCGAAGACTGATCCGTGAGTTGAAAGCTGAATGAAAACCTGTGGGAGCGAGCAAGCTCGCTCCCACAGGGGATGTTTTAACTGACAGCATGATGTTCGAACATGCCTTTGGCTGAATGTGGGGATGAACAATGAAAACCGCTGCCCAACTGGTGAGACTCAAGAGTGTGCAGAACCAGCAGGTCCACAGCATCGCGCCGGAGCAGACGGTGCTCGAAGCGCTGCAGATCATGGCCGAAAAAAATGTCGGCGCGCTGCCGGTGATCGAGGACGGCCAGGTGGTGGGTGTGTTCAGCGAGCGGGACTACGCGCGCAAGATGGTGCTCAAGGGGCGGTCGTCGGTGGGTACGACGGTGCGTACCATCATGAGTGCCCCGGTGGTCACCGCCGACAGCCAGCAGAGCATCGACCGCTGCATGGAAGTCATGACCGACAGCCACTTGCGGCACTTGCCGGTGCTGGATAACGGGCAGTTGATCGGCCTGCTGTCCATTGGCGACCTGGTGAAAGAGGCGATTGTCGAGCAGGCGGACCTGATCCGGCAGTTGGAACACTACATTCGCGGGCACTGAGCCCACAGTTCAGCCCAGCATCAGCAACTGCCGGATCAAATTCGGCGTGCTGCCGGTCCAGCGCTTGAACGAGCGACGGAAGTTCGCCGTATCGTTGAAGCGCAAGTACTGCGCCACTTCCTCGTTGCTGAACCCCTTGACCTGATACAGATACAAAGCCACGTGGGTGTGCACCCGGTCGACCTGTTGCTGGAACCCGGTGTGGTGCTTGTGCAACTTGCGCTTGAGGGTCGCCGGGCTCATGGCGAAGGCCTGGGCGGTTTGTTCCAGGCTTGGTGTCTGCTGCACATGGGCGTGCAGGTAGTCGTAGAGGCAATCCAGGAAGCTTGACGCGAAGCCCAGTTGGTCGAGCTGGTCCTGGGCTTCGATCCGTGCCACCTGGCCGGCGGTGGCCGACACGTTGGGCCAGGGCTGGGCGAGGCAGTGGCGGGGCAGGCGCATCAGGTCCAGGGGACGGTCGAATTGCGTGTGCTCGCCCAGGTGTACCCAATACTGCTCGACGTAGCGCGGCTCGCTGTGGCGAAAACTGCACTGCCAGGGCAGGCGTTCACCGCTGAGCCAGGCGCTCATCGCCACCATCGAGGTCATGCTCGCCTCCAGCACGAAGCGCCATTGTTCCCCGGCACCGCAGCTGTCCAGCCAATGGACATAGGCGTAGTGCTCGTCCAGCAACAGGCGCGGGGCTGCCAACGGGCTGAGCAGCGCCTGCTGGTCGATCAGGCTTTGCAGGGCCTGATGCAGATTCTGTGCGTGGCGCAAGGCGTGGCTCGCGGGTCCGTAGTGGCCGGGCAACAGCCGCTGGCCAAACAGGAAGCTGCTGTCGCTGGCATCCAGCAGGCGCCGGCTGTTGTCGATCAGGCCGAGGAATTGCTGCGGGCTGATGCGGCTCTGTCCGGCGAGGATATCGTCATGGAACAGTCCGGTGCCGCGCAGGAGGCGATGGCTGTCGATGTCCCGCGACAACGCCAGGTCGATCAGCGCGGCAGGCTGATAGTGCCCCGGAATGAAGCGGCTGTCGGTTTCGTACCAGCAGGTCTTGAGCGTCATGCGCTTTTCGCCAACGTGGTCCGGGACTGGGCCAGTGCCAGGTTCAGGCGTTTGAGCAAAGCGTCGGGGGCTTCGTCGAACGCCATCACCACCGCTGTGCTGGCGGCCAGTTGCAAACGCTCGCTGTGTTGCCGGGTCTTGTGGGCCAGGCTGCGCACCGCGATTTCCAGCTCCAGGGCCAGGCGCCGGGCCTGGCTCTCGCCGGTGTCCGGCAGCAGCATCACGAAGCGATCGCCGGCCAGGCGGCACAGCAGGTCCTGGCGACGCAGGTTCAAGACCAGCAGCTGACTGATCGCTTGCAATACCGCATCGCCTTCGCCGTGGCCGAAGCGTTGGTTGATGGCGGTGAAATTGTCCAGATCCAGGGCCAGCAACGACAGTGGTTGCTGGCGGCGCCGAGTGTCTTCCAGGCTGGCGGACAGTTCGTGCTTGAGAAAGTCGGCGCCCCCCAACGGTGTGAGCTTGTCGAACAGGCGGTGCTCACGGAACAGTCGCTCGCGCTTCTCCATTTGCCCGTTGATCGCCAGCTGTTCGCGGTGCCAGTGATAGATGCCGAGGGTCAGCAGGATCATGCCCACCGGCATGGGCCCGGATTCGAGCCAGTGATCCCAAGTGATGCTGTCGGGCAAGCGGATGAATTCGTCGAGGCTGTCGATCCACCAGGAAAAGAAGATGCAGCCCAGGCCCAGGACCAGGTAGTTGGTCACCCGTCCGGCCGGGCGGCTTTTCAATACCAGCCCCAGCCAGACCAGCGCCAGCAGCGCCGAGCCACCTTCGCCGAGAATATCCAGCCAGACCCATTCGGCGATGGGTTTGAGTTCGCCGCTGGCCAAATGCAGGATCAGCCCGAGGTTGGCCGCCAGCAGAAGCAGGGCGAGTTTGAAGCGGTGCGGGCGAAGCACGGAGAACATGGCCGAAGTCCTTTGCCAGAAGCGGAATGCGGCCCAGCACAGCAGATGGATGTGACAGTGCGGTGACGGCGGGTAACGGGGTGGGGGAGGTCGAATCAGCTCATCCATTGTCTGAACTTTTGATTCATGACATCGCCACCTATCTCATTGTGGAGAGAGAATTTTGTGGGAGCAAAGCTTGCTCGCGACGAAGACGACGCGGTTTATCAAGGAATCGAGGCGCTTGCATCGCGAGCAAGCTTTGCTCCCACAGCGGTGCGACGTTTCGCCAAATTCCTTCGCCCTTCAGATTCCCTGAGCCTGTAAAGCAGGTCATTTCAGCTCATTCCGGCTCGCCAACCCCGCTAAATCAGCCGATTGCAGCCCCTCCAGCCAACCCCTGTCACAGAACCGTCATTCCCCACCCCTAGCGTGCCCTCCCAGTTGCCGGGCCACTGCCTGGCGGATTTCCGGATTCCTGGGGAGGATCACCATGTACCACCGCACAAGCACCGCCGGGCTCGTCGGTTTCACCTTCACCGCGTTGGCGATGGCCATTGCCAGCGAACGACTGAGTGCCGCCGAGCAAGCGGCCGGCGCCACTGAACACGTTGAAGTGGTCGGCCAGGCGGCGAGTATCGACCAGGCCCTCAAGGAGCAGCGCAGCGCCGACAGCATCAAGAGCGTGGTGCATGCCGACGGCGTGGCGCAGTTGCCGGATGAAAACGTCGCCGAAGCGGTGCAGCGCCTGCCCGGTGTCAGCGTCGAGCGCGACCAGGGCGAAGGCCGGTTTGTCAGCGTGCGAGGCCTGGGGCCGGACCTCAACAGCGTGACCATCAACGGCACCCTGGTGCCGGCTCCGGAAAGCGAGCGTCGCGCCGTTGCCCTGGATGTGTTGCCCTCGGAACTGGTGCAATCGTTGTCGGTGATCAAGACCCTGACGCCGGACATGGACGCCAACTCCCTGGGCGGCACGGTGGATGTGAAAAGCCTCTCGGCCTTCGACCACAAGGGGCTGTTCTACACCGGCAGCAGCGAAGCCAGCTATGACAAGAACACCAGCCAGACCAGCCCGAAATTCTCCGGTGCCATCAGCGACCGTTTCAGCCTTGGCGATGGTATCGACAACTTTGGCGTGGCCGCGGCGCTGAGCTGGCAGAAGCGCGACTTCGGTTCGGACAACGTCGAAACCGGCGGTGCCTGGGATTTCGCGCAGGGTTCACGCCTCGAAGAGTTCGAACAGCGCGACTACGACATCCGCCGCGAGCGGGCCGGTGGCGGCTTGAACTTCGACTACAAGCCCGATGACTTCAGCAGCTATTACCTGCGCACGCTGTACAGCCGCTACAAGGACAGCGAAACCCGCAACGCCGCCAGCATCGCCTTTGAAAACCCGCAAGCCGCCGGGCAACTGGGGGACGCCGAGGGCGAGCGCAAGCTCAAGCAACGTGAAGAAACCCAGGAAATCCAATCCTACGTACTCGGTGGCGAGCGCCTGTTCGGTCTCTGGACCCTGAGTGGCCAGGGCGGCTACAGCCAATCCAGCGAAGACAGTCCCGGCCATATTGCCGGGGCTACCTTCGAAGGCATCGACGGTTTCAACGGTGGTTTCTACGACAACGACAAGCCGCGGCCGATCATCGGCTCGGGGTTCTACGATCCGGCCAACTTCAGCCTCGACAAGGTGGACTGGGAAGCGCAGAAGACCACCGACACCGAGAAGAACCTGCGCCTGGACCTGGCTCGGGACTATGACTTCAGCGGCTATGCGTCCCAAGTCAAATTCGGTGGCAAAGTCAGCCGGCGGGACAAGGACAACGACCTGGACGCCTGGGTCTACGAGGATTTCGACGACCTGGGTTTCACCGACGAGCAGCTGAACCTCGGGCAGTTCCAGAAAGGCACCGTGGACTACCGTCTCGGTCGCTTTGGCCCGGGCATCAGCGCCGATGCCATCAAGCAGTTGCTGGGCGGCCTGAACCGCGACGAGTTTTTCGACGAACAAGAGTCGCGAGTCAACGACTTCAAGATGAGCGAGGACATCAATGCCGCGTACCTGATGAACACCGTCGACATCGATGATTGGCGCTTCATCGCTGGCATGCGCTACGAAGGTACCGAATTCGAAGCCAAGGGCAGCGGCGCCACTGACGGCGTCTTCACCGATACCGAGACCCGTCGCAAGTATCACCACTGGTTGCCGGGCCTGCACGCGCGCTACCAATTGGACAAGAACACCCAGGTGCGTGCGGCCTGGACCAAGTCCGTGGTGCGTCCAACCTTCGGGCAATTGGCGCCAGGTTTTGTCATCGACGATGACGAGGCCACTTTCGGCAACCCGGAGCTCAAGCCGCTGGAATCGAGCAACCTGGACCTGGGTATCGAGCATTTCATGGGCCACGCCGGCACGGTCTCGGCCTTCGTGTTCTATAAGGACATCAAGCATTTCGTCTACAACACCGACCTGGCCGGTACGGGCGCCTGGACCGATTTTTCAGAAGCCCACAGCTACGCCAACGGCGACAGCGCCAAGCTGTACGGCCTGGAGTTGGCCTACTCGCAAAAATTCGACTGGCTGCCGGCTCCCTGGAACGGGCTGCTGTTGGGGGCCAACACCACCTTCAGCCGTTCGGACGCCGAAATCGAGGGTTTCGACCAGGCCAGCGGTACCCAGCGCAAGCGCAGCATCGACCTGCCGAACCAGTCGGACACGGTCGGCAACCTGATGCTGGGTTGGGAAAACGACAAGCTGAGCCTGCGGCTGTCGGCCAACTACAAGTCAGCGTACCTGTTCGAACTGGCGTCCATCGGCGACCGCGACCATGACCTGCACGTAGACGCCCAGACCTTCGTCGATTTCAGCGCGCGTTACTCGTTGACCAAGAACCTGCAAGTCAGCCTCGAGGCCCAGAACCTCACCGACGAGTCGTATTTCGTCTACACCGGCCACCGTTCCTATAACGGCCAGTACGAAGAGTACGGCCCGACGTACAAGCTGGGGCTGACCTTTACCCATTTCTGATTCGCGAACCTGATCACTTGTGGCAAGAGGATTTGGCTGTGGGAGCAAAGCTTGCTCGCGATGCAGGCGCCCCGGTTCCCGGGAGACCCGCGTTGTCTTCGTCGCGAGCAAGCTTTGCTCCCACAGATGAATTCCCTGGCAATAGAAGTGAGCAACAAGCCCGTTTGAGTCTGACTGAACGACAAGGATTTTTCCGTTGAACAAGATGTTTTCCTTACCCAAGCGCTGCCTACTGGCGATGGCGCTCAGCCTGGCATCAGCCGCCGCCCTGGCAGCTGCTTCAGCGCCCAAGCTAAAACTGCAACCCTGGCCTCAAGCCCAGGCGCTGTCTCTCAACGCCTTGGCATTCCTGCCTGGCGCTGCAACCACCGAACGACTGGCCAGTGCCCGCGAGGGCCTGTTCTTGCTCGATGGCCAAGGGCGCGAGCTGACGCGCCTGAAAGGTGCCTTCGAGGGCCTCGACAGTCGGCTCCTGGGCGCCAACGTGCTGGTCGCCAGCCTCGACAGCGAGCGCCAGCAAGCCATGGTCGTCAGCCTCGACCCACAAAACCATCAGTGGGGCACGCCGCTGTACCTGCCCACGCGAGACTTCCCGGTAAACGGCCTGTGCCTGTACCGCGACGAGGCGAGCAACCTGTTTGTGTTCCTGGTGGGGGAAGAGGGCAAGGGCGAGCAATGGCTGGTGGGCGCCGGCGAAGAGCTGGGCGCGACCGCCCAACGGGTGCGTGGCTTGCCACTGCCGCCGGACGCCAAGACCTGCCAAGTGCAGGACGCCAGCCAGCAGTTGTTCGTCAACGAAGAGCGGATCGGCTGGTGGGCCTACCCGGCATCCTCCGAGGCTGAGACCGTGCGGGTGCCCGTGGCGATGCGTGCACCGTTCGGCGACATCCAGCAGGCGGCCGGCGCCTTGGCGGTATTGCCCGGTGACGTATTGGGCCTCGATCCAGAGGCTGTGCAATTGCACCTGTATCAACAGGACGGCAAAGGCTGGACACCCCGCGCCACGCTGTCGCTGCCGGGCCTGAAGGAACCGGAAAGCCTGGCGGCACGCCGGACGAAAACCGGTATCGAGGTGCTGCTGCGCGACGATGACGACGGGCGCCTGTACCAGGGAGAACTCAACTGGCAACCCACGCCAGTGCCCTTGCCGCCGGTACTGCCCACGGTGGCTGCCATCGCCCAGAGCGAGCCGGTGGCCCGCCAGGGCGATGCCGCGGATGACCCGGCGATCTGGGTGCATCCGACCACGCCGGGCTTGAGCCGGGTGTTGGGCACCAACAAAAAGCAAGGCTTGCTGGCCTACGACCTGCAAGGAAAGTTGCTGCAGGAGTTGCCGGTCGGGCGCCTGAACAACGTCGATGTGCGGGCGAACTTCAAGCTGGGCACGCAAACCGTCGATCTGGCGGTGGCCAGCAACCGTGATCGCAACAGCTTGAGCCTGTTCAGCATCGACCGCGCCAGTGGCGAGTTGCGCGAAGCGGGGGAGATTGCGACGTCATTGAAGGACATCTACGGCATCTGCCTGTTCCAGCCCGCCGAAGGTGAGCTGTACGCCTTCGCCAACGGCAAGGACGGGCGCTTTGCGCAGTACCGCCTGAGTGCGCCGGACGGCGTGGTGCAAGGCCAGTTGGTGCGCCAGTTCAGCGTCGACAGCCAGCCCGAAGGCTGCGTGGCCGATGAGCAGCGCCAGCGCTTGTTTCTCGGTGAGGAGGATGTGGGGGTCTGGGCGATGGATGCCCGGGCCGACCAGCCGGCGACCTTGAGCAGTGTGATCAAGGTTGGCCCGTCGTTGCACGCTGACGTCGAGGGCATGGCCTTGTACCAGGCCAAGGGGCGCGACTACCTGGTGATCTCCAGCCAAGGCAACGACAGCTACCTGGTGCTCGATGCCGAGCCTCCGTTCGCCGTGCGGGGGGCGTTCCGGGTCGGTCTGAATGCGGCTGCGGGCATTGATGGCGCGTCGGAGACCGATGGCCTGGAGGTGACCTCGGTGAACCTCGGCGGGCCCTGGAGCCAGGGCATGCTGGTGGTCCAGGACGGCCGCAAGCGCATGCCCGAACAGACCCAGAACTTCAAGTTCGTGCCCTGGGCCGACGTGGCGAAAGCCCTGCGTCTGCCTTGAACGGCACTGTCATCAACCGGTCACGAACATTTCATCGAATAGCAGCCAGACAGGAGTTCTACCCATGCAAGCCACTTTGGAACACATGACGATCTGGGGCCTGATCAGTGACGCAAGTCTGCTGGTCAAGGCGGTCATGCTCACCTTGCTGCTGGCCTCGCTATTGAGCTGGTACCTGATCATCCAGCGCAGTGCCGTGCTGCAACGCAACGAGCGCCAGCTCAACGGTTTCATGCAACGTTTTCGCAGCACCCAGGACCTGTTGCCCCTGTACCGGGAACACGCACAGATACGTGAAGACGAGGGCGTCACGCCGATTTTCCAGGCAGGCTTGCTGGCCTTCACTCAGCTTAACCAGCCCTCCTGTACGCCCGAGGTGGTGCTCGAAGGCGTCGAGCGTTCGCTGCAGGTAGCGATCAGCGAACAGGAAGTGCACTTGGAGAAAGGTTTGCAGTTTCTCGCGACCGTCGGTTCGGTCAGCCCTTACATCGGCTTGTTCGGCACGGTCTGGGGGATCATGAATGCTTTCCTCGGCCTGTCCCAGGTGCAACAGGCCAGCCTTTCCACCGTGGCGCCAGGCATTGCGGAGGCGCTGATCGCCACGGCCATCGGCTTGTTCGCGGCGATCCCGGCGGTGATTGCCTATAACCGTTTTGCCGCCCGCGGCCAGACCCTGCTGACCCGTTACTACGGGTTTGGCAACGAACTGCAGGCGCGTCTGCACCGCAAGCTGCACGGCGCCCCGGTGAACCTGGCCTCGGCCGCTTGAAAGGAGAGGACAGATGCTCGTCAAGCCCCAACGCAAGCACGGTCCCAAGGCCGAAATGAACGTGGTGCCATACATCGACGTGATGTTGGTGCTGCTGGTGATTTTCATGGTCACCGCGCCGATGCTGACCCAGGGTGTGAAGATCGAATTGCCCAAGGTCGCGAGCGAAGCGCTGGCCACCGACAGTCGCCAGCAAATCCTTACTCTGTCGGTAAAGGCCGAAGGCGGTTACTACTGGAACCTGGGCGGTGAGCTGGACACCCGTCACCAGACCGACAGCGCCGTGGACCTGGAGCAGATGCGCGCCAAGGTGGCGCAGGTCGTGGCCGAGCGCAGCGATACCCAGGTGTACATCCGTGCCGATGATCATGCCGATTACGGCCGGGTCGTCGCGGCCATGGCCGCCCTGCAGCAGGGCGGCGTGAGCAACCTGGGGCTGGTGACCGAGGCGCCGCAATGACGGCGATGATCATGCACAGTCCCGCCTTGAGCGTACCCGCGTCGAGCCATCACGGTTTTTGGAGAAACAGCCTGGCGGCGGGACTGGCCGTGGCTCTGCACGCCGCGATAGCCGCGTTGTTGGTGTTGGGGTGGAGCGTGGAGAAGCCCGCCGCCGAAACGCCGCGGGTGTTGCGTACGCAACTGGTGATGCTGCCGGCCGCACCGGTGCCCGAGGCGCCTGCCCCGGCGGCTGTCATCCCTGTTGCACCACCCGTGGCCGAACCCGTCCCGCCACCCGCGCAAGCGTCACTTCCTGTCCCCTCCAAGCCGCTTGTCGACCCGCGGGCCGCGGCGCAGAAGCTGGAACAGGCGGCGCTGGCCCGCAAACGGGTCGAGGAGCAAAAACGCGAGCTACAGGCCCAACAGCAGCAGCGCGAACGCCTGGAAAGTGAGCGACGCAGGCAAGACGCCGAGCAGCAAGCAGCCGAACAACAGCGCCAGGCCCGACAGGCCCAAGCACTCGCCGAGCAACGCCAGGCCGAGCAGGCGCGCCAGGCCGCCGCCGACAGCCGCAGCTATCAGCCCCTGAGCAAGCAAGCCCCGGACTATCCGCAACGGGCCCTGGACAAGGGCTTGGAGGGCGATTGCACCGTGGAATACAGCGTGATGCCGGACGGGCGGATCGACAGTCCCAAGGTGCTCGACGGCTGCCACCCGCTGTTCATCCGCCCGTCCCTGGCCGCCGCCCAGACGTTCCGTTATCAGCCGCGAATCATCGATGGCAAGGCGGTGACGGTGCCGGCGGTGCGCAATACCTTTCATTACCGGATCAAATGAATACAGGCCTGGCAGAAAATACCTGTGGGAGCGAGCTGGCTCGCGATAGCGGTGGAGCCGTTGCCATCAGTGTTGACTGGTCTGACGCCATCGCGAGCAAGCTCGCTCCCACAGGGGGTTGTGTGCGGCCACATTGTGGCGCCATCGGCTTTTACTTGCGGTAATGACTCGGCGCCACGCCCACTTCGCGACGGAATACCTGGGAGAAATGACTGGCGCTGCCATAGCCGACCTCCAGGCCGATATCGATGACGCTGCGCTCGGTTTCGATCAGCAGTTGCCGGGCCCGGGCCATTCTCAGCTGGATGAAGTACTGCGAGGGCGAACGCCCGGTGGCGCGCTTGAACAGGCGGCTGAAGTGGTATTCGCTCAGGCCGATGGCCCGGGCCAGGTCACCGAGGTTGAAGGGGGCGGCCAGGTGTTGTTCCATTAACTGGATCACCCGCTTGAGTTTGAAGGCGGGCAGGGCGTTGCGGCCGGACATGTCCTCGGCCCCGGCATCCACATAATGCCGCGCCAGGTGCACCGCCACGCATTGCGCCACGCCCTGGACCAGCAAGGCACTGGTTTCACCGCGTCGGGTCAGTTCCATCCGGATCTGCTCCAGCAAGGCCGAGAGCACTTCATCCCGCCCGCCTGAGACTTCCCGCAGTTGGATCGCGCCGCCGCCCGCTTCGGCGATGGCGTGCTCCAGCAACGCCAGGCCCAAATACACATGCATGACTACGAACGGCTCAGGGCTGGTCACTTGCCAGCGCATTTCATAAGGTACAGGGGAGGTGGTCAGGAAAAAATCCCCGCGGCCCACCGTATTCCCTTCCCACGGCTCGTGGGCGGTGCGCTCCTCGACAATGGCTTGCCCGGACAACACCCAGACCAGCAACGGCTCGGCCACCGCTGGCACGACGATGTGGGCTTCGCAACGCTCACGGACAAAGATCTCCACCAGGATCTCCTTGCTCGATACACCGTCGGAGGTGGCCAGGCGTTCGCCGCGGATGTGCCCTTGCAGGCCGTTTGCCGATGTTCGTTCGGTGACTTCCATGCTTCGATGGCCTCGATGAAACGGCCGCCAGACTAGACCGGGTCGGCGGCGGGACGGTGCTGGCGCAACAGTTCGATCTGCTGGGACGGGATCAACTCGCGCAATGCTTTATAGAGCGCCCGGGTTTCCAGCAGGTTCCAGATGCGCAGCATGGTTTCCAAGGCATCCAGGGGTTTGCTGATGAAGTCCCGGGCGCCGAGGGCCAGGGCCCGCAGGCGGGTGTCGCGGGTCGCGTCGGCGGTCAGGACCAGGATCGGCAAGTAGTCGTTGGCCGGGATGCGCCGGTTCAGTTGTTCCAGCACGGCAAAACCGTCGAATGCCGGCATGTGCAGGTCGAGGATGACCAGGTCCGGCTCGAAGCTGTTGAACAGGTCGAGCGTACGCAAGGGTTCGGTGCTGCTCAGTACATTGTGCAGCCCTTCGCGGGCCAGCAGTTGCTCCATCAGGTCCAGGTTGGGGCGCTGATCGTCGACGATCAGAATGCGCAAGTCGCGATTCATGCGGGCTCCGGTAGATAGTGCTCGAGGTGGCCGAGAAAGGCCTGGATATGGATAGGTTTGGTCAGGATCGCCGTGGCCCCGGCGTCGCGCAGGGCACGATGGGTCAGGTCGCTGGCATCGGCAGTGATCATCAGTACCGGCGTGGCCGCGGTGGCCGGGGATTGGCGCAGGCGCCGCAAGACCTCCAGGCCTTCCAGGTCCGGCAGGGTGACGTCCAGCAGGATCAGTTGTGGCGAGTGCTGGCGGGCGAGGTCCAGGCCCATCTGGCCTTGCATGCTCGATAACAGCTGGATGCCGGGACGGCGCTGCATCAGGGTCTCGATCAACGCCAGGCTCGACAGGTTGTCTTCAATGCAGAGGATTTTGCCGTGGTAATCCACGGGGGCGCGCGTCACGGCCAGGGCGGCGATGGGCGGCAAGTGCGTGCCGATCACCTGGATGGCGGGCAGTTGCAGGGTAAAACAGCAGCCGTGCCCGGGTTCACTGTGGACCTGCAGGTTGCCCTGCATCATCTCCAGCAGGTTCTTGCTCAACGACAAGCCAAGGCCGGTGCCTTCGACCTGCGGGTCGGCGCCCAGGCGTTCGAAGGGCTTGAATAACTGGCCCAGTTGTTCAGGGGCGATGCCATGGCCGGTATCGTGGACGGCGATGCTCACCTGGTGGGCCTGGACGCTCACTTCGATGCGCACCTCGCCGCCGGGCCGGTTGTACTTGATGGCGTTGGACAACAGGTTGAGCAGTACCTGCACCAGGCGTTGGCGGTCGGCAAGCACACCGCTGTCGTCTGGCAATGCAGGCAGGTCGATCAAGTGGATACCGGCGTCGGCGGCCATGGGTGAAACCAGCGTCAAGGCTTCGTGCAGCACCGTCGCCAGGGGGATCGGCTCGATGTTCAGGGGCAGGCGTCCGGCCTCGATCCGGGCGATGTCCAACACCTCGTTGATCAACGCCAGCAAGTGCTGGCCGGCCCGCAGGATGTGGCTGACCTGGGGGCGCTGGCCGGCGGTGGAGTCCATGTCCAGCAGTTGAGCGAAACCCAGGATGGCGTTCAGTGGCGTGCGCAGTTCGTGGCTCATGCGCGAAAGGAATTCGCTCTTGGCCCGGCTGGCGCTTTCCGCTTCTTCTCGGGCGGTGCGCAGGGCGATTTCGGCGGCGCGCCGGTCGGTGATGTCGCGGGTGATCTTGGAGAAGCCGCGCAAGGCACCCGTGCCATCGTACTGGGCGGTGATGACCACGCTGGCCCAGAAACGGCTGCCGTCCTTGCGGCAACGCCAGCCTTCCTCCATGTAATGGCCGTCGCGGGTGGCTTCGCGCAGGGCCATGTCCGGGTGCGCCGGGCATTCTTCGGGCAAGTAGAACAGGGAGAAGTGCTGGCCTAGGATTTCCTGCTCGGTGTAGCCCTTGATCCGCTGCGCGCCGGCATTCCAGGTGGTGACGTAGCCCTGGGCATCCAGCGCGAAGATCCCGTAGTCCTTCACCCCGTCGATGATCAGCCGCAAGCGTTCCTCGTTATCGCGCAGGGCCCGCTCGCGTTCGGCGAGTAACTGCCCGGCCTCCACCAGCCGCGTGCCGAGCTGGCCGATTTCGTCCTGCTCTGGCGGTTGCGGCAACAACGGTTGGCCCAGGGCCAGGCGCTGGGCGTTGCCTTGCACCTGCTGGACCCGGGCGACGATGCCTTTGGATAGAAACAGCACCGCGACAATGGCCCCCAGCAAACCGCACACCGCCGCCAGCAACGTGGCGAACAACAGGCGCATGCGCGTGGCCGAGGCGGCGGCGCTGCGCTCGGCGAGCAGGCCATCCTCGCGTATGCGCATCGCGCTGATCTGCTCGCGCAGCACGTCCAGCACCTGCTTGTTTTCGATCAGGATCGCGGTGATGGCCTCGGGGTCGTCACGCTTGCCGTTGCGCAAGGCGAGCAAACCGTCGAGTTTGTCGGCGATCAGCGGGGTGATGGTCTTGAGGTGCTCGCGCATTCTGGCATCGCGAATGTTGTGGTCCAGGCGCTGCAACGCCGCATGGATCAGCGGCGTGGCTTGTTCGTAGCTGGGCAGGAAATCTTCGCGCCGGGTCAGCAGGTAACCGCGCACGCTGGCCGCCGCTTCGGCCAGCAAGGTATGGACCGTCTGGATGTCACCCTGGACGAGCAGTACCCGGCGCACATCCTCCTCGGCCCGTGCGGTCTGCCGTTCGGTGATATAGATCAGCACCAGCGACAGCAGCAGGACCACCAGGGGCAGGGAAATCACCACCAGGGCCTTGCCCCGCAACGGCAGGTCGGCCCAGCGGCGGGCGGCGAGAAACCTCATGGCCATTGCCCGGCGGGTTGCGCCACCAGCCCCAGGGCCACGCCGCGCACAGCGGCCTGGGTCCGGTCGGCGGCACCCAGTTTGCCGATGACGCGCTCGACGTGGGCCTTGGCCGTGCCGGGTGCGATACCCAGCTTTTCACCGATTTCACGATTGCTGAAGCCGCCGGCCACCAGCCCCAATACCTGGCGCTCACGGGCGGTCAGGGCCTGGACCTGGGGAGCGCCACTGGCACCGCGCTCGGTCATGCGGCGCAGCAGGCGCGCGCTGACTGAACTGTTCAGCGCCTCGTCGCCCTGGGCGACCCGTTTGAGGGCGTCGAGCACCTCATCGCGGCTGGCATCCTTGAGCAGGTAGCCGACCGCGCCCGCACCGATGGCGGCTTCGAGGTGGTCGGGGCTGTCATCCATGGTGAAGATCACCACTTTGATCCCGGGCTGGCGCTGCTGCAGGATCCGCGCCGCGCCCAGGCCGTTGAGGACGGGCATGCGGATGTCGAGAATCGCGATGTCCGGTTGTAGCCGCTCGCACAGGTCGAGGGCCTCCTGGCCGTCGCGGGCCTGGCCGACGACCTCGAACCCCGGGCTGTCGGCGAGCATGCTGATAAACCCGGTGCGGGTGACTTCGTGGTCATCGGCCAGCAGCAGGCGCAAAGGACGGTTCATGGCTGTACTCCAGCGGTGGGTAGCGGCACGCTGGCCAGCAGGCGGGTGCCGCCGCCGGGTTGGCTGCGACAGGCCAGGTGGCCGCCCAGCAGGTTGGCGCGTTCCTGCATGGCGGCCAGCCCCAGGTGGCAACTGCCGTTGGTCTCGATGGGTTGCTCCAGGGCAAAGCCACGGCCATCGTCTTCTACCCGCAGGCTGGCGTGGCCATCTTCCACCGCCAGCCCCAGGCCCACATGACGGGCCTGGGCGTGCTTGAGAATGTTGTTGATGCCTTCCTGGGCAATGCGAAACAGGGCGATCTCGGTGTTGCCCGGCAGGCGCGCGCTGCTGTGTTCGGCCCAGCTCACGGTCAGGCCCGCGTCACGCAGGCGGTCGGCCTCCTTGTCGACGGCTTTGTACAGGCCGAAATCATCCAGCACGTGGGGGCGCAGGCCACCGATCAGTTGCCGGCCCTCGCCGACGCAGCCTTGGGCCAGGTCGAGGATGGACTGCAACTCGCTCGCCAGCGCCGGTGCCAGCGACGGGCAACGACCGGCGAAGCCCTGCAAGCGCTGGTGCAAACCGGCCAGGTTCTGCGCCAGGCCGTCGTGCAGGTCGTAGGCCACGCGCTTGCGTTCGTCTTCCTGGGCGCTGAACAAACGGTGGACCAGCTCGGACATGGTCCGCTCGCGGGCCTGTAGTGCTTCGACCAGGCGGCTGTTCTCCAGGTGCGCCGCCAACAGCGTCGCCAGCAATTGCAGCGACTCGATGTCTTCGTTGTCCGGCGCGCCGAGGGCGACGCTGTTGCCCAGCAACAACGCCCCGAACGTCACGCCATCGGAGGTGCGCAGTGGAATGCGCAAGACCTGGGGCAGGGCGCTGCCGGGGGATTCCAGCCAATTCGGGCCGGGCGTTTGCGGCTGGGCCAGGTTGGCGAGGAAGTCGACCCGTTCCGCGCTCCCGTGGCTGGCGAGGGTGCGCAGCGTGTGGTCCGGCGCCCATTCCAGCAGCAGGCCGTGGTCCATCGCCATGAAGGCGCACGCCCGTTGCAGCGCACGCTGACGCATGGCCGGCAGTGGCAACTGCGTCAGCTCGTGGCCGGTGCCCAGCAGCAGGCCCAGGCGCGCGGCACGGCTTTGCGACTGGCGATACTGACTGCGGATGGCCAGGGCGCTGCCGGGATCATGGGGCGGGCTTTGCATGGGGAGCTCCAGCATGGAAAAAGATTGGACGGTTCGCGGTGACGCCATTAGACCGTGTCACCGGCACCGGGCCTATCTGCCGAATGGCATAGGCAATTGGCACCGGTTGGCCGATGGCGAGAGCCGGGAAGGTCGGCAAAGTGGGCTCATTGAAACCCAAAGGAGCTTTCCGATGAAAATGAAAACCTGTGCCATCGCTGCTTTTTTCCTGCTGAGTGCGCCGCTTGTCCAGGCTGTCGAGGTCACACCCTACGTGTATCGCACAGTGGCCGAGCAGCCCAAGAACGTGAATGACCGGGAAATCGCTGCCCTGTTCGATCGTTGGAACGCCGCGCTGCAAACCGGTAGCGCCACCGCCGTGACCGGCCTCTATGCCCCGGATGCGATTTTGCAACCGACCGTCTCCAACAAGGTGCGCAACACGCCGGCGCAGATCCAGGACTACTTCGAGCATTTCCTGGCCGCCAAACCAGTCGGACAAATCAACTACCGGGAAATCCGTCACCTGGGGCCCGACGCGGCGATGGACAGTGGTGTCTATACCTTCACACTCACCCAGGCCGATGGTTCCAAGCGTGAGGTCCAGGCGCGCTACACCTTCCTCTATGAGCGCCTCGATGGCCAGTGGAAGATCATCAACCACCACTCTTCGGCCATGCCGGAAGTGCCGAAGACCTTGCACGCCAGTCACTGATCGCACTGCGTGCAAAGACCTGACTGTGGGAGCGAGCTTTGTGGGAGCAAGGCTTGCCCGCGATAGCCGCGCCTCGGTAGCAACTTGCACCCCGAGTCGCCTGCATCGCGAGCAAGCTCGCTCCCACAGGGGAGGGGGCTTGCATCCTGTTTCTAGACTCACTTTGCATAAACAACTTGGATTCCTGCGCGAACATTAATTAGAATCAGTCTCATTTAAGACTTTGCGCAGGCTTCTGGACATGTGTGATGCAGTTACGCCGACGGAGCAATCCCTCCATGCGTTGTACCGTGACCACGGGAGTTGGCTGGAAGGTTGGTTGCGACGGCGCATGGGCAATGCCTGGGATGCGGCGGACCTGCGCCAGGATACCTTCCTGCGGGTGCTTGCCAGTTCCCAGACCTTGACGGACCTGCAAGAGCCCCGGGCCTATCTGCTGACCGTCGGCAAACGCCTGCTGAGCAATTTCTATACCCGCCGCAATCTGGAACAGGCGTATCTAGACGCTTTGGCGAACTTGCCTGAAGCCTGCGCACCGTCTCCGGAACAGCGTTGGCTGCTGCTGGAAACCCTGCAAGCCCTGGACGAATTGCTGGATGGCCTGCCGCCCTTGGTGCGGCGGGCTTTTTTATGGAGCCAGCTCGAAGGCCTGGGCTATCGCGAGATCGCCGAGCGCCTGCAAGTGTCCGAGCGCACCGTGAAGCGCTACATGGCCCAGGCCTATGAGCATTGCCTGTTGGTGGACTTCTGATGCCTTCGGCGCCATCACCCGAGGCTCGTGAAGCGGCACGGGCGGCTGCCCGTTGGTTGACCCTGATGGAGTTCGACGGGGATGCATTCGACTCGGCGGCCCTGCAACGCTGGCGCGACAGTAGCGCTCACCACGAGGCGGCCTGGCAGAAGGCCCAGCGATTGCGCCAGCGTTTTGCCGGGGTGCCCGCGGCCCTGGGCATGGCAACCCTGGATCGTCCGGCGCTGGCCCGGCGCGCGGTGCTCAAGCGTGCATTGGGCGTCGCCGCGTTGGTCCCGACCGCCTGGCTGCTGGGGCGGGAACTGCCGCTGGAGGCCTGGCGCGCTGATTTGCACACCGCCACGGGCGAGCAACGGCGCTGGTCGCTGGTCGATGGCAGTGTGCTGCAACTGAACACCGACAGCGCCGTCGACCTGGACCTCAAGGCCCGGCGCCTGGTGCTGCTGCGCGGTGAGATGGCCCTCAAACTCGCCGGGAGCACGCCGCTGTCCATTCAGTCACCCTATGGGCTCGTCACGATCCATCGTGGCGAAGTCTGCCTGCACTTGGGCGAGGGCGACTGCCGGGTGTCGGTGGTCAGCGGTTCGGCGTACCTGCAACCCTTGCGCGGACCATCGCTGAGTCTGGAAGAGGGCCAGCAGGTCAACGTCCAGGCCGCAGGCGCGGGGCCGGTGCGGGCGTTCGACGTGGCACAGCTGGGCTGGCGTGACGGGGTACTGGTGGCGCAGGACCAGCCGCTGGGGCATTTCCTGCGGGAACTGAGCCGCTATCGCCCCGGCGTGCTGCGTTGGGACGAAACCCTGGAACCGCTGCGAATCACCGGCAGCTTCCGCCTGGACAACACCGATCGAATCCTCGCGCTGCTGGCGGCCAGCCTGCCGCTGGAGGTGCACATGCGCACCCGTTACTGGGTCACGTTGACGCTTCGCAAAAATCTGGCCTGAGGCCTAATGCCAGTCAGTTAAGGATCACACGACACAAAACCTGTGGGAGCAAAGCTTGCTCGCGATGGCGGCAGCCCCGTCAATGGCGTTGTCGACTGGCTCACCGCAATCGCGAGCAAGCTTTGCTCCCACGGGTTAGAGGCTTGACTGACTGGCATTAGGCCTGAGGCCTGTCCCCTTTTTTTGTCTCGCTTGTCATTCAAGGCAACTGAACAAAAACGAGAGCGCTTTCCAATGTCCGCAGTTGTACCTTTGCGTTTGCGCCCGGCCTTCGCCGGCCGGCGTCCGCTGTTGAACCTGAGCCTCATGCTGAGCCTGGGTGCCAGCCCATTTTTCATGTCATCAAGCCTGGCCGAAGAGGCCGCCCGTCGCAGCTATCAGGTGCCGGCCGGCAGCCTCAGCGCGGCGTTGACTCGGTTTGCCGGGTTGGCGGGGGTCAACCTTTCGGTGGATCCGGCCTTGGTGAGCGGGCGCGACAGCGCCGGGCTTTCGGGGGAGTTCGGGGTGGAAGAGGGGTTTGCCCGGCTGTTGCGGGGTTCGGGCCTGCAGTTGCAGCCGGTGGGGGAGCAGGCCTACATCCTGATGCCGGCGCCAGAAGGCGGCAGCTTGCAACTGGCGCCCACCTCGATTCTCGGCGCCACGGCGTCGACGGACAGCCCGGTGTACGCCGGCGGCCAGGTGGCACGGCGTGGTTCGCAAGGCCTGCTGGGCTCGCGGGACTTCATGGAAACGCCGTTCAGCATGACCACCTACACCAGCCAGACGGTCAAGAACCAGCAGGCGCGCACCCTGGGCGACCTGATCGCCAGCGACCCCTCGGTCCGCACCACCAACCCGGCGGGCGGACGCTTTGAGCAGTTCACCATCCGCGGTTTCAGCCTGTTCAACAGCGATGTCGCCTACAACGGTCTCTACGGCATCCTGCCGACGTACACGATCGACATGGAGATGGCCGAACGCGTCGACATCCTCAAGGGACCGAGCCAGCTCATCAACGGTATCTCGCCGCGGGGCAGCGTGGGGGGCGGGATCAATGTGGTGCCCAAACGCGCCACCGACAAGCCCATCACCTCGTTCACCGGCAGCTATGCCTCCAATAACCAGCTTGGCGGGGCGGTGGATGTCGGTCGGCGCTTTGGTGAAGAAGACAAGTTCGGTATTCGTTTCAATGGTGTGAAGCAGGCGGGCGACACGGAATGGGATCACCAGAGCGTGGACCGCGAGATGGCGGTGCTGGGCCTGGATTTTCGCGGTGAACGCCTGCGGCTCTCGACGGACATCGGCCACACCGAACGCAACACCGACGCGCCCCAGGAACGCGTGCAGGTCGGTGCCAATGCCCAGATCCCCCACGCCAGCGACGTGCGCGACAACTACGCCCAATCGTGGAGCAAGGCGCGCACCCAGGACACCTTCGGCACGGTGAACGCTGAGTTCGATGTCAGCGATTCAGTGATGTTGTATGGCGGTGTCGGCGCGCGCAAAAGCGACCACGACTTCCTTCGGCACAACGTTTCGGTCACCAACGACGCGGGCGACTTCACCGTCCAGCCCCGTGACTTTACCCGGGAGGAAAATGTCCGGACGGCCACGGCCGGAGTGCGCAATTGGTTCCATACCGGTCCGGTGAGTCATGAGGTCAACCTGGCGGCCAGTTATTTCTACATGGACTTCGAAAATGGCGGCGCCCGTTACGCCAACGGTCGCAGCAACCTGTATGACCCGGTACAGACCCCGACGCCGAGCAACCCGACCCGGCAGGACGACAAGGTCTATACCGAGAACCGCTTCAGCGGCGTGGCCTTGTCCGACACCCTGGGGCTGTTCGAGGATCGCTTGCTGCTGACCCTCGGCGCTCGCTGGCAGCGGGTGAAGGTTGATGACTGGGCGAATAACGTCAAGGGTGACACCGCCTACGATGAGGAAAAGGTTTCGCCGTCGGGCGGGATCCTGTTCAAGGCGACTGACAAGCTGTCGCTGTATGCCAACTACATGGAAGGCCTGAGCCAGGGCAAGATCGCGCCATCGACGTCGGTGAACGAGGATGAGATTTTCCCGCCGTTCATCAGCCGCCAGGTCGAAGTGGGCGCCAAGTATGACGCTGGCCCATTCGCCGTCACTGCCGCCGTGTTCCGAATCAAGCAGCCTGCCTATGCGACCGACGCCACGACACGTGTCTTCGGGCCGAACGGCAAGCGCGAAAACACCGGCGTGGAGTTGAGTGTGTTCGGCGAACCGCTGAAGGGAACCCGTCTGCTCGGCGGCGTGATGTTCATCGACAGTGAGCTGACTGACACCACCGACAGCACCTTCGATGGCAACCGCGCACCGGCCACGCCGAAGTACAACGTCAACCTCGGCGCCGAATGGGACGTGCCAACGGTACAGGGCCTGACCCTGACCAGTCGCGGCATCTATTCCAGCTCGCAGTACCTGGACCAGTCCAACACCAAGGAAATCGATGCCTGGACACGTTTCGACGTGGGGGCTCGCTATGGGTTCAAGGTCGACGAAAAACACATCACCCTGCGGGCCAACATCGAAAACGTGGCAGACAAGCGCTACTGGAGTTCGGCCGGCGCGTCGGATGACAGTGAACCGGGCTTGACGTTGTCCACCCCGCGCACCTACCTGCTGTCCGCAACGGTGGATTTCTAGGCCGATGTGCCGCTCCAGGGAAGGAGCTGCCTGGTTCAGGTATCGCGAAATAGATCGTGGGCATCCAGCAGTCGCCAGGCGATCTCGGGGCGTTTTTCCAGGCCGCGGCGGATGGCGGCGGGAATCGACTGGCGAATCTTGCGGCACAGGCCGGGCTGGTCCTGGAATTCGATGGCGATGCCGCGCATGGTCCGCACTTCGTTGTAGCCGGGCTCGACGCGCAGGCGGATCCCCAGGTTTTCATACAGGCGCTGTTGCAGGCGCTGGAGTTCGTCGAGGCTCTGGATGTTCTCCAGGCGTTCGAGCAGGCGTTTTTCTTCCTGGCGATTCAGGCACAGGATGCGCAGGTCGCTGCCAGGCGCTTGCAACAAGGCATCACGCCCGCAATCGCAGACGCCGGGCGGGCAGGGGGGACGGATCGGGATCGACGCGGTCATGGGCTCCACAAAGTCTGCTGCACAACGAAACAGCGAGCTTATCGCCAGCCCAGGCAATGTGATGCCTGGCGGCATGTGGGTCAAGCCTGTTGGCGGGGCCGCTGGTCTGGCGGCTGTACTGTGGGAGCGAGCTCGCTCGCGATAGCGGTGGGTCAGTTTGCACACCTGTTGGATTTGCCGCCGTCATCGCGAGCAAGCTCGCTCCCACATTTGGATTTCAGCGCACACAAATGCTGTGCCTGACCTCGATCTCCTGTGGGAGCGAGCTTGCTCGCGATTGCGGTGGTTCAGTCGAGAGGGTTACAACCCCAACTCGGACAACCCAGGATGATCATCCGGCCGGCGGCCCAGTGGCCAGTGGAACTTGCGCTCGCTTTCCTTGATCGGCATGTCGTTGATGCAAGCGTAGCGGTTGTACATCAGGCCTTGCTCGTCGAACTCCCAGTTTTCGTTGCCGTAGGAACGGAACCAGTTGCCCGAGTCGTCGTGCCATTCGTAGGCGTAGCGCACCGCGATGCGGTTATCGGTGAAGGCCCAGAGTTCCTTGATCAGTCGGTAATCCAATTCCTTGGCCCACTTGCGGGTCAGGAACGCCTTGGCTTCTTCGCGGTTGTGCGCGAATTCGGCGCGGTTACGCCATTGGGTGTCCAGCGTGTAGGCCAGGGATACTTTTTGCGGGTCGCGAGAGTTCCAGCCGTCTTCGGCCAGGCGAACTTTCTCGATCGCCGATTCACGGGTGAACGGCGGCAGTGGCGGACGAACTTCAGAAGAGGCAGACATGGCGAATCTCCAATGAGTTGATGAATGATGCAGGGTTCAACGGTCAGGTGTGTAGCAACATCTTCAGCATGTCCTGGGCGTGGTCAGCTGCGCTGTGGTCGCCCATGACCAGCGCCACGGTAATGGCGCCGTCGATCAGAATCAGTAGCTGGCGGGCCAGGGCGTCCGGATTTTCGACGCCTTGTTCGACGCACAGCCGAGTCACGTAATCGAGCAACTTCTGTTTGTGCATCTTCGCCACCTGGCGGACCGGATCCTGTGGATCGCCGGTTTCGCCGCTGGTGTTGATGAAGGCACAACCGCGAAAACCTTCGCTGTCGAACCAGCCCTTGAGCACGGTGAACAAATTGAACAGCCGCGCCGTCGGTGTGGGTGCCTTGTCCACTTCGCTGCTGAACCAGTGCATCCAACGCTCGTCCCGCCGCTTGAGGGCGGCCACGATCAGGTCGTCCTTGTTGGCGAAGTAGCGATAGACACTTTTCCTGGAGACGCCGGCGGTTTTCACCAAAAGATCCATGCCGGTGGCGGCAATGCCACTTCTATAGATCAACTTTTCGGCGACATCGAGGATGATGTCTCGTGTTTCATTACCAGTGATTTCGTTCATGGGGTAAAAGTAGAATGATCGTTCTCCTTGGTCAAGTTGTTTTTTTCTTGATGACAGGAAGACCCGAACCCATCCATGGTGTAAGCTCATCCGTTCTTCGGAATCGACCTTTTTGCGAGCCCTATGCCGTCGCTCTTCAAACGCTCCCTGCTGCCCAAGCTGCGCAGCTTTGCACTGACCGCCGATGCGGTGACCATCCTCGATGGTGCTGCCCAATTCCGCCGTTGCCTGCTGGAGAAAATCGCCCAGGCCACCCAGCGCATCTACATCGTCGCCCTGTACCTGCAACAGGACGAGGCCGGCCAGGAAATTCTCGATGCCCTGCATGCCGCCAAAGCGGCGCGTCCGGAACTGGACGTGGTCGTCGTCGTGGACTGGTTGCGGGCCCAGCGTGGGCTGATTGGCGCCAAGAAGCAGCCGGGCAACTCGGCGTGGTACCAGGAACAGACCCGCACCCATGCCAGCGAAGTGCCGATCTACGGCGTGCCGGTGCAGACCCGCGAACTGTTCGGTGTGTTGCATTTGAAAGGTTTCGTCATTGATGACTGTGTGCTCTACAGCGGCGCGAGCCTGAATAACGTCTACCTGCACAAGTTCGACAAATATCGCTACGACCGCTATCACTTGCTGCAGAACACGGCACTGGCCGACTCGATGCATCACCTGGTGCAACATGGCCTGATCACCTCAAGGGCCGTGCATCGCCTGGACCTGCCGAACCTGCCCAGCACCCGCAGTTTGCGCAAAGACATCGGTGACTTGCGCAGCCGTCTCAAATACGCGACCTATGACACCAGCGTCGGCAGCCTCGACAAGAGCGGTCTGTCGGTGAGCCCGTTGCTGGGCGTGGGCAAGAACAATCCCCTGAGCCGGGTGATCGGTGAACTGATCGCCAGCAGCCGCCAGCAACTGACCATCTGTACCCCGTATTTCAACCTGCCCCTGGCCGTGACCCGGGAGCTCAACCGCGCCCTGGCCCGCGGGGTCAAGATCGACATCATCGTCGGCGACAAGACCGCCAACGACTTCTACATTCCGCCAAGCGAACCGTTCAAGATCATCGCGGCACTGCCATACCTCTACGAAATCAGCCTGCGACGCTTCGCCAAACGGCATCAGCACGCGATCGACAGTGGCCAATTGAACCTGCACCTGTGGCGTGACGGGGACAACACCTATCACCTCAAGGGCATGTGGGTCGACGAGCGCTACACCTTGCTGACCGGCAACAACCTCAATCCGCGGGCCTTTCGCCTGGACCTGGAAAACGCGCTGTTGCTGGACGACCCCAAGGGCGAGCTGCTAGCGCCGCGCCAGGCCGAGCTTGAGCGGATCTACCGCCACACCCGTCGGATCGAGCGTTACCTGGACCTGGAAACCCTGCCGGATTACCCCGAGGCCGTGGCCAGGTTCCTGAAACGGGTCAGCCGGGTGCGGATAGAACGGCTGCTTTACCGGATCCTGTGAACACCCGCGCCATGTCGGAAAAAGACACCATCTCCATCCAGCTGGTGCGTGAGGCGTTGCTGCAAAGCTGCGCGCCCGGGGCTGCTACCGATGAGGTCTTGAGCAAGGTCGGCATAGACCCGACGCTGCTCGACGATCCCCTGGCGCGGGTCCCGGCCCATGCCTATGCGCGGCTCTGGCGTTTGCTGGCCCAGCGCCTGGATGACGAGTTTTTCGGCATGGACCCGCGCAAGCTCAAGTCCGGCAGCCTGGCGTTTCTCTGTCAGTGCGCCATGGCCCAGCCCACGCTGGCGAGCGGCTTGACGGCGGGGCTGGGGTTTCTGTCGCTGATGCTCGAACACCTGCCGGCCCAGTGGGCGCGCCAGCAAAGCCTGGCGGAGATCGTGCTGCTGGAAGACGACCAGGCGCCGCGCCGAGCCTTTACCTACTTCACTTACTGGATGATCGTCCATGGCGTCGCCTGCTGGCTGGCGGGACGGCGCATTCCCATCCTGTCTGTCGAACTGCGCTGCCCGGCGCCGGATTTCTGCGACGACTACCGGGTGATGTTCTCCCAGAACCTGCGCTTTGGCCGGCCGCGCACCCGGATGATTTTCGCCGCCGAATGCCTCGACCTGCCCATCCGGCGCAACGCTGACGAGCTCAAGCGCTTCCTGGCCCGGGCTCCGGCCAACATCCTGGTCAAATACCGCGACCCGCAAAGCCTGGCCAGCCGTATCCGGCACGACCTGCGGCAACTGCCCGCCGAACGGTGGCCGGAAACCGAGGCCCTGGCCCAGCAGCTGTGCGTGTCCGCCTCGACCCTGCGCCGACGCCTGGCGGAGGAGGGCCAGACTTACCAAGGCCTCAAGGACAGCGTGCGCAAGGATCTGGCGATCACCTGGCTGGCCGAGCCGTCCATCAGTTTCGTCGAAATCGCCTCGCGCCTGGGTTTTGCCGATGCCAGTTCCTTCTACAAGGCGTTTCGCAAATGGTCCGGGTCCAACCCGGGGCATTATCGCAGCCTGATTCTCAACGACCCTGATTGATCCACCGGGTCTTGTGCCTACCCAATCCCCCTGTGGGAGCGAGCTTGCTCGCGATAGCGGTGGTTCAGTCGCCTCGTCATTGACTGCCATACCCTCATCGCGAGCAAGCTCGCTCCCACAGGGACTTTCGCCTGGCAAGCTGGCACGCTCATAAAACCGTCATTTTTCTTTGATACAAGCCTGTGCAGGCGCCGGAAAAGCCGGGCCATCCATCAGGGTAATGTATGCAAGTGACCGTTTTGGGCTGCGTATGAGCGTACTGGTCACCGGTGCTGCTGGGTTCATCGGGTTTCATACCGCCAGGCGGTTGTGCAGCGAGGGCCATCAGGTCATCGGCATCGACAACCTCAACAGTTACTACAGCGTCGAACTGAAGCAGGCACGGCTGGCGTTGTTGGCCGAATACAGCAACTTCCGCTTCTTGCGGCTGGACGTGGCCGACAAGCAGGCGCTGCTGGATGTATTTGCGAAAACCCCATTCGAGTACGTCGTCCACTTGGCAGCTCAGGCTGGCGTGCGCTATTCCATCGATAATCCCGACCTGTATGCGCAAAGCAACCTGGTGGGGTTCCTCAACGTGTTGGAAGCCTGCCGTGCCCACCGGCCGGCGCACCTGGTGTTCGCCTCGAGCAGCTCGGTGTATGGCTTGAACGACCAGTTGCCCTATGCCACGACCGATCCGGTGGATCAGCCCGTGTCTTTTTATGCGGCAACCAAGCGCGCCAATGAGCTGATGGCCCACGCTTACTCGCATCTCTACGGGATTCCCACCACCGGCCTGCGGTTTTTCACCGTGTATGGACCGTGGGGGCGGCCCGACATGGCGCCGTTCAAATTCACCGACGCCATCCTCAACGGTAGCGCCATTGATCTCTACAACGACGGCGCGATGTCGCGGGATTTCACCTACATCGACGACATCGTCGAAGGCCTGGTGCGGTTGTTGCCGCGGCCGCCGGCCAATGAAACAGGCGTGCGCCACAAACTCTACAACATCGGCTTCGGCGCTCCGGTGAAGCTCTTGCAGTTTGTCGAGTGCCTGGAGGAGGCCCTGGGCATTCCGGCGATCAAGCATTTCTTGCCGTTGCAACCGGGTGACGTGGTCGACACGTGGGCGGACACGCGCGAGCTGGAGGAACACATCGGGTTTCGCCCGCAGGTCTCGGTGCCCGTCGGCGTGCAGTCGTTTGTCGATTGGTACCGCGCGTATTACCGCGTTTAACCCCTCAGCTTTTTTACTGGAGCGTCATGCACGAAACCCTTTATGTGTCGGTCCTGATTCCGGCAAAGAATGAAGCCGGCAACCTCATTCCACTGTTGGAAGAAGTGCGGGCGGCGCTGGTGGACGAGGCCTTCGAAGTCATCGTGGTCGACGATGGCAGCACTGACGCCACTGCCGCGCAACTGCGGGCGTTGCAAGGCAGTGGCTATCGCCAGTTGCGGGTGCTCAGCCATGCCCGTTCCCTCGGGCAGAGTACGTCGATCTACCACGCGGCTGAAGTGGCCCGCGGGCATTGGTTGGCAACCCTCGATGGCGACGGGCAGAACGACCCGGCCGACCTGCCAAAGATGCTCGACCTGGTGCGCGGTTCGGAGGGGACGCCCGCCGGTGTCAAGCTGGTGGCGGGGCATCGCGTCAACCGCCGGGACACGGCGAGCAAGCGTTGGGCCTCGCGGTTCGCCAACAAACTGCGGGCCAGCCTGCTCAAGGACCAGACGCCCGATACCGGTTGCGGCATCAAGTTGATCGAGCGCGAGGCGTTTCTGCGCCTGCCGTATTTCGATCACATGCATCGCTTCATTCCGGCGCTGATCCGTCGGCACAACGGCCGGATGCTGGTTCATCCGGTGAATCACCGTGAGCGTGGGGCCGGGGTGTCCAACTACGGCAACCTCGACCGGGCGCTGGTGGGCATTGTCGATCTATTCGGGGTGTGGTGGTTGATAAGACGCACCCGCCTGGATATCAACGCACAAGAAACCGAGGTGTGACATGGGCAGAGAATCGATATGGCTGGCCGTTGGCTTCGGCGGCCAGTTGGCCTTCACCGGGCGTTTTGCCCTGCAATGGCTGTACAGCGAGTACAAGAAGCGCAGCGTGATACCCGTGGGTTTCTGGTACTTGAGCATCGTCGGCAGCGCGCTGTTGCTGGCCTATGCCATCTACCGCGAAGACCCGGTGTTCATTGTCGGCCAGTCCTTCGGCTTCATCGTTTACCTGCGTAATTTGCAGTTGATCGCCAAGCATCACGAGCAGGAAAACCGCGAACTGGCCGAGAAGGGCTGAGACGGTGCGGATACGATTGTCTTCCTCGCGACTGGAGCTTCTGGCGCTTGTGGCATTAGCCTTGATCATGGTGGGCGCCGGCCTGGGTTGGCGCCAACCGATGAACGTCGATGAAGAGCGCTTCCTCGGCGTTGCCCTGGAGATGCTGCAGAACGGCTCATGGTTCATTCCCCATCGCGCTGGGGAAATCTACGCCGACAAGCCGCCGTTGTTCATGTGGGCGGTGGCCTCGTTCGTGCAATTGACCCACCTGCCGAAAGTCGCCCTGTACCTGCCCGCGCTGTTGGCCGGCGCCGTCACCACCGCATGCCTGTATGACCTGGGCCGGCGCTTGTGGGGGCGACGCGTGGGGGGGATCGCCGCGCTTCTGTTTCTCGCCACCTACCAGACCTACAGCATCCTGCGCACCGGGCAGATCGATGGTTTTCTTGCACTCTGGACCAGTCTGGGGATCTATGGCTTGTGCCGGCATTTGATGCTCGGCCCGGCGTGGCGCTGGTATTACGTCGCCTGTGCGGCGATGGGGCTGGGGGTCATCAGCAAAGGCGTGGGTTTTCTGCCGGTGTTGATGCTGATTCCCTACGCCTATGGGGTGCGTCGAGGGTGGAAAGGCCTGGTGTCCATGCCGGGCAAGGCAGGTGCCTGGTGGCTGGGGCTGGTCGTGGCGCTGGCAGCCATCGCGCTGTGGCTTGGGCCGTTGCTGCTGATCGTGTGGCAGGGCAGCCCCGACAGCCTGGCGTACGCCCAGGAAATCCTGCTCAAGCAGACGGCGGGGCGTTATGCCAATGCCTGGGAGCACCGCGAACCCTTCTGGTATTTCTTCGTCCAGGTGATTCCGAAATACTGGCTGCCGATCTTTTTCATGCTGCCATGGCTGGTGCCGGCCTGGCGCAGGCAGTTGCTCAAGCAGGATGGTCGCGTGCTGGTGCTGCTGGGGTGGGTGGTGCTGGTGCTGTTGTTCTTCAGCCTGAGCAGTGGCAAGCGCAAGCTGTATATCTTTCCCGCGTTGCCGGCCTTGATCCTGCTGGTGGCACCGCTTGTGTCATGGATGCTGCACCGCTGGTTCAGCCGGCGTCCGAGGGGCAGGGTGGTATTCGCCGGGTTGACGGTGGTGTGGTTGTGCGCCTGGTTTGTGCGCGGCTTCATCGAGCCCTACAGGGAAGGCATCAACCCCCACCAGACCTTGATGCGTGATGTCGCGGGGCTGACTTCAAATGCCGAGTTGGTGCTCGTCGGGTGGCGCGAGGGGCATTGGCTGTTCGCCCAGCAGCCTATCGTGCATTTTGGCTTTCATGACCGCCAGTCCCTGGAGCGATCCGTCACCTGGCTACGCGGCCACCCCCAGGCCTTTGCCTTGGTGCCCGCGCGGGACCTGGCGCGCTGCTACGACCCGCAAAAGGCGCGCCGGGTCGGCGATACCTCGCGGGCCGAGTGGTTCCTGGTGGGGCCTGACGCGGACAACCAGCGCTGCCAGTCCCCGGCGCCGGAGAAGGTTTATTCATTCACATGGGCGCATCCTTTGTAGTGGCTGAAAATTCCTCGTGGCGAGGGAGCTTGCTCCCGCTGGGCTGCGCCCCGTAGGAGCTGTGTAGGAGCTGTCGAGTGCAACGAGGCTGCGATCTTTCCCCAGACACTTGAATCTCAAGCGAAAGATCAAAAGATCGCAGCCTTCGGCAGCTCCTACACAAGCCCAGCGGGAGCAAGCTCCCTCGCCACAGGGGCTCGACTGGCAACACATCCCTCGAACCATGGCCAAACCAGTCAAGCAACTTGATGGCTTTGACCATTGCCGCCACCGCCCTTCGGCGCGAGTATTTGCCTGCTCTTCACGGTTCCCCCAGCCAATAAAAAGTACAGAGGGATTCTGGTCATGCGCGATTATTCGTCCGCCACGTCACAGTTCGATTACCAGCACACCGTCAACGCCGCGCTGCACGGCTCGCTCGAGGCGCTCAATGCCTGTGTCGAGTGTTGCGACCGGCATGCGTTGCCGGGTCGCATCGCCTTGTTCTGGGAGGGCCGTGACGGCAGCGAAGCCACCTGGACTTACCGCGACTTGCAGGACAATGCCGCACGGTTCGCTAACTTCCTGCGCGCCCAAGGCGTCGGCAAGGGCGATAGAGTGGCCGGCCTGCTGCCGCGCACCGCGGAACTCTTGATCGTCGTACTCGCCACCTGGCGTATCGGTGCGGTGTATCAACCGCTGTTCACTGCGTTCGGGCCCAAGGCCATCGAGCATCGCCTCGGCAGCTCGGGCGCGCGGATCGTCGTGACCGACGCCGTCAACCGTCCCAAGCTCAATGAAGTCGCCGGTTGCCCCACCATCGTCACGGTCGGTGGCGAAAAGGGCCAAGGCATCGTGCGGAGCGACTACAGTTTCTGGGCCGAAGTGGCGAACCAGTCCAGCCAGTGCGAACCGCTGATGCTCACTGGCGAAGATCCGTTTTTACTGATGTTCACCTCCGGCACCACGGGACCCGCCAAGGCGCTGTCGGTGCCGCTCAAGGCCATCGTGGCGTTCCAGAGCTACACCCGTGACGCGGTGGACCTGCGCCCTGAAGACGCCTTCTGGAACGTCGCCGACCCCGGTTGGGCCTACGGCATTTATTTTGGCGTGACCGGGCCGCTGGCCATGGGGCATCCGATTACCTTCTACGATGGCCCGTTCACCCTGGAAAGCACCTGCCGGATCATCAACAAGTACGGCATCACCAACCTGACCGGCTCGCCCACGGCCTATCGCCTGTTGATCGCCGGGGGCGAGCAGTTTGCCCGCTCGATCAAGGGCAAGCTGCGCATCGTCAGCAGCGCTGGTGAGCCATTGAACCCAGAGGTGATCCGTTGGTTCGCCGACAACTTGAACGTGGTGATCCACGACCATTACGGCCAGACCGAACTGGGCATGGTGCTGTGCAACCACCACGGGCTGGATCACCCGGTGCACCTGGGCGCGGCCGGTTTCGCCTCGCCGGGCCACCGGATCGTGGTATTGGATGAAGACCAGCGCGAGCTGGGCGTGGGCCAGCCGGGCATTCTCGCGGTGGACCGCAGCCAGTCGCCCATGTGCTGGTTCGCTGGTTACGAAGGCGCGCCGACCAAGGCCTTCGTTGGCGACTACTACTTGAGCGGCGACACCGTGGAGCTGAATCCGGATGGCAGCATCAGCTTCGTTGGCCGCAGCGACGACGTGATCACCACTTCCGGCTACCGGGTCGGTCCGTTCGACGTGGAAAGCGCGCTGATCGAACACCCGGCCGTGGTGGAAACGGCGGTGATCGGCAAGCCCGATCCGGAGCGCACCGAGTTGGTGAAGGCCTTCGTGGTGCTCGCCACCCAATATCGCGCCTCACCGGAGCTGGCCGAGGAATTGCGCCTGCATGTGCGCAAGCGCCTGGCGGCCCATGCCTATCCCCGTGAAATCGAGTTTGTCAGCGACTTGCCGAAAACCCCAAGTGGCAAGTTGCAGCGCTTTATCTTGCGCAACCAGGAAATCGCCAAAGCTCAAGAGGCCGCGGCGCAGAACGTTTCAGCTTGACCCCAAGGAAACCATGATGCAGATCGACAACAAGATTTTCCTCGTCAGCGGCGGTGCTTCCGGCCTCGGCGCGGCCACTGCTGACATGCTGGTCAAGGCCGGCGCCAATGTGATGCTGGTGGACCTCAACGCCGACGCCGTGGCCGCCCAGGCGCAAAAGCTGGGTTGCCAGAGCGTGGTGGCCGATATCAGCAACGAAGCGGCGGCTGAAGCGGCGGTCAAGGCCGCGGTCGATGCGTTCGGCGGCCTGAATGGCCTGGTGAATTGCGCCGGTATCGTGCGCGGCGAAAAAATCCTCGGCAAGAACGGCCCCCACGCGCTGGACAGTTTCAGCCAGGTGATCAACGTCAACCTGATCGGCAGCTTCAACTTGCTGCGCCTGGCGGCTGCGGCCATTGCCGAAACCGAGGCCAACGCCGACGGCGAACGTGGCGTGATCATCAATACAGCTTCGGTAGCGGCCTTCGACGGCCAGATCGGCCAGGCCGCCTACGCGGCCTCCAAAGGCGCCATCGCCAGCCTCACGTTGCCGGCCGCTCGTGAGCTGGCGCGCTTCGGTATCCGGGTGATGACCATTGCTCCGGGGATTTTCGAAACCCCGATGATGGCCGGCATGACGCCCGAGGTGCGTGATTCCCTGGCTGCCGGCGTGCCGTTTCCACCGCGCCTTGGGAAACCTTCCGAGTACGCGGCGCTGGTCAGGCATATCATTGAGAACAGCATGCTCAACGGTGAGGTAATCCGTCTCGACGGTGCCTTGCGTATGGCAGCCAAATAAGCAAGGAGGATTCATGATGTCCAACGATCCTATTGTCATCGTCAGCGCTGTCCGCACCCCCATGGGCGGTTTCCAGGGCGAACTGAAAAGCCTCACCGCGCCACAACTGGGTGCCGCCGCTATCAAGGCCGCCGTGGAGCGTGCCGGTATCGCGCCGGGTGCGGTTGAAGAGGTGCTGTTCGGTTGCGTGCTCGCCGCTGGCCTGGGCCAGGCACCGGCACGTCAGGCCGCGCTGGGCGCCGGGCTCGACAAGTCGACCCGCTGCACCACACTCAACAAGATGTGCGGTTCGGGCATGGAAGCGGCGATCCTGGCCCATGACATGCTCATCGCCGGCAGTGCCGAGGTGGTGGTGGCCGGCGGCATGGAGAGCATGTCCAACGCCCCGTACCTGCTGGACCGCGCCCGCGGCGGTTACCGCATGGGCCATGGCCGGGTGCTTGACCACATGTTTCTCGATGGCCTGGAAGACGCCTACGACAAAGGTCGGCTGATGGGCACCTTCGCCGAAGATTGCGCCGAGGCCAATGGCCTGGGTCGCGAGGCCCAGGACGCCTTCGCCATTGCGTCCACCACCCGCGCCCAGCAGGCGATCGAGGACGGCAGTTTCGACGCCGAGATCGTGCCGTTGCAGGTCATGGTCGGCAAGGAACAAGTGACCATTCGCCACGACGAGCAGCCACCCAAAGCGCGGATCGACAAGATCGCCTCGCTCAAGCCGGCGTTCCGCGAGGGCGGCACGGTGACGGCGGCCAACTCCAGCTCCATTTCCGATGGCGCCGCTGCCCTGGTGCTGATGCGCCAGAGCCAAGCGGTGCAGCGCGGGCTCAAGCCTTTGGCGGTGATCCACGGTCATGCCGCGTTTGCCGATACCCCGAGCCTGTTTCCCACCGCGCCGATTGGTGCCGTGAAGAAACTGATGCAAAAGACCGGTTGGTCGCTGGACCAAGTCGACCTGTTCGAAGTCAACGAAGCCTTTGCCGTGGTAGGGCTGGTGACCATGGACAAGCTGGAAATCGCCCATGACAAGGTCAACGTTCACGGCGGCGCCTGTGCGCTGGGCCACCCGATTGGCGCGTCTGGCGCGCGGATCCTGGTGACCCTGCTGTCGGCCCTGCGCCAGAAAGGCTTGAAGCGCGGCGTCGCGGCTATTTGCATCGGCGGCGGCGAAGCCACGGCCATGGCCGTTGAATGCCTGTATTAAGGAATCACCATGCTCCCGACTGAAGAACAGACCCAGATCCGCGACATGGCCCGGCAGTTCGCCCAGGACCGCCTGAAACCGTTCGCCGCCGAATGGGACCGCGAGCACCGTTTCCCCCGGGAAGCCATCGCTGAAATGGCCGAGCTGGGCTTTTTCGGCATGCTGGTGCCGGAACAGTGGGGCGGCTGTGACACCGGTTACCTGGCTTATGCGATGACCCTGGAGGAAATCGCCGCTGGCGATGGCGCCTGCTCGACCATCATGAGTGTGCACAACTCGGTGGGCTGCGTGCCGATCCTCAAGTTCGGCAACGATGAGCAGAAGGCGAAATTCCTCACGCCCCTGGCCAGCGGCGCAATGCTCGGTGCGTTTGCCCTGACCGAGCCCCAGGCCGGTTCGGACGCCAGCAGCCTGAAGACGCGGGCGCGTTTGGAGGGCGATCATTACGTACTCAACGGTTGCAAGCAGTTCATCACCTCCGGGCAGAACGCCGGGGTGGTCATTGTGTTTGCGGTGACCGATCCGAGCGCCGGCAAGCGTGGCATCAGTGCGTTCATCGTGCCGACCGATTCGCCGGGTTACAGTGTGGCGCGGGTCGAAGACAAACTCGGCCAGCATGCGTCCGACACCTGCCAGATCCTTTTTGAAGAGGTGAAGGTGCCGGTGGGCAATCGCCTGGGCGAGGAGGGTGAGGGCTACAAGATCGCCCTGGCGAACCTGGAAGGCGGACGGGTGGGCATCGCGGCGCAAGCGGTGGGCATGGCCCGGGCCGCGTTCGAAGCGGCCCGGGACTATGCCCGGGAGCGCTCCAGTTTCGGCAAGCCGATCATCGAGCACCAGGCCGTGGCGTTCCGCCTGGCCGACATGGCGACCCAGATCGCCGTGGCCCGGCAAATGGTGCACTACGCCGCCGCCCTGCGGGACAGCGGCCAGCCGGCGCTGGTGGAGGCGTCCATGGCCAAGCTGTTCGCTTCGGAAATGGCTGAAAAAGTCTGCTCCATGGCGTTGCAAACCCTGGGCGGTTACGGTTACCTCAACGACTTCCCGCTGGAGCGCATCTACCGCGACGTGCGGGTCTGCCAGATCTACGAAGGCACCAGCGACATTCAGCGCATGGTCATTTCGCGCAATCTTTGAACAGGAGTCCTGCATGAGCTATGAAACGATTTTATTGGAGATCAAGGACCGCGTCGGCCTGATCACCCTCAACCGTCCCCAGGCCTTGAACGCCTTGAATGCGCAGATCGTCAGCGAGCTGAACCAGGCGCTGGATAGTCTGGAGGCGGATCCGAAGATCGGCTGCATCGTGCTGACAGGCTCGAAAAAAGCCTTTGCCGCCGGTGCCGACATCAAGGAAATGGCCGAGCTGACCTACCCGCAGATCTACCTGGACGACCTGTTCAGCGACAGCGACCGCGTGGCCAACCGTCGCAAGCCGATCATCGCGGCGGTGAACGGTTTTGCCTTGGGCGGTGGCTGCGAGCTGGCGTTGATGTGCGACTTCATCCTGGCCGGCGACAATGCCAAGTTCGGCCAGCCGGAAATCAACCTCGGCGTGCTGCCGGGCATGGGCGGCACCCAGCGCCTGACCCGGGCGGTGGGCAAGGCCAAGGCCATGGAAATGTGCCTGACCGGGCGCTTCATCGACGCGGTAGAAGCCGAGCGCTGCGGCATCGTTGCGCGGATCGTGCCGGCCGATGAACTGCTGGACGATGCGCTGAAAACCGCAGCGTTGATCGCCTCCAAGTCGGTGCCCATCAGCATGATGGTCAAGGAAAGCGTCAACCGTGCGTTTGAAGTCAGCCTGTCCGAAGGCGTACGTTTCGAGCGCCGGGTATTCCACGCGGCATTCGCGACGCAGGATCAGAAAGAAGGCATGGCGGCATTCGTGGCCAAGCGCGCGGCGGAGTTTCAGGACAAGTAAGGCAGCGTTCCGACTGACGCCATCGCGAGCAAGCTCGCTCCCACAGTGGATTTGGGGTGTACGCGTCATCTGTGTCCGCCATCAAACCCTGTGGGAGCGGGCTTGCCCGCGAAGGCGTCGGCACATCCAGCATGGAAGTAACTGACCCACCGCTTTCGCGAGCAAGCCCGCTCCCACACTGGATCTCAGGTGTACGCAGCATTTGCATACGCCACCAGCCCCTGTGGGAGCGGGCTTGCCCGCGAAGGCGTCGGCACATCCAGCATAGAAGTAACTGACCCACCGCTTTCGCGAGCAAGCCCGCTCCCACACTGGATCTCAGGTGTACGCAGCATTCGCATACGCCACCAGCCCCTGTGGGAGCGGGCTTGCTCGCGATGCTTTGCCTGTCGTTACACCAGGTAGTGCTTGAGTTCCCGGGCGATGACCATCCGCTGTATCTCGCTCGATCCTTCGTAGATCTGGGTGATCCGCGCATCGCGGTAATAGCGTTCTACCGGGTAATCCTCGAGGTATCCGTACCCACCGTGGATCTGTATGGCCGAGGAGCAGACTTTCTCGGCCATTTCCGAGGCAAACAGCTTGGCCTGGGAGGCTTCCGACAGGCATGGCTTGCCGGCGCTGCGCAGGCGGGCGGCGTGGAGGATGAGCAGGCGGGTGGCGTTGATGCGGGTGTGCATGTCGGCCAGCAGGTTGGCGATGCTCTGGTGCTCGATGATTGGCTTGTCGAACTGGACGCGATCGCGCGCGTAGGCCAGCGCCGCTTCAAACGCCGCGCGGGCAATACCCAAGGCCTGCGCCGCGATGCCGATGCGACCGCCTTCCAGGTTGGACAAAGCGATGGCCAAGCCTTTGCCACGCGCGCCCAGCAGGTTGGCCTCGGGGATGGTGCAATTGCTCAAGGTGACCGCGCAGGTGTCCGAGGCGCGGATGCCCATCTTGTGTTCGGTGCGATCGACGATGAACCCGGGCGTATCCGTGGGCACCAGGAACGCCGAAATGCCTTTTTTGCCCAGCTCCGGATCCGTCACTGCAAACACGATGGCCAGTTTCGCCCGCTTGCCGTTGCTGACGAACTGCTTGGCGCCGTTGATGACCCATTGGCCATCGCGCAGTTCGGCCCGGGTGCGCAGATTGTGGGCTTCGGAACCGGCCTGGGGCTCGGTCAGGCAGAAACAGCCAATGGCCTGGCCGCTGGCGAGCTCGGCCAGCCAGGTCTGTTTCTGTTCATCGGTGCCAAAATTCAGGACCGGCCCGCAACCCACCGAGTTGTGGATGCTCATCAGCGCCCCGGTGGCACCGTCACCCGCGGAGATTTCCTCCACCGCCAGGGCATAGGCCACGTAATCGACGTAGGTGCCGCCCCATTCTTCCGGTACCACCATCCCCAACAGGCCCAGTTCACCCATCTTTGCCACCAGGCCGTCGTCAATCCAGCCGGCCTTTTCCCACGCCTGGGCATGGGGAGCGATTTCACCACGGGCGAAGTCCCGGGCCATGTCGCGGATCATCACTTGTTCTTCGGTCAGTTCGAGGTCGTGCATGGCTCAGTTCCCGTGGTCGTCGAAGCCGTCGAAGAAACTCGCCACATGGTCGGCGTCCAGCGCCTCCAGGGTCGGCGGGTTCCAGCGCGGGTTCTTGTCTTTGTCGATCAGCAAGGCGCGCACGCCTTCGATCAGGTCACCGCGTTCGAACCATTGCCGGTCCAGGTGCAGTTCCAGGGCAAAACAGTCTTCCAGGCTCAAATGCCGACCGCGCCGCAGCATTTCCAGGGTCACGGCCATGGCCAGGGGCGAGCGGCTATCCAGCACGTCGGCGGTCTTCAGCGCCCATTCGTGGCTGTTGACGACGGTGACCTGGCGCAACTGCTCGACCATGCTTGGCACATCGGGCAGGGCAAAGAAATGGTCAATGGCCGGCCGCAAATCGGCCAGGGGGGGCGCAGGGAGTTGTTGCTGGCCGAGTTTGGCGAGCAGGCTTTGCAGGTCTTTGAGCGGCGTGTCGTGCCATTCCAGCCTATCGAGGCGCTCATCGAGCTGCTTGAGTTTGCGGCTGTCGAGATACCAGTCGGCCAACCCACAGTACAACGCGTCGGCGGCACGGATCTGTACGCCGCTGACCCCCAGGTAGATCCCCAGCTCACCAGGGATGCGCGGCAGGAAATAACTGCCACCCACGTCCGGGAAATAACCGATGGCGACTTCCGGCATGCCCAGGCGACTGCGTTCGGTCACGATCCGCAGGTCGGCGCCTTGCACCAGGCCCATGCCACCGCCCAGCACGAAGCCGTCCATCAAGGCGAGGATCGGTTTGCGGTAATGGTGGATCGTCAGGTCGAGGGCGTATTCCTCGACGAAGAAATCTTCATGCAGGGTGTCGCCCTGCTTGTGGCTGTCGTACAGCGAGCGGATATCACCGCCGGCGCAGAAGGCTTTGTCGCCCGCGCCACGCAGCACCACGGCGCGAATGTGTGGGTCGAGTGCCCAAGTATCGAGTTGTTGCTGCAAGCTGCGCACCATGCCCAGGGTGAGGGCATTGAGGCCGGCGGGGCGGTTCAGGGTCAAGTGGCCAATGTGATTGCGAACGTCGACCAGCACCTCATTGGCCACGGTTGCCATGGTTTCCGCAGCTTGGGATGAAACCTGAGCTGTCATCGCTAACTCCCTGCTTTTATTGTTTTTTACGAATGGTGTCGCGCGTACCCGTTCAGGATCGTACCAGTGCAAATTTGCCTTGCACAACCGGGATACGTGCAGGTCCTGTCTGCATATTTATAGCAGCCACAGCCTCAACCGCGACCGGAAAGAACCTCCGCGATGCTGCGGCGCTTGGCATTTCGCTCGCTGGCCTGGATCAATTGTTCGAGATCTTGCGGGGTGACGTCGAAGAAGGCCTCCATTTCCGCCAGGGCCAATTTCAGGTCTTCGGCGGTGATGGCCTGGCGGTCGACGGGAGGATGGTCAGCCGGTATGACGGCCGCCGGTTCGCTGGCGCGCTTGGGATAGCGCACCCGCGTCAGGTTGTTGTAGGCCAGCGCAAAGGCGAGCAACCCGGAGCCGGCCAACATGGCCGCGCCGACCGCCTGCCAGTCCAGGGCAACGATGGACGGATCCGCCAGCACCAAGGTCGCCGCCAGGGCGCCTGCCGGTGGGTGCAGGCAACGCAGCCAGCACATCAACACCAGCGCCATGCCGGCCGCCAGGCAGGCGCTGCCCAGCGCCCGCCCCAATACGTGGGCCACCAGCAGCGCCACGACCGACGCACACAGGTAACCGCCGACAATCGACCAGGGCTGGGCGAGGGCGCCCGAGGACACGGCAAACAACAACACGGCCGAAGCGCCGAGGGGGCCGATCAGGTGTTGCGCCACCTCAAGGCCAAAGACCTGGCCACATAGCCAGACACTGAACATCGTCCCCAGCGCCATGCCGAGGGCGGCGCGACTCCATTCGGTGGGGCGGGTATTGATAGCGGCGGGAAACCAGCGAGAAAGCATTTAGCGAGAATCCAAAAAACTAACAAAAAAAGGGGCTTACGGGAAAATCCCAGAAAGCCCTTTAAGTGTTCCAACAGTTGGGGGAGGAACGGTACACAGTGTGCCGGTCACAACCCTTGCTTACAAATTCATATTAATGCTGGTTGAGTGCATTAATTTTGAGGTAACGGTCAGGCTCAAGCGCTTCTCGAGGCGGGGAACCACGTTTGCTGGGCAATGGGCAGGTTGCGTGACTGGCCGCGGCCCATCGGAAAATAGGTAAAGCCCTTGTCGGCCATGCGTTCCGGGTCGAACAGGTTACGACCGTCGAAAATCACCGGGGCTTTGAGTCGCTGCCGGATCAGCTCGAAGTCCGGCGCCTTGAAGGGCTGCCATTCGGTGCAGATGACCAGCGCGTCGGCTCCCGGCAGCACCGATTCCGGCGTGCCCATCAGCATGAGTCGGGGTTCGTCGGGATAGAGTAGTTGCGTCTGCTGCATCGCCTCGGGGTCAAAGGCGCGGACACTGGCTCCCGCAGCCCAGAGCGACTCCAGCAGGGTACGGCTCGGAGCATCGCGCATGTCGTCGGTGTTGGGTTTGAAGGCCAGGCCCCAGAGCGCGAAGGTCTTGCCGCGCAGGTCGCCCTGGTAGAACGCGTTGATCCGCTCGAACAGCTTGTGTTTCTGTCGACCGTTGATGGCCTCTACCGCTTGCAGCAGGTCACTGGAACAGTGCGCCTGCTCGGCTGTGTGTATCAAGGCGCGCATGTCCTTGGGAAAGCACGAGCCGCCGTAGCCGCATCCCGGGTAGATGAAGTGGTAGCCGATGCGCGAGTCGGCGCCGATGCCCAGGCGTACGGACTCGATGTCGGCCCCCAGGTGTTCGGCCAGCTCGGCGATCTGGTTGATAAAGCTGATCTTGGTCGCCAGCATGCCGTTGGCCGCGTATTTGGTCAGCTCGGCGCTGCGAAGGTCCATGAACAGGACTCGATCGTGATTGCGGTTGAACGGTGCGTACAGGTCGCGCATGGTTTCGCGCACTTCATCGCGCTCGCAGCCGATCACGATGCGATCCGGACGACGGCAATCGGCGACGGCCGAGCCTTCCTTGAGGAATTCGGGGTTGGAGACGATATCGAACTGCAGCAAGCGACTGGCCTTGAGCAGGTATCTGTCGATGTGCGCCCGCAGAACGTCACCGGTGCCCACCGGCACGGTGGACTTCTCCACCACAATGAGCGGTTGCTCGCGATAACGGGCGACAGCCTCGCCAACGGCCAGCACCTGGCTCAGGTCGGCACTGCCATCGTCCCGGGAGGGCGTACCCACGGCGATAAACAGCACCTGACCGTGTTGCACGGCAAGCTGTTCGTCACAGGTGAAGTGCAAACGCCCGGCCTCCAGCCCTTCGCGCACCAGCGTGGCCAGGCCGGGCTCGAAAATACTCACCTGGCCTTGCCGAAGGCTGTCGACCTTGCGCTCGTCGATGTCCATGCACACCACGTCATGACCCACCTCGGCCAACACGGCGGCTTGCACCAACCCTACGTAACCACTTCCGAATACACTGATCTTCATGGCGGATTCCCTGGATCATTCCGAGCGAGCGACATGCACAACCAGCGTTCGCCGCAGTGCGCTTGGTTCAGAATAAGTCGGGGATATTGCAGTTCACTTACAGTCCGCTGAAGTCTTGCCCCGCCAATCGGTACGCGGCTGGCAGTTGCGCGACGAACTCGCCGACCACCTCCCGGGTCAGGCTGACGATGTCTTCCACTCGCTCCATTCCGGCGCCGGTCCGCCAACTGGCGACAATGTCCATGACCGATGGCAGCGGCACGCCGTCCACCAAGGTCAATGTACCCTGGGCCAGTTCGCCGACCACCAGCGCCGCGGGCATGGCGCCGATGCCAAAGCCGTCGCGAACCAGACGGGTGATGGCCGAGGCCGAGTTCACGCAGTTGATGCGTGGCGAGACGATGTTGGCCGAGTGCAGCAGGTTGAGGATGTCCTGGTGAGGCCGTGAGTTGCGTGAGAACGTTACGATGCGTTCCTGGGACAGTTCTTCCAGTGACCCATAGGTTCGGTCATAGGCGGAGCCGGTGCGCACCACCCAGTGCATCGGATAACGGGTCAGCAATGCATTGCGCACGCTGTCCAGGCGCAGGATGTCGGTCTGGAAAATGATGTCCTGGTAGCCTTTTTCCAGCTGTGAGCAGAGGTTGCTCGCGGTGTCGGCCGACAGTTCGATTTCCAGGGCCGGGTAGCATTCCATCAGGCGTGTCACCAAGGGACTGAGCCAGGTGTGGATCACCGTATCCATCGCGCCGATGCGGATCCGGCCGCGCACCTGGCGCGGATCCTTGATCACGGCTTTCATGCTTTGCATGGTGTCCATGATGCGCTCGGCGTATTCCAGCACGCGCTGGCCTTCGGACGTCAGCGACACCCCTTTGGAGTCGCGCACGAACAGGCGCACGCCCATTTCGTCTTCCAGGGCTGCGATCCGGCTGGAAATGGAGGCCTGGGTGGTGAACAGCTTTTCCGCGGTGAGGCGAAAGCTCTTCAGCCGGGCCACCCAGACGAAGGTTTCGAGAAACTTGATGTTCACTGGGGGCGGTTCCTTGGGACAGTCATGGGCGCATAGAAACAGTGGCGACGGGAGTAACCCCACCCGGTGGGAGCAAGGCTTGCCCGCGATGAAGATAACGCGGTCTCCCTAGGAACCGAGGCCTTTGCATCGCGAGCAAGCTTTGCTCCCACAGAGAAATCCCCTCGTCACAATTGCCTAGGCGGGCTTCATTTTCTTCACTGCTCCGGTATTAGCCAAGCAGCGGACTACCTCTAGTAATTCGTCCAAATCCGGCGCGTTATCAATAATCGCCTCGGGCCGGCACCATGGATAATCCAACCTCGATACCCAGGCCATGATCGTCGGCAGATCGGTCGCCGGCAGGGTCTTCATGTGCTCGATGGTGATGGTCAATCGCTCGACCCGTTGCGACTGCGGATCGAACTGCCAGTCGTACAGGCCGCAACCGACACGCGCCTCGCCGCTGTTCTTGTCTGACATCGCCACCAGCCATTTGCACTGGAACGCCTCGGCGTTTGCCGGCGGAGGGGCGGCCAGGCAGAACGTGTAGACGTTTTCGAAGGTCTGGCCGAAGCGACTGACCAGCACATCGCCAATGGCGGCACGGCCTTCAACGTGGTCGGGAAACGTGATGGCGCCGGTGTGCACGACCATGTCCAGGATGGCAGCCGCTGTAAAGGCCTGGTCCAGCAGGTGCGGGCGATTGCCGTCCTTGGCACGGATGTACTGTTGAATCGAGAACTGAGCAGTATTCATCGTGTATCCCTTCAAGTCGGAAAGCAGCCTCGTTCGAGGCCTACAAATCACTGTTCCATAAGTCCGTCACCAGCATGCAACCCGGGGCGTGGGTGATGCACAGCGGTGGGCGCGAGGCCTGGACCACCGATTGAGGCGTCACGCCGCAGGCCCAGAACACTGGGATCTCGTCCGCTTCCACCGGTACGGCATCGCCGTAGTCCGGCGTGGCCAGGGATCGAATGCCGATCAGTGATGGATCGCCGATGTGCACCGGGGCGCCGTGAACATTGGGCATGCGCCCGGTAATCTGGATCGCCTGGATGGCCGCGGCGGCTTTCATCGGCCGCATGGTCACCACCATCTTGCCAGACAGGCGGGCGGTGGGTCGCGTGTCGATGTTGGTCTGGAACATCGCGACATTGCGCCCCAGTTCAATGTGCCGCAAACGGATGCCGGCCTCCAGCAAGGGTTGTTCGAAGGAGAACGAGCAACCGAGGGCGAAGGCCACCAGGTCGTCCTGCCACAGGTGTTCAATGTCCAGCGGCGATTCGCTCAACTCGCCGTGGCGATAGACCCGGTATTGAGGCACTTCATGACGGATATCGATGGCGGCGCCCAGGTTGCGGAAGAACGGATCCCCTGGTTCGGTCACGTCAAGCACCGGGCAGGCCTGGCGGTTGAGGGTGCAGTAGCGCAGGAATTCATTGGCCCAGTCGCCGGGCAGAATCACGATATTGGCTTGCACGCGACCCTGGCCCAGGCCGCTGGTATGGCCTTGGTACTGGCCGGCGGCGATGCTTTGGCGCAGGACGAGAGGCGTGCATTGCTGCAGTTGTTCGAAGGACGTCATCACGGGTTCTCCAGGTGTTCGTTCGCTACTTTGAGAACAGCGTGGTGAGGACGTCCAACAAGGAATATTGGTACCCCGCGACAACTAAAAGTTATTCGAGAGGCGCCTGGCTGTTCAGGCCGGGGGCGGCCACCATGCGCAACGGCCCGACATCGACGGCGTACTGGCTGACCACCTGGCGGCTCATCTGGACGATGTTCTCGATCAACTCCAGGCCGACGCCAGCGCGCCAGGACGCAACGACGTCCAGTTGGGGCAGGGCGGTACCGGGTTCGAGCGGGATCAATTCGCCGCTGGCCAGGGGCTTGGCCACCAGCGCGGCCGGCAAGGCGCCAATGCCGAAACCGTCACGAATCAGCCGGGTCATGGCCGAGACCGAATTGACGCAACTGACCCGCGGCGCGCTCACGCCATGGGCGTACAGCAGGTTGAGCACGTCCTGATGCGGGCGCGAATGCTTGACGAAGGTGATGATGCGCTCGCTGGCCATCTCCGCCAACGACCCATAGGGGCGGGCATAGATCGACTGGCTGGCGGCGATCCAATGCATGGGGTAGTGCCCCAGTTCCAGATTGCGCACGCTTTCGTGGCGCACCAGATCGGTCTGGAACACGATGTCCAGGTAGCCTTTCTGCAATTGCTCACAAAGGTTGCGTGCGGCATCGGCGGTGATTTCGATTTCCACGGCGGGAAAGGCCTGCATCAGCATCGACATCAATGGGCTGAGCCAGGTGTGGATCACCGTATCCATCACGCCGATGCGCACCAGGCCTTGCTGGGGGCTGCTGGTGTCCAGTGATTGCTTCAGCGCCCGTTGGACGTCGAGCATCTGTTGCGCGTAGTCGAGCACCTTGAGGCCTTCGGGTGTCAGCGAGACGCCGCGGGAATCCCGCACGAACAGGCGCAAGCCCAGTTCCTCTTCCAGTGACGCGATCCGGCTGGAGATCGCCGCCTGGGTGCTGAACATCTTCTCGGCGGTGAGGCTGAAGCTTTGCAGCCGGGCGACCCAGACGAAGGTTTCGAGGAATTTGAGGTTCATGAAGGCTCTCTGGGGACGTGTGGTTCTTATTGATTGCAATTGTTACTCCAGATCGGGCCATCGGGCGCATCAAATTTTCTTATGCCCGATGCGGCTTTTTTCCCGTTTGACGCTGCGCGGATCCGGCACCAAGAATCCGCTCCACGACGCAGGCCCATTGCGCCGGTATCCCCATGACAACAATAACGAGGCGTGCGCACAGCCCTGGCGGGTTCGCTCGCGCCCATAAAAGGAGCGCGCCATGCAACATGCCACATTCCCTCGATGGACCTGCACCTCGGCGGGCACCTTGCTCGGCTTGAGCCTGATCGGCGTGCCGTGCGCCCAGGCTGACTTCATCGCCGACAGCAAAGGCAGCCTGGAGGCCCGCAACTTCTACTTCAACCGCGACTTTCGCCAGGAAGGGGCACGGGACAAGGCCGAGGAATGGGCCCAGGGTTTTCTGCTGCGGATGGAATCGGGATACACCGCCGGGACCGTGGGTTTCGGCCTCGATGCCTTGGGCATGGCCGGTTTCAAGCTGGACTCCGGCGGCGGCACGGCCGGCACCAATCTGTTGCCAGCGGATTTGTCGGGCGGTTCCCAGGACCGTTATGGCGAATTGGGCCTGACCGCCAAGGTGCGCCTGTCCAATAGCACCTTGAAACTGGGGACGTTGCAGATCAAGGACCCGGCGGTGAGTTCCAACGACACGCGCCTGTTGCCGGGAACGTTCAAGGGTGGGTTGCTGAGCGTGCAGGAAGTCGATCGTTTGAAGCTGACCGCTGGGCAACTCACGCAGATCAACTTTGTCGACTCCACCGACTACCAGGACATGACCGCCAACCGCATCGGTGGCAGCAGTGACAAGTTCCAGTTCGCCGGGGCGGACTATCAGTTCCTGCCGAACCTCACGGCGCAATACCGCTATAGCCAGTTGCAGGATATCTACCAGCAAAACTACCTCGGGTTCGTCCACACCCTGGACCTGGGCGCAGGCCAGTCATTCAAGAGTGACGTGCGTTACTCGCGCAGCGCCGAAGACGGCAGTTTCCGCGATCTCGACAACCAGGCCTTCGGCGCCTTGTTCACCTACAGCCTGGCGGGCCATGCCGTGGGCCTGGGCTATCAGCGCATGAGCGGCGACGATCCGTTCCCCTACATCGGCCGCAGCGATCCGTACCTGGTCAACTTCGTGCAGATCGGCGACTTCGCCAACATCGACGAGCGTTCCTGGCAAGCGCGTTATGACTACAACTTCGCGGCCATTGGCGTGCCCGGGCTGACCTTCATGACTCGATACATCACTGGCGACAACGTCCAGCGCAGCGCCGCAGGCGAAGGCAAGGAATGGGAGCGCAACACGGACATTGCCTATGTGGTGCAAGACGGCACGTTGAAGGGGCTGGGCTTGAAATGGCGCAACGCGACCGTGCGCTCGAATTTTGGCAATGACCTGGATGAGAATCGGCTGATCGTCAGCTATACGGTGGCGCTGTGGTAAAGATATTCCGGTAACACCGAAGGGGGGGCCGTCGAGTCGCTAACGCCATGACGGGGATTGTTCGGCCACCAGAAGCAGTGACTGCGGCACCGGGCTTTGCGGGTGCTGCGGCTCCTGCAGGCCCACCAGTCGAAAACCAGCCATGTCCAAGGCATTGAGCCAACTGGACAAGGTGCGGAAGTACCACGGCATCGGCTGCCATTGACCTTTGAACCCATCGAAGGTCTCTTCCCGCCAGCCGTCCTGATAATTGCCCGCCGCCACGGTCCAGGGATGCAACGTCTGGATCACCAGTGCACCGCCAGGGCTGAGTAAGGCGTTCATGGCGGCGAGCAGCGGGATGATGTCCTGATGCAACAGGGCGAAGTTGGCGCAGACCAGGTCGTAGCCGCTGCCGACGTCCACCTTCGCCTCTACCAGCGCGTCATAGCTTGCCAGATGCACCGGCGAGGATCCCGACGCCCGGGCCGATTCGACCAACGTCGCGTCACCATCCACACCCACCGCCTCGACGCCCCGTTCAGTCAGCGCCCGCAACAACCAACCTTCGCCACAACCCAGATCCAGCACGCGCTCGGGCTGACGGCTCAGTACTGCCAGCAGCATGGCCTGGTCGGTGACCGTCTGACGGCTTTCGATGGCGCCGGTGCGGATGGCTTCGATCCAGGCTTGGGCATTGTGGTGCCAGCTTTGGAGGAGGGTGGTTTCGGAGAGCGACATTGATCCAGCTCCGGCAATAGGTCGAGTAAGCATAGGACAACGGCTGGCACAGGGGCGCCGCAGGTCAAAGCGGTCGGTCAAGAAACAACAGGCGCGCCGCCAGCGCTGCCATGACCCCGGCAAAACCATAGGTGCCCAGGCGTCTTGAAATCCCACCGCTTGCCAGTTTTGCCCTGAGCTGTGCGGCGCCAACACCCAGCAGCGTATGGAAGACCAGTGCAATCAGTGCCAGCAAGGCGCCAAGGAAGATCAACTGCAGGCCCACGCCGCCGGCCTTGACGTTGACGAACTGGGGCAGGAACACCATGAAGAACAGCAGCGCCTTGGGATTCAAGAGGCTGTTGAGGGCGCCTCGGCAGAAGGTTTTCCACAGCGAAGCCGCCTGGAGCTGGCTATCCTGCGTCGCTGCCGGCGTTTTCAGTGCTTGCCAGGCCAGCCACAGCAGATAACCGGCCCCGGCCAGGCGCAGCACATCGAACGCTGGCGCCCAACTCATGACCAGCGCGCCAATGCCAGCGCTGACCATCAGCGTCATCAGCGCGTCCGAAAAGGCAATGCCGAGGGCGGCTGCGACGCCGGCACGCCAGCCATGGGCCAACGCATGGCTGGTGACAAAGGCCATGTTGGGCCCCGGAACGATCAGCAGAAGCACGACAGCGACCACGAACAGGTAGAGATTGGCGGTATCCGGCATGGGGATCACTCCGTGGGATGAGTCACGACAGTAAGCGAAGGGCAAGGAGGGCGTCAGTTACAGTCCGGGCCTATCTGATAGCAACAGTCGTCTCGCGATGAGTCACGGTTGTCGCTAAACTGCGGCCCCGAATTCAGCAAGGAAGTCGATGGATGCGTTCGCTTGTCGGCAGTGTGCTTCTTTCCACGGCTCTGGCAGCCTCGGTCATGGCCGAGCCGCGGGCGTTTTCGGTGAATGATCGCAGTGGTCAGTACCTGATCGAAGTGCTGTTCCCGGAGCCGCCGGAAGATCCTCATCAGCTGGCACAAGCGTTCATTACCGTGCGCGACGGCAAAACCCTCGAAGCCCTGCAGCAATTGCAGACGCCCGCCGGCAATGTGCCCGTGGACCGCAACGGTAAGGTCGATAACTGGCTACTTGGCCCCCAGAGCCTGTTGTACTTCGACGACTTCAACTTCGACGGTCGCCAGGACTTGGCGATTCGCAACGGCAATGATCCCGAGGCGAGCTACAAACCGACATTCGACGTCTACCTGCAAGACCCGCAGAAAACCCAATGGGCCCTCAAGCCGGCCCTGACGAACCTGGCAAAGGAGGACAGCAAAGGCATGTTCTCCGTCAGCCCGCTGGACGGCATCCTGCTTTCGCAAACCGACCGCGACTGCTGCTGGACGCGCGCCACCCACTGGAAAATGCATGGCGACGAGTTGGTGCTGCTCTATTCGAGCACCGAGGAGCAAATCCAGCCCACCGAGCCAGGCGAAAACACCAGCATGCCCGGCGGTTACACGCTGCGCACCACGGGTGAATTGAAAGAGGGCCAGTGGCACGAACAATCGCGCCTGGAAGGGCCTGAAAAGGAGGATCCGGTGATTCTTGCCGGAACCCTCGACGCCAAGACCCCGGTAGCGCTCTGGTATCAGGCGCAGGGCGCCGTGATCATTGGCGAAGTGCGCTATACCCAGGCGGACAATAGCGAACCGATCAAGCTGCTGGGCATTCGGGAAGACGCTGACGATGGCCTTATCAGCCTCCATGAATATGCCGGCGACGGTGGTCAAACGGGTACCTGGCGGATCTCCCGGGAAAACGTCGAGCCCTATTTTTTCACCGGCACGTGGATCAGCGATGCCAAGGGCGACGACCGCCAACGGGCAATCCTGCTACATGACGAAGAACGGGAGTTGGATGTCGAGAAAATCGACGACGTCGACGCTGACCAGCGCGGCGGCCATTACCGGATGCGCCAGGATGCCCCGGGGCACGACGCGGATCTGGACTTGAAAATCCTCCCGGACCGCGACGCCAATGGGAAAGAAGTCGCCGAGTTCACCGTGACCACGAAGAACAACGTGGCCGAACATCACATCGTGCCGATGGACACCGACAACCTGATCATTGTGCGCGAGCCGCAAGCCAGCGAGAAGAATGGGCCGTATCACATTCAATTGGTGAAAGGCTTTGCGGTCATTGGCTACAACGCGGTGCCGGATTCACAGGACGGGCTGGCTGGGGTGTATTTGAAGCTGCGTTGAACACCACAGCAGCCAATCGGACAGTAAGCATCCCGGGGCCGTTAGGGCAGCGACTAACGCTGCGCCCCTGTCGGTTCTACTACGCTTCGAATCAGTGAAGCGAAGGTTCCGATGACCTCGTCTTCGCCATGCCGCCCCCGTACCAATGCGCCGGACAGGGCTTCTCCCGCGCCAACCAGGCCAATGCAGCATCGCTCAAGTTCGTCCGCTGACCACATCGTATGAGGTTCGAGCACAGACATGAACATCTGCACACAGTTATCCAGAAGCTCCTGGAATACCGCCGCCTTCTCCTCGCTGCCTGCCAGGGCTGCACCCACGGCATGGAATTCGTCGGTGTTATCGGCTGCGCAATGAATGTAGGCGCTGGCCAGGACCAGCGCTGTCTCCTCCAGGCTGCGCGCAGTCTTGGACATGGCGTCACGAAAAGCGGTGACCCGCTCGGTATCGATCCACTTGTAGAGCTCGATCAACAGCCCCGAGCGAGTGCCGAAATGATCGTAGACCACCGGTTTGGATACACCGGCGCGAACGGCCAGATGCCCCAAGGTCAAGCGATCCGCGTCTTCCTCGCGCACGATCAATAACGCGGTATCCAGCAACTGTCGCCGCCGTTCGGCTTTCGAAAGCCGGCGAGGAGGGGAACTGATAGCGCTTTGCTCAGTGTTGTTCTGCACGTTTTCGTTCCTGCTCGATAAAAACCTACCAATGGTAGGTTGAGGTGCGTGATGTTGTGTTAGCTTACCTACTGAAAGTAGGTTTAAACCAGAGACAAGGAGAACACACTATGTCACCTGATCCTATCTTGCTAATGGGCGGTTCTGGCGCCATTGGCCACCACACCGCCCGGGCGCTGCGCGCTGCTCATCCCGACGTACCCCTGTTGATCGGTGGTCGCGACCTTGCCAAGGCTCAGCGTGCCGCGGAGCACATTGGCGGGGCGCAGGGCGTGGTGATTGATTCCGCTGCAGACGACCTGGGCCTCGGCGATCGCCCGGTCAGCGCCGTCGTGGTCTTTTACATGGACCACGCTATTGCCGGGTTGCGGTTTGCGCAGAAACGCGGCGTGCCGCATCTCAGCATTTCCTCCGGTGTTTTCGAGATCGCGCCGGAAATCGCGACGTACATGCACAGGCCTGACGCCTCGCCCATTGTCCTGGGTTACGAATGGATGGCAGGCGCGACAACAGTGTCGACACTGAGCATTGCCCAGGCATTCAGCCGAGTCCACGATATCCGTATCAACGCGCTGGTCGATGAGCAGGACACCGGCGGCCCGACCGTCGCCACCGACTTTGAACACCTGAACAAAATGCTGCCCGCCGCGCTGACACGACGCGACGGTGTGTTCGTCTGGCGCGAAGGGGAGGAGTCCAAGGCCGGATTCCATGCGGTGGATGGTACGCAAATCGAGGCTTGGGGCTTCTCGTCCATTGATGTCGTTGGCCTGGCGGCGGCGACGGGTGCACCGAATGTCCAGTTCAACATGGCCACCGCGGTGAGCTCAAGCCGACGCCAGGGTAGGCCGATGTCTACCGAGATCATCATCGAACTCGTTGGCGATGACCTCAAGGGCGAACCGCTGCATACACGTCATGCAGTCATCCACCCGGCGGGTGCTGCACCCTTGACCGGCCTCAGCGTCGCCATGACGCTGGAACGGCTGCTCGGGTTGGACGGCCAGTCACCGACTCCGCCAGGGCTTTATTTCCCTTATCAATTGTTGGATGCCGGCGCGTATCTGGAGCGTCTGAAGGCGGAGGGCGGTGAGTTGCGCAGGCTGCAGGAGTCATGACCTGCGCAATCCCGTGTGCTGAGCGTTTTCTCGGCGGCTTCTAAAAAGTCAGATCTGCTAGCCGGCTATCGGCTAGCACGCTAATGCTGAGAGATACCCACCCGGCTACAGCTTTCCAGCCCAAACCTCAGGTTTGCGTGCTGCCCAAGGCAAGGCTCGCTCCAACTGACCTGCCAGACGCAGCAGTGAGTCCTCTCGACCAAAGCCCGCTGAGAACTGCATGCCTATAGGTAGGCCACTTTCTGGATCAAACGCCAATGGCATGGACATAGAAGGGGACCCAGTGACATTCGCTAACGCGGTGAAAGGGGAGTGGGTGAATACGCGATCTATCCAGCCTCTGCCATCCAGATGCTGCTGCCCATCGTTATAGCTGCCTATTGCAGGGGGCAGTGCTGGCAGCGTCGGACTCAACAGGACGTCGTATTTGCAGAAGAAGTGACCCATGCTACGGGTCACAAGATTTCTCGAATGCATGGCCTCAAGCAAATCGATGGCGGTGAGTCGACTCCCCATCTGATGCAACGAAAGCGTGGCAGGTTCAAGCGTGGTGGCATCAATGGGGCGGCCTGTTCCTGCAGCGATGGCATTGATCCAGGCAGCGGTATTGGCTGACCAGAACCGTGCATTCATTTCAATAAAGCCGTCCCAGCTCAGACCAATGTCCAGACGGACTTCTTCCACGCTATGACCCAGGCCTTGGAGCTGGACCGCAACATTGCGGGTCGCTTCTGCGATCGGTTCGGCGCAACGAGTGGCGTTTAGCGGATGCCGGAGAAGGCCAATCCGTAGGGATCCCGGCTCGCGAGTCGTTTCCGCCAGATAGGAATGTTGCGTCTTAACAATCTCAAAGGGATCACCAACAGCAGCCCCTTTGGTTGCGTCCAGTAAAGCGGCACTGTCGCGCACGGTTCGACTGACGACACCGTGCACGGCAAGCCCGGCCCATACCTCGTCCACCGCAGGCCCCATTGAAATTCTGCCCCGGCTGGACTTGAGTCCGAATAGTCCGGTAGCGGCTGATGGTACGCGGATAGAACCACCGCCATCGGTGGCATGCGCCGCAGGTACCAGGCCGGCGGCTACGGCAGCGGCCGAGCCACCACTCGATCCACCCGCGCTGCGACTCAAATCCCATGGGTTGCGCGTAGGGCCCGAAAATACGGATTCAGTGGTTGTACTGGCAGCCAATTCCGGAGTGGTGGTTCTGCCGATGGTCACGAGGCCTGCCTGTCGCAAGCGGATCATCAGGTTAGAGTCCTCAACGGCAATGCACCCGGTCGCCAAGCGACTGCCCAGCTCATTCAGGTGCCCCTTGGCAGTCAGCCCTAAGTCCTTGACCAGAAACGGCACGCCCTTGAATGGCCCGGTAGCTGCCTGAGGTTCATTTCCCCAAACCTCAACCACCGCATTGATCTTTGGATTGAGCTGCTCAATGGCGGACAGGGCCGCAGCGCTGACTTCGGCTTGAGTGACTTGACCGCTGCTGATCAGCTCAGCAAGGCCCATTGCATCGTATTCGGCGTATTCAGTGGTTCTCATCGCGTTCTCCGAGCCATCTACCTGGCAAAAGCGGTATGATTACTTGTCGGTATCGAACGATACCCATAGGTATAGTAGGATACCGTTAAGTATCGATGTCAAGCGGAGAACACCATGCGGCCCGAACGAATTCCACAGTTAGCTCCCCGAGAAAGGATTCTCGATGCAGCCGAGGAGCTGTTTTTCAATGAAGGCATTAGTCGGGTGACGGTGGACGCCATCGCGGCAAAGGCCAAGTCGACCAAGATGACCGTCTACCGGCATTTCGATTCGAAAGACGCGCTGGTGCTGGAGTGGCTAAGGCTGCTCGTCGATAAATATTCCGAGATATTCGACGCGCTTTCGGCACAGTACGCCGACGATGCAAAGGCGCAGATTCTCGGGTTTGCCGAGTTCATCGCCCAGGATCTTTCGGCAGCGTCTTATAGGGGCTGTCCGTTTACCAATTCACTGGCGGAGCTACCCGAGCCAGGAAATCCTGCGCGCCAACTCATCGAAGCGCATAAAAAGCGACAGTTCCTCCGACTGGTGGATCTCTGTGTCGCGGCCGATTTGCCCGAATCGAACGAAGCTGCGATGGAACTCACTTATCTGATGGAGGGGGCCCAGGTCGTTTCGCAGAACAAAAGCATCAAGGGTGTCGGTGAAAATCTGATGAAGATGGTTCGGAAAAAAATCGGCGGCTAGCGCTCAAGCAGCCCCCGAACCCGCTTGGCAATGGCAAGGCAAGAGGTCAACCCAGGCGATTCGATCCCGAACAGATTGATCAATCCCGGAAGGTTATGCAGCCGTTCACTGCTGATGAGAAAGTCGCTGGCAGGTTCGCCAGGTGCGGAAATTTTCGGGCGAATCCCGCTGTACCCGGGTTGCAAACTGTTGTCCGGCAAACCGGGCCAATAGCTGCGAATCGCTGCATAGAAGGCATTGGCCCGCGATGGATCGACCCGATAGTCCTCGGTCTCGACCCATTCGGTATCCGGGCCGAAACGCGCTTGGCCGCCCAGGTCCACGGTCATGTGAACCCCGAGGCCGGCGGCCTCCGGCGCGGGGTAGATGAGATGTGTGAAGGGCGCGCGCTTGGCCAGGCTGAAGTAGCTGCCTTTGCACAGGTAATCCCGGGGTACCGTTTGTTGCGCCAAGCCCTCCATGCGCCTGGCTAATGCAGGCGCTTTAAGGCCGGCCGCGTTGATCAGCAGGCGGCAGGACAGCGCCATCGGTGCCGCCCCTCCGACATTGAGAAGGAAACCGTCAGCGGTGACCTGGGCGCTGATCAGGGGCGAGTAGAACGCGATGGTGGTGCCCGCCGCTTCAGCATCGCCCTGCAACGCCAACATCAACCCATGGGAATCCACGATGCCGGTCGACGGCGAATACAAAGCGGCGATGCATTCAAGCGCAGGTTCCAGCGCGAGGGCCTGCTCACGATCGAGCAGGCGTAGATCCTCCACGCCATTCACCAGTCCTCGCTCGAGCAAGACCTCCAGTTGGCGAACTTGCACTTCATCCTTGGCGACGATCAGCTTTCCAGTTTTACGTGTGCTGACCCCATGGCTATCGCAGTAGGCATAAAGTGCATGCCTGCCCTCGACGCACAACTGGGCCTTGAGGCTGCCGGGCGGGTAGTAGATCCCGGCATGGATCACCTCCGAGTTACGCGAGCTTGTGCCGATACCAATCGCTTCTCCGGCTTCAATCACCAGCACTTCATGACCTGCCAGGGCCATTTCCCGCGCGACGGCAAGACCGACGACACCCGCACCCACGACTACGCAATCGATATCGACACTCACCGTCACGGCTCCTTTCAGTTGCATCGGCGATGTGTTGCTGGACGTTCAATGCCGCTTTGTCATCTTGGCAACGGTCGTTTGCAATTTATCGGCAAAAGCAGCGTATTGGAATTCATCAAGACGCAGTAAGCGCTGGGGCAGGCAAGGGGAGAATGAACAAGGCCGCAAATGCGGCCTCGTTCTGTGCTTATTCCTGACGCAATAGCACCCTGGTCACTCGACGTTCTTCAACCTCCATTACGGTCATGCTCCATCCTTGGCAACTGAGCGTGTCGCCAATGATCGGTAAGCGGTCCAGCAGGCTCATTACCAAACCAGCCAGCGTCTGGTAATCCTCTGTCGCTTTCGCCTGGAAGCCGATGTGTTCGCGGACCTGACTGAGATTCAGGGCGCCGCTGACCAGGAAACCGTCTTGCTGGGGAACAATATTCGGGCCTTCGATTTCACTGGCATCCGGCAGTTCACCGGCAATGGATTCCAGGATGTCAGTCATGGTGAGGAGGCCGACGAAGTCACCGAACTCGTTCACCACGAACGCGATGTGGGTCGACTCTTTACGCATTTGCTCCAGTGCATTGAGGATCGTGAAGCTGTCGAGCAGGTTGATGGCTTTGCGCGCCATGACTTCCAGGTTCGGCTGATTGCCCGCCAGTATTTCCTTGAGCAGTTCTTTCTTATGGACAAAGCCTAGCGGTTCATCCACGCGTCCTTCGCGGATCAGCGGCAAGCGCGAGTAAGAAGAGTGCATCAGCGCCGTACGGATGTCTTGCGTAGCGTCTGCCAAGTCGAGGTGGTCAATTTGCGCACGAGGCGTCATCACGCTGCGTATCGGGCGCTCGGCCAATTGCAGCACGCCACTGATCATGACCCGTTCGCGCCGATGGAAAACCTGCTCCGGTTCATCGCCTTCCAGCATGTCGGCGATTTCCTCGCCGACTTCATCGGCCCCCAGCTTTTGGCCGCCCAGCAGGCGCAACACCGCATGGGCGGTACGCTCGCGCATCGGCCGAAGACCTTGCAGGCTTTTCTTGCGGCGCGAGCGCGCCAACTGGTTGAACAGTTCGATCAGGATCGAGAAACCAATCGCGGCGTACAAGTAACCTTTCGGAATGTGGAAGCCCAGGCCTTCAGCCGTGAGGCTGAAGCCGATCATCATCAGGAAGCCCAAGCACAGCATGATGACGGTAGGGTGGCCGTTGACGAATTTCGTCAGCGGCTTGCTCGCGACCATCATCAAGCCGATCGAGAACATCACCGCGATCATCATGACCGACAGGTGCTCCACCATCCCCACGGCCGTGATCACCGCATCCAGGGAAAAGACCGCGTCGAGCACCACAATCTGCGCAACGATAGGCCAGAACATCGCATAGGCGGCATTGCCGGAACGTTGCGCCACATGGCCCTCGAGTCGCTCATGCAACTCCATGGTCGCCTTGAACAACAGGAACACACCACCGAATAGCATGATCAAATCCCGGCCCGAGAACGTCTTGCCGAAGACCTCGAACAGCGGGTTGGTCAACGTCACCATCCAGGAGATGCTGGCGAGTAGGCCGAGGCGCATCAGCAACGCCAGGGACAGGCCGATGATACGGGCACGGTCGCGCTGCTCGGGCGGCAGTTTGTCGGCCAGAATGGCGATGAATACCAGGTTGTCGATGCCGAGCACCAGCTCCAGCACGATCAACGTCAGCAGGCCCAGCCATGCCGTAGGGTCAACGATCCATTCCATGGATTATTCGCTCCCTCGGACGATCAATGCGAGGGAAGGGGGCTGCAACGAGCGTATGCAGGCCGCTGGGGCGCAGGAGAGAAAACGGTTCTTTGAAGGGCGACTGGGAGGTTCCTGGAGGGTGTTCATACAGACCTGGAAATGATTGGGGAAGAAATCCTACAACGGTTTCCAATACTTCATACGGAACGATTTATTACAGGATCTGACAAGGGGAGATTGATGAGTGCGTCGACATGTCCCCTTGGAGACATAGGCAGCTTACGTGGTGCATTCGAAGATGACGTACGGGGAGTTTGCCCTGAACGAGATATCGGAGGATCACCGCGTGGACAGAACGACAACAAAAGCGCCGATGACGGCGACGGCGGCAGCCAATCCATCAGGAATCAGCTACCAGAGCGTAGAAAACGGTTACTTTGAACAGCGTCGTCTGCAGCGTCACGCAGGGTTTTTCACTCTGCTGATTCTCGGTGTCGGTGCGGTGGTGGCGGGGCAGTATTCCGGTTGGAACCTTGGTTTGGCTCAAGGTTTCGGTGGCATGTTCTTGGCCTTGTTGATCATCGCCGTCATGTACCTGTTTCTTTGCTCGTCAATCGGCGAAATGGCGGCTGCGCTACCGCATACCGGCGGTGCCTATTCTTTTGCTCGCACGACAATGGGCCCGTGGGGGGGATTCAGTACGGGGCTTGCGGAGAACATCGAATTCATCCTGGCCCCTGCGGGGAATATGTTTTTCATGGGGGCCTACCTGACTGCAATTTTCGGCACCGGCCCCGAATGGCAACCTGTCTGGTGGGTGGTCGGCTATGCCTGCATGCTGGTGCTTTCGAACCGGGGTTTGGGGGTGTCGATGCGCGCGGTCGTGCTCATTACCATCGCGGCGGTATCCGTGCTGGTCGTGTTCTTTATTACGGCTTACCCGCATATGGATTTCACCGGCAATGCCCTGAACCTTGCCGCCGACGCCACAGGCAAGTCGGTCGAAGTGCAGGGCGGTAACGGACCATGGCTACCGTTCGGACTAACCGGCGTCATGCTTGCATTGCCGTTTGCCGTCTACATGTTTCTGGCCATTGAACAATTGCCACTGACTGCCGAGGAGTCGCATAACCCGACCCGGCATTTGCCGCTGGCATTGGTCTGGGGCACGGTGATTCTTGCGGTATTGGCATTGGGCGTGTTGTTTTTCAGCGCATCGATCGGCGGCGGCAGCTTCTTCATGAGTACGTCTTCGGAACCGTTGCTTGATGGTTTCCGGGAAATTTTCGGGCATACCGCAAGCAAGCTGTTGTCAGCGGTGGCAGTGCTGGGGTTGGCGGCGTCGTTCCTGGCGGGCAGCTTTGCCGCAGGACGCAATATCTACTCGCTGTCGCGTGCCGGTTACTTGCCAACCGGGCTATCGGTTACGCACCCGACCCGCAATACGCCGAATATTGCACTGGCTACCGGGGCGCTGGCTGCACTGGGTATCCTGATGCTCTGCTGGTTTACTTTCGGCAAGGATAACAACGCACTAATGGGCGGAATTCTGGTGAGTATGATCGTGTTCGCTGGAATGATTTCCTACATCTTGCAAAGCGTCGCTTACATTCGCTTGAAGCGCTCCTTCGCTAATTTGCATCGGCCTTATCGCAGCCCTTACGGAATATTCGGAGCCGTCGCGGTGATCATCATTGCAACCGCGACACTGATTTATCAGTTTCTCGATCCTCTCTATAAATGGGCGACCCTCGCTGCTGCCTGCTGGTACCTGATCGGGATTGCCTACTTTGCTTTCTATCGTCGTCATCGCCTGGTGTTGTCACCTGAAGAAGCATTCGCCGTAAGTGGCGGTCGTGAAGGAAATCCGCAATGACTAGTGTTGAACGATCCAGAGACAAGGGCCGTCTGGCCGGAAAAGTGGCCATTGTCACCGGCGGCGCCGGTGGATGCGGCGCGGCAGCAAGCCGGTTGTTCGCGGTAGAAGGGGCCAAGGTGATCATTATCGACTTGAATGGGGAGGCCGCCGTCAACCTGGCGTCGCAGATCATTGCCGAAGGCGGTCAAGCATTGGGGCTGGGCGCCGATGTCTCGCAAGCCGTTCAGGTTCGTGAGGCTATCGCCCGAGGGCTGGCAGAGTTCGGTCCGGCGGACGTGCTGTTCAACCACGCCGGCACCTTGATCGTGAAACCTTTTCTGGACGTGCAGGAGCATGAGTGGGACTGGCTCATGGCCGTGAATGTCAAGAGCATGTACCTGGTCACACAGGCGGTGCTTCCACAGATGCTTGCCAAAGGCTCGGGCAGTATTGTATGCACTTCGTCGATCTCTGCGCAGTATGCGACCCCAGGCGAGGTCGTATACAACGCCAGCAAGGGCGCATGCCAGATGTTCGCGCGCGCCATCGCCGTCGAGTTTCGTGATCGTGGCATTCGCTGCAACGCAGTCGCCCCGGGTTTTATCCGTACCCCTCACGGCGAGCGGGAACTGCGCGACTTGCAACTGATGGGCGTGGATGCCAGTGAAGCGGCGATCAAGTTGCAGCAAGGGCGGCTTTGCGAGCCGGAGGAGGTCGCACGGGCCGCATTGTTCTTAGCCAGCGACGATGCTTCGTTTGTAAGTGGCGCGCAGCTGTTTGTGGACAACGGTTTTTCAGCGGTTTAAATCAATCGTGGCAGGAAATATGCTTGCTCTTTATCGCTGGGTTAAGGGTGCGCTCACAAGTAGGGCGCACTGGATAAAGACAAGGGGATGGCATGGCAATTTCAGTTCCGGATGGCAGAAGTGGCATGGATGCCGCGCCCGTCCTTGATGCATGGCACTGCGCGACGCCCGGCTTGGTCGCATTGCTGCAGTGTGATGGCTTTGCCCGACAGTTGGATGAGGCTTTGTGGACCGTTGTGAATTTCGACCAAAGCTGCGTGCTGTTTTACCCAGTGGACGGCTCACCAGTGTTACTGCACAACAATCTGCAAGGTATTTGCGAACCGGGAGCGATGCACAGCTATCTTAACGGTACGTATTTGCTGGACCCGGTTTATACCGCCTGCGCTCATGGCCAAGCGAGCGGACTTTATCGCATGAGCGAATTGGCCCCTGATGCTTTCTTCGAGGGTGATTACTTCAATTCCCCTGACGTGCATCCTTGTATTTCCATGCAGTCGGGTACATTGGCGGAAGAAATTGTCTTCATCTCCGCATTGCCGGGCATCGGTCATCTTGCTTATTCACTGATGCGACAGAACGCTTCTCCGACGTTTTCCGCTTTGCAGTTCGAAGGTTTACAGGGCTGCCGTGCGATGGTCGATGTATTGCTGCAACGCCACTATCAAGGTGTTTGCGCTCATCACGACGACAGTGCATCGGCCTTGAAAGAGCACTTGAACAACGCTTTTTCGCGATTCGCCGCTGATCAGCTAACCCCCCGTGAACAATTGATCGTCAGCATGATCCTGCGTGGACACTCCAGCCTTTCGATTTCACTGCACCTTGGTATCGCGGAGGGCACGGTAAAAAACCACCGCAAGCACCTGTATTTCAAGCTCGGCATTTCCAGCCAATCCGAGCTGTTTCATCTGTTCGTGAATTTTGTCCTTAGCCATACCTCAAATGTTCCGTTTGCCAATGCGGGTAACGCGCTGGTGTTCCAGGAAGCTTTTGCCAACTGACGAAGTTCAGTGTCGCTGTCACGTATGGAAGTTTTGGGCCGTGGCTGACAGCGGGTAGCACAGCGAGAAAGCCTGCACTTGGGCGCCACCTGATCTGATCATTGGCTACACATAATGTATATTATGTTAAACGATATGTTTATAAAGCCGACCAGCCTCTTAGCCGCCTCCACCAACCTATAGCTTCGTTTTCCGAAACCCAGAGCTTCAACCCTATCAATGCATTAGCTCCCAATCCTCGTCCTAGATATCAAGCCTGGTTTTGCAAATCCCGAGCTTACCCTACCGTCATGCTTGTTCACGTCGTGTAAACGAGCCTCCTCGCACATCTCCCAGCAGCCAGCATTTGAATCATCCGCAGAATGGGCTAAACCTTGATGACGGCCTCACACGCCTAGCCACTCACTTTAGCTCATCGAGGGTTGCATGGCTGAACCGGCTATCCCATGCCCAATTTTTCCGCCATACCATCTCTGGGATCCGTATACGGAGTGTTTCCCTGAAAACCGTTACGCCTTGGCTTATCTGAAAGGTTTCGGTGCCGACTGCGAGCCTTTCTCTATGATTCGCCTTGGCTCCTGGTATATACGCGCCATCGCGCCTTCCTGGAATAATCCCCAGAAGGACTTTAATGTTGCGACTCATCATCTTGAGTCCATGCTCAACTGGAGCTTCCTCCAAGGCATATCTTTGCGTGATTGGACTGACGAGCAATTTATCGACTATCTCCGCTTCAGACTCCATCCACCGGCGAACTGGATCGGTGCAAAGGCCTGTTCACGCTTTGTCGAAAGTTCGTTATTGCCCTTCAGCGAATGGGAGCCAAATCAGAGATGGAGGCCGTACCAGCTCAAGCTGAAAAGCATCGAGGGCGTTACTCAGGCCAGTGTCCTGCATATGATTCGGCGAAATTATAATTGGGCCGCTGGCTTCTTCCATTTTTGCAATGCTCATTTATGGACGTGCGCTCCAAAGGGCAAAAGTTTCACTGTGGGGGAAGTCGCCGCCTCGATGACTTCGGTCTTGGGTAAAGACGCCCTCAGCGATCATGAAATGCAGTGGGTTTTTAACCGTGTGGCTGAAGCTGGGCTCAAGGGGCTAAACCCACGGGAAGTCCTGATGCACATGGCTTTCGCGAGGTATACGAAGATTTCAATTAATGAGGTAACAGAGACTCCTCAAGCGCCTGGTTGTCTTGCTTACTTCGTCAAGAATGGGCTTGGCCGCTGGGAATGGCGTAGGCCTGGCTCTTCATCCCCGAGCGTGGAGCTCAGCCCGAAATTTGACCATTGTTTTGAGGATTATCTGCTTTATCTAGGCATTGACGCTTCTGAACCGCTACCTCAGCATCCTTTATTTCCGCAGCGGAGAAGACGCTCCGCAGGATTGTCCGCCTTCAGTTTGGCCAAGCATCTCGCTGGGTTCAGGACGTTCCTCGGGGATGCGGCAAACCAGAGTCCCGACCCTCTGATTTCGAGGAGCGAATTCAAATTCAGGAGGATAAATTTGACTATGATCAGGCGTAATTCGACTCTTTAACTGAATATTGATCGTCGTCTGAACCGTACGCTTGCCCTCGGGTGGTCAGGTTTTGATCGTTACCTCCATTGCCTGACATTGATCCCACTACCCTCTCCCATCACAAGAATTTGGCGATCGGCCCTTCGACATCCCTGAAATGGCGGTCAAATACGGCATCATCGACTGCCTTACCACACCATCATGGCTCAGGTGATAAGATGGGCAGCATCTCATTTGCGCGAACCAGGTATGGCACGGCCTCCACGGACTAAGGCAGCAAAAGCTCCCGCTTCTAAATCGAAAAGCCGGCAGAAACAGGTCGCAAGCCCTATCTCTACGGGTGGACGAGGTATTGCATTCGAACATCGTGTCCAGGCAGTGCGCCTACTCGCTATGTGCCTTGGCGACCACTGTGCAGGGTTGCGTGAGGGCTTTGTCATCGAGACCCTGCTGTTCCAAGGCAGGACGTTCGGCCATAACACCGACGACCTTGTGATCCATGCTGTATCTCCTGGCTCCGGCCAGAAAGCTAGCATCAGAATGCAGATGAAGCGGTCGCCTCGGGCGATTGCTAGCAACGAAGCGTTCAAAGAATCCTTGGGTCTCGCCTGGCTCGACTTCATATCGCCGGCATTCCAACGAGGCGTCGACGACAACCTGATCGTTTATCACGTAGCAAGCTCGTCGCACATGGAAAGCGCTGTCGAGGTTGTGAGACTTGCGCTCGGCTCACTGTCGCACGACACCTGGTACGCCCGCGTTCATGCTGAAGGGAGCAATGAACGAAACAGGGCTGCGTACGCGGCTATTAGAGCTGCTGCAGAGCACTACAACGAAGCGCCTGTCGCGGACGAAGATTTGCGGCAGTTTGCGCTCCACCTCAAGTTTTTCCCCCATGATCTGGATTCAGATCGTAGCCACGACGTTGGATTGCAGAAGCAACTGATCCAGCACACGTTGCCCCATAAGGACAGTGGCGCTGTGTGGGCGAAGCTGGTCGGTGTTTGTGCTGAGCTGAATGGCAGTGGCGCAGAGGTCGACCTGACCTCACTCCACTTGCACTTGGAAGGACTAGCTCAAGATTTTCACAGGGCGCGGCTCATGCGTGAAGCCATCAAAGACCTGAGCTTGGGCACTGTAGTTGTTAGCCAAGAGCGGCACACTCAGCTTGCCCCTCTAGCGGAATACCTAGCACCTCTTCTTTCAGGTAGCCGTCCTGCCACGGGTAGCTTTCTCGCGGATGAGCTGCCGCCAGCGAACCCGACATCAGATAACACCCTCGCCTCTCGCCAGCTCGATCGCATCAGTCAACTGCACAACGACCACCGTTACCGCGATGCGCTTGCTCAGCTGGAGGTGGTCGAAGACGGTCTTGACACATTCGATGCGCACCAACAGGCCCGATGGTATTTCCTCCGTGGGATGTGTTTCTGGCATTTGGCTGATGACGTTAAAGCCGCGGCAGACCTCGAAATGGCTGCCAGCCTTTACCAGGACGATGAGCGTATTGCGGCAGGCTTTGTCCGGGCGTGGATGCTCAAGAATGACGTACAGACTGCGATCCAGGTTGGACAGGATGCCATCGCGCGCTTCCCGGATTCGTACTCAGTCTGGGTGGCACTGACCAATGCGAGGCTCTTAAACAGAGAACAGCTGACGGCCGAAGAAATACCTGGGGCGTTCTGTGACAAGTCGGGAGCTTGGCAGATGCTGGCCAGCTCAATGGCTGGGGCCGGGGATGATGAAGGCGCGGTGGGTGCCATCCGGACGGCAATGGAGCAGTCTGACAGCTCAATTTTCATACTCGAAAATTATCTCCGGTTTGTCCTTCGATTGGCCACTGCCAACCCCTTCCACGTGAACACGCGATCGCAGCCCCAAGATCGGCGTGTGCTGATCCTCGACGCCATGTCGAAGTTCGATGACCGCGAGGGTGTGTTATGGGCTGAGCAGAGCCCCAGGACAAAAACCGAAATTGTCTTTCACCTAGCTTATGCGCATCTTTTGCTGGGTGAGCCAGCTGAAGCGTTGAGCATGATCGAAGCTGGCAGGCAGCGTGGTGTTCCCGAGGACGAATTTACGGTTAGGGTGGAGTTGGAGGCGCTCTGCGATCTCCAGCGTCACAGCGATGCTGTTGCTTGCTGCGCTGATCGTGTTGAACAGCTCTCTGATGAAGCGCGTGTGGTTTTTGGACAGGCGTGCCTGATTGCTAACAATCCGGAAATGCTTGCCGCGGCTTACAGCGCCCAGCTCAGTCAGCCTGATACGGATGTCTCTCTGCGAGCGACTCGTATGCTGAGGCATATGCACTGGGAGCTGCTGTTACGCGAAAATCAGCACGAGGCCGTGCGGAATGAGCTCGCCCATCTGGGTATCACGCCGCAAAACAGCAGTATCTGTGATGGTGTGTTTGCTGCCCGGGCGTATGCGGGCAACGAGGAGATGCGTCAGGCCTTCGGAGATCGCGTTGCTGAGCTCGCACCGCAGAGCACTGATCTACTGGATCTTTCCATGGCATCGCAATGGATGCTTCATGTGCGGCGTTACGGTGACGCCATTGCGATGCTTGAACGCCTCCTACCAAGAGACTCATTCAGTCCCCTGCATGTTGATTTACTGCACTGCTACGCGCTCAGTGGTCAAAGATCCAAAGTTCGAGGCCTATTGGAATCACTTCCGGGAGAATGGCGACACTCAGCAGACGCCCGCCAGGTGGCATTGAGTGTTTACGGCGAGGCCTGTGACTGGCCAAGAATGCGCGAGATGGCTGAGTTGCTCGTCGCTGAAAGTCCTGGTGAGGCCGTAGGCTGGTTACTGCTCATTCAAGTTCTGGCGAACGAAAGCCATGGTCGAATGGATGAAGCTCTTGCCAGGTTACCTGCACAGCTGAACGGATCCGCTCAAGAACAGTTAAAGCTGGCCAACGCAGAGCTCAGTAGAGGTCTGCAGGAACGTGGCCTTGACCGTATCTACCGTGCGATGCGGCTGAATGGGGAGGACGTTGAAGCAGCAGCTGGCCACATCTCTCTCATGTTCCTAGTATCGAAGGAAATTGAGGGCGTTCACGCCCTTCCCTCTGCGGTTGAGGAAGGCACCGCTGTCGAGCTTGAAGACAGCACCGGCAGGACTGGATATGTCTCAATCGATTTCTCCTCTGAGCCGCCACTGGCACCTGCAGGTGAATTCGTTGCCGCGGACTCGTCACGGGCCGCCCGGCTGCTCGGTTTGAAAGTTGGTGATACCACAACCGTCAGCAGTGTGGTCGGTGAGCAGACGCTCACAGTGAAACGTATTATCACCCTCCATCGACGCCTGATCGACCTTTCCTACGAGCGCGTGTCCAATTCGGTCGTCCCGAGCAAGACAGTCGTAGCGATGAGTATTCCAACCCGGGATAACGGCGAGATCGATACGACTTTCTTCATCGATCAGCTAGAGCAAAAAAAATCTCAGAGCCTCAATACCATCAGCCTGTACGGTCAGCATCACGCCACCATAGGCCTGCTCGCACGCCTGCTGGGTACGGACGTCATTGAACTGGTGAGGGGTTGGCCTGATGAAGGGGCACTTCTCCAAGTATCGACGGGGTTAGGCCCCCACGATGTCTTTCCGACTGACACATCCCACGATCAGGCATGGCTGATTGACCTGTCTATGCTGGTGGAGCTTGCAACCCTCGGTTTACTCGATGTCCTGGAGCTTTTCCCTCGTTTGTACGTGACAGCTGCCACCAAGCAGCTGTTGGACGTAAAGTTAGAGAAATCGGCCCACTATCGAAAGAGCGGTACGCTCTTTTCCCACGATGGTCAACTTGGCATGCAGGAGCTTACTGAAGACGCTTGGCGCAAGGATCGGGAGTATCTCGAATCGATCGAGACGGCTATCGAAGCGTTCTGCCAGGTGGTGCCGGCATACGGGCCGCCTGAGGCTTGCGAGCAACTGCAGATGCTTGAGGGCATCCTGGGCGATGAAGACCATGCAGCCCTGCTCGTTTGCCTAGAGTATGGTGCAGGTCTGCTGTCGATTGATGCGCGGTTACGCGATCTTGCCGGCATGCTGGGTATCGTTGGCGCGTCCCCTCAAATGTTGCTGAGGGAAGCTCAACGGGCAGACGGGCTATCGCAGGAGGAGTATTCCCGAGCCGTAATACGACTCGTCATGGCCAGGCGTAGCTTTGTTTCGGTTCGGGCGGTGGATCTCATCGTCATGATGAGTCAGGGTGAGACGTTTGCAAATTTCGGCATCAACTGCCTGCGTAGCTACCTGGCTGAAGAGCACCTTGCATTTGACACTGCTGTACCCGTACTGGTGGATTTTGTGTGCGGGATGTACACGCAGAAACGCTGTAACCTAGGTGTGATGCTCCAACTGATTGAATTCTGCTTTGAGCCGTTGTTCAGGCACCCTCAATGTCCAGATGGCTTCTGCCAGTTGGCCCTTGAGCATGTCTTCCTCAAATTCCACAGATATAGAATCAGCCCCGCAGCTCGTCGGGCCATTGAGCAAAGTTTACAAACGGCCGAACAGCGAGCCGAGCGTCCCTGCAAGCTGGTAAAGCTGAGTGCGGAGGTCACCTACGCTTTCGTAGTCCCATTCTGGTCAGTAGCAGCCCCGTCCATGTTGACTGCCACCCAGGTAGAGACAGGAAGTGAGGTGCCTGCATTAGGCTCAGATGGGCAGCAAACTGAAGAGCGTGGTGCATGATCTGCTCTCGGGTTGGTGCCCTTTAATTAAATCTAACTTGCTGTTGCTCGCACACACATCCGCACTTCACGCTTAGAGATTCTAGGAAAGCTTACGGATACTCCTCATCTACACATGTTTTGGCTCTAATCCTTCAGGTATATTGCTGAGCTGGCGGCATCGATCACAGGAACTACCAAGGTTCTCCGCATCTTGTAGTACCGGCTGAGATTGGCATCTTTGATGGCGGTTCAGTTTGTTGCCTGCTCTTAAACCAAACAGGAGAAATATGGATTGAGCGAGGTGGGTGCTTAGTTTAGTAGCCTACGAGGTCGATCAACGTTGTCTGCCAGGCAGGTGCGCCGTACTCCAATCTTTCCTCGATAGCAGTAAAACGAGAACGCCTGATGAAAAGCGAGCGAAGCACGAATGGGGGTAGGCTAACCCCCACCGGCTTGCAGCCACCTGAAGCTCTAGGGTCTGGCCGGCCGCGAATACAGTGACCGACCAGGCTCAAACCAAAAAATACTCTAATGATGCCGTTCGATGTCCCAAACCGCTGTCGGGTTTTCGCTTGAGACGGAATACTCACACACGACTGTCTGGAAGTTTTCTGGAATAGGAACCGAGCGCAGATAAGGCACTACTCTCCACTCGAAACCTGCAAACTCGTCTAGGGTCGGGGCAATTAGAGCCAAGCGCTTGTCGGCGTCCAAAAACACCATGGCCGTCTTGGAACTGTCTATATTTGCACAGGGAGAGTGTGCATTGAAATCTACGGAGTGGGCGATTCTGTAAATTATTTGATGTCTCACACCCTCTTTATCAATCTTGTAATGCGAAAACCAAGAAATGATCATGAATGCTAGCCCAGTCACGACTTGGCAGGTTATGAGCATGAGCCCTTTGCCACGATGAAGCCCTTCCATGGCCGAGCTACCGGCCACTAGGAGGCACACAATTCCTGAGATAAAGAAAAACCAAAACAGGAAGTTGATCATATGCAACAAAGTGGCTGCTATCAGGGTCATCGGAAAAGCGCTGGCTTCCATGTGGAAAATGGTGTTGATGTCCACTGATGCCTTTGTCCTAGCGAAGTAGCCTAGGCATGCCACAAAAAAGGCCCACAACAACAAGCTTGATTTCAGATTCATGATGCGATGCATTAAGGTGACTTCTACCAAACCTAAAAATACATAAATTGAGCCTAGCAAGACGCCACACATAAAAAGGGCAAATTTTTCGGGCTCAGGATCATCGCCGCTACTACATGAAATTGCGATACAAAACATGATGAAGACCACCAGACTCACGCCGCATAGAGCCCGAATGGCGGAGTCTTTAGCTTGTTTTTCATCAAGGATCTTAGTGTTGGAGCTGCTCAATGTTATTTAGCCTTACTTAAAGCGTGGAGGATGATAGCTACGACAGTAGGATCGGCCATTCCTGGAAGAAGCCAATCCAGTCTGGCCCGGTTTCCAAGGTAAGATTGGGTTAGCCTAGCCGGTTGCATTTAAAAGAATTGTTTTCAGAAGAGTTGTCATTCCTGACCACGCAGCCATGAACCATCAGGACGTCAACGCAGCCTCACGATACATCCGGACTGCGCTGCGCCAAGCGATCGTCAACCCCAGCGTAAAAATGGGTGTAACAATGGGGCGCGGCCCTTGCTATTAAGTCTTGATCCGCTTACTCACCGAAGCCAACCTGCGCTTAACGCCAATTTTTGGATTCAAAGCCAGCGCCTGCTCGTAGACTTGGACTGCTTCGGAGTACTGGCCCAGCTGCTCGTGCGCAAGCCCCTGGACTTTGAGCGCTGTGGGCCTCCAGGCAGGGTTTTCATCTGCGCCGAGTGTACGGGCACGGCGTACAGCGGTCAGGACTTCCAGCGTGCGCTCGTCTGTCAGGTCGCCCTCCCCTAAAATCTTTTCTGCGGCGAGGATGATGCGGTCGTAACGGGAGGAATTGAGGTTGGCATCGCCGAGCTGATCAGCATCGATGAATTGGCCGTGAACGTTGTACCGGAAGCTCCCCATGTCCTTGAACAACACCATGAGTTCTCCTGTACTCTCGTCCACTTCGTAGCTATCAGGCCATCCGGCCTTCGGAGTGACGCTGTACATTTCGACCCGATTGACCAGGTCAAACAGGAACACCTTGTTGCCATGATCGGTTGGGCTGTTGGCGGTTGCGCAGAATGCGTATTTCCCGTGCCTGGAAATACCACTGGTGAAAATATTTGCCGTCAGCTCTTTAGCTAAGATCACAGAACCGCTGGGATCGAAAACGCTGAACGTCCCAGACAGGGTGCTACCAAAATGCCAATCTTCCAGGCAAAACACGCCGGTGTCACACACGTGGCCATTGTTTGGCCTAGGCATACTCCCATGACAGGCAACGGTACCGCTGCTCGCATCTGCAAGCACGTAGGCCCCTAAACCGGATTCTCTGTGACCTCCCCGACCCGCTGACGGATCGGAGTCTCTCCAGGCGATCGCCCACTTCTTGGACTTAGACAGTTGATAGACGCCTGAGAAACTGAGCGAATCGACTCTGAGGAAATGCTTGTCACGTTGGATCTGAGGGATAGCTTGGAGATCTGGCTGAGCGACCTGGGATTGAGCCTGAGCGGGCTGGTGCTTTGCTGCGGTATTGGATTTGACGGCCTTGGGCCTGTTGAACAGCCAGCTGAAAATGCCCATCTCCTACTCCTTTGGAAATTTGAGCGTGCTGGGATGCGGACGCACATTCCGAATAGTGTACCCGATGCTCAGCGGCTAGCCACACACGACCACTGCGGGAGCTTAGGGCCTAGAGCCATAAGGCTCGCTCACTCTCCAGACGTCTCACTCAGCGCCTGCTGCAATTGCTCAGCAAGCAGAGGCTGAAAAAGCTCAGACTCCGCTATTTGCCACCAAATGTTTGTACCCTCCTCTTCGGTGACAGCCAGCAGATCGTGGGCCAGAAAAACCTCAAATCCCGCCCGGGCAACCTTGTCCTCGGCGCTGAATTTATAAATCCCCGCTTGAGCGAGCAGCTTCTTGACGATCAGGGGCAGCAACCAGGCGGAAAAAATGAGGTGATTATGGCGTGGCCAGATACTCCCTTTCTCACCATTTGCGGGGCCATGAGCTGCGGCGTTACGAGCGGCACAGAAATCATGAACCCAGGCGTCGAGTGGGCGATTGACGTGTTTGTCCCAGTGTTTGCGCCACCACGATTCGGCCAGATCCCCTTTATGCCAAGTGGGCGGGTTCAATAGCTCATCGAAATGTTCGTTGATTGCTTTGCGGAAGGCAACTTTGTCGTGAGGAACGTCAAGCAGTATATCTATGGCGACCCGTAGAAGAATCAGTTCGGATCGTTCATCCATGGAGGGTGCATCGGTGTTTGCTCTGAGGAAGGAAACGACCGCCTCGTCGATGCGTTCCTTAAGCTCCCCATTGGGTAGCTTGAGTAATGCTTCGAGCAGTGGCGTGTCGAGCGAGATCTGGGTGCGATTGTCTACGTGGTAAGGCCGAATGAACTTGAGCCCCCCACTCCCCGCCAACATGTTTTGTGTTCCACCGTCACGCCGGCGCGTGGTCATACAGGAATGACCCGGTGAGGCGACATCGAACCGCTGCGCAACGACTTGGAGAGTGTCGGCGTTGTAGTACCCGAACGTTGAACATAGCGATCGGGCTGCCATGGCGGAGAATGCGAGGTAGGAGCTCTGTACCAATCGCTGCTGGATCTGAGCGTCTGAAACCTCCAGACCAGGTGTGTCATCATCCCAGATGATGAGCGCCGCCTGATGTATCGGTTGAGAGGGGTGAGATCCGAATCCCCGGTCGCCGTAATTGCCAAGGACACCGTCGAAAGCAATTTGCGGGATGCCCAAGACCTCACCAGGCAAACGACCCCGTTCGTACGGGATCAGGCGCATATCTGCGATTCGCAGCTCTTCAGCAGCAGCCACCCAGGGTAGAAAGAACACTACTGCCATAGTTGCGCCCCTAATTTGTCACACGTTGAATGATCTTAGCCCGCCGATCAGTGCTCAACGGGGCTGGTAACTGTCGAAGCAGTGAGCGCCTCAGGATCAATGTTGCGGGTCGTCCAGCTCGATGATCGATGCTCGATGCTCGATGCTCGTGCATGAGCCATCCAATTAACGCTGAACGCCTAAATTTTTTGCTGATTGGAAAAATTTTGCGATAGTACAACTTAATCGGGAAATGATTTGACTATGTAATCTAACCCCAGTTCATCAAGAAAAACCTCGCCAGCAGCTTCACACCCCATCATGCTCAGATACATACTTTGCCCAACAAGGTTCCTGTCATTTACTTCGATAATGTAACCGTCACCAGCGCTTGCCTTCGCGATTTTTTCACTGGCAAGCGCCTGAACGAATTCGCTATGCGAGTCCCGGAGTACCAGTTCGGCCCGACCGCAGAAATCGAAATTATCCTCCGGTTCACGACAAGTTATTTGACGCACAGCCTCGTGAGCAGCAAGCCTGGAAATCTCATATACCTCCTTTGCTCTAGCAATATGTTCGTGGTTGTAAAAAACTTCACGGATGCGACTTTCAAGAGGAAATCTCAGCTCCTCAATATGCCTAACCCCTTCTCTAGCCACTCTAGAGAATGAAGTAACCTTGGTTGATCGTAATCTTTGCTTATCGAACAATATACCAAACTCATTCCTTCCGGAATCATAAAGAGATAAAAGCTTGTTCGCTACGATGGGTACTTGATGATCCGTCTCTGTCATTATGATTATTTCTGAAAATGAGTTCTCTCTTCTAGGGTCGCACTCTCGCTGCTCCAGCCATAGTTCAAGGCCTGGCGTAAAGCTGTCTGCGTGGTAATTTTTAGTCCATCGCCACTCACGTTCGTGTGACCAGTCAACATATTTCCCACTTCCTATGTTCATTGCCACATACCGATATTGCTCATGCTCACCTAACCCGCACTCAGGTGATAGGTTCCGGCAAAAATAAGAATCGTCTAAATGGCGATGCAGCTCTCTATGCTGTGCCGACAAACCTGAAATTACCTTTCGCCCGCCAGCCGCGAAAAACTCGCGCTTTTTGACGACTATCGCATATTTTTCTACATAGCCACTCCCCTCACGCTTCGACTGATAATCGATTAGCGCGTGAAGGGGCATTTCGGTAAAGCAAAGTGCTGAGCGCCGACCATAAATTGTTGGCTCCACATCACCATTAGCCTTTTCGCGAAGCGACCAAGACGTCTGTAGATAGCCATCATCAATAATTCTGAGCAATACCTCGAATGCTGATAACTCAAAATCTAGCAATGGATGTCGATATTTTTGATATTCCAGTATTATGCCGTTGTCGTGAGCATCAAAGGCCACTGGCATAGGCTCCGTATCGCCTGCCTCGTTGATCCAAGCCAACTCAGGTTTCATTCCGTGCACAAAATGCACGACCCAGTCTGACAGGTCATCTCTAGTTCGCACTACTGGCTCCCTCCTACACATCAACCTACTGACACAACGTAGCATGAACATTGTTTAACTAGAGCTGCCCAGTAACGTGAGGCTCGGACAGGCCTTTTCAGTAGGCATGTTGCATCTCCGTTCGAAACAGCGAGGCCTCTGGTTCTGGCTGCTACATTGGTTCTACTTATGCCTGAAGTGCCTGCCCTAGTTGCTGGTCAAAACGCCCGGACAAGTAGAACGCAAATGAATGGCCTGAGCAGCTTCCTACCGAGTCAACTCTGCTCCTCAGTAGCTCCGAACCATGGCGGTACGAGTTTCTTGTCACGCCACTCCTCGGTGAGAACGACACCAGGGATTTTCCCCCAAACCCCCTCGTCCGCGTGGTCAAGGACAATGATCTGCAGGCGTCCTTCCGAGACGCTCACCGCGGCTGCCAAAGCCAGGAATACTTTGCGCACGGCTATACGGTCTTCATCCTTCAGTTCGTGTTCTTCATCGGCTTTCGCTGCGCGTTTCACAGGGAAATAGACCTGGCTTGGCTGGTCGAAGATGAGGAAATGCGGAACAGGGTGCTCGACTGATTTTTTGGCCATGAATAGCTTTTGCAGAGCGAGCAGCATCGCTACGTGGTAAGCCAGCCAGTTGGCGCCGCTTCCAATCTCCCACAAGTAATCATCTCGACCGTCATGGCGCACTTTGATGGTGAGGTCGGTGATGGACAATCCGATCCGGGCGCTTTTCCATTCTGCGTCCAGGTTCGGGGTGATTTTGGCGCACTGATCACTTAGCGCATTGAGAATTTTGCGGGTTCGCTCCCGGATCTGATCGGTAGAGACTGTGGGCGCAAGCTGGCCCAGTTTCTCTTCAACATCGGCTAGACGCTTAGCCAGGCTATCGTCCTGCTGGGCCTTTTGGTAGTTGTGTACGGCTTCCTGAAGCCTACCCAGGTACCGGTCAATGTCCGACTGACGCAGTGCTTGCCCCTTGGCTTCAGCGTCTAGCGCTTCAAGTGCTTTGATCTCTGCCCTGATCGCCTCTAGCTCTTCGGCGTCAACACGAACAGCATTTCGCAAACGAACGAGCTCATTCTCCACAGAAGCGGAGATTACCGGCGTTTCTTGAGCCTGGGCTTCAATCCCCGTCAGTGCTGTACACAGAGCATCAAGTTGCTGGGAGGCCGAGAGCTGACTGGATCTCAACGCATTGGGATTGGTGTCCTGGTCGTCTTTGATCAGGCCACGTAACCAGCTCGAAAGCGACAGACGCTCTTTCATTGTCTCTAGCGCGGTAAGGTACTCATCAGCGTCACCTTGAATGCGCGTCAGCTCTTTTAAATTCTGACGACCTGCATAGAGGTTTGCGGCGATGACATCCTCTCGCCTTTTGAGCTCCCCGATCTTGATGATGGATGCCTTGATGGCATCGTAGTTGGGCGATGCGTCACGTGAGCTCTTTTGTAGAATCGCACTAAGCTGCTGGACGGCGACAGGCCAATCATCTGACAGCAACGAATCTATCGGTACCAGCCCATATTCGCGGGCCTGGTAGTAACGACTACGAGCCTCTGAACGCAGACGAGCAGATGCATCGGCCAACGTTTTGAGCTCTGATTCCAGTTGCTTCTTCTGACGCTCAAGATCCTTGACCTCCCAGGAAGCGATCAGGGTCTGGGAGGTCACTGCACCGAGGATAAAGGGGAAGATGTCTTTGAGCTTTTCGCGATGGCCAGTGGTGTCAGCCTTGTAGAAGAGGACGTCCGGGTTAGCCACGATATTCTGCGGCTGAAACGTGAAGGCCATGAGATCTCGGAAACTGGGGCGGCTTTTGAAGCCGTAGCGAATGTCCTCATCAAAGCCCATGTTAGGAAGGCCCGACAGCCTGTTGAGCATATTCTTTACGCTGTCGCGGTTTGTATTCTTACCTTGGATTTGAGTGGGAATGCTGAGCTCATCACCTTCAAGAAGGAACATGTCATCTGTCGACTTTTGCCTTCCAGGCTCTGGTCTGGCAAGCAGTTTAAGACCCTCATCGGTGTCGACGAGTAGTCCAAACCATGCACACGTGTTGCGTATGGTGCCGACAGGAATCGCACATTTTTCGGATCCTAGGCAGTAATCGATAATGGGAATAACGGCTGATTTACCTGCTTTGGACGAGCCACTGATCACGTTGACCGCGCCGGGAGTGAAAGTTACATCCCGGTAACGCCTGCCATTTTTTGGCCACAAAATCAGCTTTCTGATCTGAAGTTTCATTAAAAACCTATCCGTAGAGCAGCCTGGACTTCCTGAATAGTGAGTGCGCCACACCAGCCGCCGAGCTTATCCGCAAGCTTGCCCAGCTCTCTGATCTTCTCGCGTGTCTTATGGGGGTAACGCTTGATGGTGCAGTCGACCAAAGCACTGGCATAATCGAGCTGAAGCAACCCGCAATCAATGGCGATCGTCAGGCTAGACAGCGAAGTTGGACGCAGCATCAGCATGCGGCGCTGCAGCGTCAGGATCGCTTCCTGCTTCTTGGAAAACTTACCAATGAAGAGCCTGAGACCTGATGACGGGTTAGTGGTGCCGATGGTCGTTCTCAGCACCTCACTGAATAGGATGGGCAAGACGATAAAGAGCAGCGGTAGTGCAGGTGGTTTGCCTAGGCTCTGACGCTTGTAGCCCTTGACGAACTCCCACATGAGGATCGCCCCAAGCGCGGGGTTTTGTACCAAGTATATCTCATCAACGGAATGTTGATGTTTAATGAGCTCTGCGGTTTCCATCCTTGCCAACCTATGATTTTTTTAGCTTTCAAGCCTGTCGTGCATCGCGACAACGCGACACGCTTTTATTCGTCCAAGAGATCGCGGTAGCGGGGATGCCAGCCTATTTCTTTGGCATTCGAAAAATCGTGATATGTCCCGCGGACAAAAAAACCAGGGGAGTCGACATCGTTGAGTTTGGCGGTCGCTGCCATGCATTTCAGATGTAATAGCTGGCCCTTATCGACCTCACTGGCTGAGGCGGATTGCAGGCGTACCTCTTTGTTGAACAATTTCCACTGGGTGAGCAGGCTTTGCTTGAACTCATCGAACTCAGGCTCATACACCAAGCCTTTCGCCCCCCAGTTCACTTTGTTGGTCTTCGAGTGCAGGAAATCAGTCATAGCCTGCAAGCCCTCCTCCTGCTCCTCGATCAGCTCCAACTGGCGGATCAGGATGTGTGCGCTGGAGCGACTCTTTTCGACCTCATCTGCTGGCGGCGCTGGCAGGGCGTACTTGAGAAGATGATTGAAGGAGAATCGAGTATTAAACGTCGACATGCGATCGCTGAATTCATCACGAGAGATCGCAGGGTATTTTCGCTGACTGATTAATCCGTCGGAGGTGTTTTTCACCCACCCCACAGCTGTGTCGCAAGCGTCATCCAAGAACTCGTTGGGTACAGTCAGGGCGAGATGATCCTTGATCCTCTCGACCAATTGATCATTGCCCGTTTCGAGCTCAAAGGCCATTACGAGTGCTGCCAATTTTTCCCTATCGTATGCAAGAAAGCGCTCAATGTAGGGCTTGCAGCCTTCATGCTGCTCGGTTTCGTAATCCTCCTTAATGCTTTGCACCACCATGTCGACTTGCGCCGGGGTGTGGGCATAGTGAAGCGCGCTGGCGTACTCCCCCTTCTTCTCTTGAAGGACGTAGATCCGGAAAAGCGTCTTGGCGGGGTCGACTGCCCCAACCTCGATAGCCTCAATCCAGTTCGAGAAAGTCTTCCACAGATCGACAGAGAAATTCGCAATCGGGTTCGTGGCTAGACCGCTTTTGGATTGTTCAAGCAGCCGCGTACCGTCGGGCAGAACTACATCGACATCATCGAGCACTTCAAGCGCCACAAAGGAACCGCGGGGTGCCTCGCAGAGATGCAGGCACATCCGAGTGGCCTGCAACGAGTAGCCTAGGTACGAGCCTGGCCTGCTGGACTTCAGTAGCGGACTTTGCATCTCTGCCGGAGTGGTTGGCGAACCCATTGAGTGTTTCTCATCCCTGCCTTGACGTAAGACTCACCCTCGCGGTGCTTACACCGCTTCTGGATTTGAAGCGAGACCTCCAAGCAAAGAAAGGCGCCGGGCGATTTCAAATCGCCATCATGGTAGCGCAACTGGGAGAGAATTTGAAACCAGAACCCTTACCCCCATCATTTGCCAACAAGCGGCCAAGCCTGCATTTGCCAGATCATCTGACATCGTATAGCGATATGTAACTGTCGACCTAACACCCCACCTCAGGCAGATTACGGGTTTAGACATCTACCGTTTGCGGAACTCGACTCACACTCACCCTTTCCTGAATTAGCTGAAGACCAAAATGAGCGCACTCCTCCTTCACGCACCTCAAAATCAAGCCTTCCTGGCAGACGTTGGCAAGTACATCGTAGAGCTTGAAGGTTGCATCAAGCGACATGCTTTTTTTACCGCTGCCCGGGCTGAGGGTCTGCTGTCAGCTCGTGATAGTTGCGCCTTTTTCACTGAGTGCATGGCGGCGTTGGAAAGCGCGTTCGCAACCGACCTAAATTCCTATTCGACAATGCGGTGGATGTACTACCTACGTCGGTTACCACACAGGGTATTCGAAGGTGAACTGGCTTCCACTGCTCCTAATGCACGAGCATTGATCGAGGTCTATGCCAATCGCAGCGGCAAAGCCGAACCAGCGACTTATGGAAGCCGAGGCTTCGTATTTTCGGTCAACGAAAGCACCCTACGACACATCGCGCGCTTTATAGCCTTCATCACAATCATTTATGACTTGCAAGTTGGATTCCGGTTGGCGAGTAAAGGGTACGACTATGCATTCCCTGCCACTTCCTCACGAACGCCAAGGAATGGGTCGGTAAGGGCCCCCCTAACCCACAAACCAATGGCCAGCCCTGCCCCTACTGTCCTGCCTCAGCGCGTGGAAAACGCGCTGGTGGAGTCCGCAGTCCGAATCTATGATCAGCGCCACGACCGCCATCGACGTACGTTCCTAGGCGCAGTGATGAGCCAGACAGGCTTGGCCCATGATGAATCTGCAACAGCAGACCATGCCCCAGAGCTCGACGTTTCCCGCGCTTACTGGGGGTTGCTCAGCGAAGAGGTCTCTATTTCCCCTCAGTCCTTTCTTGAGGACCACGCCCATGCTGCTCACTTCGGTGACGACGGGAAAATAATGGCGAGGTTTGGCCCGAGCACTCTAGATCTAAGTCGCATTTTCGAACTCTACCGATTACCCGCGATGGCGGAAGTAGGCGTGGACACCCACACTTCACTGTGTTTGATCGTGCTAATGCTCGGCGGGCGCTGGCTGCAGCACAGCCGTTACTCAGTGCTTCGCACTATGGAGCTTGGTTACTTCATTACTAAGCTTGAGCACTGGAGCACTTTTGGCGAGGAAGAGTATGCGGCAGTGTGCAGCGAAATCAGAGCGGCTCTACCACAGTTTGTGGCGCCTGCCGACTTCAGCGCCTTCCGCAATGGTTGCGCAACATTCAAGGGAGAGGTATGGCCTACAGCACACGGAGCCCCGGCAAAAGCAACCAACGACTACATGTGCATCGATATGTGGGCTGCCTCCATGGGTTTCCTGGCATGGCTGCAGTTCCCCAAGGTGCAGGGTAACGTTGCGAACACGCGCGCAACCAGGTTCGAGGACGTTGTTCAGGATGCAATTGATCGAACGCAGTGGGGTCATAGTCAGCACCGCGTGATGAGGCAACGCACGCTCCGAGCCCATGGCCAAAACCTGACCGATATCGACGCAATCGGATCGTATAAAGACGCCCTTCTCATTGTTTCGTGCAAAAGCATCCCCTACACCCGCGATTACGACCAAGGAACTCATAGAGCTATCCGGAATGCTGCGTCAACAGTGGATCAAGGCGTCGAGTTTTGGAGTGATATTGTCGATACACTCACGGCAAATCCAACGGGCGAAAATTTCGATTTCTCGCGCTACAAGCGCATCATCGGCGTGCTCTGCACTCCATTTGCGGTCTATACAAGCGATGCGAAGGCTTTGTCCATGACAGTGGACGAGCTGCGGTGGGCGTCCTCTCTGGACGAACTCATGAGTTTTCTTGAAGGATAGTTCAGTGTTCCGGCCTGGCGAGGCAGGGCATCTCATGTGAGCGCAAGGGATCGACGGCGGTGACCAGCGGCGTTGCTCCACTGCCAAACGCAGCGACATGAATTACGCCTATTGGTTGCTGGATGATGCTCAAAGATATGCCCTAGCTACTAAAGCAAGCGCAGCACCTGACAACCGAGGCTGCGACGCTGAAGAACCGCGCCATCACTGACCACAGAATCGTGATGCCGCGCTTCGACAAACGCGTGAAAACCTACGCCTTGATTATGACGCAGGTTTTCGGCGCGGTGTTTGCTTCATCTCTGTGAGGTATAACTAAGGCTGGCGAGCGAGATAATGCGATCTGCTCGCGCCAGCACGGGCGCATCGATCATCCGGCCATCCATCTTGAACGCCCCCTGTTGATTCACCGCGGCCTCACGGACACGCCGCACCCAGCCCACCTCTTCAAGAGCAGGCGCAAGGCTTTCGTGAATCACGGAGATCTGGGACGGGTGGATGCAAAGCACACCGCCGAATCCGATCCCGTGGGAGTTCTTCACTGATGCAGCCAAACCGGACACATCCGCGATAGCCGGGTAGACACCATCCAGGGGCGGCTCCAAGCCATTGAGCTTCGAGTGTGCAAGATAACGCCGGCGCGCAGCGTATTGAGCATGCTCTGTCCGCCTTGAGTCCCCTCCTTCAAAGCCAGATCCACGGCCATGTCGATCGAACCAAAGCAAAGCCGCTCCACGCCTGGCGTTGCACTCAGCAGTGACAGTGTCGCAGCCCCGATGGCGGTTTCAATGATCAGCCAGAGCGGCTTACCGCACTTAATGTATTGATGCCGCTCACAGAGAGGGGGGACGAATTCTAGCGATATTCGCTTGAAATCAAAAGGCCGTCACTCTCTGCCCTCGCCCGCGTTTTTCCATTGACGAGGCTGAGGGATGAGCTGGAGCGACTGTGTCTGGACTGATGGATACCGAGCGCGTTCGACCTGCTAAAGGGACATGGCTCGCAATCACCCGCTAAACACTCGGCACCCGGCGTAACGAAGCACGCTGGACAGGCATCTGCTGCCAAGCCAGCTGCGCCTGAACAATGGCGACCGCCTCCAGCACTTTATGCGCCCAGCCCTCATCTTCCGGATGCACCACGACGACGCGAAAGCCGTGGTCATCACCTTCAATCTGCACGCCTTCGGAATCATCGACGTGCAAATCGATATCGAACGCCGGCGGATATTTCGAGGGTGCATTCGACAGCCCATGGACCGTTAGCGCTTGATTGTGCAGCACGCTATTGACCACGCCGTCGACGCGGATGCCGTAGAGCAACAGCCAACGCCGGATGTAGGACGGCGTGCGACCGGACGACGTATAGACCCAGATGCTGCAATCCTGGCGGCGCAGTTCTCGGATCAGGGAGCGTGTGCCCCTGCGCAACGGCTCACCCAGCCAGCGATGAATACAGGCCGGCAATCGGCTTTGTTCGACTTCGCAGTGGTGGAGTTGGCAGGCGAGCGTGTCATCGATATCAAACGAAATGCGTATGCGCTGCCGCCTGGACATCTGCATCGGGATAGCCCAGCGGATGGCCTGCCCTGCCCGGCTGCCGAGGGTTTTGCATTTGGCGAACGCTGAATTCCCACGCATCAATGGCCACCCTGAAAGATGGGCAAAGGCTTGCCTTTGAGAAAGAACTTCATCGGGTCAGGCGCTTGTTCTTCCAGGAAGGCTGCGTATTTTTTCTTGATCTTGGGCAGTTCGTACAACGCCTTGACTCCATGTTTGGCAGAGTTGCGTATGACCGATGACGGGTTGAAGTAGCCTTTGGCGTTTTCCAGCGTCAACACGAAAGGTGGCAAGCCCGCGCGCATGAGCAGGTAGCTGACGATGAGCGACCCACTGCGGTTGTTCCCTTCAATGAACAACTGCGGCTTGCTGAGAATGCGCACATAGACGCCAGCCGCCCGCTTCCAGACGGATTCGCTACGATACGTGCAATACCAATTGAACAAGTCCTTGATGCCTCCCTCAACGTTGTTGAAGAAATGCGCCTCGGTCGCGGCCAGGTGCTGGGCGTATTCCAAGCGGCGCGTCGGGTCTCGGCCACAAAGCACCGTGGCGTTGATCTCGAGCATCAGGTTCAGTTGCTGAAGGTCAAATAGATCGACGCCGCGGGCGGCATAGTCGTCAATCAACGCGTAGCCTTCAAGCACGTTCTGCAGTACTTCGTCGGTCAAGGGATCGCGTGGCTCCGTGAAGTGCCGGCTGAGCTCGGCAAAGCGATTTTGCACTTCGCGCAGTGCATGTTCAATCGCAGGCAAATCAAGGCGATGCGTAGCAGGCATTGGTGCTCCTTGGAAACGCTTGGTAAATGTCTACCGGATGCCCGCCAAATCCATTTGGCTTCTGCAGGTATGCGGCCTTGACCGGATGGGTGGCTTAGCTGAACTTGCCGCTGATGTAATCGCCGGTCATCTGTTCACGTGGGTTGTCGAAAATCTGCGTTGTTGGACCCATCTCAACCAGATAGCCGGTGCGCGTGCCCTGGGAAATATCCACCGAGAAGAACGCCGTCGTGTCAGCGACACGGATGGCTTGCTGCATGTTGTGGGTGACCAGCGCGATGGTGTAATCCTTCTTCAGCTCGACCATCAGTTCCTCGACCCGCCGGGTAGCGATCGGGTCGAGTGCCGAACACGGCTCATCCAACAGCAGGACTTCCGGCTCGGTGGCGATGGCGCGGGCGATGCACAGGCGTTGTTGCTGGCCGCCGGAGAGCGACAGGCCGCTGACCTTGAGCTTGTCCTTGACTTCATCCCACAGGGCGGCGCCTTGCAACGCATGCTTGACCCGATCGCCTATATCGCCTTTGTAGCGGTTGAGGCGCAGGCCAAACGCGACGTTGTCGAAGATGCTCATCGAGAACGGGTTCGGCTGTTGGAACACCATGCCGATGTAACGGCGCACGACCACCGGATCAACGCCCTTGCCATAGACATCTTGTCCAAGGAAGTGCACGTGGCCTTCGAAACGGAAACCTTTCACCAGATCGTTCATCCGGTTAAGGCTGCGCAGCACGGTACTCTTGCCGCAGCCGGATGGCCCGATGAAACCGGTGATCTTGTTTTTCTCGATCGGCACATGGCTGTCACGTACCGCCATGAAGTTGCCGTAGAAAATCTTGTCCAGTTTGCAGTCCATGACTACAGGCGCCTGGGTGACAAACGGAGCGGCTATTTGCGCAGTGGATACGTTCAAGATCAGATGCTCCCGTTCTTAATACTTGGGCTTGCCGAAGATACGGCTGATGATATTCACGACCAGCACGATCATCACCAGCACCAGTGAGGCCGCCCATGCGAGCTCGAGCTGGTTGTCGAACGGCATGCCGGAGAAGTTGTAGATCAGCACGGCAAGCGATGCCGTCGGGTTCATGACCTCGAGGCTGCCTTGGTGGTAGATCCAGTAGTTGCTGAACAGCGCGGTGAACAACAGCGGCGCTGTTTCGCCCGCGGCCCGTGCTACCGCCAGCATGACGCCGGTCAGGATCGCCGGCATGCCGGTGGGCAAGACGATTTTCCAGATCACCTGCGAGCGCGTGCAGCCCATGCCATAGGCGGCATCTTTCATGATCTTGGGCACCATCCGCATCGACTCTTCCGCCGTCAGCACGACGATCGGCAGCATCAGGACTGCCAGCGCCACGCCACCGGCCGGTGCTGAATAAGTGCCGGTGGTCATCACCACCAGGGCGTAAGCAAATACCCCGGCCAGAATCGATGGCAACCCCGTGAGCATCTTGGCGGCAAAGCGCGCAGCGTTCGCCAGCTTGCTGTCCGGCCCCAGTTCAGCCAGGAAAATCGCCGCCATGATGCCGACCGGCACCGCGATTGCCGCCGCGATACCCACCATCACAAAGGTACCTGCCATCGCGTTGCCGAAGCCCCCGCCCATCTCAAAGCCAGTCGGCGGCAGTTCGGTGAAGACTTCCAGGTTCAGGCGAGCGCCGCCGCGGGTGATCAGCATGTAGAGCACGGAAATCAACGGTACGCTGGCCAGCAGCGCCCCGCCCCAGACCAGGGTGGTCAGGATCAGGCTGCGCAGGGCGCGGCCCTCGAACTTGCGCTGCAGGCTGGGCATCGCGCCTGCTGGAGCCGTCAAGTCTGTTGCAGCAGTCAGGTCGGTCATCACTTATTACCCCGTTGGGCGTACATCATGATCAAGGAGCCGAAGACGTTCACGATCAACGTGATCAACATCAGCACCAGTGCGGCATACATCAACACCTCGATCTCGTTCGGCCCGGCTTCGGGGAAGTTCAGGGCCAGCAAGGCCGCCAGGGTGTTGGCCGGTGCGAACAGCGAAAGGGAAATGTTATTCGCGTTGCCTACCAGCATGGCCAGCGCCATCGTTTCACCCAACGCGCGTCCCAGGCCAAGTACCAAAGAACCGAAAATGCCCGTGGCGGCCGACGGCACCATCACCTTGAGAATCGCTTCCCAGTGGGTGGTCCCCATGCCGTAGGCGGCCTGCTTGGTTTTCATCGGTACGCCCGTGAGCGCATCCTGCGAAACAGCGGCAATGGTTGGAAGAATCATGATGGCGAGCACCAACGCCGCAGGAAGCAGCCCCGGCCCGCTCAAGGATGTGCCGAAAAATGGCACCCAGCCGAGTTCGCTGTTCAACCAGGTCGTCAGTGGCCGAATCGCCGGGATCACTACGTAGATCCCCCACAGGCCGTAGACGACGCTGGGGATGGCCGCGAGTAATTCGACAATGGTGCGGAAAATGGCGGCGAGCTTGGGAGGCAGGAAGTCCTGGGTCAGGAAAATCGCCATGCTGACGCCGAAAAAGCCCGCGATCAGCAATGCGATGAAGGCGCTGTAGAGCGTGCCCCAGATAGCCGGCAGGATGCCGTATTTACCCTGGTTCACGTCCCAGACGGTGCCTAGGAGAACATCGAACCCGTGCTTTTCCATGCCAGGCAGCGCCTTGCGTCCCACTTCGAACACGAGGGCAAATACCAACGCCAGAACCAGAATGACCCCAATACGCGCAAGCGCACGAAAGGTGCGATCAACCAGGAAGTCCTTCGCGGACGGTGGTTGGCAGGCAGAATCTGGATTAACCGGTACGACAAAGGGTTTGTTCATTGGCTAAGTCCGGAACAAGGGGGAAACTCTCCCGGCATGGCTGACAGCACACGCCGAGAGAGGCCTCAGGCGTTACTGAATGTTGGCGGACGCTTTGCGAACCTGCTCGACAACCGACTGCGGCAACGGGATGTAACCCATCGAGTCGGCAATTTTCTGCCCTTCGGTCAGGCTGTATTCGACCATTTCACGCATGGCCTTGGCCTTGGCCGGGTTGCCGTTGTCCTTACGGAAAATCATCCAGGTGTAGGACGTGATCGGGTACGACTTGGCGCCGTCTGGATCAGGCAACCAGGACACCAGGCTATCCGGCATCTTCACCGCTGCCAGCGCCTCGGCACCACTCTCGGCGTTTGGCACGACGTAGTGGCCGGCCTTGTTCTGCAACTGGGCGAAGTCAACCTTGGCAAGTTTGGCGAAGCCGTATTCGATGTAGCCAATCGCGCCCGGCGTCTGGCGCACAGTAGCCGTCACGCCATCGTTCTTCGGCGACTTGATGAACTTGTCACTGGCCGGCCAGTTGACGGTGTTGCCCTCCCCCAGCGCCTGCTTGAACTCCGGATTGATGGTCGCCAAGTGCTTGGTGAATACCGCGGTCGTACCGCTGGAATCCGCACGCACAACCACCGTGATCGGCGTATCGGACAGTTTCAGGTCCGGGTTGGCAGCGACGATCTGCGGATCGTTCCAGCGGGTGATTTTGCCCAGGAAAATGTTGGAGTACACATCGCGTGGCAACTTCAAGCCTTTAGGATTGCCCGGCAGGTTATAGGCCAGCACGATTTCCCCGGCGGTCATCGGCAGCAACTGCACGCCTTCGGCAACCTTGGCGATATCTTCGTCTTTCATTGCCGAGTCACTGGCGGCGAAATCAACGGTTTTATTCAGGAAGTCCTGTACACCCGCGCCGCTGCCCTTGGATTGGTAATCCACGGTGACACCTTCGGATTTCTTGCTGAAATCCTTGAACCAGGTCAGGTAGATCGGCGCCGGGAAACTCGCGCCAGAACCCGTCAGACGGACGCTTTCTGCAGCGAACGACGCCGAAGTGGCACCAAGAGAAAGCGTAACGGCGAGCGCAACAGACTTCATCAAACTTTTCATTGAAAGAAATTCCTTGTGATGACGGGCTGGGGAACTCTGCAACAGTCGTGTTACGTTTTTATGAACATCGAATTGCAAAAGGGGACAAATGTCCCCGTTTTGCGCCACCGCACCGACGTGAAAAGCTCGCGCACACCCACGCCCCGGCGTTTGCGCAGGGCATGAAGAAGTTGAGTTCACACGCCGATTGATCGGATCGCAATGCCGAGGCGCATTGATTCCGGCAGCGCTGGGGCTGCTTGCAGGTCGTAAGGAGCCGTTCGAGGGATTGCCGTCATGGACGGCTGGCGCTGGGACGTATCAGTGGCGCAACAACCTACGCAGCGGAACCCCATCCTTGAGCACGGGGGATTTGATGACGATGTAACTGAAGTACTTGGAAATGCCGATGTTCTTGTCCAGCAACCCTTCGATCACTTCCTGGTAATGCTGGATGCTGCACGTCATGAAGCGCACCAGGTAATCGTAACCGCCGCTGATCAAATGGCACTCCAGCACCTCATCGACCAAGCGAATATTGGATTCGAACTTGGCGAAGTCTTCCCGCTTGTGGTCGCTCAGAGTGACTTCAGTGAAGACCGTGACCGAGTCAGTGATCTTGGCCAGGTTGAGATGAGCCCTGTAGCCGGAAATATAACCGGCCGACTCGAGCCGCTTGACTCGCTGCAGGCAGGGGCTGGATGACAGGCCCACGGCATCGGCGAGACTGACGTTGGTCATTCGACCGTCCTTTTGAAGTTCAACAAGGATACTGATATCAATTCGGTCTAGTTTTATTAAACCTTCCATCGGGTACCCCTCGGTTGTCTTCAGGTTGACAGTGGTTTTAGCAAATTCAACGCCGCAAAGATAGCTGATGCTGAGCGACGAGGTCGGCCATGCTGGTGATGTAGAAATCGGCGGAATATTCTTGATTATCAGGCTCATGGCCACGGCGGATCAGGCACAGGCCAGCCGATTTTGGCGGGGACGCGGGTGGCCTGGACACTTGCATGATGTTTTCAGGCTTGAGCTTGTTCGCCAGCAACCATGCCTCGTCCTCCAATGGATTGTTGGCGCGGGAATGCAGGCCCTCGGGGGGAATTCCCAAGCGCTCGCAGAGCGGGTCACGGTCCTCGGCATCACGATCGCAATACACCAGCAGCCGGTAGAATTTGCGCAGGTACAACATGGCACCGGGCGCGTCCTCGAACAGCGACCAGTTGCTGGCCGAACGGGCAAAGCTCATGCCCTCCTCCCAACTGACCTTGAGCCCCAGGCGCTCTGCCAGTTGACGATGGGCAAAGCACAACAAACCACTGAAGCCCAGTTCGGAAAAACGCGGATAGAGCCCGCGGACCGCCTCGTCGAACTCAGCCAGCACCGCTTCCCTGCCAGGCGTGCCCGGATGGTTGTCGAGCAAAGGTTGCAGGGCCGTCCAGACACCGGAATCCCGATCGACCAGGACTTCGTCGCAATCGATCAGCAGCGCACGATAATCAGTCAGGTGCATGTGTGTCGCCTCCCATGATGCATTCATCAATCCATATGCGCTAAATGCCCCCGGTCGGCACATCGCTACTGCGGGCCGACCGAGACCTGAGATTAATCCAACACGCGCAGCAATGCTGCTTCAAGAATGGTCAGTGCTTCGTCGATCTGACTTTCTTCGGTGACCAGGGGCGCCAGGAAGCGCAGGACATTTCGGTGCACCCCGCATTTGATCACCAACAGCCCGCCGACCCTGGCCTGGTCGATCAGTTGTTGGGTGAGTTCGGCATCGGGGCTGCGGGCCTCATCGTCCTTGATCAATTCGATGGCCAGCATGAAGCCAGTACCGCGCACGTCACCGATGCGCGGGTGACGTGCTTGCAAGCGCAGCAGGCCCTGACGCAGCCGCTCGCCCAGGACCTGGCCACGCTCGAGCAACTGCTCCTGTTCGTAAGCGTCGATCACCGCCAGCGCCGCGGCACAGGACAAGGCGTTGCCGCCATAGGTGCCGCCAAGACCACCAGGCAATGGCGCGTCCATGATGTGCGCACGCCCCACCACGCCCGAAATGGGCAAGCCACCTGCCAGACTCTTGGCGACGGTGACCAGGTCCGGCTGAATGCCAGCGTGCTGAAAACCGAACCATTTGCCGGTACGCCCGAAGCCCGTCTGGATTTCATCGAGGATGAGCACGATGCCGTGTTGCTCGGTGAGGGTCCGCAGCGCCTGGAGAAACTCGGGCGGTGCGCAAAGGAAGCCGCCGTCGCCCTGCACCGGCTCGATGATGATCGCCGCGACGCGATCCGGAGCGACTTGGGTCGCCAGCAACTCATTCAGGGCCTGCAACGCCATCTCGCTGCTGAAACCACGATAGGCATTCGGGTATGGCGTATGGAAGACCTCCGGTGCGAAGGGCCCGAAGTTCTGCTTGTAGGGCTGGCTCATGCCCGTCAGCGTCGTCCCCAGCAAGGTACGCCCATGAAAACCGCCACGAAAGGAAATGACCGCGGGACGATTGGTATGGGCGCGGGCGATCTTCACCGCGTTCTCCACCGCCTCCGCGCCAGAGGTGAACAGCGCCGCCTTGTAGGCTTGCTGACCACCTACCAACTCGCACAGGCGCTTGACCAGGTCGAGATAGGGCTTATAGGCCACCACCTGGAAGCAAGCATGGCTGACCTTTTGCAATTGGGCCTGCACGGCCGCGACTACCTTCGGATGATTGTGACCGATGTTCAAGACGCCAATGCCGCCGACGAAGTCCAGGTAGCGCGCCCCATCCACGTCCCACACTTCAGCCCCCTGGGCCCGGTCGATGACCAGCGGATGTGCGGTGACCAGACCCCGGGGCACGAATTGATCGCGTTGGCGGAGCAAGCTTGGGGTTTCTTCGACTTTACTGTTCATGGCATCTCCCACAGTGAACCAGGCAACCGGGAAACGGCTGCGATGTGTTCCACAGGTTAAGCGTTCGACGCGATTGTCTAAGCCGAACTTGGGCTCTGGGAAATTCGGATCGACTGTTTTCACCCCGGCAAACAGCAGAATCCTTCAGCCGCCTCCAGTGCCATGGAATCTGCCGGCAGACGCCCCATACAACGCAGCGATGTGTGATTACGCAGGCTCTTTTGATACATCCTGCTTTGCCACTCGGGCATGCTGGAGGTTCCCTATCCAGTACGAGAAGTGACCCATGGCCCTGCTTTATAAAGCCGACCCGGTACGCGGCGAACAATGGAAGCGTCTATTCGCCGAGCACGCACCGGATATCGAATGGCGTGCCTGGCCGGACATCGGCGATCCGAAGGATATTCGCTACCTCGCCGCCTGGCAGGCGCCGGACGACCTCGAAACACGGCTGCCAAACCTGGAGGTGCTGTTCGCCTTGTCGGCCGGGGTCGACCAGCTTGACCTTGATCGCCTGCCCACGTCCCTGCCGGTGGTCCGGCTACTCGACCCCGGCATCACCCGGGGCATGTGCGAGTACGCCAGTTTCGCCGTGCTCAGCCTGCACCGGGACATGCTCCGTTATCGCCAGCAACAGGTCGCCCGGTGCTGGCAGGCGCACTTGCTGCAGCCGGCGGCCCAACGTCGGGTCGGTGTCATGGGACTAGGCATGCAGGCCCGGCAGATCCTGGCCACTTTGCAGACCTTTGGCTTCGCCTTATCCGGTTGGGCACGCAGCGAACACCGCATCGCCGGGGTGGATTGCTTTGCCGGTGACGAACAGCTCCCGGCGTTCCTCGGCCAATGCGACATCGTGCTGTGTGTCTTGCCATTGACCGAGCAGACCAGAGGGATTCTCAACCGCCAGTTGTTCCACCATCTGCCCAAGGGGGCAGCCCTGGTCAACATGGGCCGCGGCGGGCACCTGATAGAAGAGGATCTGCTCGAGGCCCTAGCCAGCGGCCAGCTCAGTGCCGCGGTGCTCGACGTATTGCAACAGGAACCGGCCGCGCCGGATCACCCGTTCTGGCAGCATCCACAAATATTGCTGACGCCGCATATCGCGGCGATGACCCAGCCCGAAAGTGCCTTTGGCGTGTTGCTGGACAATATCCGCCGCCATCAGCGCGGCGAATCGATGCTCGGCCAGATTGACCCTCAGCGACGTTATTGACCCGCGCTTGTCATGCACCTACGAGAAAAACACCGACGAAAAATCCGCTGATATTTGCTGCTGAGCCTGGTCCCGATTTGAGCAATAACTGCGGCGCGCGAAGCCGCAACTTATGCAATCTACCGAATCAATGTCCGCCTCTTGTCAGGCCTGGTGGCAGGTGAGATACCAACACTTTCAGCGGAGAAATCCGACCGGTCACGCTCCCTGTCCATGGAGATCTGTCATGTCCAACACGCAACGCCCCGCCTTTACCTATCGCCCCATGACGCCTGCCGATGTGACATCGGCTCATGCCTTGTCCGTGCAGTTGAAGTGGCCCCACCGCCTGGAAGACTGGGCCATGCTGCAGCGTGTCTCGCACGGTTTTGTCGCAGAGGACGAAGGCCGCCTGATCGGTACGGCGTTCACCTGCCCGCAGGGTGATTACGCCACGATCGGCCTGGTGATCGTCAGCGATGAGTACCAGGGCCAGGGCATCGGTCGCAAACTGATGGAGCTGGCACTCCAGGCGTGCGGTTCACAGACCCCCATGCTCAATGCGACGCTGGCGGGCGCACCTCTTTATGTCAGCCAGGGATTCGTCGACTTTGGGCATATCCAACAACACCAAGGAAACGTATTGCCCCCTGCCCCCACGGACCTGTCATCCAGTGAGCGCTTGCGCCACCTGACCGAAGCCGATCGAAACGACGTGATCGAACTCGCCAACGCTGGCAGCGGCCTGGACAGGCATGCCGTGCTCAACGATCTGTTCGAGAGTGTCGAAGACGTCGTGGGGATCGAGCGTGAGGGTCAATTGCGAGCGTTCGCCCTCCTGCGTTCCTTCGGTCGTGGTCGTTACATCGGCCCGGTCGTTGCGGAAAATCCAGAGCAGGCCAAGCACCTGATCACGGTGTTGTTGGCTCAAGTGCCGGATGCTTTCGTGCGCATGGATGTACTGCCCGACAGCGGGCTCGGTTCCTGGCTGGAAGAAGCCGGGCTGAAACAGGTCGACACCGTCGCACAAATGGTTCGTGGGACCCCACCCCAGGCCAGCGATGGCGTACACCAGTTTGCGCTGGTGACCCAGGCCATCGGCTGACACCCCACTCACAGCGACACTATCCACTCTCCCGGAGTAACACCCTCATGCTAGAACCCACCGCCGTGCTGCTCGCACATGCCAACGGCACTCCCGCGTCAACAGCATTCACCTGCGGCTCATTGGGCGCCAACGATCCTTTCGACAGGCAGACTGCTTATGTCGGGACGGATGACATTGCTGCCGGTGTCGTCCAGGCGAGCGGACAATTCAGCAGCGATCGGTACCCTTACAGTGAAACGATTGTGGTCCACGCGGGACGCGTCATCTTGCAGAGCCAGGATCACGCGCTCGAACTCAATCCGGGTGACAGCGCCGTGATCGCCCGTGGTACATCGGTTCAGATCGACGCGCTACCTGGCTCGTTCTGGGCATTCTGTGCCGATACCCAGTCTGTTGAAGCCGGTACTGTCGGACTGACCGCCCTCCCCCCATACACCCTGCTCTCCCCTTCGACGCCTCCGAGTGAAGAATTCCTGCTGAGCCCGACACCGCAATGTCGCTCGAACAACGTGTTCGTCGAGGACGCGACCAACCTGCGCATCGGCATCTGGGACTCGACACCCTATACCCGCAAGGCGCGGCCACACACGATGCATGAACTGATGCACCTGATCGAGGGCAGCATCATTCTCCAGAACGCCGATGGTTCTGAACTGGCGGTCAACACGGGCGATACGGTGTTCGTGCCTCGAGGCGCCCCCTGCGCCTGGAAGAGCAGCGTCTATGTGCGCAAGTTCTACGTCTGCAAGTGATGTCTGGCGGGGCTTTTTTGGGTTGCTGAGGCCGCGCTCCCCCTGTGGGAGCGAGCTTGCTCGCGATGGCGGTGGTTCAGTCACATGGGTGCTGGGCTTGCTGGCCCCATCGCGAGAGAGCTCGGCTCCCACATGGGTTCTTCGGTACCCACAGATTCAGCATCCGCCCGCAATCCCTTGTGGGAGCTGAGCTTGCTCGCGATGGCGGTGGTTCAGTCATATGGATGCTGGGCTTGCTGGCCTCATCGCGAGCGAGCTCGGCTCCCACATAGGTTCTTCGGCACCCACAGATTCAGCATCCGCCCGCAATCCCTTGTGGGAGCTGAGCTTGCTCGCGATGGCGGTGGTCCGGTCACATGGATGCTGGGTTTACTGGCCTCATCGCGAGCGAGCTCGGCTCCCACATGGGTTCTTCGGTACCCACAGATTCAGCATCCGCCCGCAATCCCTTGTGGGAACCGAGCTTGCTCGCGATGGCGGTGGTCCGGTCACATGGATGCTGGGTTTACTGGCCTCATCGCGAGCGAGCTCGGCTCCCACATGGGTTCTTCGGTGCCCACAGATTCAGCATCCGCCCGCAATCCCTTGTGGGAGCTGAGCTTGCTCGCGATGGCGGTGGTTCAGTCACATGGATGCTGGGCTTGCTGGCCTCATCGCGAGCGAGCTCGGCTCCCACATAGGTTCTTCGGCACCCACAGATTCAGCATCCGCCCGCAATCCCTTGTGGGAGCTGAGCTTGCTCGCGATGGCGGTGGTTCAGTCATATGGATGTTGAGCTTACTGACCCCATCGCGAGCAAGCTCGCTCCCACAAGGGGAGCGCGGTGTACATGAGGTCTGTGGCTTCTGGAAATCCAATGTGGGAGCGAGCTTGCTCGCGATGCTCAGTTCAAAGCGCCATCGCAATAGCCTGACCCACATCCTGGGTCGAGCCCTGCCCGCCTAGATCAGGTGTGATCGGCCCCTCGGCGATCACCTGCTCGATGGCCCTGAGAATTCCATCATGGGCCGCACGGTAGCGCTCATCGCCATTGCCGAGGAAGTCCAGCATCAAGGCGCCGGACCAGATCATCGCAATCGGGTTGGCGATGTTCCGTCCATAGATATCCGGCGCCGAGCCATGGACCGGTTCGAACAACGAGGGAAAACGGCGCTCCGGGTCGAGGTTGGCCGAAGGGGCGATGCCGATGGTGCCGGCGCAGGCAGGGCCCAGGTCGGACAGGATGTCGCCGAACAGATTCGACGCCACGACCACATCGAAGCGGTCGGGTTGAAGCACGAAGCGCGCGCAGAGGATATCGATGTGTTGCTTGTCCCAGGTGACGTCCGGGTACTGCTGCGCCATGAGCGCGGTGCGTTCGTCCCAGTACGGCATGCTGATGGAGATGCCGTTGGACTTGGTCGCCGCGGTCAGGCGTTTGCGCGGCCGGGTCTGGGCCAGGTCGAAAGCGAACTTGAGAATCCGGTCCACGCCGCGGCGAGTGAACACCGACTCCTGCAGCACGAACTCATGTTCGGTGCCTTCGAACATCTTGCCGCCGATCGAGGAATACTCGCCCTCGGTGTTTTCGCGGATCACCACGAAGTCGATGTCCCCGGCTTCGCGTCCGGCCAGCGGGCACGGTACACCGGGAAACAGCCGCACCGGCCGGATGTTCACGTATTGGTCGAAGTCCCGGCGAAACTTCAGCAGCGACCCCCACAGGGAAATGTGATCAGGCACCTTGTCCGGCCAGCCCACGGCGCCAAAGTAGATCGCGTCGAAGTCCTTGAGCTGCGCAAACCAGTCGGCGGGCATCATCTGCCCGTGTTCCAGGTAATAATCGCAGTGAGCCCAGTCGAGCACTTCGATGCTCAAATCCAATTGCCATTTCTTCGCGGCCTGCTCCAATACCCGCAGCCCTTCCGGCAAGACTTCCTTACCGATGCCGTCGCCGGCAATCGCAGCGATTCTGAATGGTTTGCTCATCAACCGTGCCTCCTCTCTTCAAATGCTGACCGGATCACAAGCCACCCATGTGGAAGGCTTTGACTTCAAGGAACTCGTCCAGGCCATATTTGCTGCCTTCACGCCCCAGCCCCGATTGCTTGATACCGCCAAAGGGAGCGACGTCCATGGAAATGAGCCCGGTATTGAGCCCGACCATGCCGAACTCCAGCGCCTCGCCAAACCGCCATGAGCGGCGCAAGTCCTGGGTGAAGAAATAGGCGGCCAAGCCGTAAGGCGTTGCGTTGGCCGAGGCCAGCGCCTCTTCTTCGGTGCTGAAACGCATCAACGGCGCAACGGGACCGAAGGTCTCTTCATTGGCCAGCAGCATTCCGGCATGGGCCTCACCGAGCACCGTCGGCTGGACGAACTGGCTGTCGCCCTTGGGGATTTCACCACAGAGTAGACGAGCGCCCTGACTCAAGGCCTCGTCGATATGTCGAGCGACCTTGCTGACCGCCGCCGTATTGATCAGTGGGCCTATGTTTACGCCGGCATCCAGGCCATCGCCGACCTTGAGCTTGCCCACCTCCTCCACCAGGCGCTGGGCGAAGCGCTCGTAGATCCCATCCTGCACCAGGATCCGGTTGGCGCAGACGCAGGTCTGCCCGGCGTTGCGGAATTTGCTGAGCATGATGCCGGTCACGGCCTGCTCCAGGTCCGCGTCGTCGAACACGATGAACGGCGCGTTACCGCCCAGCTCCAGGCTCAAGCGCTTGATGTGTTCGGCGCTCTGGCGCATCAGCAGGCGACCGACCGCCGTGGACCCGGTGAAAGACAGCTTGCGCACTGTCGGGTTGCCGGTCAGCTCTTCACCAATGCCGGCGGGCATGCCAGTCACGACGTTGAACACCCCGGCCGGAATCCCGACCCGCTCGGCCAACACCGCCAGAGCCAGAGCTGACAGCGGGGTCAGGTCCGACGGCTTGACCACGATCGTGCAGCCGGCGGCCAGGGCGGGCGCGCACTTGCGGGTGATCATTGCGTTGGGGAAGTTCCACGGGGTGATCGCGGCGCAAACACCGACCGGTTGCTTGAGGGTCAGCAAGCGGCGATCACCGCTGGGGGCCTGGATGGTTTCACCGTAGACCCGTCGGGCTTCTTCGGCGAACCATTTGACGAAGCTGGCACCGTAGCGAATTTCCCCCTGGGCTTCCGCCAGCGGCTTGCCCTGTTCGCAGGTCAAGATCAACGCCAGGTCATCGAGGTTGTCGATCATGGCCTGATACCAGCGATCCAGCAGCGCCGCCCGCTCTGCCGCCGGACGTGCACGCCAGGCCGGCCAGGCACGGTCGGCGGCTTCGACGGCGCGCCGGGTTTCACTGCCTTGTATCGCGGGGACCCTGGCGAGCACTTCGCCGGTGGCCGGGTTGATAACGTCCACAGTCGCGGCGTTGTCGGCGCCGACCCACTGACCGTCGATGTAAGCGCGTTCTACCAGCAGGCTGGGGTCTTTCAGGCGATTCTTGAGCATGGTGTCGGGTCCTGTTTTGAGACAGCCTTCAGTCTATTGTTTCGCCCTGGACGAGGATGCTGAAAACGCCGGCCCTACAGCCGTGAATGCTGAAAATCAGCCTTCGACGGCATGCTCTACCGTGGGTGGGGATTGATCGCCGTACGCCTCGATCAGGCGTGAAACCCACGGGGTTGCGGGCGTGGTGAGGGAGTGTTCAATCAGGCAGACGGAATACTAGCGGTGCATTGAGCCCACTAACCCTTGCAGGAAGCGCTCGCCAGCGTCCATCTGGCTGATTTCGATGAACTCGTCAGGCTTGTGCGCCTGTTCTATCGAGCCTGGCCCGCAGACCACCACCGGCACATCCAGGCGTTGTTTGAACAATCCGCCCTCGGTGCCGAATGAGACCTTGGCCGTGCCGGTGTCCGGGGCGGCAAAGTTTTTCAGGAAACGCACCGCTTCGACGCTCGGGTGGGTATCGAGGCCCGGATAGACATTCAGGGTCTCGATTTCGATAGCGGCCACGCTGGAGAGCTTCCTGGCTTCGCCGACGATCAGTTCGGCTCGCTCACGCATCTGTTCCAGGAACCCGTCCAGGTCGTCCGCCGGCAAGTTACGCACTTCGAAGTCCAGGGTGCACAAGTTGGGCACGATGTTCAGCGCCTTGCCGCCGACAATCTGTCCCACATGCACGGTGCTGTAGGGCACGTCGTAATCGGTATCCCGGGCGCCCTGCTCTTGCAACTGCTGCTGGCTCAGGCGCAGCGCGGCAATGAAATCGCAGGCCACGTGAATCGCATTGACCGAGCGCGGTGCCAGGGAGGAATGCGCTTCCAGGCCGCGACAGTAAGTACGGTAGGAACCCTTGCCCTTGTGCCCGAGCACGAACTGCATATTGGTTGGCTCGCCGATGACGCACAGAAACGGCCGGACCGGTGCCAGGTGCAGCACATCGAGCAAACGACGCACCCCCACGCAACCGATCTCTTCGTCATGGGACAGGGCCAATTGCAATGGCCGGCTCAATGGCTGCTCGGTGGCCTCGAGCATGGCGTCGACAGCCAATGCGATAAAACCCTTCATGTCGCAACTGCCACGGCCATAAATCCGCCCGTCCTGCACCGTCGCCTCGAAGGCAGGAAAGGTCCAGGCCTGCCCCGCCGCCGGCACTACGTCGGTATGCCCGGACAGCAGGATCCCCGGCACGTCCCGGGGCCCGGTGCTGGCAAACAGATTGGCTTTCTTGCCGCTTTCATCCTGGACGATCAGTGACTCGATGCCCTTGGTCAGCAGCAGATCGCGCACGTACTCGATCAAGGCCATGTTCGATTCCGAAGAGACGGTATCGAAGGCCATCAGTCGTTTGAGAATGTCCAACACGCGGGGTTTCATGAGGCCTTGCTCCGTTGCTCGACTGAAAAGAAGAAGCGCTTGATGTCGACCAGCCTGACGAAACGCCGGTTCATGCATACGCCGCCACGGTCATGTTGTTGAACTGCTGGGTCTTCATCAGTTCCGCACTGTCGTGGTGGCAGAGGATTTCACTGCCGCCCACAATCATCCGCCGCTGCGGCGCGACGCAATTGCACAAGCCGTCGACCCGCACCGGGCAGCGACTGAGGAAGGTGCACAGGTCGGGCACGTTGGCTTTAGGGCCAATGGCCGGCAGCGTCTGGCAGGTCGTGGCCCCACAGGTTTCCAGCCAGCCCTGGCGCAGTTCCGGTACGGAATGGATCAGCAGGTCGGTGTACGGATGGAAGGGTGCCTGCGCATAGGATTGGCGCGTGCCGGCCTGGATCTTGTGGCCGCTGTACATCACCACGATGTCGTCACACAAGGCGCGCACGGTGGAGATGTCGTGGCTGATGAACAGATAGGACACCCCCAATTGCTGGCGCAGATCGCGCAGCAGTTCGAGAATCGCCGCACCGACCACGGTATCCAGCGCCGAGGTCACCTCGTCGCAGAGGATCAGGTCCGGCTTGGCCGCCAAGGCCCGGGCCAGGTTGACCCGTTGCTTCTGCCCGCCGGACAGTTCGTTCGGACGCCGCTGCGCCATCGCCCGCGGCAAACGCACCAGGTCCAGCAATTCGCCAATACGCTCGCGCAAAGCCGCGCCCTTGAGGCCGAAATACATCTTCAGCGGGCGGCTCAGGATCGTGCTGACGCTGTGCATCGGGTTGAGTGCGGTGTCGGCATTCTGGAAGACCATTTGAATACGTCGAAACTGCTCGGGGGTGCGCGACGACAGGCTGCCCCCCAGGGGTTGGCCATCGAAGGTCAACCCGCCTAGGGCCGGCACCAGCAATCCGGCCACGACCCGTGCCAGGGTCGATTTGCCGGAACCCGACTCACCGATGACGCCGATGGCCTGGCCTCTGCGAACCGTCAGGTCAATGTCTTCCAGCACGCGAATCGCTGGCATGCCCTGGGCATTTTTGTTGCCGTAGCCGGCAGTCAGCCCCTGGATGGTCAGCAACGGTGTCTCTTGGGCGATGTCGCTCGGCGGACGGATCGTCGTGTCCGGCCGCGCCGCCGCCAGCAAGCTGCGGGTGTATTCGTGGGCCGGGCCCTTGAGCAACGGTGCCGTGGCGCTGTGTTCGAAGATTTCGCCGCCATTGAGCACCACGATCTGGTCAGCCATCTGCGCCACCACCGCCAGATCGTGAGACACATAGACGGCCGTGGCCCCACGTTCACCGACCACTCGCTTGAAGGCCCGCAGCACATCGATCTGAGTGGTTACATCGAGGGCGGTGGTCGGCTCGTCGAGCACCACCAGCAACGGATCGCTGATCAGTGCCATGGCCGCCATCACCCGTTGCAGTTGCCCGCCGGACACCTGATGGGGGTAGCGCTGGCCGATGCGCTCAGGGTCTGGCAGGGCCAGGTCGCGGAACAACTCGATGGCCTTGGCTTCAAGCGCCGCCCGACTTCCCAGGCCATGGATCAAAGCGCCCTCCACCACTTGGTCGATCAGCTTTTTCGCCGGATTGAATGCCGCTGCGGCGCTCTGGGCGATATAGGACACTCGGTTGCCCCGCAACTTCTGCAACTGGCTTTCGCTCGACGCCAGCATGTCATGCTCGCCGATTTGCACCACGCCGCCCGCCAGGCGACAACCGCGCCGGGCATAACCGAGCAGCGCCAGGGCAATGGTGGTCTTGCCGGAACCGGACTCACCGATCAACGCCAACACTTCGCCTTTTTGCAGGGAAAAGCTGACCCCCTTGACGATGTCCACTTCACCCTGTTCGCCACAGGCGACCACGCGCAGGTCCTGTACTCGAATCAATTCGCTCATTTCAATGACCTCCCGAACGTCGGCTACGTCGCGATGACAACCGGTCGATGAACAGATTCACACCGATGGTCAGGGTGCCGATGGCCAGGGCCGGAATCACAATGGCCGGCGCCCCCTGATTGAGGCCGCCGATGTTCTCGCGCACCAGCGAGCCCAGGTCGGCATCCGGCGGTTGCACGCCCAGCCCCAGGAAACTCATGCCACTGAGCAGCAACACGATAAAACCAAAGCGCAGGCCCAGGTCCGCCAGCACCGGGTTGAGTATGTTCGGCAGGATTTCCACACAAGCGATGTACAGCCGGCGCTCGCCACGGGTACGGGCCACTTGCACGTATTCCAGGGCTTCGATATTCACCGCCATGCTGCGGGCGATGCGGAAAGCGCCGGGGGTGTAGCTCAACACCGCCGTGCAGATCAGCAAGGTGACCGAGGAGCCGAAGGCCGAGACCATGATCAGCGCCAACATCTTGCTGGGGATCGAGATGAACGCGTCCATCAGGCGACTGATCAGTTCATCCAGCCACTTTGGTGACACCACCGACAGCAGCGCCAGACTGGTTCCCAGGGTGCTGGACAACACCGCGGCCACCAACGCCAGGCCGACGGTGAAGCGTGCGCCGACAAGGATCCGGCTGAGCATGTCGCGGCCCAGGTAATCGGTGCCAAACGGGTATGTCGCGCTGAGGCTGTCGAAGACGTTGTCAGAGACCACCTCTCCCACCGGATGCGGCGCCAGCCACGGACCGAAGATGGCCACCAGCAACCAGATCACACACATCGCGGCACCGACCAGGCCAAGCCAGGACTTTGCGTGGGCGTCTTTGCCCAGCCCCAGCGCAACGGCCGCCGTCGGGGACTTCACAATGAGGTTGTTCATTGGTTTCTCAGCCTCGGGTTGGAAAGGATCGCGCACAGGTCGGCAATCAACACCAACGCCAGGTACGCCGTACAAAACAACATGGTGCAGGCCTGGACCAGGGCCATGTCGCGGTTGGTCACGGCATCGACCATCAGGCTGGCGATGCCGGGGTAGTTGAAGATCGTTTCCACGATCACCACCCCGCCCAGCAGATAGGACAGGCTCAGGGCAATGGCATTGGCGATGGGACCAATGGCATTGGGCAAGGCATGTCGAAGGACGATCCGGATATTGCTGACGCCCTTGAGCCGGGCCATTTCCACGTAAGGGCTGTCGAGTTGATCGATCACCGCCGCCCGGGTCATGCGCGACATTTGCGCGACAATCACGCAGCACAGCGTCATCACCGGCAAGGCGTAGGTGCGCATGAATTGCCAGGGTGAGGTGATGTCACTGGCGTAGGACAGTGCCGACAACCAGCCCAGGTTCACCGCGAATATCAGCACCGCCAAGGTGGCGACCAGAAACTCCGGCACCGCCACCATGGTCAAGGTGAAGAAGCTCAGGAAGCTGTCGATACGCCCGCCTCGCCCCATCGCCGAACCGATACCCAGGGTCAAGGCCACAGGCACCGACACCAACGCCGTGGCAGCCGCCAGCATCAAGGTGTTGGGGACCCGGCCGGCCATCAAGTCGACGACCGGCATGGCATTGGACATCGACATCCCCAAGTCACCGCTGAGCAGGCTCGTCAGCCAATGCAGGTAACGCAACACACCGGGCTGGTCCAACCCCATTTTCATCCGCAGGGCCGCCACCTGTTCCGGTGTGGCGAACTGCCCCAGCGCCTGTTGCGCCGCGTCCCCCGGCAGCACTGCCGTGATGGCGAACACCACCATGGAGACAATCAACAAGGTCACGACCGCCGCCCCCAGGCGGCGGCCGATCAACCAGAGTGTGTTGCTGTTCATCATCCGACCCTCATGCAATATGGCCCAAACCCGACGGTCATCAGGCGTCCAGCCAGACTTGCTCGGCAAACATGTAGCCCATGAAACCGCCCAGGGGGTTGGCGCCATAGCCCTTTACGCGCTGATCGGCGCCATCGATGTTGCTGATGAATACCGGTACGCCGATGCCACAGTGCTCATGCACCAGCACTTGCATGTCGCCGTACATCTTGCCGCGCTTGGCCTCGTCGGTTTCACCTCGGGCCTGCACCAACAGCTGGTCGAACTGTTCGTTTTTCCAACCGGATTCATTCCACGGTGCGCTCGACTGGAAGAACTGCGAGAACAGCATGTCGGCATTGGGCCGCGGGTTGATGTTGCCGAAGCTCAGTGGGTGCTTGGCCCAATGGTTGGACCAGTAGCCATCGCTCGGCAGGCGGTTGACGTTGAGCTTGAGTCCCGCCTCCTTGGCGGACTGCTGCAGCAATACCGCGACGTCCACCGAGCCGGTCGCCGCTGGCGAGCACATCAGCGGCATGCTGATGTCTTGCATGCCGGCCTTCTTGAGCAAGAACTTGGCTTGCTCCGGATCGTAGGCCCGTTGTGGCAACTCGGCATTGTGGAAACGTGCCCCGGGTGCGATCGGATGATCGTTGCCGATCCTGGCGTAGCCGCGGAAGATCGCCGACTTGATCTGTTCCCGGTCCAGCAGCAACTTCATGGCCTGGGTGAATTCCGGGCTTTGGCCCGGCATCTGGTCCTGACGAATGATCAGGTCAGTGTAGTTGCCCGACGGTGAATCGATGACCTGGTGCTTGGCGCTGGCCTTGATGCGAGTCGTCGAGCGTGGGTTGACCTCGTTGACGATGTGCACGTCCCCCGACAACAGGGCGTTGATCCGTGACGATTCGTCGGCAATGCCGATGAATTCGATCTCGTCCAGGTACGGCAAGCCGGGTTTCCAGTAGTTGGTATTGCGCACACCAATGGAGCGCACCCCGGGCTTGAACTCCTTGACCTTGAACGGACCGGTACCGATGCCCTGGCTGAAATCGCTGGTGCCCTCGGGAACGATCAACATGTGCGAGACGGCCAGGATCGACGGCAGCTCAGCGTTGGGACCGCTCAACTGTATCTGCACTTCATGGGGGCCGACGGCTTTGACTTCGGCGAACTGCGACGCCAGCGGCAGGACCTTGGAACCGGTGATCGGGTCCTTGTGCCGCAGCAGCGAAAACACCACGTCGGCGGCGGTCAGGGCCTTGCCATTGTGGAAGGTCACTTCCTTGCGCAGGCTGATCACCCAAAGCGTGGCATCGGTGGTGTCGATACGCTCGGCCAGTTCCAGTTGCGGCACCATGTGGCTGTCGAAACGCGTCAGCCCGTTATAGAACATGTAATGGCGCACATAATCGGTGGACGATGAACCTTTGGCCGGATCGAGGGTGTCGGCGGTGGAACTGGTCGAGCCTGCGACGCGAATGCGCCCGCCAGGCTTGCCTTTGCCAGGGGCGGCCTCCTCATCGGCGAACAGCTTGCCGGCGGTGCCGAACAGGCTGCCCGCGCCCGCCACGGCCACCCCGGCCAATCCCAGCATTTGCAATGCATTGCGGCGTGACATGCCGCGATTGAGCCCTTCGAAAATGCGCAGACTTTCCGTACCTGTTATCAGCTGGGTGTCGATACTGTTTTTTTTGTCAGTCATGTCAGTTCTACCTTTCGGAAATGATAAGGCTCGATTGCTCGCGATTAACGCAATGTGTTGAAACGTGAAGCGTCTCCCGCAACTCAGTGCAAATAGTCTTGAAGGCGGTAATAGGCACCGACCAGAGGCAAAAACCAGGGCTTGCCAAAATGACCGGGGATCGCCGGCCAATCGAGTTCGCGCCAAGGGTTGGCCTCGACCTTGCCCGCCATGACATCGGCCATGACTTGGCCCATGTGCACCGACATCTGCACACCATGGCCGCTGTAGCCCATGGAGTGATAAATGCCTCCGTGCTGGCCGGCCCGGGGCAGCCGATCGGAGGTCATGTCCACCAATCCGCCCCAGCAATAATCGACCTTCACCTGGGCCAGTTGCGGGAACATCTGCACCATCGCCGCGTGCAAGACTTTGCCGCTCTTGGCATCGGACACGCTGTCAGACATGGCAAACCGTGCCCGCCCGCCAAACAGCAGACGGTTGTCCGGAGTCAGGCGGAAGTAGTTACCGATCATGCGGCTGGTGACATAGGAGCGGCGTGCCGGCAGCAGGCTGTCGATCAGCGCCTGCGGCAACACCTCGGTGGCGATCACGAAACTGCCCACCGGCACGATCCGCCGCCGATACCAGCCCAACCCACCCTGCTGAGAGGTGCCGGTGGCCAGCAGGACCTGCGTGGCCTGTAGCGATCCCTTGGTGGTATTGACCCGATAGCCGCCGGCACTGGCTTTCCAGTCCGTGACGGACACGCCTTGGAAAATCAATGCGCCGTGACGGGCGGCGGCCTCGGCCAACCCGACCCCGAAGCGCCCGACGTGCATCTGCACGCCGTTGCGCTGCAACAAGCCACCATGGAACTGGGCCGAGTTGACCTCTGCGCGGGTCTCTTGCGCAGACAGCAATTCGACCTCGGCATCGACCTCGCGCCGAATCAACTCGCAGGTGCGAGCCAAACCTTCGTAATGCATGGGCTTGGCCGCCAGCTTGAGCTTGCCATTGCGCGTGAAGTTGCAGGCGATCTGCTCCTGCTCCACCAGCGAGACGACGCTCTGCACGGCACTTTCGTAAGCCTGGTAATAGGCGCGCGCTTTATCGGCACCGAGGCTGGCGCTCAGGGCCGCGTAGTCCTGGGCCACGCCGGTATTGCACTGGCCGCCATTGCGCCCCGACGCCTCGCCAATGACCCGCCCGCCTTCCAGCACCGCTACATTGGCCCCCTTCAAGGCCAGGGCCCGGGCTGCGGCCAGGCCAGTGAAACCACCACCGACGATGGCCACATCGACCTGCCCGGGCAACGCACCGAGCTGGGCACCGGTAAATGCCGGTGCGGTATCGAGCCAATAAGACTCACTGCCCATGTCTAACCCCTTATGCCTTGAAGAACGTCCAAAGACTCAGAGACCGACCAGGCCGGCCAATCCGCCGATGTCCGGGATCTGGTGGTAGTTGTAGCCAGCGTTTCCAGGCAGTTCATGACCACGGGCCACGAACGCTTTGTGCTTGATCTTCATGTCGTGGGCCGACATCAGGTCATAACGGAAGCTCGAGGACACGTGCAGGACATCCTCCGGCCCGCAGCCGAGGTTATCGAGCATGAATTCGAAGGCCGCCAGGCGCGGCTTGTAGGCTTGGGCTTGTTGAGCCGTGAAGACTTTATGGAACGGTGCGCCGAGCTTGTCGACGTTGGACATGATCTGCTCGTCCATCGCGTTGGAGAAAATCACCAGGGGAATCTTGTCAGCGATTTTCGACAGGCCGGCCGGTACGTCGGCATGGGGCCCCCAGGTCGGGACGGCATCGTAGTAGAGCTGACCTTCACCTTTGTACTCGACGCCCCAACGCTTGCAGACCCGGGCCAGGGCAGTCTTGAGAATTTCATCATAGGGCCGCCAGTCACCCATCACCTGGTCCAGGCGATAGGCCGAGAAATCCTTGACGAACTGGTCCATCTGCCCGGCAGGGACCCGGTCGGCGAACAGTTCGCGCGTCATGGTTCCCATCTGAAAGTTGGTCAACGTGCCGTAGCAGTCAAAGGTAATGAACTTGGGGCGAAGGAAGCTCATGAGTGCAGTCCTGAGTGATGGTTGAGGTCATGAGGGGCAAGCGGTTGCGCCGTTCCGAAAGCCTGGGTGCAACGCTGCATCACGGATTTATTACAGCATCATGAGACCGTGCATAAACGGTTAAAAGTATAGGTCGCTTGGCACAAACCACCGTTTTTCGGGGCCTGCTCAGCAGACTGTGCGGGATGCGCCATGGCCGGGCATTTGCGCCGTTTTCACGGCATTTACGGCCGTTTATGGTGCGTAAAAAACCACTGGAAACCCCACAGGCGGCAGAATCTACGCCTGCAAACGAAAACGGGCGCATCCCCTGAGGATGCGCCCGTTCATTGTTTTGCGGGTGAGTTTCCAGCGCCTCAGAACTCCGCGACCTTGCCCCAGGCCGAAGATTGAAAACGGTCCGGGTGATAGGGACGCGGATCAACCAGCGGGGGCATGTCACAGACAATATCGGCGATCAAATGGCCCGCACCCGGGCCGATGCCGAAGCCATGGCCACTGAACCCCGCCGCCAGCACCAGGCCAGGCAGGCTCGCCATCTCGCCGATGCCCGGGACGCCGTCCGGCGTGCTGTCTACATAACCTGCCCAGGCTGCGGTGACCGATGAGGTTTTCAGCATCGGGATCAGGTCTACCGCGCGCTTGTAAGTCAACTCGACCGTCGAGGCGTCTGCCTTCGGATCCAGAATTCGCATGCGCTCCATCGGCGTCGGCTGGTCCAACCGCCAGCGCCCCAAGCCCTCGTGCCCCGATTGAAAGCCCTCCAGGCCACCGGGGGCCAGCTTGCGCCAACGGCGCTGGAACATCGGCAGGAACTGCGGGGCGAAACGCAGCAATTGCAAGGTAGGGTCGACACGCCCTCGACCACTGATGGCCAGCGTGATCCCGCCATCGGAGCGACGGGTCATGGAGACTTCATCCGTGTGGAGCGCGTCCGGTATCTCTTGGGCGTTCTTGGAAACCGACAGTATCGTCTGGCGAATGGACGCCTGGGGAAACCGGATGCCGTACTGACGGCAAAAAGAGGACGCCCATGCGCCACCGGCGAGCACCGCGAGCTTGGTACGAATGGTGCCCTTCTCGGTGACGACGGCAGACAACCGGCCACCCTCGGTCTCGAGGCCACGGGCGGCGCAGCCTTGGTGCACCGTGCCGCCCAGTTTAATGATGGCCCGTGCGACCGCCGGGGCGGCGCGGGATGGGTCTGCCGTGCCGTCGGTAGGTGAAAAGACCCCGCCTTTCCAGGGCTTGCCGGTGACCCGGCCATGTTGAGCGGCCTGCTCCGCCGTCAGCATGTGGGTTTTCACATTGACGGTACGGGCAAACTCCCCCCATTTCGCCCAACCGGCCAGCTCTTTCTCGTTGTTGCTCAGATAGAGCAAGCCACACCTTCTGAAGCCTGTGTCTTCACCGGTCTCTGCTGCGAACTGCTCCCAAAGGTCCAGGCTCTTGGTCGACAGCGGCAGTTCGCGAGCGTCTCGATTCTGCTGACGGCACCAGCCCCAGTTTCGGCTCGATTGCTCTGCACCCACGCGGCCTTTTTCCACCAGCGCGACCTTCATGCCGCGCTTGGCCAGGTAATAGGCCGTGAAGGATCCGATAATGCCGCCGCCGATCACGACAACGTCAGCGTGTGTTGGAAGCTCAGAATTCGTCTCTACGGAAATTAACGGTGCTGGCATTTTAGGGATGTCCATGAAGGCCGGGGATTTGAAGGTACGACTTCTTCAGGTGGTCGCGGGTGCATCGGCCCTGCACTGAGGGTGGCGACCAGGGCAAGCCGCTACTCCGTTCTGGAAGCATCAGTGCCACGCTGAATCATGGTGTTATTACAACACCAAGAAACCGTGCATAAACGGTTAAAAGTATAGGTCGCCTGGTACAAACCACCGTTTTGCGGGACGTGTTCAGCAGACTTTGCGGAGCGCTTCGGATTGGAGGTTTTGCTTATCTGTTTGGCGGGACACGTCCCGGCATTTACTTGGCTGGACCATCGCTATCGCGAGCAAGCTCGCTCCCACACTGTTTTTTTGGCAGACAACAATATGTGCTTAGTACGCTGTGGGAGCGAGCTTGCTCGCGATGAGGCCGGCACATTCAACGTCTCATTGACTATGAAACCACCTTCGCGAGCAGTTCGCTGGTCATACTTTCAATGCCTCCTCCAGAAACGCCACCAAATCCTGCACACGCGGGCTACGCAGTTTTCGTGAAGGCACCAACAGGTTGATCGGCGCACTGTCGAATTGCCAATCCGCCAGCACCCGAACCAGACGCTTGTCGGCAATGGCGTCACTGACATCCCATTGCGAACGCAGCACCAGCCCCAGGCCTTGCTCGGCCCAGCGTCGAGCCACGCTGCCATCGTTGCTCAGCATCGCGGGCTCGATGCGCAGGGTTCTACGCCCCTGCCCCTTGCGCAGGTGCCACAGCGTGACATCTTCATCATTTTCACGGATGCAAATGCAGCGGTGCCCGGCAAGTTGCTCAGGCGACGACGGCGTGCCGTGCTGCTCCAGATAGGCAGGGCTTGCGCACAACCATCGGTCATTTGACGTGAGGAGCCTGGCGACCCACAGGCTGTCATTGAGGTGACCGATGTGGATCACCGCGTCGCTGTCATGGCGATCAGGCCATGGTGTTTCGCGTAAATCCAGGTGCAGGCACAACTGAGGATGCAACCTGGCGAAACGCGCCAACAGCGGTGCAATGCGTTGCCGCCCATAGCCGAACGGCGCCGCCAGCCTGAGTGTGCCAACCAACTGCTCGTCTCGTTGCTTGAAGGATTCCGGGAGCGCTTCCAACTGTTCCAGCAAACACGCGCTTTCCCGGGAGAAACGCTCGCCATCGGCGGTGAGACTCAGGCGCCGGGCATCGCGATTGGCCAGCGTCAGGCCGAGTAGCGTCTCCAATTTGCGCAGGCGCATGGACAGCGCTGGGGGTGAGACATTCAGGATTCTGGCGGCGGCGCTCAACGATTCGGAGCGCGCCAGCGTCACGGCCAGACGCAGGTCCTCGATGGAGATCATTCAATTCTACTTAATGATTGATGACACCTCATTGAAGCACACCTTCACGACGGCTTTGTAGAGTGGGCCCTGTACCCAGCCATTCGAGTCCTCCTTATGTCAGCCTCTCTTACCGCCCTCGATACCCCCGCCGCGCTCGTGGATATGCCGCGCATGCAGCGCAATATCCAGCGCATGCAACAACGCATGGATGCCTTGGGGGTGCGTCTGCGCCCGCATATCAAAACCAGTAAATGCCTCCCCGTGATCCAGGCGCAGCTCACCGCGGGTGCCAGCGGCGTCACGGTTTCGACCTTGAAGGAAGCCCAGTTCTGTTTCGCTGAAGGCATTCGTGACGTTTTCTATGCCGTCGCCATCACGCCAGGCAAGCTGCCCCAGGCCTTGCTGCTGCGGCGCCAAGGCTGCCAGTTGAGCCTCCTCACGGATAGCCTTGCCGCTGCCCAGGCCATCGTCGCCTTTGGCCAGCAACACCACGAACGTTTCGACGTCTGGATCGAGATCGACTGCGACGGCCATCGATCCGGCCTGCACTTCGAAGACGATTCACTCCTTGAAGTCGCACGGATACTCAGCGAGGGTGGCATGCCGCTTCGCGGGGTGATGACCCATGCCGGCTCAAGCTATGAACTCGACACCCCTGAAGCGCTACAAGCCCTGGCCGAACAGGAACGCGCTCTTTGCGTCAAAGCGGCCCAACGACTGCGCGAAGCCGGGTTCGCCTGCCCGGAGGTCAGCATCGGCTCGACGCCTACGGCCTTGTCGGCACTGAACCTGGAAGGCGTCACTGAAGTGCGCGCCGGTGTCTATGTGTTCTTCGATCTGGTGATGCACAACATCGGTATCTGCCAGGCCGACGAGTTGGCGCTGAGCGTGCTGACCACCGTCATCGGTCATCAGAAAGACAAAGGCTGGATCATCACCGACGCCGGTTGGATGGCCATGAGCCGTGACCGCGGCACGCAGCGCCAACAGCGGGACTTTGGTTATGGCCAGGTTTGCACCGACGCCGGCGATTGGATCGAGGGCGCGTTGCTCACGGGAGCCAATCAGGAGCACGGCATTGTCTCGCTTGAAATGGCTGAGGGTGTCGACATCACCGCGCGCTTTCCCATCGGTAGCCGCCTGCGCATCTTGCCCAACCATGCCTGTGCCACAGGCGCGCAATTCCCGGACTATCACGCGGTTGACGCCGAGGGTGGCGTGCACACCTGGAGTCGCTTGCATGGCTGGTAATCAAGCAGGTTCGATCCAGTTGATCAGCACGGCCAACGCCGCGGCGCCGGGTGGACATTACGCCCAGGCGGTCGTGCACCAGGGCGTTCTGTATGTGTCCGGGCAACTGCCCATACGCGCCGATGGCGTCCACAGTGCCGAGCAACCCTTTGAGGTCCAGGCCGCCATCGCCCTCGATAACCTGGTGGCGATCCTCAGCGCGGCGGGCCGGAACACGCGCGACCTGCTGAAGGTCACGGTCTATGTCGCAGGTATCGAACACTGGCCTGCGTTCGATCGAATCTACGCCCGTTACCTGGGCGAGCATCGGCCAGCGCGAGCGGTAGTGCCCGTGCCGGCCTTGCATCATGGCTACCTGATCGAAATCGAAGCGATGGCCCTCGCCCCGGGGTAATGCCAAGTTAGCCCGGCAGATACGGCAGATTCTCCTTTGCGCACTTGAACAACGGCATCTTTTGTCTGGGCTGCTTTGTTAGCTTATTGAGCAGGCTCGACATACCGCTCTAAAGGAACACCTTGGATGACTACTCAATCTTCGAATAGCTACAGCGTTGATCCGCAAACCGCCCAGCTGTTTTATATCAATGGCGGTTGGTGTGCGCCGGTCAGCCCGGCCAGTTTGCCGGTGGTCAATCCGGCGACCGAAGAGGTCGTCGCCCAGGTCGCCAGCGGGTCTGCCGAGGATGTCGATCGGGCGGTCGCGGCGGCGCGTGCCGCGTTTGCCGGTTGGTCTGTCACTTCCACGGCGGCGCGTGCGCAGGTGCTGGGCAAGCTCCATGAGCTTATCCTTGAGCGCAAAGAAGAGTTTGCCCAGGCGATCTCCCTGGAAATGGGCGCAGCCATCGGTTCTGCACGGGCAATGCAAGTGCCCCTGGCAGCCGAGCACGTCCGGGTCGCCCGCGACCTGCTGTCCACCTATCGTTTCCAGACCGTCGAGAACGGGACCGCGATCCAACGCGAACCCATCGGCGTCTGCGGCCTCATCACCCCGTGGAACTGGCCGCTTTATCAAATCACCGCAAAAGTCGCCGCGGCGCTGGCGGCCGGCTGCACGGTGGTCCTCAAGCCCAGTGAACTGTCGCCGCTGAGTGCCCTGCTGTTTGCGCAAGTGGTCCATGACGCGGGCGTTCCACCGGGTGTCTTCAACCTGGTGAACGGCAGCGGCCATGTCGTCGGGGCTGCGATGGCCGCACATCCCGATATCGACATGATCTCGATTACCGGCTCGAATCGCGCAGGGGCGCTGGTGGCCCAGGCGGCCGCCGCGACGGCGAAACGGGTCGGCCAGGAACTGGGCGGCAAATCCCCGAACATCCTGCTGCCCGACGCCGACTTTGCCAAAGCCGTCCCATTGGGCGTGATGACGGCGTTGCGCAACGTCGGACAATCCTGCAGCGCCCCCACCCGGATGATCGTGCCCAAGGACCGACTGGCGGAGGTCGAAGCGCTGGCGGCCGCCACCGCCAACGGGATCATCGTGGGTGACCCGCAATCACCGGAAACGGTACTGGGCCCCATCGCCAATGAAGCCCAGTTCAATCGCGTGCAAGCCATGATCGAGACCGGACTGCATGAGGGCGCAAAACTGCTCTGCGGCGGGCTCGGACGCGTGCCGGGGTTTGAAAAAGGCTTCTACACCCGCCCGACTGTTTTTTCCGAGGTGGATAACGCCATGCGGATCGCCCAGGAAGAAATCTTCGGGCCGGTGCTGTGCATTATTGCCTACGAAACCATCGACGAGGCAGTCGCTATCGCCAACGACACGGTCTATGGGCTTGGTGCTCATGTTCAATCGCAGGATCTTGAATTGGCGCGCGCGGTGGCTTCTCGAATTCGCGCGGGGCAAGTGCTCCTGAACTACCCGGCCTGGAACCCCATGGCGCCATTCGGGGGCTACAAGCGCTCGGGCAATGGCCGTGAGTACGGCGTCTTCGGCCTTGAGGAATACCTGGAAACCAAGGCGATCGTTGGGTTTGGCGAATCGCCTGAAAGTGCTTTGCGTACCTAGACACCCTTTTCTCGCAGTGCCCCGGGCTTCGGTGCCTGCGATGGCAGATGTGCCCGAATGCCCTCGGGCACATCACTTCACACGCTCCCAGACGATGTGAACCTTCGCCCCATCCGGGCGGCGAAAATCCTCCACCATCTGGTCACCGTCGACCTTCAACTGCAAGTCGTCCCGGGTACGCACAGCGCCCACCCAGTTCGGGAACGTAGAGCCTTGGACAGTATTGCCCGTGAACTCACCGTTCTGGTCGACGGTGTATCGCCCGAAGAAACCGATGCTCCCCGCCATTGCGGCCCGGTTCTCCTCATCGGTGCCTTCGCCACGCGCATTGGATCGAAACACCGGCACGCGCGGATCAGTGAGTACTTCGACAAACGTCAGCTCTGGCGTGAACACGAGCCAGCCATGGGGATTGGGACCATAAGCCTCTGATCGGCTGCCCTGACTCTCAACGGTTGCGCTGACCATGCGCCATGTCCCGACCAAGGCGTTTTCTTTGCCCGCAAACACGCTGGAGAATGCCAAGAAGGCAATCACCGCACCGACCGCCAGTACCTTGTTTTTCAGACTCATCCGCATCACCTTTCACTCGCCGCAACGATGCGCCGGACAATAAAGTAGGTTTGATCTTGGTGGGCACGGTCTTCATGCCCTGGCCGCGATGGCCGCCAAGCGCAGCTCCCGGGACGCGGCATTGTCCGCCCGCCGCCCCAAATGCCAGCCCAAGTACCCCCACAGCAACGCGCAACAGGCGCCAATCATCGCGGCCGGACCGGCGCCCTGCCCTAACAGGTCGAGCAGGCTCTTGGCCCAGCCGCTCAGGGCGTCACCCGCGCGATAGACCACGGTATCGATGAAGTTCTTGGCCTTGTATTTGCTCTCGGCATCCAAGGGGGCGAACAGCATTTCCCTACCCGGCCGGACGAACGCGTACTCGCCGATCCGTCGCACGATCATCAGCGCTGCCAGCAGAGCGAACCCCGGCGCCAACGCCAGGCCGAGGAAGCCGATGCACATGAGCAGCGGCACGATGGCCAGCAAGGCACGCACCCCCAGCCTCGGCGCGATACGGCCGGTGATGAACAGCTGGGACAGCAACGCACCGGCCTGCACGATGAGGTCGATAGTGCCGAAGATCCGCACTTGCGCCGCGCGATCCGGATAGAGCTCGGCCACCAGGCGCGCCTGCTCGAAGTAGAGAAAGGTGCTGACCGTCGCCAACAGCACGACAAACCCGGCAATTCCCAACAGGTAAGACGACCTGAGCACCGCCGTAAAACCGCTGAACGGATTGCCCTGCAGTGGCTGCCGGGGGCTTTGCGTCGGCGCGGCGCCGTGACGGCCAGCCCCGCCCTTTTCGCGCCAACCCATCAACGCTCGTTTCAACACCAGCGTGGCACCCAGCAACAAGGCCGCCAGCAACATCAACCCCGAGGCGCCAAAGGGACCAATGAGCAGCGCGCTCAGGGTCGGCCCCAGCAGGCCGCCAACGCTGGCCCCGGCGGCGATGAAGGCAAACAGACGCTTGGCCTGCTCGCTGTCGAATACATCCGCCATCAGGCTCCAGGCCACGGAGACGACGAACAGGTTATAGACCGAGATCCAGACGTAAAAGACCCGGGCCAGCCAGATACTGTCGGGCTGGAACTGGAACAGCTCGACGAACATCAGCAGGTTGAAGCCAAAGAAGCCGTACACCCAATCGATCAGGCGCAGGCGCGGCACTCGGGCGCTGAGCCAGGCGAATAACGGCACGGCCGCCAGCATGACCAGGAAGGTCGCGGTAAACAGCCATTGCAAATTTTCCACCCCGGCTGCGATGCCCATCGACTCACGGATCGGACGCAGCATGAAGTAACCGGTGAAGAGGCAAAGAAACAGCAGGAACCCGCACAGCGCCGGACGCAACTCGCCGTCGCGGGCGTTCAGGGCGAGGCTCAGCCGGTGCACATAGGAAGACGTACTCATAGGGACTCCGGGGAGACGGCAATAAGGCAAAGGTCAAGCGCGGGACGGACGCCCGCGCCCAGGGGCGCATCAGCGATAGGTCACGCCGGTCAGGCGCTCGGAGACAGCCCAGAGCCGCTCGGCGTCCGCCTCCGCGCTCGCGGCAGGCGGGGTCTTGGCGAACCCCAGCGGACCGCGCCTTTCTCCGTCACCGGTCGGGCCGTAATAAGCCCCGCCTGCGGCTTGGGCAGCCGTGGCGGCATACAACGTGGGCAACGCCCCTTGTGCCGCTGAGTGGTACGCGTCGCGGTCCTTTGCCCAGCGCCGACCGAACTCGCTGTCGAGGCCCGGCCCCCGTTCGACCAACTCGGTAACGGCAACGCCGGGGTGCGCCGCGATGCTGCGAATGCCCCAGTTTTCGGCGTCACTGCGCCGCTGCAAGGCAAAGGCCCAGTGCAGCACGGCCAGTTTCGATTGGGCGTAGGCCGCGTAGGGGTCGTATTTCTGCTCGCTCTGAAGGTCATCGAGGTTCATCGCGCCGCGCGCTGCGGCAATGCTCGACAGGCTCACTACCCGGGCATCCTCGCTTTGACGCAAGAGCGGCACCAACAGGCCGGTCAGCGCGAAGTGCCCCAGGTAGTTGGTGGCCAGTTGAAGTTCAAAGCCATCAGCGGAAGTCCCCCGCTCGGGAGGCGCCATGACGGCGGCGTTGTTGATCAGCACGTCGAGGCGCGGCAGTCGCTGATTGAGCCGCTGGGCCAGGCCGCGCACCGATGAAAGATCGGCCAGGTCCACGGCCTCGAACTGCACCTTGGCGTCGGGCACCGACTGGCGAATACGCGCAATGGCCTGTGCGCCACGCTCGGGGTTGCGCGCGGCGATGATGACTTCGGCGCCGGCGCGCGCCAAGGCCAGCGCATCCTCGTAGCCCATGCCGCTGGTGCCACCGGTAATCAGGACAATCCGACCTTTCTGGGACGGTATGTCGCCGGTCGACCAGTCTGGTTTCGGTGCAATACGCGTGGACGCCTCGATACTCACCGCACTGAGCAGCGCGACGCCAGCGGCAAGGTTTTTCGCCAGTCTCCCAAGCCGGCTCATGGTGCTCATACGGCCAATGACGGGTGTTGTTGTGCTATTCCACATGGTGATGGTCCCTGTCTGAAGAATGAACCGGCATCGCCGGACGGTCACTGTTTCGAGCACGCCTCGGCCAACTGCAGAAAGCTGACGTGTTTCTTTGCCCCTTGGGTATTCAAGTAGGTCATCTTCGCTTGCACGACCTCGCACATCGGCGATGTCGGTGCCTCGATACGGATGACCTTGGCGATGTCCAGCGGCATGCCATATTCGTAGGCCGGGACTTGCGTTTGTTCTTTGGCGAGCAGTGGCGAACCGCTCAGGGCGATGACGACCAGCAGGCCGGCAATCGACAGGTTTTGAGTTTTCATAGTGGACTCCACGACACTGTCCTCGTTGGGATGGTCGTAGCACTCTAGGCGGGGGCGACTGACGTCAAGGTGACTGCTGGCTGACGGGAAGATGTCAAACGCGGGCGGGTTTTACTCGCGGGGCGACGACTAAGACGCCGCCTGGTTCATCAAGGAAAATCCGAAGGTGTTGAGCCCATTCTCGCTGTGGGCGAACACGCGCCCACCGTGCATGGACGCTACCGCACGCACGATGGAAAGGCCCAGGCCATGGTGCGCATCGCTTCGCGCCCGGGCGGCGTCGGCGCGGTAGAAACGCTCGAACAAACGCTCCAGGTGCACGGTGTCGATAGGCTCGCCGGCATTGGAAACGCTCACCTCGACCTGCATGCCGTGGTTGACCAGGCTTACCGTGACAGTGCTGGTCGGCACCGCGTACCGCGCCGCGTTCTGTAGCAGATTGGCCAGGGAACGGTGAAAAAGGCGTCGGTCGATGCACACGCGCATGTCGCCCTGGATCACCACGCTCAGCTGTTTGTCGTGCAATACCGGCTCCAGATACTCCACCGTCTTCGCCGCCTCTTCATAAAGCGAGACATCGCTGAGCTCGGTTGCCCGTTGGCCGCTCTCGGCGCCGGCCAGAAACAGCATGTCGTTGACGATGGTGCCCATCCGCTCCAGCTCTTCGAGGTTCGACTGCAGCAAGTCCTGAAGCTCGCTCACCTCACGCCCATGGGCCAATGCCACCTGGGTCTGTCCGATCAGGTTGGTCAAGGGCGTTCGCAGTTCATGGGCGACATTGGCATTGAACCCTTCGAGTTGGCACCAGGCCGCTTCCTGGCGAGCCAGGGCGCCGTTGAACGACACCGCCAGTTCCTGCAATTCGCCCGGCAGCGCCTCGGTGTCCAGTCGCTGTTTCGAATCCCCCGGCGGCAGGCTATTGGCTTGACGGCTCAAGCGCCTCACCGGCCCCAGGCCGAAGCGCGCGATCCAGTAACCGAGCAGTGCAACCAGCCCGATGCCCAACGCCGAGGTCAGGATCAGTATTTTGGTGAAGTGGTCCAGGGTCTTCCTGAAGGGCGTTGAATCCAGCCCCACGATAAAGCGCAGTTCCGGACGGTCGGCCATGGCCGCAATGGTCTTGAGCAACACCATCATGGGACGCTCGCGCTCAGGGAGATCGAGGGTAAAAAGCCCATCGGAGCGCGTCGACCAATCCTGGCCGTCTGGCATCGCCCCGCCATAACTGAAGGCCGGGTCATCAACCAGGATCCAATAACGAACCCGTTCATCCGCGGGCGTCAGGCCGTCGAGCTTCTGGCGCAAGCCGACCCAGAACGTCGGCGAATCGTATTTCGCCAGCACCGGGTCGAGCACGGAATGGCGCAGGATCAACTCGTTCTGCATCTGCTCATCGAGCGATTGCTTCAAGGAACAGCGCAACAGCGTCGCGCTGATCGACATGATCAGCAGGACAGCGAGGGCGAACATCAGGGCGAGCCGCTTGGCAATCGAACGTTTCATCAAGGCGTACCACTTTGCCTGCCATCTACCTCTCGGCTTTCCAATACATACCCCATGCCGCGAACGGTATGCAGCAGCTTGCGCGGATACGGGGCATCCACCTTGGCGCGGACCCGCTTGATCGCGACCTCGACCACGTTGGCGTCACTGTCGAAATTCATGTCCCAGACCTGCTCGGCAATCATCAGTTTGGAAAGGATCTCGCCCTGGTGCCGCGCCAACAGGCTCAACAGACAGAACTCCTTGGCCGTCAGGTCCAGCCGCAGCCCTCCCCGGGTCACTTTGCGCGCTTGCAGATCGACCTCCAGGTCGTCGATGCGCAGATGCGTCAGGTCGGCCGTGTCACCTGTGCGGCGACGGATCAAGGCCTGGACGCGCGCGACGAGCTCGGCAAATGAAAAAGGTTTGCCCAGGTAATCATCGGCACCCTCGCGCAGGCCGCGAATGCGATCATCCACCGTCCCCCTGGCCGACAACATGATGACCGGGGTTTTCTTTTGCAGGCGCAGTCCTTGCAGCACGTCATAGCCGTCCTTGCCCGGCAGCATCACATCCAGGATTACCACGTCGTAGTCCCATTCCAGCGCGTAATGCAGCCCATCGATGCCATTGGTCGCGACGTCGACAATATAGCCAAGCTCGGTCAAGCCACGATGGACGTAGGAGGAGGTTTTTTCTTCGTCCTCGACAATGAGCAAACGCATCAGGTGACTCCTCTGCAGCAGCGGGGCAACTCAATGAGTCTAGACAGCGAAGGTGTCTGGAGGCTGACCGCTTCCTGACATTCTTGTCAGAAACGGCTTGATGGCTGAGTGCCTCCTACTTATCGACAGGCTCATCTCCATTTCATTGTTTATTCTTATTTGGAATCGAATGTATAGCTAATAAAACTAAGCAAACGGCCTTTCACTCACCTATCTTGACCTCAGTATCCGCCCCATCAGGGGTATGTTGGAACGTTTCTGGTGGGTCAGAGGTGCCATAAAATGGCTCCCTGCAAACGTCAATCCGCACGTCCCAGTTCTGCTCGTACGTTCACGCTAATTGAAGACCGCAAGACCGATAAGGAGATCACCTCTGTGGTGGATGTGCAGCAAACGTTGAGCTTGATTTCCCTTCATGTTCCCTTTGGCGGCGCCCTTGCCTACGGCGCCACCTTTCTTACGACGGCCAACTGACGCCCGTACCCGAGCCAAGGAAGCCGCTCATGGCAATCACGCAAAACAACCGTTTGGTGCAGGTCGACAGTCCCCTCGGTGGCGATGTCCTGTTGCTGCAAAGCATGGACGGTAGCGAAGAGCTGGGACGGTTGTTCCACTACGAATTGGACCTCACCTCCGAAGACCGGGCGATCACGTTCGACCAGTTGCTGGGCAAGCCGATGGGTCTGACCCTGGAGCTGTACGACGGCGCAAAGCGCTATTTCCACGGCATCGTCTGCAGTTGCCGGCAGTTGACCGGGCACGGCCAGTTCGCCGGTTACCGCGTCAGCCTGCGGCCCTGGTTCTGGCTGCTCACGCGCACCTCCGACTGCCGGATTTTCCAGAACAAGACAGTGCCGGACATCATCAAGCAGGTGTTCCGTGACCTCGGCTTCTCCGATTTCGAAGACAGCCTGAGCGGCAGCTACCGCGAGTGGGAATATTGCGTGCAGTACCGTGAAACCAGCTTCGACTTCGTCAGTCGACTGATGGAGCAGGAAGGCATCTATTACTACTTTCGCCATGAAAAAAGCCGTCATGTGCTGGTGCTGGCCGATGCCTATGGTGCCCACTCCACGGCGGCGGACTATGCCTCGGTGCCCTTCTACCCGCCCGATCGGCAAATGCGTGAGCGCGATCATTTCTACGACTGGCAACTGGCACGGGAAGTCCAACCCGGCTCGCTGGCGCTGAACGACTACGACTTCCTGCGCCCGCGCGCCAGCCTCGAGGTGCGCTCCAGCGTACCGCGCAACCACACCAACGCCGACTACCCGCTCTACGACTACCCCGGTGAATACGTCCAGAGCAACGATGGCGATCACTATGCGCGTACTCGCATCGAAGCCATTCACAGTCAGTTCGAGCGTGTGCAGTTGCGCGGACGCGCCCGCGGCATCGGTTGCGGTCATGTGTTCTCGCTGACGGGATATGACCGTGCGGACCAGAACCGTGAGTATCTGGTGGTGGCCGCCCGTTATCAGATTCGTCAGGATGCCTATGAAAGCGGGCAGTCGGACGTCGCCGAACAGTTCGTCAGCGAGCTGGACTGCATGGATGCCAACCAGGCCTTCCGTCCTCTGCCCCTCACGCCGATGCCCATCGTCCGCGGACCGCAGACCGCCGTGGTGGTGGGCCCCAGTGGCGAGGAGATCTGGACCGACCAGTATGGCCGGGTCAAAGTGCATTTCCATTGGGACCGCCATGACCAGTCCAATGAAAACAGCTCCTGCTGGATTCGCGTCTCACAGGCCTGGGCCGGCAAGAACTGGGGATCCGTGCAGCTCCCGCGGATCGGTCAGGAAGTGATCGTCAGTTTCCTCGAAGGCGATCCGGATCGGCCGATCATCACCGGCCGCGTCTACAACGCCGAACAGACCGTGCCCTATGGGCTGCCCGCCAATGCCACCCAGAGCGGGGTGAAAAGTCGTTCAAGCAAGGGCGGCTCGCCGGCCAACTTCAATGAAATCCGCATGGAGGACAAGAAAGGCGCCGAGCAGCTGTTTATCCACGCCGAGAAAAACCAGGACATCGAGGTCGAGAACGACGAGACCCACTGGGTTGGCCATGACCGCCGCAAGACCATCGACAACGACGAGACCGTGCACGTCAAACACGATCGCACCGAAACCGTCGATAACAACGAAACCATCACCATTGGTGTGGATCGCAAGGAAAAGGTCGGCAATAACGAAACCATCTCCATTGGTGTGAACCGCACCGAGGATGTCGGCAGCGACGAGAAAATCACCATTGGCGCCAATCGCACCGAGAAGGTGGGCAGCAACGAGACCATCACCATCGGTGCCGACCGCACGGAAAAAGTCGGCGCCAACGAAAAAATCAGCATTGCCAGCAACCGGACCGAGGACGTGGGTGGCAACGAGACCATCGGCATCAGCGGCAACCGTAACGAAACGGTCCAGGGCAACGAAGGCATCGAGATCAACGGCAACCAGAGTACCCAGATCGGCCAGAACGAGTCCCGCGACGTTGCCCAGAACCGCAATACCAGCATCAATCAGAACGACAGCCTGGACGTCGGCAAGCACTTTGCCCTCACCGCTGGCGATTCCATCAGCCTGACGACGGGCGACGCCAGCATCACCATGAAGAAGGACGGCACCATCATGATCAGCGGCAAGAACATCACCATCGACGGCTCCGGCGCGATCAAGATCAAGGCCAACAAGAACGTGGTCGTCAAAGGCCAGAAGATTCTGCAGAACTAGCCATGGAGCGTGCGTGATGACTGTCGAATACTACCTGCCCTCTTCCACTGCCACGCCGGCCCGCGTGGATGGCGTCGTGATTGGCCTGCTGCTGGATGTGCCCAAGGCGGACGCCCCGGTCGTGGCGTTTCCCGGCTGCCCTGCTGACGGCGGCCTCCCCGCGCGTACCACCACCCCCCTCAGTCGCGAGGATATCGGGGCCCAGGTCGCGCTGATGTTCGAGGCCGGCGACCTGACCCGGCCGCTGGTGATCGGCCGCATCCAGCGCCTGCCGCAAACCTCGACGCCGGCCGTCGCCCACCTGGACGGCGAACGCTTGGAGTTCACCGCGGAGCGAGAAATCGTCCTGCGCTGCGGCAAGGCCAGCATTACCCTCACCCGCGAAGGCAAGGTGCTGATCCGTGGGACCTACCTCTCAAGCCGATCATCCGGCGTGAACCGCATCAAGGGCGGTTCGGTGCAGATCAACTAGACAGGTAGTCGACTCATGGAGCTGCTCAACGCCAGCAAGCTGCTTGCTGCCTACACCCAGGGCATGGAGCCCGATGGCCGCGAATCCCTGGTGATCGTGGCCAAAGGCACGTTCAATTTGCCCCTGGACGGTCGGGCGGCAACCCTCGCCGACACCCAGCAACCGTTGTTGATGGCCGATGCATTCGTCGGCGAACCTGGCCTCAGTGCCCCACTGCAGGAAATGGACTTCGCCCCGATCAAGCCATTCTGCGATGTGCTGGTACGCGGCAAGGCCTATGCCCCAGGCGGGCGGCCCGTGACGCAACTGGCCGCAGGCATTCGCGTCGGTCAGATGAGCAAGGCCTTTTCCGTCCTCGGGCCCCGCCGATGGCAACCGGGGCTATTGGGTGTTTCTCCCGGTTTGCCGCAGCCCTTTACCGAGCAGGACATCTCTTATGCCCAGGCCTACGGAGGCTCCCATCCCATGGCCAACAAGCCGGACATGCTGCATGGGTATCCGGACAATCCGAGTGGTTGCGGTTGGTTTCCAGGCAGCATCGACAGTGCGCAAATCGCCGGCAAGCCAATGCCCAATACCGAGGAGCTGGGCAAGCCGATCGACAGCCCCTCCGGCGACTTTCGCCCCATGGCGCTCGGTCCCATTGGCCGTAGTTGGCCGCAACGCGTCCGGTTTGCCGGTACTTACGACGAAGCCTGGTTGGCCGACTGCTTTCCGTTTCTGCCGCAGGATTTCGACCGTCGCTACTTCCAGGCGGCCCCCGACGACCAGCAGATTCCTTACCCGCGTGGCGGCGAGGACGTGCTGCTGCTCAACCTCACGCCCCGGGAGCACGCGAGCTTTCGCATCCCCGAAATGGACGTGCCAGTGACTTTCTTCCTGAAAAAAGGCGGCCATGAGACTGTGCAGGCGGTGATCGATACCCTGCTGATCGACACGGACGCACGCCAGGTGCAACTGACCTGGCGAGTGTCCCGTCCCCTGCAGCGCAACCTGTTCGAGATCGCCCAGGTGCTGGTCGGCACGATGTCCACGGGCTGGTGGCGCGCCCGTGAACTGGGCAAGGATTACTACCCGTCGCTGTCCTCCCTGGTAAAAGCCAAGCAGGCGCCCGAGGAGACGGACTGGTGACCGCGCTCTGTATCATCGGCTCCGGCATGGTCAGCGCTGTCGGCCTCACTGCACCCGCAAGCTGCGCGGCGATCCGCTGCGCCATCGACAATTTCCAGGAAACCCGCTTCATCGACCAAGGTGGCGAGTGGTTGATTGCCGCCAGCGTACCTCTGGAGCAGCCCTGGCGCGGCCGCATCAAGTTGCTCAAGATGGCCGCCCGCGCCATCGCCGAGGCGTTACAGAGCACCCCCGGGGTTGACCCGGAAAAGACCCCGCTGCTGCTGGGCGTGGCTGAAGCCGAGCGCCCCGGCCGTCTGGATGGCCTCGATAGAAGACTGTTGCAGGACATCGAAGCGGAACTGGGCCTGCGCTTTCACCCGGATTCCACCATCATCGCCCGCGGCCGGGTCAGCGCCGCCGTGGCCCTGCTGAATGCACGCACGCTGATCTATCAAGGCGGCCATCGCCACGTGTTGGTCGCCGGCGTCGACTCCTTCCTTTGCGGACCGACCCTGGCCGCCTTCGAAGAGCGCGAGCGCCTGCTTACCAGCGAGAACTCCAACGGTTTTATTCCCGGCGAAGGGGCTGCGGCTGTGGTACTGGCTGCTCCGGTGGCCAGCGCAACGCCGCAACTGGCTTGCATCGGCCTGGGGTTCGGTATGGAGAAGGCCACCGTGGAGGCCGAAGACATTCCCTTGCGCGCCGAAGGCCTGACACAAGCTGTACGGGCAGCCCTTGGCGAAGCCGGCTGTGGGTTGGAGCAAATGGATTATCGGCTCACCGACATCTCCGGCGAGCAGTACTACTTCAAGGAAGCCTCGCTGGCCCTCAGCCGGACCCTGCGCGTGCGCAAGGAGTTCTTCCATCTCTGGCATCCGGCCGACTGCATCGGCGAAGTCGGCGCCGCCATCGGCCCGGCCATGCTCGCCGTGGCGTTGGCCGCCAGTCGCAAGGGCTACGGCGAAGGTCCGAATATCTTCTGCCATCTTGGCAACGACGCCGGCGAGCGTGCCGTCGCGCTGCTCAGTTATCAGACTGTGAGGGCTGCCTGATGGCGAATGAAGTCTACGCCAACAATATGGAAGTCTCCTGCAAGTCGGCAGCGGGCAAGTCGATCGCCTGCTTCCCGGATGTCTGCTTCACCCCGCCCCAGGCTCCGCCCACCCCACTGGGGGTACCGATCCCCTACCCCAATACCGGCATGGCGAAGGATACGACCAGGGGGACACGAACGGTCAAAATCACCGGCAAAGAGGTGATGCTCAAAGACAAGAGTTGTTTCAAGACCAGTACGGGAGATGAAGCCGGGAATGCGCCGAAGAAAGGCGTGGTGACCAGCAAGATCAAGGGAAAGGTGTACTTCATTGCCTGGTCGATGGACGTGAAGTTCGAAGGGGAAAATGTCGTCAGGCATTTAGACTTGATGACTCACAACCATGCGTCCAAACCCGGAAATACGCCTCCATGGGCTTATACCGACGCCTCTGCGACGGCGCCCGTGGAGCGTTGCAAGAAAGAAGTCGCCAGGAAAAACAAGGCATGTGGGGAGTTGAAGACCAAAGCCGAACGGTGTGGCGACAAGGCCTGTACGGCCGCAAAAAAGTGTTTGCTGGTCTCCAAGAAACAGGCGGACTCCAAGGCGCAGAACAGTGAAGTAGCCTGTTGTCCTGGCGAAACTGGCCACCATCTCGTTGAAGCCCACAGTTTTACAGTGCCAGGCACGAATCGCCAGACGCCGCTTCCTCAATTCCCCAACTACGACGAAAAAGACGCACCGTGCATTTGCGTGCAATGCCCTCAGGACGGAAGCGGACGTTATGAAGGGGATCATGGCTTCATGCATGCAGCCCAAGGCAAGCTGGAACAGGCCGCGATAGAGCGCGCGCCGCCCGCTCAAAAGGATTACGCCTGGAACTATGGCCAATCCCGTGGAGCGGGCGTGCGGGCGCTCCAGCAAACCTTTCCGAAATCGAAATGCTCAAAGAAATGCCTGGAAGCGCAGCTAGACGCTTACCACAAGAATACGGTGGGAGTCAGGGACAAAACCCCAGTGAGGACTCACCCACCCAACCTTCAAGACAATCAGAAAGAGCTGGCCCACGAAATGATCCCAGAGGTCACTATCAGTGCTTGGTAGCTCAATTGGAGCAGGGACGACATGACTCAAACATTGGATTGGACGCTGAGCCGAGTAGCGGTCTTTGATAAAAACCGCGTCTATGTACTCGCCTACTCCAAACGCGAGCCCGGCACCCGCGTTTTTCGATGGACCGGAGGATGGGACAACTATTATGTTCAAGGGATCTGCGCCGGTATCTGCGCTGTTCGCGGCGCACCTCCCGAAATCCTGACGCTGTGTGCCGATGGTCGCGTTCATCGCGCTGCGCCTGACGGGCAAGCCTATGAGGATATGGTCGCGGAAAAACCCAGCAAGCACGGCTTGCTGCGCGACATCCGCCCTATCGGTGCAAATGTCTACGCCACCGGCTTCGGCCGCCAAGTCTATGTTCGAAAGGACAGAGTCTGGCAGCGCTGCGACAAAGGGGTGGTCGAAGACCCGACCGCCGACAGCCTCAGTGGCTTCGAGTCCATCGACGGTTTTAATGAAGATGAAATCTATGCCACCGGTAACCAGGGCGAAATCTGGTACCGCTGGCAGGGTACCTGGCAGCGCAGCGAAAGCCCGACCAACATCATTCTGGAAAACGTTCTCTGCGCGCCCGATGGCGTGGTTTACATCTCCGGCCAGTTGGGCATCGTCATGCGAGGTCGTCTCGACCGCTGGGAGCTCGTTGAGCATGAACTCACTGAAGATACCTTCTGGGACATGGCCTGGTTCAATGATCAACTCTGGCTGTCAACCACCAAAGCCCTCTATACGCTACAAGGCGACAAGCTGGAGAAGGTCGAGACAGGACTTCCCGGTGATCAGACCTTCAGATACCTCGACGCGAATGAGCAGTGCCTATGGTCATCCGGTGAACGACACCTTGCCGCTTTTGACGGAGCGAATTGGACACGCATACCCAGTCCTTGAGACGAATGCAGAGAAATACATGGAAAGTTTGTCACCGATTCTCGACCAACACACCGAAGAGGCCAGTTTCCTCGCGGTCCTAAGGGACTATGCCGTACGTGCGCCACACTACGATCTGGACCACCTCGGCACGCTCGACAACCGCATCGACGCCCATCTCGATGGCCTGCGTATCGCCGGCCCAGCGGGGCTGGAAACGCTGCTGGGCCAACTCGGCCCACACGCCATCGGCGAGATGTTCGCCAGCGTGGTGCTGGCTTTCGAGGCGGCCAACGGCAAAGTGCTGTCGCGGCTCAGCGAGCAGTTGCGCAGTGCCTTGGAAACGGAGCGCGGTTACCTGATGGCCCTGGGCTGGCTCGACTGGGAACGGGTGTCTCCGTGGATAGAACGTATGCTCGCCTCCCCCGAGCCGCTGTTTCGCCGTCTCGGCCTTGCGGCCTGCGGCATGCATCGCCGCGACCCCGGCCCCGCCCTGCTGGCCGGACTTTCCGATGCCGACCCGAGCGTGCTGGCACGTGCCGCCCGCACGGTTGGCGAATTGCGCCGGCGTGACCTGTTCCCGACGATTCGTGCCCACCGCCAGCATGAGGACGCCGCCACGCGCTTCTGGGCCAATTGGGCCACTGTCCAAATGGGCGACCAGCAGGCGTTGGAGCCTCTACGCTCATTCGCCGAGCAACCGGGCGAGTTCCAGTACCGCGCGCTCTGCGTACTGCTGGCTTGGCAAGAACGCGAATCCAGCATCGCCTGGATACGGCAGTTGGTACAGGATCCCCGGGATCGGCGCATCGGCCTCCAGGCCCTTGGATTGCTGGGCGATCCGGTCAGCGTGCCCTGGTTGATCCAGCAGATGAGCGACCCGCCCTATGCCCGCGTCGCCGGTGAAGCCTTCAGCCTGATCAGCGGCGCTGACCTGGCGTTGCTTGATCTGGAATTGCAGGCCCTGCCGGATTTCGATGCAGGCCCGAACGACAACCCTGACGATCCCAATGTCGCCATGGACCCCGATGAAAACCTGCCCTGGCCCGATCCGCAGGCAATCGAACGATGGTGGCAAGCCAACGGCGGACACTTTCAAGTGGGGACTCGTTATATGCTGGGATTGGCCCATAGCGAACACTGCTTTCAGCAAGCCCTTGTCCGCGGCCAGCAACGCCAGCGCATCGCCGCGGCCTGCGGTCTCGCCCGCTTCCGGCCAGACGAGGTGCTTTTCCCTACCAGCGCACCGGCTTGGCGGCAAAAGCGCTTGTTGGGAATGACGGCGCTGTTCGGGCGTTGATCAGGATGTTTATATAGCGCTCCGACACCTGGCAATCACTTCCCCCCCCCCTCTGGAGGCACCATGCCAAACGCAACTGGACAGAACCCTGTGGCACTCATCAGTGGGGTTGGCAGTGAGATCGGCATCGGCATGGCGATCGCGCGCAGGCTGGGCGCCGCCGGCGCCCGATTGATCATCACCGCGAGCAGTGCACGCATCCTTGAGCGCGTCGCGGAATTGCGTGCCGAAGGGTTCGAAGTCGAAGGGCGGGCCATCGATCTTACCGATGAAAACCAGGTGCGTGAGTTCATGGTGTGGGCAGAGTCCGTCTGGGGGCAGGTCGATATTCTGGTGAACAACGCGGGCATGGCCATGCAAGGCAGTCCGGAGTGCTTTTCCGAGCTGGCGATCATGGACCTGCACACCTGGAACCTGACACTGGCGCGCAATCTCACCACGGCTTTTCTGCTGACTCGGGCTGTTCTGCCCGGCATGCGGGCGCGCCGATACGGGCGCATCGTCAACATCAGCTCCACGACCGGCACCCGCTGCAGTAACCCCGGTGAAGCGGCTTACAGCGCCGCGAAGGCCGCGATGGTCGGAATGAGCATGAGCCTGGCGCTGGAAGTCGCCCAGCAAGGGATCACGGTAAACAGCGTCGCTCCCGGCTGGATCACTACTGGGTCGACCACTGCCGAGGAGTCCAAGGCGGCCGGTTACACGCCGATGGGCCGGGCCGGACGTCCCGAAGAGGTGGCGGCATTGGTGGCTTTCCTTGCGTCTTCAGAGGCGAGCTACCTCACGGGCGAAGTCATCGTGGTGGATGGCGGAAACTGCCTGGTCGAGAACAAGGCCCCTTGAGCTGAACAGGCGCCCTCTCGACCAGGCAGTTCAGGCATTCGCCACGATTCGCGTCATAGGCCCAATAACCGCTCGGCGTTACCGTGGGCGATGAGCGCCTTGTCCGCTTCAGTGATGGGCAGGCTATCGAGGAAAGCGCGGGCGCCATCCAGGCTCTGGTAGGGATAGTCGATGGAATACAGAATGCGCTCCGCCCCCATGAGCGCGTGGATGAACTGGAAATGCGGGAGCGTGAGCATGCCACTGGGCGAAACGTAGACATGCTCGCGGTAAGTCTGGCCGATGGGCCGTTTCAGGCCGCTGGCATCCTGGGGGATAGCGTCCTCCAGGCGCTGCAGGAAAAACGGCACCATTTCGCCCCAATGCCCGCTGATGACTTGCACATTGGGATGCCGGTCGAACACGCCCGCGAGCAACATCCGCACGACTTGAATACCCGCCTCGTTGTGCCATCCCCAAGCAAACATCGAAAGGCGTGCACTGAGTTCGCGCTCGAACCCGCCGTAATACGCTGTTTGAACGGCAGGCAGCGGCAGCCCCGGATGGACGTACAGCGCCACGTTCAACTCATTGAAGGCGACGAAAATCGGGGCATAGCGGGCATCGTCGAGGAAGGTGTCCCCAGGACGACCATTGATCAGCGCGCCTTTGAGGCCCAGCGTCTTCACCGCCCTCTCCAACTCACGCGCCGCCGCCTCGGGTGCCTGCCACGGGAGCGTGGCAAAACCGCTGAAACGATCGGGATGAGCCTGCGCCGTCTCTGCCAGCTTGTCATTGGCGGCACGACACAGCTCGATGGCTTGCGAGGCGGGCAACAGCTGAGGAAACCCGCCATAGGAAAGCACCTGCATGCTGATGCCCGCCGAGTCCATATCGAGCAAGCGTGACTCGCCTGTTTCCAGCGCCTTGCGAGCTGATTCGCTGGGCGCAATAACATGCGGTCGGCTGGGGGCCGCTACCTGTACGCCATCGACCACCCGGCAGCCCCAGTCCGAAAGATAGGGCGCCTCGGCACGCACGAGGGCCTGGGTAGCGATCCCCATGGCGGGGTCAAGCACGTGCTCTTCAACACAGATCAGTTTCATATCGCGCGCCCTACTCATAAGTCATCACGCTAACAGCGCATCTCGCAGTGCTTCGCCCAGGCTGGCGGCGGACTGCGGGTTCTGACCGGTGATGAGACGACCGTCGACGACCACATTGTCGGCCCAGTTAGCCGCCTGCTGGTGATGCGCGCCGCGTCTGGTGAGCGTCGACGCCAACAGGAATGGCACAACGTGGGTGGACTGCACTTGCTCCTCTTCGTTGTCGGTGAAGGCGGCGACCCGCTTACCGGCCACGAGCAGGCTACCGTCGGCTCGACGTGCGTTGACCAAGGCGGCCGGCCCATGACAGACCGCCGAAACGATGCCGCCGGCCGCGTCGATTTCGCGGATCGCCGCCTGTACGGCAACGTTATCGGGAAAATCCCACATCGTACCGTGGCCACCGGCGAAGAAAATGGCCGAGTAGCGTGCGGGCTCCACCTCATTCATGGGCAAGGTGTGCTCAAGCGCATGGCGGAAATCGGTATCGGCCCAATAGCGGGCAATGACCGGATCACTCATATCCTCCAGCCCGTCCAAGGGCGCGGCACCGCCATTGATGGAGGCCAATTCGACACGAATGCCCGCCTCGTGCAATTTCGCCAATGGATGCGTGACCTCGGCCAGGTTGAAACCGGTGGGAAGGCCTGACGCGCCCTTTACCGCGTTGCTGGTGACGACAAAAAGGACTGGGTTGAGCTCAGAAGCTTGCTGGGTCATGGTCTTGGGCCCTTGGTTGAAACGAAGAAGACAGGTGCGTTGCTCACGGTGCCTGCGCCGCAATAGTCGTCAGGCGTTATCGGGCGCGAAGAGCATTTCCCAGTTCATGAAGGGACCGAGCGCAATGATCTCCCATTCGATAAGCCCGGCCTTGGCCAGGGGAAATGCGTTCAACGCCTCCCTGGCGGATTCCACGCTGTCGGCCTCGGCGATGATCGCCACACCTGGGCGATCCTGGCGAAAATAGAAGTCGCGCACGATGCCGCCCTTGTAGAGCTGCCAGGCGTGACGGGCTTCGTCGAGCAAGTGCGGCTGATATTTCTCAAGACTGGCGCCAGGTTGAGGAATGTCGAGACAAAGCAGTTTCATGGTACGGCTCCTTGGTCGGATACATGGCTCAGGCGAAGTCCACGCACTGGCGCCGCCTGGACACCAATATCAATGAAGCTGTAGCTTATAGTGGAATAATAATCTCCATTACCGATATTTTTTCCCATCAGAGTTGAATCAGGGGAACCAATCCAGGAGCCAGGGCTGTATGAGAGATCCATTGGATGGCGTAGCGCTGTTCGTCGAAGTCGTGCACGCCGGTGGGTTTTCCCGCGCGGCGCAACAGCTGTCGCTGACGCGATCGGCGGTGGGCAAAGCGATTGGTCGGGTGGAAGAGCGGCTGGGCGTGCGCCTGTTCCATCGGACCACCCGGGCCCAAAGCCTGACCGAGGCCGGCCAGGTGTACTACGAACATTGCCTTCGCGCCTTGGAAGAAGTCCGCTCGGCTCAGTCCCTGCTGGAATCGGGCCAGCAAGAGATCACGGGGCGCCTGCGTGTAACGATGCCGGTCCTGTTCGGCCAATACTGCGCCGGCCCGATCTTGCTGGAACAGGCCCGTCAGCATCCCAAGCTGGAACTTGAATTGCATTTCAGCGACCAGTCCGTAGACCTGATTGCCGAAGGCTTCGATCTTGCGATTCGCTTTGGCCCCCTGGCGCAACTCAGCGGTCTGCGCGCCCAACGTCTGGCGGTCCAGCAAAAACTGCTCTGCGCATCGCCAGGTTACCTGGCCAAAAACGGGCAGCCCCGCAACCTGCCAGAATTGCTCGGCCACGACGCGGTGCTGTATCACCGGCGCGATTACACGCAGCCTTGGGCCGTTACGGATACCGATGGTCAACTCAAGACGGTGTCCCTTTCCCCTCGCATTCGTTTGAATGACCTTTCATTAATCGCCGATGCGGTCGAGGCCGACATGGGCATTGGCTGGCTGCCTTCATGGCTGGTGCGTGATCGCTTGCGCGCGGGCGTCCTCGTTCAGCTCCTGGAAACGCACCCGCCCACCACGATGGAGTGTCATGCCGTGTCACCCGAGATGCGGCAACTGCCTATGCGACTGCGGCACATCATTGATGTGCTTGCCAGCCAACTGCCAGACATCATGAAGCTGTGAGCCCGAAAAACCGTCGCCCACAGAGTGCCGCCAGTGGGTGAATCACTGAATTTACCCAGCCCTTGCCAGGAGTTTTTCATGAACATTCGTCAATGGTTTTCCAAATGCGCGATGGTGCTTTGCCTGCTTGCATCCGGCGGGACCAGCGCGCAGACATTTCCATCCACGGTGGTGGTGCGTGTCGCACAGCTCGAGATCGATCCGGAGCAACTGCAACGCTATACCCAGATCGTCAAGGAAGAGATGGAGATCTCCGCGCGCGTGGAGCCCGGGGTGATTGCCATCTATTCGGTGGCGGATAAGGACCACCCTCACTTGCTCCACTTCTTCGAAATCTACGCTGACGAGCAAGCCTACCTCTCCCACATCGGGTCTGCGCATTTCAAACGGTACGTAGAGCAAACCCAGTCGATGATCCTCTCCAGACGATTGATCGAGACGACGCCGATCCAACTGAGTTCGAAGTGAAACCGGACGATGCCTTCCCGCGCCAGGCCGGTGCCCTGCAAAAAAACAATGGTGACAAAAACTGACCCTGTCGATGGTTAGAGTGAAGTGATTGGCCGCAGGCTCAACGATGCGCTGCAAACAGCGCCCCTGCCCCCGGCCCTACTTCTATCTCATCAATCATCCAGAGTAAGCGTCAGCTATGAAGCGTATCCAGTATCAAAATTACGGCGGGCCGGATGTGATGAAACTCGAGTCATTCACGTTGGCTTCACCGGGCCCGCGCGAAGTCGCTGTGAAAATCAGCTTCGCTGCCATCAATCCTATCGACTGGAAGTTGCGCGGCGGCCAGATGAAGATCGTCACGGGCAGGGCCTTCCCCCGGGCCATGGGGATGGATTTCTCCGGCACCGTCATGGCGGTGGGCAGCGACGTGACGCGGTTTAAAGTGGGTGATGCTGTTTTTGGTCTCGCTCGCTTCAAGGAAAGTGGTGCGCTGGCGCAAGCCGTGGTCACGAAGGAATCGCTGCTGGCCAGCAAACCCGATGACGTCTCCTTCGAGCAGGCCGCTTGCCTCGGGACGCCGGGAATGACCGCTTGGAACGGGCTGCGGGACAAGGCCGGGCTGAGCGCGGGCCAGCGTGTCTTCATCAACGGTTGCAGTGGCGCGGTCGGTGAAGCCTGCGTGCAAATAGCCCGCATGGTCGGGGCCACTGTCACCGGTTCTTGCAGTGAAGAGACGCTGGAGCGGGCGCGGCAGCTGGGGGTCGATACGGTTTATGACTATCGCAAAACCGATCTCTCCAAGCTGCCGGAACGTTTCGATGTGGTGTATGACACGGCGGCCACCCTGTCCCTGCCGGTCGGCCTCAACCTGCTGCGCAAAGGCGGCGTACTGCTTGACCTGAACCCAAGCCCCGGCAAGTTCATTCGCTCGTTCTTTGACAAGCGCTTGAAACCGGTCATCTGCACACCGCGCCCCGACGTCCTCGACACGCTCGCCCGCGCCGCCCAGAATGGCAACTTCCGGCTTCCTGTAGCGGAGGTGGTGCCTCTCGGCGATGCGATCCAGCTTATCGCGGCTATCGAGGGAGGCAGGAAACTCCGTGGCAAGGCCCTCGTGGCCATGGACTGAAACGTGTCAAGAAGCCATAGATTATTCGACCTCATGCAAGTGCTTCGGCGTCATCGCGGGACGGTTTCCGGTGTCACGCTATCCCGTGAACTGAATGTCTCATTGCGTACCATCCGACGGGACGTCATCACGTTGCAGTCGATAGGGGCGGACATCGTTGGCGAACCCGGTGTTGGCTACATCTTGCGCCCGGGTTTTCTGTTGCCGCCCTTGAGTTTCACCGAGGAAGAAATCCAGGCACTGATGGCCGGCGCGCAATGGGTCAGCCGCCAAACCGATGAAGGCCTGGCCCACGCCGTTCAAAACGCACTGGCAAAAATCGACAGTGTCCTGCCGCCGCACATGCGGCGAACATTGGACAACGACACGATTTATGTCAGTCGCAATCAAGGCGCCCCGGCGGCGCTGGATCTGGCGCAGGTCCGGCTGGCGCTTCGCGAGCAACGCAAAATACAGATCGTCTACAAGGACGAAAATGGGGAGCAGACGCAACGAACCCTCTGGCCGATCATGCTGGGGTTCGTCGAGGCGCAGCGGTACATCGCAGGCTGGTGCGAACTGCGCGGCGACTATCGTCTATTCCGAACGGACCGGATAGTCGAGGTGGCTATCCTGGAGGAGCGCTACGCCCGACCCAGGCAACAGCTGGTCAAGGAGTGGCGTGCCCAGGACGCGCACCCGTGCAAACAGAAAGACTGCAGCTAGGACCAGCACACTCCTCCTGTGGGAGCGAGCTGAGCTACAGGGCCACAAGAACTTCGAGAACAGCACGATCCTGTGGCGAGGGAGCTTTCTCCCTCGCCACAAAAGCTTCCAAGCGTCACTTGAACAACTCACTGCTCATGAAATCAATGAACACCCGCAGTTTCGGCGCCAGGTGTTTGCTTGAGGGCCAGAGCATGCGGAAGGTGCTCTGATGCCTGTTGAAGTCGTCCAGGACGGTGACCAGCTCACCGGCCGCGATGGCCTCACGCACAGTGAAATCCGGCACGCAGGCAATCCCCAGCGCATCATGCACCACGTGCAGCAACGCCTCGGTGGTGTTGCAGACCAGGTTCGCCGGCAGGTTGAGTTCCGGCTCCCCGTCCCCGTTTACCGGCCAGACTTGCATCCTGCCAGTACTGGGAAACTTGTATAACAGGCAGGCATGGCGCAGAAGATCCGTCGGTACGTGCGGTGTGCCGTGTTCGGCGAAGTACCGGGGCGAACCGACCACAACGAGCTTGAACGGGCCCAACGGACGGGACATCAGCCGGGAGTCGTTCGGCTCTCCGGTCCGAATGACCGCATCGAAACCCTCCTCGATGATGTCCACCAGCCTGTCGGAAAAATCCAGGTCCAGTTCAATACTGGGGTAGCGCCGCATGAAGGCGATCAGCGTCGGCATGACCAGGTCCGCAACGAGGGGCAGACTCACGCGCAGTTTGCCCCGTGGCGCTTTGCGGGTTTGCGACAGTTCCTGTTCGGCCGCTTCGACTTCGCAGAGAATGCGCCGGCAACGTTCGAGAAACAGCGCTCCTTCGGCCGTCAGCGTGATACTTCGCGTGCTGCGATGAAACAGCCGCACGCCCAGCCGCTCCTCGAGCCGGGCGACGCTTTTGCCCACCGCCGAAGACGAAATGCCCAGCGCCCTGCCCGCCTCTGAAAAACTGCGGGTTTCGGCCGCGCGCACAAAAAAATCAATCCCGCTCAGTGATTCCACGCCAGCCTCCCATTGCGGACATTTTTTCCGATGTGTTGTGCACTCTAGCATTCTTGTCTCGATAAAGAGGGGCACCTACCGTAGTCGACACTTATCAATCTGCGATTGACCGCGTCGTCCCGGCGGGTCAGGAGCGCTCCAAGCAGGTGACACATGACGATTGCCAACCCCCCTATCGATGCCGATGCCGAGGTCATTCAAGACACTGCGCCGCTCCCCATCGGATCACTGTTTGCCCTCGCACTGGCGGCGTTCGTGACCATCCTCACCGAGGCCTTGCCCGCCGGGCTTCTTTCACAGATCAGCGAAGGGCTGGCGATCTCCGAAGCCCTCGCCGGCCAACTGGTAACGGTCTACGCGATAGGCTCCTTGCTGGCGGCCATTCCATTGACCGCCGCGACCCAAGGCATGCGACGCAGATCGCTCTTGCTGACGGCAATCGCCGGTTTCGCCGTTGCCAATACCGTCACGACGTTTTCTACCCATTATGGTTTGACGATTGTCGCGCGCTTGCTGGGTGGCGTATCGGCGGGGCTGCTGTGGGCCTTGTTGGCCGGTTATGCCGCCCGCATGGTGCCCGAAAGCCAGAAAGGTCGAGCGATTGCAATCGCCATGGTGGGCGCGCCCTTGGCGTTGTCCCTGGGCGTGCCGGCTGGCACGCTGCTCGGCAATCTGGTCGGCTGGCGAATGAGCTTCGCCATCATGAGCCTGTTCGCCGTGGCCTTGATGGTCTGGGTACGACTCAAGGTGCCTGACTTTCCCGGACAGGCCTCCAACAAACGTCTTGCCTTGGGCCAGGTCTTCACCCTGCCGGGCGTTCGCTCGGTGCTGTTCGTGGTACTGGCTTTTGTCCTGGCGCACAACATTCTCTTTACCTACATCGCTCCGTTTTTGACGGCGGCAGGCCTGGGCGAGCGGACGGATCTGGTCCTGTTGGTCTTTGGCGTCGCGTCGTTACTGGGGATCTGGGTGGTCGGCGTGCTGATCGATCGCCATCTGCGGGCGTTGACGCTCGCAGGTACGGTGCTGTTCGCCCTCTCGGCAATGATGCTAGGGGCAATGAGCGACAGGCCTGCGGCGGTGTATATCGCCGTGGCCGCTTGGGGAATCGCTTTCGGAGGGGCTGGGACGCTGTTCCAGACGGCCATCGCCAAGACAGCCGGAGATGCGGCGGATCTGGCCCAGTCAATGCTGGTCACGGCCTGGAACCTGGCCATTGCCGGCGGCGGGATCGTCGGCGGCATTCTGCTCGACCACCTGGGGGTCGTAGCGTTTGCGCCGGTCCTGGTCGTTCTCCTGCTGCTGACGTTGGCGGTGGTGTGGTCTGCCAGGCAGTACGGGTTTACAGCAGGCATGGGCTGAACATGCAATCCGCTCAATGAATAGCCATCCACGATAGACATTCGTCACTGACATCAAATCGTCATCACTGTGTCGCCGAAATGCCACGCGCCCTGGGTACTGTCCTCGCCAATGAGATCGATCTCAAGCGAGTGACAATGACTGATTTGAAAGAAGTGGCACGTTTGGCAGGGGTTTCGCGGGCAACCGCAGCCCGCACCTTTGCCTCCCCTGAAGTGGTGCGTCCGGCGACCCGCGAGCAGGTGTTCGCCGCCGCACGCCAGTTGGGTTTTCGGCCCAATCGTCTTGGTCGTCAGTTGCGCCTGCAAGTGACCAAGCTGATCGGCGTGGTGGTCCCCAACCTGCTCAATCCGGTGTTCGCCGAACAATTCCAGGCCATGGAGCGCGCTGCGCGTTTGCGCGGCTACAACCTGCTCCTGGCGACGACCGACTACAGCAGCGAGCGCGAAAGCGTGGTGGTCGAGGAGTTGTTGCGCCAGCGGGTCGATGGCCTGGTCCTCACGGTAACCGACGCCGAAAGCAACCGCGTGCTGCAAAGCCTGGACAGCGAGGACACGCCTTTTGTGCTGGCCTATCACCAACCGGGCAATCCGCACTACAGCGCCGTGTCGGTGGACAACCGCGCCGGCATGGCCCTCGCCACTCGTTATCTGCTGGAAGCCGGGCATCGTCGCATTGGCATGGTTGCCGGCCCGGCCCTGCAATCGGACCGTGCTCGCCTGCGTTACGCCGGTTATTGCGACGCCATGGGCGAGGCCGGCCTCGACAGCCTGCCGGTGATTGAAATGCCCGCCCATACCCAGGCTGACTTCGCGGCCATCGCGCCCTTCCTCCAAGGTCCGCAGGCGCTCAGCGCGCTGGTTTGCTCCAACGATCTGTTGGCGATCAGCCTGATTGCGCAATTGCGTCGCAATGGTTGGCACGTGCCCCAGCAGCTCTCGGTCATGGGGTTCGATGGCATCGCCCTTGGCACTCAAATGCACCCGACGTTGTGCAGTGTGGTTCAGCCCATCGAGACCTTGGCCTGCACCGTAATCGATCAATTGCTGGCGCAGATCGCCGGCGCCACACCGGTTTCCCATTGCCTGCCCTGCCATATCCGGCCGGGCGAAAGTACTCAATCCTACGAGGAGACACTTGATGATCCGCTTCAGTAAAACCCTGGCGACGTTGCTGTTTTGCGGCGTTGCCAGCCTGGCCCAGGCCGCCGAAACGGCGATTTGCTACAACTGCCCACCGGAATGGGCCGACTGGGGCACACAACTCAAGGCCATTGCCGATACCACTGGCGTGCAGGTCCCACTGGACAACAAGAACTCCGGGCAGGCCCTGGCGCAACTGGTCGCCGAGCAGGCCGCACCCGTGGCGGACGTGGTGTATTACGGCGTGACCTTCGGTTTGCAGGCACAAAAAGCCGGGGTGGTCGGCTCCTATCAACCCAAGGGTTGGGAACAGATTCCGGCCGGTTTGAAAGATCCACAGGGGCACTGGTTTGCCATTCACTCCGGCACCTTGGGCATCATGGTCAACGTCGATGCCTTGGGTGGCTTGCCTGTCCCGCAAAGCTGGGGCGATCTGCTCAATCCCGAGTACAAAGGCATGGTCGGCTACCTTGATCCATCCAGCGCATTTGTCGGCTACGTTTCCGCGGTGGCGATCAACCAGGCCATGGGCGGCAGCCTCAATGACTTCACCCCAGCGATCGATTACTTCCAGAAACTGGCGAAAAACTCGCCCATCGTGCCCAAGCAGACCGCCTATGCGCGGGTGTTGTCCGGGGAGTTGCCGATCCTGGTGGATTACGACTTCAACGCCTATCGGGCACGTTACAAGGACAAGGCCAACGTGGCTTTCGTGATCCCCAGGGAAGGCAGCATCAGCGTGCCCTACGTCATGAGCATCGTCGGCAACGCGCCGCATCGGGCCAATGCCGAGAAGGTCCTGGATTTCGTCCTGTCCGACCAGGGCCAGGCGCTCTGGGCCAAGGCCTACCTGCGACCGGTACGGGCGACGAAGATGCCTGCCGACATCGCTGCGCAGTTCCTGCCAGACAGCGACTACGCACGGGCCGGCGTGGTTGACTACCAGCAGATGGCGGCGGTACAGGAAGCCTTTTCCGCGCGTTATCTGAAAGAGGTCAAGTAAGTGACCGCCTCGGTATTAAAAGCCCGGGGAGTCCCTTCGGGCCAGGCCACGGCGCCGCGTTTGCGGCTGACCGCGGCTTGGGCCCTGGCGCCTGCGGCGGCGGTGTTGTTCGCATTCTGGTTGTTGCCGCTGGCGCATCTGATCGTGCTGGGCGGGCAACATCGCGACGGCGGCGAAAGCGGCTATTGGCAGGTACTGAGCAGTGCGCAATACCTGGGCAGTCTGGCACAGACCTGCCTGCTGGCCTTGGCAACGACCCTCGCCGCGCTCCTGGTGGGCGGCATTAGTGGTTTTTTTCTCAGCCGCCAACGCTTCTTCGGCCGTTCGCTGCTGGTTGCCTTGTTGACCTTCCCGCTGGCATTCCCCGGCGTGGTGGTCGGCTTCCTGGTGATTCTGCTGGCCGGGCGCCAAGGGTTGTTCGCCAGCCTCGGGCTCGAGCTGGCGGGTGAACGCTGGATCTTCGCCTACTCGCTGATGGGCCTTTGTATCGGCTACCTGTACTTCTCGATCCCGCGGGTCATTCTCACGGTGATGGCCGCTTGCGAGAGCCTGGATCGTAGCTTGGAAGAAGCCGCTCAATCCCTGGGGGCCGGTCATTGGCGGGTGGTCTGTGATGTCATCGTCCCGGGCCTGGCACCGGCATTGGTGTCGTGCGGGGCGATCTGCTTTGCGACCTCCATGGGGGCGTTCGGCACAGCCTTCACCCTCGGCACCCGTCTGAACGTGACCCCGGTGGCGATCTACAACGTGTTCACCAACTACGCCAATTTCGCCGTGGCCGCTGCGCTGTCGGTGGTGCTGGGGGCGCTGACCTGGGCGGTACTGCTGCTGGCCCGGCGGCTGGCGAAAAACTCGAGGACCGTCTTGTGAAGCGCTCAACACTGTTTATCGGCCAACTGGTGTTTACCCTGCTGGTCTGCGCATTCATGTTGGTGCCCGTGCTGATGTCGCTGCTGGCCGGGCTGACGCGCAATTATTTCCAGGGCGTCGCCAGTGGCCTGACGTTCGATTGGTTGCAGCAGGTCTGGCAGGCTTATTCGCCAACGGTCTGGCTATCCCTGCAACTGGCCGTGGCCTGTGCGCTGTGCGTCTGCGTGGTGGGGGTTCCGGCGGCCTACGCGCTGTTACGGATGAACAACCGCTTCAGCCGTGCGTTCGAAGAACTGATGGTGCTGCCGGTGGCGATGCCAGGCTTGGCCAGCGCCCTGGCGTTGTTGCTCACCTATGGGCAATTCGGTGACTTTCGCAGCAGCTGGCTGTTCATTCTCGTCGGCCATGTGCTGTTCACCTTGCCGTTCCTGGTGCGCCCGGTGATGGCGGTGATGCAACGTCAGCACTTGCCCGTGCTGGAAGAAGCCGCGGCCAGCCTTGGCGCCGGGCCGCTACGACGATTCTTCAGCGTGGTGGTACCCAACTGCCGGGCGGGGATCCTCGCCGGGGTCTTGATGGTCGTCACGCTGTCGTTGGGCGAGTTCAACCTGACCTGGATGCTCCACACCCCGATGACCAAAACATTGCCGGTAGGCCTGGCTGACAGTTATGCCTCGGCCAGGCTGGAAGTGGCCAGCGCCTACACCCTCATATTCCTGTTGATGATCGTGCCGCTGTTGATTGCGTTGCAGGCCATCAGCGCCCGCCTTTCCCGTGGAGAAAAACGATGACCGGAACCACCATTCGCCTGGCGGGTTGCCGCAAGGCGTTCGCGGACGGCACCGTTGCCGTACATGATCTGGACCTGACCATCGATGCCGGGGAAACCCTGGCGATCCTCGGCCCATCCGGTTGCGGTAAAACCACGACCTTGCGCTTGATCGCCGGTCTTGAGCGTCCGGATGCGGGGCAGGTGTTTTTTGGCGACAGCGACGTCACCCGCCTGCCCATCGAACGACGCGACGTGGGCATGGTGTTCCAGAACTATGCGTTGTTTCCCAACCTGGATGTGGCCGGCAACATCGTTTATGGCTTGAAAATTCGCGGCATGGCACCTGCAGAGCGAAACAAGCGTTGCTCGGAGTTGCTGGAGCTGGTGGGGCTTGAGGATCATGGCAAGCGCAGCATCCACGAGCTGTCCGGCGGTCAACGCCAACGGGTCGCCCTGGCCCGCGCCCTGGCGCCCAAGCCTCGGGTATTGCTGCTTGACGAACCGTTGGCGGCACTGGACGCGCAGTTGCGCGAGCGCCTGCGCAGCGAATTGGATCAGTTGCTACGCCATCTGGGCATTACGGCGGTGTTCGTCACCCATGACCAGGGCGAAGCCATGGCCTTGGGCAATCGGATTCTGGTCATGGAGCACGGTCGCGTCGCGCAGTTGGCCAGCCCAAGGGACATCTACCAACAACCGGCCAACACGTTCGTCGCCAGTTTCGTCGGCAACCTCAACGCTTTTCCAGTGCTCGAACACACGCCCCAAGGCTTGAAAGTCCATGGCGGAGAGTTGCCATGGCGGGGGGCTGGCCGCCCTGCCACCGTCTATTGCCGCCCCGAGCATTTGCGGGTGATGGACAGCGAGGGGCATCTGCACGGGCGCCTGGTGGGCCAGTTTTTCCAGGGTGCCCAAAGCCGCCTGTTGGTGGAGGTCGGTGCCGCCCAGCCATTGCTGGTAGACAGCACCGACAGCGTCATCCACGCCCCGGGTGCCCTGATCGCCTTGGCCGTCGAGCCGCAAGTGCTGTTCACCCTGTCATCGTGACATTCGTATTTTCAGAGGGTTTGTCTTGAAGCGTCCGTTTCTTGTTGCGCAAATCAGTGATTTGCATCTTAAAGCCGGGGGAAAGCTGACCTATGGTGTGGTTGATACCCTCGCCGCGTTGCGTCGTGCGATCGATCATTTGAATACCCGCGTGCCGCGTCCCGACGTTGTAGTGATCAGTGGCGACCTGGTCGACTTCGGTCGCCCTGATGAATATGCCGTGCTGCACCCCGAACTGGCGCGCCTGCACATGCCTTGCTACTTGGTGCCCGGTAACCACGACAACCGCGAGCATCTACGGGCGGCATTTGCCAATCACGACTACTTGCCAAGCCTGGCCGGAACCCCCTTGGATTGGGTCGTCGAGGAGCATCCACTGCGCCTGATCGGCCTGGACAGCACCATTCCCGGTGCCCATGGCGGCCGCTTGCTGGACAGCCAGTTGCGCTGGCTCGATGAACAGCTGGCCGCCCGCCCCGACGCGCCAACGTTACTGGTTTTGCATCATCCACCGTTTATCAGCGGCATCGGCCACATGGATCGAGAACCGTTTATCAACGCGCCGGCATTGGAGCAGGTCATCGCCCGCCACCCACAGGTTGAGCGTTTGCTGTGCGGGCATTTGCATCGGCCGATGCAGCGGCGTTTCGGTGGCAGCCTGAGCTGTGTATGCCCTGGCGTCTCCCATCAAATCGTGTTGGATCTACAGCAAACCGCTCCAGCGCACTTCAATCTGGAGCCGCCCGGGTATTTGCTGCATCACTGGGATGCTCAGGGACTGGTGACCCATAACGGCGTGTTGGGTGAGTATCCCGGGCCCTATCCTTTTTATGACGCTCACGGATTGATCGACTGATAACCCAAGGACTTTCATGGTGCTGTTCTGAAGGTGCTCCTCGGAGGTTTGAAACCACTGCCCCATTCCATTGATTGAAGTTTCTTAACGTTTTTTATTCACGCCTCGGCCAATCGACTGATCGGCTGAAGGCTTCCTGCTGCCCTTTCAATATGCCCGGAACAGTGATTCCGCGGTGGAGTTCGCCCTGATGAAAGCCCTATTGCAAACACTGAGTCTTTTAACTGGCGGTGTGAGTCTGGTCCTGAGTCCATTGGCGTCGGCTGATTTTATCAGCGACAGCAAAGCCAACTTGAACTTGCGCAACTTCTACTTCAACAACGATAACCGTGATGGAGCCGCCGCGCCTTCGAAGACCGAAGAATGGGGCCAGGCCTTCATGCTCAATTATCAGTCGGGATTCACCGACGGCACCGTGGGGTTCGGCCTGGATGCTATCGGGTTGCTGGGCCTGAAGCTCGACAGTGGCGCGGGCCGTCATGTCGGTGGCTCGATGTTTCCCAATGATGGGGACAAGGCGGCGGACCAATGGGCGCGTCTCGGTGCCACGGCGAAGATGCGCGTCTCCAGGACCGAGCTGCGGTACGGCACCTTACAGCCGAAATTGCCGATCCTGGTCTCCAACGATGGCCGTTTGTTGCCTCAAACGTTCGAGGGGGGGCAAGTCACCAGCAATGAAATCGACAACCTGACCTTCACCGCTGGCCAGTTGGAGCACGCCACAGGGCGTGCGTCCAGCGACAGTGCCGGCCTGGCCGTTGCCGGCGGCACCCAGGAAAGCAATAAATTCACCTTTGCCGGTGGCGATTACAAACTGACCAAGGATCTGACCGCGCAGTATTACTACGCCAATCTTGAAGACTACTATCAACAGCACTTCGCCGGTTTGCTGCATGTATTACCGTTGGGTGAATACGGTTCGTTGAAAACCGACCTGCGTTACTTCAAGACCACGTCCGATGGCAAGAACAGCAGCGCCGCCGGTCGCGCCAGTGGTTACAAACTCGGCGGCTTTACCAAGGACGGCAGTGGCGAAATCGACAACGATACCTGGAGCGCAGCGTTTATTTATTCGTTGGGCGGCCATGCCATTACCGCGGGTTATCAGCGTGTTTCCGAAGACAGCAACTTTACACAACTGAACCAGGGCGGCCTGGTGGGCAAAGGTGAAGGCGGCGCGAGTCTTTACCTCTACACCGACCGCACCATCCAGACGTTCATCCAGGCCGGCGAGCGCACTGCATTTGCTCAATATGCCTATGACTTCGCAGCACTTGGCGTTCCAGGCTTGAAGGCGTCGGTGATGTACCTCAAGGGCGATAACATCCAGACGGCCAGCGGCCGGGACGCCAGTGAATGGGAGCGTGATATCTCCCTGGACTATGTGATCCAGAGCGGCGCGTTGAAGAATGTCGGCTTCGGCTGGCGCAACGGGATGTCGCGAAGCGATATTGCCCGCGACCAGGATCAGAATCGCCTGTTCGTGAGCTACAGCATTCCGTTGATGTAACCGTGCAGAAGGAAGGAGCCGGAAGCACTCCTGCCTGCGGCTCCTTTTCTCCCGCGCGGTTGCGCGGACACAACAGCGTGCACCTCCATGGGGCACGCTGATTCGCATGATCAGGCAATAATCAGCCCGAATCGTGCAACCCACTCCAACCATTCCTTCCTATAGTTAACCAGAGCCAAACCATCTGGAGCTGGTCCCCCTATGAGCGCCCTGAACATCAACGGCCGTGAATACACAGTCGACGTCGACCCTGGCACCCCTATCCTCTGGACCCTGCGCGACACGCTGGGCATGACCGGCACCAAGTTCGGCTGCGGCGCGGCGCTGTGTGGCGCCTGCACCGTGCACCTGGATGGCCAGGCCATTCGTTCCTGCGTGACGCCCATCGCCGCCGCCGTCGGCAAGAAGATCACCACCATCGAAGCGGCAACCAACGGCAGTGATCCGGTGGGCAGCGCCGTGCACGAGGCGTGGGTCAAACACGACGTGGCGCAATGCGGCTACTGCCAGAGTGGCCAGATCATGAGCGCAACGGCTTTTCTCAAGGCCCAGCCCAAGGGCAAGCAGCCCACGGCGGCCGAGATCGACTCGGCCATGGCCGGCAATATCTGCCGCTGTGGCACTTACGCCCGAATCCGCGCCGCGGTGGCTGATGCCGCCAAAGCCATTGCCTGATCGGAGCTGACCATGCTGAACGAGATCTTCCCGAACGAGCTCCCCCGCGCCTTGCAACATATGCTTGAACGTGACGAGGCTGACGGCCCCGCTGCCCTGCCCCGGCGCAGCTTCCTCAAGATCGTCGGCATCGGCGGGCTGGCCTTGGGTGCGTTTCCACACCTGGCCCTGGCGCAGGAAGCCAATGGCGCCGTCGCAGCGCCGCTCAAACCGACCCAGCAACCCTCCGCCTTCGTGCAGATCGCGCCCAATGGCGAGGTCACGGTCACCATCAATCGGTTGGAATTCGGCCAGGGCGTGCAGACCGGCCTGCCCATGATTCTCGCCGAAGAACTGGATGCCGACTGGAGCCTGGTGCGCAGTCGCAACGGCAGCAACGACGCGGCCTACATGGACCCGGCCTTCGGCATCCACCTCACGGGTGGTTCCAACACGATCAAGAACAGCTACACCCAGTACCGCGAACTTGGCGCCCGTGCGCGCGCCATGCTGCTGAGTGCAGCCGCCGCACGCTGGAACGTGGACGTGGCGAGCCTGAGTACCCAGGCCGGCATGGTGCTCGGCCCGGCGGGCCGTAAAGCGAGCTACGGCGAACTGGCGCAAGCCGCGATGGCGATGCCTGTACCTGAGCAGATCACGCTCAAGGACCCCAAGGATTTCCGCATCATCGGCCAGGCCACCACACGCATCGATGCCAAGGCCAAGAGCAGCGGCCAGCAGGATTTCGGCATCGACATGCACCTGCCGGGGCAGCTCACGGCGGTCGTCGCCCGGCCACCGGTGTTCGGCGCCAGAATCGCTGCTCTGGACGACAGCGCGGCGCGGGCCACCAAAGGCGTGAAGGCCGTGTTGCGCGTACCGCTGGATGGCGGCGCCGAAGGTGTCGCGGTAGTCGCCGACAGTTATTGGCAGGCGAAGCTGGCACGCGATGTGCTGAAGGTGGAATGGAACGCGTCCGCTGTGGAAAAGGTGGACAGCGAAAAACAATTGGCTCAATACCGCGAGCTGGCCAGCCAGCCCGGCCCGTTGCACTTCGATGCCGACATGACGCCACTCGCCACGGCGCCGCATCGACTGGAGGCCGAGTTCCTGTTCCCCTACCTCGCCCATGCCCCCATGGAACCGCTCAATTGCACCGTGCAGCTTGCCGGCGATGGCGCTCAGTTGTGGGTCGGCACACAATTCCCCGGCGGCGATGCGGCGGCCGCCGCCAAGGTGCTGGACCTCAAGCCCGAGCAGATCCAGGTGAACGTGCAAACCGCTGGCGGAGGTTTTGGCCGGCGCGGCGTACCCACCAACGATTTCGTGGTACTGGCTTGCGAAGTGGCCAAGGCCGCCCGCACCGCCGGGGTCGATGCGCCTATCCGCACACTCTGGAGCCGGGAAGACGACATCAAGGGCGGCTACTACCGCCCCATGCACCTGCACCGTGCGCGCATCGGTTTTGATGACAGTGGCAAGGTTCTCGCCTGGGACCACGCCTTGGTTGGCCAATCGATCATCACCGGCACCGTGTTTGGCGGGCGGGTGAAAAATGGCATCGACCCGACCGCCACCGAGGGCCTGCGCGACCCGTATCCGCTGCCCATGCGGCTGACGGTGCATCACCCGAAACTCAACGTTCCCGTACTGTGGTGGCGCAGCGTCGGTTCCACCCATACGGCTTTTGTGATGGAAACACTGATCGACGAGATCGCCCGCACCACCAAACAGGATCCGGTGGCCTACCGGATGAAGTTGTTTGGCGACCAGAGCCCACGCCATCGCGCGGCGCTGCAATTGGCCGTGGACAAGAGCGAGTACGGCAAGCGCCAGCTACCGGCGGGCCGTGCCTGGGGCGTGGCGGTCCACGAGTCGTTCAGTTCGGTGGTGGCTTATGTGGTCGAGGCCTCGGTGCAGGATGGCCGCCCGGTGCTGCACAACGTGACCGCTGGCGTGCACTGCAACCTGGCCGTCAACCCACGCAGTGTCGAGGCCCAGGTCCAGGGCGCGGCGCTGATGGGCCTGTCGATGTGCCTGCCCGGTGGCGCCATCACCCTGAAAGACGGTGTCGTGCAGCAGAGCAATTTTGCTGACTTCAGCGTGCCGCGCATTACCGACATGCCGGAATTCGCCGTCCACATCGTGCCCAGCGCCGAGCCGCCCACGGGAATGGGCGAACCCGGCCTGCCAGCGTTGGCCCCGGCGTTTGCCAATGCCGTGGCGAGCCTGACGGGCAAACCGTTGCGCGAATTGCCGTTCAAGTTGGCGTGAGCGGCGCTTGAGGCTGCCTGGCCGCAATGCCAGGCAAGCCTCACGATCACAAGCGAATCCGCTTGATGTCCCGCTGCGGGGGCTCTCCAAACAGGCGGCTGTATTCACGGCTGAACTGCGAGGCACTTTCGTAGCCCACCAGCCCCCCTGCACTGCTCGCGTCGACCTTCTGGCTCAACATCAATTGCCGAGCAGCCTGCAGCCGCAGTTGCTTCTGGTACTGCAACGGGCTCATTCCGGTCACGGTCCGAAAATGCTGGCGGAAAGTGGAAGGACTCATGTGCGCTTGTGCCGCCAGGTCGTCCATGCGCAACGCCTGGCGGAAATTCAGTTTCAGCCAGGCGACCGTCTTGGCAATGTGTTGGCTGGGTGAACCGGCGGCGATGACATGCAGCAGCTGCGGCGCATGGGCACCGTTCAACAGGCGAGCGACAACCTCTTCCTTGATCAGCGGGGCCACGGTCTCGAGCAACTGCGGCTCGTCCAGCAGGTCTATCAAACGCCTCAGGGCATCCAGCACCCCGGCATCCAGCGCCTGTACGGTAATCGGTCGAAACGCGTCGTCTTTCATGCGTTGTGACAGCTGCATGCGCTCGGCCACTTGCATCACCATCGTGCTGTCGAATCTCAACATCATGCCCAGGAACGGCTTGGCGACGCTGGCCTGGGAGACGTGGGAAATGACCGGCAGGTCCACGCAAGTCACCATGGACTGGCCGGGGGCATAAGTCAGTATCTCGTCCCCGATCATGGCTTGCTTGCGGCCTTGCAAGGTCACGCCAATGCCCAGGCCGTAGATGCAGTGCATAGGCGCGGTGATTGCCTTGCGCCGATGCAGGCTCAAACCGGCAATGGCGGTCATCTGGTCACCCTCGCTGGGCACAAGCCGGCTGACCGAGCCGGCCAGGCGACTGAGGTCGCTGGCGCCCTTGTCGCTTTTGAAATCGGTGTGCACACTTCACTCCTTGCAACATCGGGCCCACGACTTGCGGTGATGCCGAACACTGCTCGGCATCACCGCAAGTCGTTGATCAATATGGGCGCAGTATGCTGGGTCGGCGGTTCGAACCGCTTGCCTGATTGGCGCAAATTCTTGCACGATTCAACGAGCTGCAACCGGCGTAAGCCACTCAAGCCCAGGTATTACAAGATGTTTCGCGGGTTGAGAGTGCACAAAATGATGGCTTGGCTCGAAAACTAAAGCCCTTGGAAGATATAGCCGGTCGACCGTTGATCATCCAACGCGACACCTGCTTGCAGCAGTCGTTGGGCCAGGGCCGGCGTTTCGACCCGCACTTTCCAGTTCAGGCCTGTCGGTGCCTCGGGGGCGCGGTCGTAGCGAATGATCGCTTCAACCAACTGCGCCCGATCAGGCAGGTACACCGCCAACGCGTTGCCCTTCCAGGCGGCGACGTTCATGCCCAGCGCTTCACACAGCGCAATCTTGGCCTGGGCATCGTCCCGGTCCGCCTGGCGGGAACGTTCGATCTGATCGGCCAGGATCGGATCGACGACGCGGTCGGTAAACAAGACCTCCCCCGTCTCCCAGACTTCGGGAGGACAGATCTTGTCGGCTGGACGCAAGGCAATGTGCGGATTGATTTCCATCGGGTAGATTCGACAGACCAACGGCCGCTCTTCATAGATGCCGCAACGACCGTCGTCGCCGAGATTGCCGCACTGGGTCAGGGCATTGCCGGCCAACACCGCAACGACTCGGATCCGGGCATCGCCACTGGTGACTTCCACGGCTCTTTGGGCGCTATGGGCGAATTGTCGTGGCTCCGAAGGCCAGGTCGACTCATCGAACGCCTCCAGCACGACCGCCACCTCATGTCCGCGTTGCAACCATTGCCTCGCCTCGTCCAACGTCAGTGGAATCAGCCGACCTTTGCAGCAAATCCCGCAGCCGTTGCAGGCAAAACGGACAGTATTGTTTTCCATATCAAGCACTCGCACACATGTTTTCGACCGCCTTCAGCAGGCCCTGCCACTGCGATACAGCTGTGGCAGGGCCTCCGGGCCGCGAGAGTATGTGGAGCGAAACGCCAATCCGCTTGCCGGATCCGCCGACATAGTTGCCTGATCCAAGGTGTTTTCAAGGGGCAACCCTTGGCAGGAAAAACCGTTGTTTCAGGCAACCCTTCACTGCAGATGCCGGGAACGCAGCATCATTGAAGATGATCGGCGTCGATCACTGCCTGGGCGAACGCTTGCGGCGCCTCTTGGGGCAGGTTGTGACCGATGCCGCCGTCGATCAGGCGATGCTCATATTTGCCGGTGAAGCGCTTGGCATAGGCTTCAGCGGGTGGATGGGGAGCGCCGTTGGCGTCGCCTTCCAGGGTGATGGTCGGTACGCCGATCGACGGGAACGTTGCCAGTTTCTTTTCCAGCCCGTCGTACTTGGCTTCGCCCTTGACCAGGCCCAGACGCCAGCGATAGTTGAAGATTGAAACCGCGACATGATCGGGGTTCTGCAAGGCGGCGGCGCTTCGGTCGTACGTCGCGTCATCGAAGTTCCACTGCGGCGACGCCAGCTTCCAGATCAGCTTGGCGAAGTCGTGGGTGTTTTTCTCGTAACCCAGGCGGCCACGTTCTGTCGCAAAGTAGAACTGATACCACCACTGCAACTCCGCAGCCGGCGGCAGCGGTGCCTTGCCGGCCTCCTGGCTGCCGATCAGGTAGCCACTCACCGCCACCAGCGCCTTCACCCGCTCCGGCCAAAGGGCCGCGACAATGTCAGCGGTGCGTGCGCCCCAGTCATAACCGCCCAGCACGGCCTGCTTGATGTTCAGTGCGTCCATGAAATCGATGAGGTCGCTTGCCAGCGCAGAAGGCTGGCCGTTGCGCAGGGTCTTGGCAGACAGGAAGCGCGTATCGCCATAACCGCGGGCATAGGGAATCAACACGCGATAGCCCTTATCCGCCAGCGCCGGCGCCACATCTGCATAGCTATGGATGTCGTAGGGCCAACCGTGCAACAGGATCACCACCGGCCCATCGGCGGGACCGACCTCGGCATAGGCAACGTCCAGCAACCCAGCCTTGACATGCTTGAGCGGGCCGAACGACGTGTGGCTGCCGGGGGTGATCGCGCCGACAGTGCTCGCCGGCCCATCGGCCGCGCTGGCCTGGGACGAGGTCAATCCCAAGGCGCCAAGCTGCATCATTGCCAACGCCAGAAGGGTTGGCGCGAGCAGGCGGCGATGGCGGGAAGCGGAGGTAGGGTTTATGTCCATGTGAAGCTCCTTGCGAACGACGTGGGGTGAGCCGGTGAGACGGCTTGGGCTGTCTCGATGGGTCCCATTTGACGTTGGCCAGGTATCGCGGATGTGTCAGCGACGGGCTTGAATGCAACGGTTCGTATCGGCCATGTCCCTGGATACACAGAGATACATTCGTGTTACGCGCTTGCTGCGGGTTCGGTCGAGGGGGCAGCCAGTCGCTTAAAGCGGCTTCCCATGAAACGCCTGCCCCAACACCGCCAACCGTTCTGCCAACGGCGGCAAGCACTGACTGCTGCGGGTCAGGATGCCGATATTGTCGGCGTTGCGCTCAGCCACGGCCTGCACGCTTTGCAGGCGCTGGTTGATGCCCATCGACGCCTTGGATTGTTCCTGGGTGGTGCTGGCGATCAGGTCGTTGAAATGATTGATCACGGCGATGTCTTCGACGACGGCGTGCAACAGTTGCGAAGCCAGTTGGCTGGCGGACACGCAGCGCTCCACCCCATCGCGGCTGTCTTGCATCGCGACGGCGGCCTGGCGGCTGCCTTGCTGCAGCTTGGTGATGATCTGCTGGATCTCGGTGGTGGATGTCGAGGTCTTTTGTGACAGGGTGCGGACCTCGTCGGCCACCACCGCGAACCCGCGGCCCTGCTCGCCAGCCCGGGCCGCCTCGATGGCGGCGTTGAGGGCCAGCAGGTTGGTCTGCTCGGCAATGCCGTTGATCACATCCAGCACCTGGCCGATCTGCTGTGCCTGGTCGGCCAGGACCTGTACGGTTTCGTTGGTCAGGTTGATGCGCCCTGCCAGCTCGACGATCTCTTCCCGGGTCTGGTCAACCGTGCTGCGTCCGCGGTTGACCTGCTCGTTGGCCTGGCCGGCGCGCTGTAGGGTCTGGTCGACATGGCCGGCGATGTTTTCCATGGCCTCGACCAGATGGCTGATCGCACCACTCATCTGTGCCACTTCGTCGAGTTGGTGACGGGCACCGGTTTCCAGGGTCTGGCCAACCTGGGACAGGTCCTGGCCCAGGTCTGAGAGGTTGCGGGTGTCGCGCACCACGCCGTCCACCAGTTGGGTGACCTGCTGGAGGAAATGATCGAAACGCTCGCTCGAAGAGACCTTGACGCCGTCGCTGCGCTGCCTGTCGGCGCCGTGGCTCAACTGCGCGGCTGCCGCCAGTACCTTGTCGAGCACCTCCTGGTTTTCCGTGGCGTCGGCCAGGCTCTGGTTCGCCAGGTAAATCAGGATCACGCTTTCCACCACCACGTAGAACGCGTGGAGGAAGATCATCGACCAGCCACCGTGGGTGTCCATGACGAATACCGGATAACCCTGGTGTTGAAGCCAGTGAAAACCAAGGTGATGAACCGCGATGGTGGCGGCGGCAACGACAATCGGCAGCCAGTCACGGTAGAACGTCAACACGGCCAGCAGCACGAAGATCCCGAAGTGGAATTCGATCACGCCTTGGGTCTGGTTGATGTGCAAGGCCGCCATGACCATCAGCGCCACCGCGATGACGCAGCGCATGGCCCGGGTGCCGGCCAGGACGCGATAAAGCGCGGTGCTCGCCACGCAGGTGGTCGCCCCCACCAGCAGCGCCTGGGTGAACGTCGAGTGCAGGAATGCCAGGCTCAGGGAATACAGCAACGTGAGCCAGAGTAGCCCCAGCATGATGCGGTCGGCTTTACGGTGGTGATCGTTAAAGCGCACGGGCGATGTCATGGGGGTCGTCCTTTTCAAAGACTTGGAGGTCCGTTACCGAGTGCCGCTAACGGCTTAGCGGCGTTTCGAGAGGGAACTTTAACTGATTATCATCAATTGGTGGCACTGCGCCATCAAGCTTTTCTCAGCGGTCTTTGCTTTATGATGTGCGCCATCTCATGACTGACTGATGGAACCCCCATGACTTTCGATTTCGACACCGTATTGGAGCGCCACGGCACCGGCAGTACCAAATGGAGCCGCTACCCGGCCGATGTGCTGCCAATGTGGGTGGCCGACATGGACTTCCCCGCCCCGCCGGTGGTCATCGACGCGCTGCACAAGCGCCTCGAGCATCCGATGCTGGGCTACAGCGTCGCCCAGGACAATCTGCGCGCGGCCATCGTCGCTGACCTGTGGAGCAAGTACGCCTGGCGCGTCGAGCCTCAGCAGATCGTGTTCCTGCCTGGCGTCGAACCGGGTTTCAACATGGCGCTGCATGCCCTGGTGGCCCCCCAACAGAATGTCGTGGTGCAGGTGCCCAACTACCCTCCGCTGCGCCACGCCCCCGGTCACTGGCAGCTGAACAAAGTGGAATTGCCGTTCACCCCGGTCAAGGGTGAATTCCATACGCCGTTGGCCGCGTTGCGCGAAGCGTTGCAGGGCGGCGGCGCCCTGTTGCTGAGCAATCCCCACAACCCGCTGGGCAAGGTGTTTGGCCGCGAAGAACTCAAGGCCGTGGCGGACATTTGCCTGGCGCAGGACGCTTGGATCATCTCCGACGAAATCCATGCAGAACTGTGCTTCGACGGCCGCGTGCACATTCCCACCGCCTCCCTCAGCCCGGAGATTGCCGAGCGCACCATCACCTTGATGTCCGCCAGCAAGGCCTACAACATCGCCGGGCTGAAAACATCGTTCGCCATTATCCAGAACGCCAAGCTGCGCGAGCGGGTCAACAACGCGCGGGCCGGCATGGTCGACAGCGTCAATGCCTTCGGCCTGGAAGCGACCCGTGCGGCCTACAGCGAAGCCGGCCCATGGCTGGAGGCCTTGAAAGCCTATCTGCAAGCCAACCGCGATTACCTGGTCGAAGCGGTGAGCACCCGTCTGCCGGGCATCACCATGACCGTGCCCCAGGGTACTTACCTGGCCTGGCTGGATTGCTCCGGGCTGGGGCTGGATGACCCACAAGGATTTTTCTTGAAAGAAGCCAAGGTCGGGCTGAGTGCCGGGCTGGATTTTGCTGACGATGCCGGGCAGTTCGTGCGCCTGAACTTCGGCTGCCCGCGGGCATTGCTGGAGGAAGGCCTCGCACGGATGGAGCGCAGCCTGAAAGCCAGGGGCTGATTCAACTGCCAATGTCCCTTGTGGTGAGGGAGCAAGCTCCTTGCCACAAGGGTTTGAGCTTTATTCATGCATATCCGGCGCATAGACAAAGCACAGCTTGTTCCCCTCCGGGTCGCGGCAATACGCACCGAAATAGCCTTCGCAATACTGCGGCCGCGGACCCGGTGGACCTTCGTCGGTACCGCCCATGGCCATCGCCTGCTCCCAGGCAGCGCGGACGGTTTGCGGGGAATCGGCGGCGAAGCTCACTTGCATGCCATTGCCCCAGGTCGCGGGCAGGCCATTGAAAGGCAACTGGACAAAAACCTGCGGCCAATACTTGCCGGGCTGACGCCAGCCTTCTCCCGGCGGGCCCGAATCGTTTTCGCCCTCGATGCGTTCCAGCCCCAGGCAACCGAGGACGGCATCATAAAAAGCGACCATTGTCGGCAGGTCGCGCGCGCCGATCTGTATGTGGCTGAACATTGCCCTGCTCCTTAACGACACCGGTACTGACATTGGAGAATACAGGCTCGTCCAATGTTCGCCACAGCCCACCCTTCACCGACGAAACGACCACTGTCACGCTCATCGACTGGCCGGACAATCCGACCGAACTCTGCCCGAAAACCCAAAGTCCACCCTCCATCGCAACCCACCTGGAGAACGACGATGGTCGATTACCCTTTCCCGCCTTTCCCGAAACAAAGCCAGCCGGTGCCCGGCACCCAGCGCAAAATGGACCCTTACCCGGACTGCGGCGAACAGAGCTACACCGGCTCCGGACGACTGGCGAACAAGATCGCCCTGATCACCGGCGCCGACAGCGGCATCGGTCGCGCCGTTGCCATTGCCTTCGCCCGTGAAGGTGCGGATGTGGCGATTGCCTACTTGGACGAGCATGAAGACGCCCGGGAAACCGCACGCTGGGTCGAGCAGGCTGGGCGTCAATGCCTGTTGTTGCCCGGTGACCTGGCGGACAAAGGCCTGTGCCGCAAGATCGTCGATGAAACCGTTACCCGCTTCGGTCATATCGACGTCCTGGTCAACAACGCCGCGTTTCAGATGACCCACGAAAACCTCGAGGACATCCCCGACGAAGAATGGGTGCGTACCTTCGATATCAACATCACGGCGATGTTCAGGATCTGCCAGGCTGCTGTTCCGCACATGAAGCCTGGTGGCTCGATCATCAACACCAGTTCGGTCAATTCCGACATGCCCAAGCCGACGTTGCTGGCCTATGCCGCCACCAAAGGCGCCATCGCCAACTTCACCGGTGGCCTGGCGCAGATGCTCGGGCCCAAGGGCATTCGCGTGAACAGCGTGGCGCCGGGACCGATCTGGACGCCGCTGATCGTGGCGACCATGCCCGAGGAAGAAGTGCAGAATTTCGGTTCCCAGACACCCCTTGGCCGCCCCGGCCAGCCGGTTGAAGTGGCGCCGATCTATGTGCTGTTGGCCTCGGACGAAGGCAGCTACATCTCCGGAGCCCGTTATGGGATTACCGGGGGCAAGCCGATGCTTTAAGCATGGCGCAGTGTTTTACCTGAGGCGAGGGAGCACTCAGCCAATGGGCCTTGCCCCTAATACCTGTGGGAGCGAGCTTGCTCGCGATAGAGGCAGGTCAGGCAACATCAATGGCGGCTGGTTTACCGCTATCGCGAGCAAGCTCGCTCCCACAGTGGACTGTGCCCGGCCAGTCGCCCATGACGCATCCGAGCGACTCGCTCGAAACGCCAGACCTTGTGCGGGAAGCGCATGTCTTCGCGTACCGGAAACGGTCGGTTACCAGGAACAGGAAATAAATGAAACCCCGGTCTTTTCCTGTGCCTCAAACCCAGTAAGGGCCTCATGCAGAGGCCATCCTGATCAGGAGGTCGTCATGTCCGCACCTTTCGTCAAACTGTTCACACAGCCCGAATTCGTCTGGGCCGACATACGCGAGCAGGAACAGGCACATCCACGCCATTACCTGGCTCATTTGCTGCTGCTCGCGCTGATTCCCGCGGTGTGCCTGTTCATCGGCACCACCTGGACCGGATGGAGCCTGGCCGAAAACGAAACGGTTCGGCTCAGCAGCACCAGCGCGCTTCAATTGTGCGTGCTGCTGTACCTGACCATCGTCGTCGGCGTCACGTTGATGGGGCTGTTCATCCGCTGGATGTCCCGCACCTTCGAAGCGCGCCCGACGGTCAACCAATGCATCGGTTTCGCCGCCTATACCGCAACGCCGTATTTCCTGGCCGGAGTCTTCGGGCTTTACCCGAGCCGCTGGTTGGCCGTGGCGGTGCTGTTGCTGGCATCGGCCTACTCGACATTCCTGCTGTTCGTCGGGCTGCCCAAGTTCATGGGCCTCAAGAAGGAACAGGGCCTGCTGTATTCGGCAAGTGTCTGGGGCGTGGGCCTGCTGGTATTGGTGACGATCCTGGTGGAAATGATCCTGCTCTGGTTCAACTACCTGCAGCCGGAATATTTGCGTGTCCCGGTGGGCTGAATGCGTTTTCGGGGGGTACATCACCGATGACAGCGGCTTGAGATGATCTGTGGGAGCGAGCTTGCTCGCGATGGCGGTGGTTCAGTGACATGGATATTGAGCTTGCTGGCCTCTTCGCGAGCAAGCTCGCTCCCACAAAGGAACTGCGGCGTATAGCCGCGACACCTTAACCTTTCTTCATACCGATACGCCTGCGCATCTCAGCCGTAATACTCTGCCGAGTCTTCTTCAGCCCAGCCCAGGGCTCATGACCCACCTGCGCCAGACGCTCATGAACATTGTGCACATTCCACAGGTTCGCCCCCTTGAGCTCAGCCACCTCCTCACGAAATATCGGCACGGACACCGGCAACCCCTCCCGGGTCCTGGCGGCGTAGGCGCAGATGGTCGTGGAGCCCAGCCCATTGCGCAGGTAATCGATGAAGATCCGCCCTACCCGGTTCTTCGGCCCGGACACCGCCGAAAAACGGTCCGGCAGCAGCTTGGCCATGTGACTGACAATCGCATGACTGAAGCCCTTGACCTCGTCCCAGCCCAGTTTGCGTGTCAACGGCACCACCACATGAATGCCCTTGCCGCCGCTGGTCTTGAGGAACGCCTTGAGCCCTAGTTCATCGAGCACCGACAAGGTGAGCTGCGTCGCCTCGACCATGCTTTTCCAGGGCAGCGCCGGGTCTGGGTCGAGGTCGAGGACGAAGCGGTCGGGCTTGTCCAGATCGACAGACGTGGCATTCCAGGTGTGCAGTTCCACCGTGCTCATCTGCACCGCGCCGATCAGCGCCTCGGCGTTGTTGATGATCATCACCGGCTGCCCGGTCAGTTCCTTGTCCAGGCTGGTGATACCGGGAATCGCCAGGCGCTCGGGGTTCTTCTGGAAAAACAGCTCACCGGCGATGCCGTCCGGCGCCCGGACCAAGGCGACCGGGCGATCTTCCAGTTCCGGCAGGATGAATTCGGCAACGCTGGCGTAATACTCGGCCAACTGCAGCTTGGTGGTGCCACTGCTGGCGTCGATGACCCGCTCCGGGTGAGTGATGCGGACCTTGCCGTCCATGGCCGGGGCCTTGGCTTTTGTCCTGGTCTTTGCCTTGTGCGGTTTCGCGTCGGGTTCATCCTGGGTGCTGGTTTTTTTCGCCGCAGTGGTTTTTTTCACGGGTTTGGCAAGCTCCTGGGTAATGTCCTTGGCCGGCTTGTCGTTGCGCAAGCCATGGAAGACCGCATGGCGCACCGAGCCTTCCTTAGTCATTTCGGCAAAGGCCACTTCGGCCAGCAGCTTCGGTTCCAGCCAGTGCACGCCCTTGGCTTCGTAGCCGGTGGGCGGGTTCACCACGGCGGCCTTTTTCGTCTCCAGGGGCAGCAATTGCTGGTAGATACTCTTAAGGGTGGTTTCGTTGAAGCCGGTGCCGACCTTGCCGGCGTAGCGCAACTGGCCGCTGTCGGCATCATGCAGCCCCAGCAGCAAGGCACCGAAGGCACTGCGGGCGCCTTTGGGGTCGCTGAAGCCCACCACCACGAACTCCTGTCGATTCTTGCATTTGAGCTTGATCCAGTCGTTGCTGCGCCGGGACACATAGGCGCTGCCGACGCGCTTGCCGATCAGCCCTTCCATCTGCATCTGGCAGGCGCTGTCGAGCAGCGCGTCAGGGGGTTCTTCAAAGGCATCGGAAAAGCGCAGCAAGGGGCTTTCGTTGGGCTCCAACACGGCGGCCAATGCGGCCCGGCGCTCTTGCACCGGCACGTTGCGTAAATCCATGCCATTGAGATAAGGCACATCGAACAGGTAATAGGCAATCTGGCCGCTGCTGCCGGCCTCGAAGGCGTTTTGCAAGGCCTGGAAGTCCGGTACGCCCTGCTGGTTGGCGACGACCATCTCGCCGTCGAGCCAGGCCGATTCCAACCCCAGCGCGGCCAAGGCCTCGGCCTGTCTTGGCAATTTGTGGGTCCAGTCATGGCCGTTGCGGGTGAGCAGCCTGACGTCGCCGTTTTCGATCCGCGCCATGACCCGGTAACCGTCGAACTTGATCTCATAGAGCCATTCGCCGTCGGGCGCGCTTTCCACCAGGGTCGCCAGTTCCGGCTTGAGGGTTTCTGGCAGCGGCCCGGCGACCGCACCGCTGAGGGTGCTTTTCGAGGCGCGTTTCGGCGATTCCGGCCGCGCGGCTTTTTCCGGTTGTTTCACCGCTTTGGCGGCAGCCTTGCCTCGACGCTTGGGCACGAGGGTGCGATCGCTGAGCACGCTGTCCGGCTCGGCCTGGACCACGTCGTATTCGCTTTCGGGACGGGCGGCCTGGTCCTGATGCTTGATCAGGAACCACTGTTCCTGCTTGCCGGGCATATGGGTGCGTACCAGGTTCCACAGGCCGCTGAGCTTTTCGCCTTGCAGCTCGAACTTGAGCCGGCCTTTTTCGTAGGCCTCGTGGGGATCCCCCTGGGGAATCCAGACGCCCCGGTCCCAGACGATCACGTCACCGGCGCCGTAGTGACCTTCAGGGATGTTGCCCTCGAATGTGGCGTAATCCAGCGGATGATCTTCGACATGCACGGCCAAACGTTTGGCTTTGGGGTCCAGGGAGGGCCCCTTGGGCACCGCCCAGCTCTTGAGCGCGCCGTCGAGCTCCAGCCGAAAGTCGTAGTGCAGCCGCGAGGCATCGTGCTTTTGAATGCAGAACTGCAAGGCGTGGGCGGTTTTTGCCGACTTGCGCGAACGTTTCGCCGCCGGTTCCGGGGTGGCGGCGAAATCTCGCATGCGGTTGTAGTCAGCCAGGGTCTTGCTGCTCATGGACCACCTGACACCTGTTGCAAGGCTGGGTCGGCAACCGGCCTCCCGGCGGTTTCCGCGAGCAACTGATCGACCACCCGGCTCAAGGCCTGTTCGACCGAATCGCCCAGTAGCAGGCCTTGTTCGTAGAGCACGATTTGCCGATCGGCGCTGGTGCCTTCCTGGACAATCGCGCGGGCCTGCTTGAACACGTCCTGAACGCCCAGCTCGGCCGCGGTCTCACCGAAAGTCTGCTCTGCCAGGGTCAGCCACTCACCGATCAGCATCGGCTGCTCCTGCCCCTCGACGATAAACTCCGCGAGAATCCCGTGGCGCTTGGCCCGCCAGCGGTTTTCCTTGAGGATCCACTGGGACATCTGGCTATAGTGGGCACCGGGCCGGCGCTGCGTCACGGCATGGGCCACCATCAGGCGAAACAGCGAGACCAGACAAAGGACATCGTCCGCCCGCGGGCAGGCATCGCAAATGCGCAGCTCCAACGTGGGATAACGCGACGAAGGCCGTATCACCCACCAGCAATCGCTGGCCTGGCGAATGGACCCGGTGCGCATGAGCATGTCGACGTAGCCGCCGAACGCCGATTCATCTTCGAAATACTCTGGCACCCCCATGCGCGGCCATTCATCGCAGGCCACTTGTCGATAGCTGCTGAAGCCGCTGTAGCCACCGTTCCAGAATGGCGATGACGCGCTCATGGCCAGGAACATCGGCAACCACGGCAGGACCTCATTCATGATCCGCACCCGATCCTGCGTGGCCGGGACTTCCACGTGGACATGCAGGCCCGACAGCACGCTGCGCCGCGCCACCCGCTGGTAATCATCGAACAGTTGCTGGAAATGCAGCTCGTCGGTGGGTTGCAGCACCTGGGTGGCCATCGGGTGTGAACCGGCACTGAGCAGGCCCAGGCCATAGGGCGCCAGGCGCTGGTTCAGGCCCGTACGCACCTGGTTCAGGTAGTCGGCAGCCTCGGGCAGGCTGCGAAAGATGGGCGAGGCCATTTCCACCTGGCATTGGAACATTTCATGGGCGAAATGCTTGCCCAGCTCGGCCTGGCACGCGGCGACAGCCTCCGCAGGGGGTTCACCCGGCATGCAACGGGTGCTCAGGTCAGTGATGAAATACTCCTCTTCAACGCCGAATTTCATGCGTCTGTTCATCGATAGTCCCTCCGATAGCCCCGCCCAGACCTGCGCCAATGCGGGTTACAACCAACGCCACCACGGCGATCCTTTCCACGTCCTGATAACCCGGCGTGAGCAGTTCCTCACCGAACACGTCCGGGTCCAATTCCTTGTAGGTCCAGCCGAAATCCGCCGAGTCACGCCATTGCCCCAGCGCTTCGAGGAACGGATCGCGCCCATCCACCATGGCCACGCCGGTGTAGAGCACCAGCGAGCCGCCAGGTGTGAGCCGGGGCAAGGCCTGCTCGACGATGCGCAGCGACAGCCCGGCGCCCAGTGTGCCGCCGCCATGGCGGTAGGCGCGCTCGGAGGGGTCGGCCATGTACGGCGGGTTGGCGACGATCAGGTCGAACTGGCCTGGCACGTCCTGCAACACGTCGCTGCGGGCGACCTCGACGTTGGCCACCTCCGCCAGCGCGGCGTTCACGGCGCTCAGGCGCAGGGCTTGGGGGTTGATGTCCACGGCCAGCACTTGCGCTTCACGACGGGCGCGGGCAATCACGATGGCCCCGACACCCGCGCCGCAACCAATGTCCACGGCGCGCTGCACGGCCGTGAAGTTCTGTTGCAGGTGAGTATGGATCAGTTGGGCGAAACGATAGCTGTCAGGGCCGAAGAACACCGCATCGCTGGCTTGCGTGGGAAACTGCGAATGGGCAAACAGCAAGCCATCCAGACTCGACCAGCGCACCCGGCTACGCAACAAGCCGTCGTGTGCTTCCAGCACTTGGGCGTCTTGCAGTTGCCGCTGTTCGTCGGTGCTGATCAGCCCCGGCGCAAATGGCCGCGACCAGCCGAACACGTCCCGCAAGGTCTTGGCGCGTTCATTACCGGGACGCTGGTTGACCCGTTCATGGGTCAACGGGGTCGGGGTGATGAAACGATAGCCGTCGGCTTGCAGGCGTCGGCCCAGTTGCAGCAATGCAAGATCCGGCTCGGACAGGCGTTCTTCTTCATTCATGCAGGGCTCCCTAGCGAAGTGCGGACTTGAGTTCGATGAACCGGCGAGTCGCCAGCAACCCGGCCGGATGACTGTGGCAGCGGGCACAGAGCCAGGGCATCAGGACTTGCATCTGCTCGTCCGGCGTGCGGCCTTGCAGCGCCTGTTGCAGGTTTTGCACATCGGGATCATCCATCGGCGTCGCGGGGGCGCAAGCCGCAACCGGAGCACGCCGGGCGCCGGACTTCACGCCCTCGTCCAGCCAGTCACCGGCGATCCAGTCATGCAGCAGCTGTTTTTCGTAGGGGCTGAAGACCCCGAACATGGCCGCGCCTGCGCCGTCGATCAGCGTCCAGAAGCGACTGTGTTGCGGGTCTTCATGGCGCTTGATCCAGCCTTTGTTCTGCATGGCCGTCAGGAACCCCTCCAACTGGCCCGGCGCCGAGAGCCACTGGTTGACGGTCTTGCCTTCGAATTTGCAGTAATCGGAATGCATGTGCTGACCGAATGGGCGTTTGCGTTCGAGCATGTCCAGCACTTCGCGCTCCAGGTCGAACGAGCCGATGATGGCCCGGCTACCCTGCCCCAGGTCGTTGAGGCGATAGCCCAGCGTGACTCGCTGCCAGAAGGCCTCGCGGTCCGCTTCCATCGGCATCAGTTGCAGCAGCGCTTGCACGGCCTTGTGGGCATGGCCGGTGCTGGCGTTGTCGATGGTGACGTGGAGGGTGAAATAGTACGGATCGATGTCCAGTTCGCTCAGCTCATAGGCGCTGATCAACAGATGCAGGGGCAATTGCTCGTAGCCCAGGTTGTAGCCGATGACCTCCGGCAGGTACTCGTCGCCGGCATAGCCCAGGGCCAGTTGCACGGCGCCTTGCAGATACAGATCGTCGTCGATGTCCGGGGCGTCCGACAGGTCGTGTTCGGCGAGCAACTTGCGATACAGCACCACATGGTTTTGCGCGGGATGACCGTCCCCCAGTTCTTCCAGGTAGGTGCACAGCAACCCTTCGAAACGGTGGTCGTGCCAGTGCTTGACCACGCCATACAGCCAGGCACCGTCCACCCGTTTGGTCGGGGCCACGGCCTGAATGAAGTACAGGGCATGGGCCTTGCCGCTGAAAAACTCCCGCGGGCCGCCGTTCTTGCGCCGCTCCAGGTAGTCAGCGTATTGCCGGGCCACGCCGGCGCTGTGTTGTTCGACCCAGGCCTGCAGCGCCGTGGGATCAGAGGGCATCTCCTGGGGGAGCGCCTCGGCTTTGGCGATGCATTGCTGGAGGAACGCTTGGGCGACGGCTTGCTTGTCGGCATCGTCGGGGCCCTGGAACAGCCGTTCATAGCATTGGCGCACCTGTCCATTATGGATGACGGGGTGCACGGTGGCCGGCTGGGATTGGAGGGGTGTCAGCGCAGTCATAAGGGCCTCTCGGGTTCTTGGCGGACGCTGAATCAGAACGTCTCTTCTGTTGCAGAGCGCGGGGAACGGCGAAAAATTCCGTTGGATTAAATGGCAGGCGGATAAACGGAGGCCTGCTGCTTTGGTGGGAACCCTCGCTTCGCTCCGGGCCTCGAATACTGAGAGCCACCAGTCGCTATCCAAGGAGCAACGATGACGTTCACAGTATGGGTAGCGGTGCTCGGCGCGGTGTTGCTGACCCTGGCCCTGACCTCCTCTTATCTGCGCTGGATGCCGGTCACCACCTCGGCGATGTGCCTGGTGCTGGGAGTCGCCATCGGGCCGCTGGGGCTGGACGTGCTGAAGCTGGACATCAGCGACTCGTCGGTCTGGATGGAACACCTCACGGAAATCGCGGTGGTGTTTTCGCTGTTCGTCAGCGGCCTCAAGTTGCGCCTGCCCCTCAAGGACCGTACCTGGCGCGTGGCCTATGGGCTGGCCGGGCCGGTGATGATCCTGTGCATCGCCGGCCTGTGCCTGGCGTTGCACTATCTGTTGGGCCTGGGTTGGGGCGTGTCGATGCTGATCGGCGCGATGCTGGCGCCCACCGACCCGGTACTGGCGGCGCTGGTGCAGGTCAACGATGCCCGGGATGACGACCGGGTGCGGTTTGGCCTGTCAGGTGAGGCGGGACTGAACGACGGTACGGCGTTTCCCTTTGTGATCCTCGGCTTGTTGATGTTGCGTGAGGACGGCAGCGGTTTTCTCGGTGAATGGCTGCTGCGCAACGTCCTCTGGGCCGTGCCGGCCGGGTTGCTGGTCGGCTACTGGATGGGCCGCGGCATCGGCAAGCTGACCTTGTCGATGCGCATCAGGAATGCCGACAGCACCTTGTCCCCCAACGATTACCTGGCCCTGGCGCTGATTGCCCTGGCCTATGTCGTGGCCGAGTGGATCCAGGGCTATGGTTTTCTCTCGGTGTTCGCCGCCGGCCTGGGGCTGCGTCAGGCCGAGGTCCAATCCACTGATGAAGGGGCGCTACCGGCAGAACACCTGGTGCAGCCGGTGGTGGGCCACGAAACCGTCGAGCCCCGACAGGCCGTTGTGGGCGATACCGAGACGCTGGACGATGGTCAATTGGCCGCTGGGGTGATGATGAGCGACATGCTGGCGTTCGGCAGCTTGGTGGAGCGGTCGATGGAAGTGTTCCTGGTGACCCTGCTGGGGGTCGTGCTGGCCAGCCATTGGGACTGGCGAGCCGTGGCGATCGGTGCCCTGCTGTTTTTCGTGATTCGCCCGCTGAGTGTGCTGGTGGTGCCCTGGCGGCGATTGCTCGACGGACCGCAACGGCTGCTGATCGGCTGGTTTGGCATTCGCGGGATCGGCAGCCTGTTTTATCTGTTCTTCGCCCTGAACCATGACCTGCCGCCAGCGGTGGCGCAACTGTGCATCGACCTCACGTTGTCGGTGGTGGCCCTGAGCATTCTGGTGCATGGCGTCACCACCCAGCCCACGTTGGCATGGTATGAGCGCCGTAAGCAGTCGAGTTGAGGCGAGTGTGCCTCAACCGCCTGGATTGCTCAGCTGGATATAGACCGAGTACGCCCCCAGCAATACCCAGAAGGTGGCGAAGATCCAAGGGGTACGCAACGAAAACAGCAACGACTTGCGGTAGCCCTTGTGGGTCGACTCCCGCTCGCTGAACAGCGGCGATTCGTCATAGGCCAGGCCCATCAAGGGTTCGGCGCGCAACAGTTCGCTCTGCTTGAAATGCCAGTGATCGATGATCTCGTAGGCCGCCTTGATGCCCGGCCAGGCATTGAGCGAACTCAGGAATCCCAACAAGGCCAGGAATGGCGGCACGATCAGCGTGAACAACTTGCCCCACTCCGGGTTCAGGTTGGCCATGCACGAGGCAAAGGCGATCACCAGGAAGGATTGGGCCGCCAGGTAAGCATCGGTTCGATTGGCCAGGATGCTGGTTTCGTATTGGATCTCCCGGCGATAGAAGTCCAGTCGCTCCTTGGGCGAGCCGAACAGTTTGGCGTTGTGTTCCGTCAGTTCTTCTTCCGGGGTAGGCCCGGTGAGTATTCTGGGCATTGCGCAGGCGGTGCCTCGATGATGATTCGGACTCATTAGAAGAACCCGGCACGCGGCAAGTTCAAGCCAATGGACCACAGGTGCAGCGAAGTCCGAGGAAACGCTGCCCGACCGCCAAGGTCTTTAATGTGTAAAGGGCTAGAGGACCGCTGCGTGGATTATCTGGGATGGGTGCAATGGCCGGCGATGCTCGTCACGGTGCTGGCCGCCTGGTTGATCGGCTCACGCCAACCCCGCCGCAGGGTGGCGGGATTCAGTTGTTTTATCGCGAGCAATATTCTATGGGTGGTCTGGGGGCTGCATACCCATGCGTATGCATTGATCGTGTTGCAGTTTTGCTTGTGTGCGATGAATTTGCGTGGGTTCAAGAAGAACACTGAATAGGCGCCATAAGCGCCTGCTCTTGTGCTGTAGGAGCTGCCGAAGGCTGCGATCTTTTGATCTTTCGCTTGGGACTCAAGTGTCTGGGGAAAGATCGCAGCCTCGTTGCACTCGACAGCTCCTACACAGCTCCGTTGCCACAGGAGCCGGGCCTTGCATTCCTGTTTACTTCATCGTCTGCCCAATGATCTGCATCAGGTCAATCTGCTTGAATGGCTTGATCAACCGAGGCAGTTGCGTGGCGAAACCTTCCAGGCGTTCGGCATAGCCGGTGGCCAGGATGATGGGCAAGGTCGGTTGGCGGTCGCGCAACAATTTCGCCAACTGCGCGCCGTCCATCTGCGGCATGGCCATGTCGGTGATCACCAGATCGATGTCCGGGTTGCGCTCGTACAGCTCCAGCGCCTGAGCCCCCGATGGGGCGCAAAGAACCCGATGCCCCAGGTCTTCGATCAACAAGCGAGTGCTGGTCAACACCAGGCTGTCATCGTCGACCACCAGCACTTTCAACTCGTGGACCGGCGGCGGCGCCTCTTCGATCGCCGCTTTGCCAGGGGCCGCATCGCCGGCCACTGGCAACCACAATTCGGCGGTGGTCCCCAGGCCTTTCTGGCTTTTGAGTATCAGGCGGCCACCCAACTGTTCCGCCAGGCCATGCACCATGGACAGCCCCAACCCCGTGCCCTTGCCGACGCCCTTGGTGGTGAAAAATGGGTCCACGGCCGAGGCCAGCGTGGCGTCGTCCATGCCCTCGCCTTCATCGGTCATCGCCAGGCAGATGTAGCGTCCGGGGGCCATCGGCTGGTCCGGCCCGGCATCAGCCCCTTGCCGCTCCTCGGCGGCAATGACGATCTGGCCGCCATGGGGCATGGCGTCCCGGGCGTTGGTCGCCAGGTTTAGAATCGCCAGTTCCAGTTGATTGACATCGGCCAGCACCGGCGACAGCGTCTCGGCGAAACGGGTCTGGATGTGTATCGACGGGCCCAGGGAGCTTTGCAGCAGGCCGCTGATGCCCTGTACCAGGGCCGACAGCTCGACCGATTCGTAGGTCAGTTTCTGCCGCCGGGCAAACGCCAGCATGCGTTGGGTCAGCGAAACACCGCGCAGCGCGCCTTGGGTCGCATTGTCCAGCAACTGAGTGAGTTTCGGCTCGCTGGGCATGCGCTTGCGCACGATTTCCAGGTTGCCAAGAATGACCGTCAACAAGTTATTGAAATCATGGGCAATACCGCCGGTAAGCTGACCGATGGCTTGCAGTTTCTGGGATTGAAACAACGCCTCGCGGGCCTGTTCAAGGGCCAGCTGGGCCTGGGTGGCATCGGTGATGTCGCGGGTGATCTTGGCAAACCCCAGCAGCGTGCCGGTATCGCTGCGAATCGCATCGATGACCACGTGGGCCATGAAGCGCGTGCCATCCTTGCGCATGCGCCAGCCCTTTTTCTCGAAACGCCCTTCGCTGGCGGCGATGCTCAACGCGCGCTGCGGCTCGCCGGCATCGCGATCCTCGGGGGTGTAGAACATCGAGAAATGCCGGCCGATGGCTTCCACCGGAAGATACCCCTTGATCCGCTGCGCCCCCAGGTTCCAGTTGGTGACCTGACCTTGTGGGTCGAGCATGTAGATGGCGTAGTCGGTGACGCTTTGCACCAGCAGGCGAAACTGCTGCTCGCTTTGCTTGAGGGTTTCCTCGGCCATCTTGCGGTCGGTCAGGTCGCGGGTGATCTTGGCGAAGCCGAGCAAGGTACCACTCTGGCTGTCGATGATCGGGTCGATCACCACATGGGACCAGAACAGCGTGCCGTCCTTGCGCACCCGCCAGCCCTCGCCCTCGAAACGCCCCTCCTGCACGGCCGTGTCCAGCGCCCGTTGCGGCAGGCCGGCGGCGCGGTCCTGGTCGGTGTAGAAACGGGAAAAATGCTGACCGAGGATCTCGGCTTCCTCGTAGCCCTTGAAACGCCTGGCCCCGGAGTTCCAACTGGTGATGATGCCCGAAGGGTCGGTCATGTAGATGGCGTAGTCGACCACCGCGTCGATGAGCAGGCGAAAACGCTGTTCTTCGTTCATGAGCGGGGTCTTGGGGGCATTATCGAGCATCTGGCCGGGGCATCCGTGTGGATTTTTACGGATTATGGAACAAGTCAGGCGCCAGGAAAAATCCTCAAGCCTTCCACCCTGTGGGAGCGAGCTTGCTCGCGATAGCGGTGGATCAGTTTGCATCAATGCAGGCTGACAGTCTGCCATCGCGAGCAAGCTCGCTCCCACAAGGGGATTTGTGGGCCTCTTGGGTAACTGACCACCAGCGCGGCAATAGGTGCTGCACCCTGGCCTCGCCAAACCGATCATCGATCAGCATCACCACCCCGCGATCCTGTTGGGTGCGGATCACGCGGCCTGCCGCCTGTACGACCTTCTGCAATCCGGGATACAGGTAAGTGTAGTCATAGCCATCGCCGAAGATCGCCGCCATGCGTTGCTTCATCTGCTCATTGACCGGGTTGAACTGCGCCAGCCCCAAGGTCGCGATGAACGCACCGATCAGGCGTGAACCCGGCAAGTCGATGCCCTCGCCGAACGCGCCACCCAGCACCACAAAGCCAATGCCTTGGCTGTGTTCCATGAATCGTTCGAGAAACGCCTGCCGGGGCGCTTCGCCCATGCCCCGCGATTGCGTCCAGAGGGCGATCTGCGGGTGCCGCTCGGCAAATAGCCCGGCCACTTGCTGCAAGTAATCGAAGCTGCTGAAAAAGGCCAGGTAGTTGCCCGGGCGCTCGCTGAACTGGCGGGCCATCAACGTGACAATCGGCTCCAGGGACGCCTGGCGATGGGCAAAGCGGGTGGAGATGCGGCTGACCACCTGTACGTCCAACTGCTCGGCCTTGAACGGCGATTCGACATCGATCCACACCGTATCGCCCGGCGTTCCCAGCAAGTCTGCGTAGTAATGTCGAGGGCTCAGGGTCGCGGAAAACAGCACGGTGCTGCGGGCCGCCGTCAGCCTGGGCCGCAGGAACGCGGCCGGCACCACGTTGCGCAGGCACAGCGTCGACAGGCTGCGCTGGCGGCCGAGTTCGCGCTTGTGGATGTCGAACAGAAAGTGCTCGTCGAAGGCTTCCGCCACCCGGCCAAACTGCAAGGCGTCGAAGTAGAACGCCTGCAAGCCGCTGTCCAGGCCCTGGGGGTGATCGTTGAGGTAATCGCCGATGGCGGTGGTGCAGGTGGCCAAGGCCTGGAGCAACTTTTCCGGCAGTTTTTCATAGGCCTGATAGGCCGCTACCTGGGGCGTATGCAAGGCGTTCCACTGGCGATTGACCCGCTCCAGGGATTTCTTCAGCGGTTCGGGGGCGGTTTTGCGCACGCTGCTCAACGTGGCCTGGTCAAGGGTCGCGCTGTACATCTGCCGTCCGCGTTCCACCAGGTTATGGGCCTCGTCCACCAGGGTCGCGACTGTCCAGCCATTGGCCTGGGCCAGGCCAAAGAGCAAGGCGCTGAAGTCGAAGTAATAGTTGTAGTCGGCCACCACCACGTCGGCCCAACGGGCCATTTCCTGGCTGAGGTAATACGGGCACACCTCATGGGCCAATGCAATGTCGCGCAATGCCGCCTGATCCAGCAAGCAGACCTGGCTTGCCGCCGCCCGGGCGCCCGGCAGGCGGTCATAGAAACCTCGGGCCAGCGGACAGGATTCGCCATGGCAGGCGTTGTCCGGGTGTTCGCAGGCCTTGTCCCGGGCGATCATTTCCAGCACCCGCAGCGGCATCGACGGCGCGCTGCGGGTAATCACGCGTGCCGCATCCAGGGCCAGCTTGCGCCCCGGGGTTTTCGCCGTGAGAAAGTACACCTTGTCCAGTTGTTGCGGCGCCAACGCCTTGAGCATCGGGAACAAGGTGCCGACGGTCTTGCCGATGCCGGTGGGCGCCTGGGCCATCAGGCAGCGGCCGGTACTGATTGCCTTGAACACCGATTCGGCCAAGTGCCGTTGCCCGGGCCTGAAACCCGCATGGGGAAAGACCAGGGCCTGCGCGCCGAGGTTACGCGCCTGCCGATGGGCCATTTCCTGCTCGGCCCAGGCCAGGAACAGCGCGCATTGTGCTTCGAAGAAGGCTTGCAACTGGGCCGCCTCGAAGCGTTGGGTGAGGCAGGTTTCCTTTTCGCTGACGATGTCGAAATACACCAGGGCCACGTCGATGTGCGGCAACTGCAGCTTTTGGCACATCAGCCAGCCATAGATTTTCGCCTGGGCCCAATGCAACTGGCGATGGTTGGCCGGCTGCTTGCTCAGGTCGCCCCGATAGGTCTTCACCTCTTCAAGGCACTGGCGGACCGGGTCGTAGCCGTCGGCCCGGCCTTTGACCGTCAATGTCTGGTAGTGACCTTCGAGGGCCACTTCAGCCTGATAACCTTCGGTGCGCCGCGAGGCAACGGTGCGATGGCCGGCGATGCCTTCCAGGGCTGTCGGCGAGGGGGTGAAGCGCAGGTCGAGGTCGCCCACCTTGGCGGTGAACTCACACAGCGCCCGCACGGCGATGCTGTAACTGGGTGTCGGGCTCATGTGCGCCCATCGCGAGCAAGCTCGCTCCCACCGATGATCTGGGGTGGCTCGTCTTCTGTGGGAGCGAGCTCGCTCGCGATGGCAGACTCTGCCCATTGCACATAACAAACGGCGACGGGCATCTGGTGCTCATGACAGAACTCCAGCCAACGCAGTTGGTTGTCTTGCAGGCGGTCACCGGGGCCTTTGACTTCGATCATGCGGTAAGTCTTGTGTTGCGGCCAGAACTGGATCAGGTCCGGCATGCCGGCGCGGTTGGCCTTGATGTCCAGCAGCAGCCGCTGGAACCAGTGCTTGAGGTGCTCGGCCGGCAAGCAATCGAGGGCCTGTTCCAGCAAGGGCTCGGACAACGCGCCCCAGAACACGAAAGGCGATTGCACGCCCCATTTTTCAATGTAACGACGCCCGATGGTCTGCCGATAGCGGCCATCGTCCAACTCTGCCAGGCAGGCCGCGAACAACTCGGCGCGACGGGCGTGGAAATCTTCATTGAGCAGGTCGACCGGCCCGCGCTGGAACGGGTGGAAAAACGCGCCCGGCAACGGCGCGAAGATCGCCGGCCAGCACAGCAGGCCGAACAGTGAATTGATCAGGCTGTTCTCGACGTAATGCACCGGCGCGGTTTCATCGTGCAGGTGGGCCTGGACGTGGTATTCCACCGACAGGCCCGGATCGACGCGCGGCAGATGCAGTTCAAGGCGCTCCACTTCCCGGGCCATGACCCGTGGCACTGGCGGGCCGCCCTGCTTGCGCCGCAGGCGAGGCACGATCCGAAGCAAGGCCTGGGTTTCGGCAGCGCTCTGTGGTGTCTGCGCCGCCGCCTCGCCCAGTTCAAGGGCCAGGGCATACTCGCCGATTCGCTCCAATACCCGGACCATCCGCAGCCGCGCGCCCGGGTAGGTGCAATCGCGATAGATGCACAAAGCCAAGGCGAAATCGCCGATACGCTCGCCATGCTGGCCGATCTGGAACAACAACTTGCCCTGGCGTCGCTCCAGCCACGGATTCTCCAAGGACAGTTCGTTGACCTGGGCGACGATATCTTCCAGGGGCTCGCCGGCTTCGAAGCGCTGCTGGCAGTCGTGCAGGAACAGACAGGCATCGACGTCGTCACGACTGCGCAAGCCCCGTGACTCGGCGCTGAACTCAACGGTTTCGTAGGTGAAGATGCCCAGGTCCGCCAGGACGAATTCCGACCAATCCTGGTAGAGGTTGCCAAAGAACATCAAGCGCAGCCTGTCGCACAGAGGCATGATCGTCAGGCTGTACAGGCGCTCGTCAAGCTCCGGACACCAGGTACGAAAAGGCTGGAGCGGGCTGGGGTGATTATCCAGGGCCTGGAGCCATTCGGCCTTTTTCGCCTTGGGGTGTTCGATCAGGTGCCCCAGGCACAGAAGGATTTCCGCCTTGAGCAGCACGTCGAACAGTTCAACGAGCCCGATGGGGGCCTGTTCCTCGACCCATCCCAAGGCCAATAGCGGCGCGACGGCGGCGCCAATGTCGCCGATTTCCGGGTAACTCAGCTTGCTATGACGAAACCGCAGCCCCTTGCGCATCACCATCCGCACCAACAAGCCTTGGGAAGCACGGGGCAGCGCTGCGAAATCGTCGATGAAGCGCTGCTCTTCGTGGCTGAGCACGTCCGCATAACGCTGGCTCAACCACGCGAGCACTTGCTGGAAGTTGTTCAGGTAGTAATACGGATCGTCGAGAGAACGGGTTGCCACGGGAAGAAACGCCAAGGGTGTCGGAGATACTGGTTATGCATACAGATAACAGCTGTAAACCACTCAGGCAACCGCAAAAGATGAACGGTCTCCTATATTTAACGTGAAATCCTTCACCTAGCGATGAACTTTCCTACGGCAAGCGAGACCAATGGCGGTTAGCTAATGTGATGGCGCGGTCGAATCAGTTGCTCCGTGTCCTTTTGATTGAGAGGTTATGGTTATGAACATCAGGTTTCTGGGCGTACCCCTGGTCGCCGTGGCATTTATGGCTCTGGCTGGCTGCGCGTCGCCCACGGTAGTGACCTTGCAAAACGGTACCCAGTATTTGACCAAGGACACCCCTAACACCCGTACCGCCGACGGCTTCTACGAATTCGAGGATATTTCCGGCAGGAAAGTCCGTGTCCGCGCCGATGATGTGGCGACCATTCGCAAGGAAGACTGATTTCCAGTGACTCGCCTGGCAGGCGGCCATCGCTAGCAAGCCCGCTCCCACAAAGTCCGGCGGTGAACACAAATCCTGCGTACGCCTGTGAACCACTGTGGGAGCGGGCTTGCTCGCGATAGCGATCTCAGGCGAACACGATCCCTTCGCCGCCAACCTGACCGATACCAACCCCCACCAGGGTCACGGAGCTGTCACCGACCTTGAGCAGCGTGTCATTGCCCACTTGTGAGAGGTGCTCACTGTAGTCATGCCCTGCCCCGGCACCGGGTACGCCGAGGAACACCAGTTTGTCCCCCGCCTCATAACCGCTGATCCGATCCTGGCCGAACGCACCATTGAACAGAAAGGTGTCGCTGCCACCGCCCGATTGCATCAGGTCGTTGCCCACACCGCCGACGAAGGTGTCGTTACCCGCGCCGCCCACCAGCACATCGTTGCCGTCCTGGCCGAACAGCCAGTCACCCTTCGCGCTTGCCACCAAGGTGTCGTTGGCCGCACTGCCCTTGACCGAAGACGCATACGCCGTCAGGTTGCCGCCCGCCACCAGGCCATTGACGGTGACGCCGTGGCTCACCTCATCCTTGAGCAACCCCCAGAACAACCCGGACTCCTTACTGACCAGCGTGCCGATGTCGCGGGTGATGCTGATCCCGCCATGGGCATCGCGCAGGTACAGCGTCCCAACTCCGTCATGGGCGAAACTGAAATCCTTCACCGACTGCTGCAGTTGCAGGCTGTTGCTGCCCTGCCCGCCCAGTATCACGTTGTAACCACCGCCATCGCGAAAGGTGTCGTTGCCGGCGCGGCCTTCCAGATAGTCGTTGCCCTGGCCGCCCTGGATCAGGTCGTTGCTGTCGCTGCCGATGATGAACGTGCTGCCGGTATGGGTTTGAGCGTTGCGGTTGAGGTCCTGCACCCAGGTATTGGCCCGGGCGGGGTCTGACAGGTTGGCGACGATAATGGTGGAGTCTTTTTCGGTGAGGTCGTAGAACGCCGAGCCCATGATCCGGCCCATGCCATCGCTGTAGCCGCTGGGCAGGTGGGAAATCCAGGTGGGGATGTTGAGGATGGAGAACGGCAAGACGTTCCATGCCGCCGAAGCGTAGTGGTCGTTGAAGCTGACGATGTTGTTGGTGGCCGACTCCTGTTGCCCATCGTGCACGCCCACCGACGCGAGGTTGAACGTCGAACCGTCCAGGGCGCGGAACACCGGATCGTTCTCGTAACCGATGTTCAAGACCTTGTCGGTACCGCTCTGGGTCGGCGAAGCGTAGGCGATGTAGTTGGCATCGGCGTAGAACCCCGACCATTGGCTGGCGCTCAAGTCCGCCAGGCTGTTGACCGCCAGACCGCCCAGGCTGTGGCCGCTGACCAGCACGTCCGCGCCCGTCAGGCCATGGGCCTGGGCAAACTTCGCGACGTCCCCCAGCAGGTTGCCAAAGGCTTCGCCGGCGTAGTTTTTCGCATAGTCCTTTGGGCCTAGGGCGGCCATCAGGTCGTTGATCACGTCGCCAATGGAATCGCCAATCAGGTTTTCCCGAGGGCCGCTGGTGCCGCGAAACGACACACCGATTTCCTGCAGGTGACCCGCGCTGTCGTACTTGCCGAGGATCTCGACCTGGGCGGTGGTGTAGCCGGTTTTCTCACCAAAAAACGTCCCGCGGCCATCCACCTTGCCGGCGTAGCCCAATTGCGTGGCGCTGATGGGCGTCCAACCTGCCTTCTGCACCGCCTCCAGGGCCAGTTTTTCCGAATCAGGGTTCCACGGCACACCGGGAATCACCCCTTGGGAGTCGGTGCCCCCCAGCAATGCGGTGACCAGGGTCGCCGGCAGGCCGGCACCGAAACCGTTGTGCTGGTACCCGGCGGCAAAGCCGTGGTCGAGGTTGTGGTAGGAGTACAGCATGATCGCCATTGCGTCGCTGACCAATGCCTTGGATTCGGTGGTGCCGAGGTTCTTGTAGTCGTAGATACCCATGGTTGTTGCTCTCTTTTTGTTGTTGGAATGCTAGAACCGGGAGGTACAGTTTTTGTGGCGAGGGAGCTTGCTCCCGCTCGGGTGCGTAGCAGCCGCCCTGGGGAGCGCTTCGCACTCCAGCGGGAGCAAGCTCTCTCGCCACAGGGGTATGTCCAGCCCTTCTTCTTGGTCAGAACTGCCAATCCAGGGTCAGGCCCACGCCGTGGGTTTTATCCCGGGAGCCGATTAGGCCGTTGTAGTCCAGATTGACCCGCACATCCTTGGCGACTGCGAGCCCGGCACGGGCGCCAACCACGGCGGCGTTACGGTCCATGGACACGCTCTGCACCGCGAAGGTATTGCTGCTGCCGGCGAAGGCCAGGTCCTGTTCGGACGTGGTATGGCTCAGGTTGTGCTGCCAGCCGAGGGAGCCGGACAGTTGCAGTTGCTGTTGATCCGACAGCGCCAGGGTGTGGCTGGCCCGCAGGCCCAGGGTCGAGAGCACGGCATCGCGGCGGTCGTCGCCACCGTGCAGGGCGGCGTTGTCGCCTTTCTCATGGAAGCTGTCGCTGTCCAAGTGCACATAAGCCAGGTTGGCGAACGGTTCCAGGGCCACCGCTTGCCCGTCCAGGCGATACGCCGCTTCGGTGAAGAGCTGGGTGGTCCGGGCATCGCGCTTGGTTTTTTCCCGGCCATTGACGTCGCCCCATTGCAGGTCACGCTTGACGTCGATGCGATGCCAACTGTGGGCGCCGCCGACGGTCAGGCGCAGCGCGTCGATCTCATGCCCCACATAGACACCCAGGTGATAGCTGTCGGCCTTGGCCGAAGAATGGGTGCCATCGCCCATGCTCAACGAGCTGTCGCTGTAGCCAGTGACGAAGCCCAGGCGTGTCTGGTCGCCGATCAGGCCATCGACACCGGCCAGCAATCCACCGATGGAGCTGGTGGTACTGGCTTGATCATGCCCACCCTCGTTCTTGCCCCAAGCCCCCAGCACCTTGAACCAGGCATTGCTGCTGGCATCGGTCGGCGTACCGGCGTCGTAAAGCGCGCCCTGGCGCAGGCGATCACCCACGGCGTCGCGCAATTGACGGCTGTCATTGATCAGCAGCGTGCCGATGGCCGGATGGATTTCACCGGACAACTGCTGGAACGCCTGCTGTGCCACGGCGGCGCTGGGTGCCAGCAGCAAGGCCTCGTACAACCCGTTGCCAGCGCCCAATCGCTCGGCGGCAGTGGCCACGGAGCGCTGGTTGGGCGTCAAGCCGAGGCTGGCAAATGACGCGTCGTTACGCTCGACCGCCAGTTGAATGCCGCTGGCGCTGTACGCCAGATCGCCCCCCAGAAACGCGTAGTTGGGCAAGACTTCAGCGAAACGCCCATCAATGCCACCAGCGGCCTGCAAGATATCGAACTGCCTGCCCAACAGGCTTTTCACTTCGCCAGCCGTCAGCAGTGTCGGGCTGTTTTCCAAGGACAGCGACACCGTCGCCCCGTCAACGGACGCCTTGCCACCCGCCACGATCAGGTCGCTGGAGGTGGGTGAGACTTCCACTGCGTAGTTCGAGCCGGGTTGGAACGTCACGTCGCCGGCCACTTGCAAGGTGCCGATGGAGTTGCCCGGCGCCACGCTGCCGCCGCGGCTGGCGGTCAGGCTGGCGATGCGCCCGTTGCCGCCGAGGATACCGCCGTCGTTGACGGTAACCGCCGACGCCAGCGAGCCATTGATCGCTAGTCGCCCTTGATTGACCAGGGTCGGCCCGCTGTAGGTGTTTTCGCCGGTGAGCACCAGGGTGCCGATGCCTTCCTTGGTCAGCCCGCCGTGACCGGCAATGTCGTTGCGCCAAACGTCCAGGCCACATTGGATGCCGCTACACAGCCGTTCCGTGGGTTTGCCGGCATCGATGATCGCGCCGATGCCCGGCAAGTCCGCCACGAACTGACCGGAACCATAGGCGCCATCGATGCGAAACTCCGCGGGGATGTCCTGCTCGGTCACCAGCATAGACGGACCGTCGATGGCCTTGCCGAGGTTGATCATGCCCCAGCCGTACAGCGAATCGACGCCCGGCGCGCCCATGTCGGTGGCGGTGGTACGCAACACACTCGCAACCTGGGCGCCGGTCATATAGGGGAAACGCTCCATCAACACTGCCACGCTGCCGGCGACATGGGGCGCGGCCATGGACGTGCCGCTCTTGTTGGCGTAGCCCACGGTCAGGTCGTCGGCACGGGTACCGCCGATCACCGCGCTGTAGACCCGGGTGCCCGGTGCCGACACACAGAAACTGGCGGTGTAGCCGCAGCGCGACGAGAAGGTACTGATGGTGTACGGATCGGCGCTGGCGGTGTCCGGGTTGACCTGCAGCGCCGCCACGGTGAGCCAGTTCGGCGCGATGTCCGGGACGAAGTACGCCAGGCCCGCGATGGCATCGGGATTATTGAGGTTGTAGTCGTTGCCAGCGGCGAAGATCGTCACGATCCCGCTGCGGGCCGCGGCGATGGCCCCCTCGTAGGCGCCGCCGGGCTTGGTGCCCAACAGCGGTTTGATCTGATCGAATTGAAGTTGCGCATCCTGCACGGTGAAGTGCGGGAACGCCGGATCGCGACCGCCCTGGTCGAAGCGGTCGGTGATACCAATGCCCCAGCTGTTGTTGATGATCCGTGCGCCGCTGGCGATCAGCGCGTCCCAACCGGCCTTGTACACCGCGCCATCGTTGCCCCGGATGATACCGTCTTCGGGCCCCGGGTCGCCGTTGTCAGCGCTGATGATCTGCGCATCGAACGCCACGCCGTGCATCGGGCTGCCGTCGCGACTGCCGGCGGCGATCCCGCCGACATGGGTGCCATGGGACCCCAGCTTACCGTCCGAGCCGACGGTGGGTGAACCGTCGTAGCGGAATGGATCACCGGCCTTTACCGGGATGTAGGGATCGGTGTATTCACGAATGCCGCTGGTGACCAAGGTCACGACTTTGCCGGTGCCGGAGAACTCCGGGTGGGCCGCGTAGACCGGCTGGTCGAAGATCCCCAGCTTGACGCCCTTGCCGGTGTATCCGGCGGCGTAGGCCTGCTGCGCGTTGATCGCACCCAGCCCCCATTCGGCGTTGAATTCGCCGCTGTGCCAGCTGTCCGGGTCACCCGCCCTGCCGCCCTCGACATAAGGCGCCGCCTGGGCCGTGCCCAAGGTCGCCAGTGCGCAGAGCATGGCGTGGTTGAGGGCCTTGAGCAGAAACAGGCGACCTGCCGGCCTGGGGTGTTTTTTGTTATCGATTTTCATCACGAACCATCCTTAGTTGTTGCAAAAATCCTGGGGGTGCGCGGCCTGATGGGACCTGTCCTGGCCTAGTGGCTTGCTTTGACCTTGGCCTTTGCCTTTGCCTTTGTGGCGAGGGAGCTTGTTCCCGCTGGGCTGCGCAGCGGCCCCAAAAAAGCCTGCGAGCGCTCCGCACTCGAGCGGGAGCAAGCTCCCTCGCCACAGCTCATTGAATGGGCGCCCGGGACACAAACGCCTCATCCACCTTCGCCAGGTCCTGCGGGCCGAGGGTGCCGGCGTAGTAATGCAACTTGGTCCAGGCCATGAGGTAGTCGTAGCGGGCCTGGGCCAGGTCGCGGCGAGTGGTGTAGAGCTGTTGCTCGGCATTGAGCGCGTCGAGGTTGACCCGCTCGCCGCCGAGGATGCTTTGCCGGGTCGATACCACCAGCGCTTCGGCGGAGCTGAGGGCTTTCTGGTAGGCGCGCAGTTTGTTCATCCCCGACACGCAGGCGCTGAACTGACGGCGCAGTTCGATCAGCGTCTCGCGGGTCTTGGCCTCCAGCTCGTATTCGGCCTGTTCCATGTTGCGGCTGGCCTGGCGGGTCGACGCCGAGACACCGCCGCCCGCATACAGCGGCACGCTGACTTCCAGGCCGATGGTGTTGGTGTCGTAGCGCTGGTTGTAGGTGTTGCCACTTTCCGATTCGTTCTGGCGCATTGTTGCGTAGGCACTGACCTTGGGCAGGTGTCCGGCGCGGTTGCGTTCGACCTCGAAGCGCGCCACATCCACCGCCTGGCGCTGGGACGCCAGGCTGGGGTTGTTGCTCACCGCCAGTTCGTGCCAGGTGTCGAAACTGGCCGGCTGCAAGGCAAAGGTCTGGAAGGTGTCGTGCAACGGCGCCAGGTCGCCGATATCCAAGGCCGGGACGCCTATCAGCGAGCCGAGCTCACGCAAGGCGGCGTCCTGCTCGTCCCGCGCCTCGATTTCTTCGGCGATTGCCAGCTCATAGCGCGCCTGCGCCTCGAGGATGTCGGTGCGCGTGCCTTCGCCCTGGCGAAACAGTTGCTCGTTCTGCTGGAATTGCTGCTCGAACGCCTTTTTCTTGGCCTGGGCAATGTCGATCTGGTCCTGGGCGAACAGTGCCTGGGTGTACTGACTCAGCACCCGCACCAACAGCGCCTGGCTCTTGTCCCGAAAACTTTCGTCGGCGAACAATGCCTGGGCCACACCCTTTCGGTAGGCCGCGTACGCTTCGTAGTCCAGCAAGGGTTGTTGCAACGTCAGGCTGGAGCCGTAGCTGCTGTAGTTGCGATCGTCATGCTGGCTGGCGCCACGGTCATTGAGGTAGGTGACCTTGGATTGGTTGCGGCCCTTGTTGTAGCTGTAGCCCAAGTGCGGCAACAGCCCGGCACGGCCAATGGCGCGGTTTTCCAGGCCCGCATCGCGTTCCTTGATCGCGCCCAGGTAGATAGGGTCATTGCGCAGGGCCTGCTCGTAGAACTCGAAGGGCCCCATGGCCCAGGCGTTGCCGCACACGGAAACGGCCAGCACGGCCATCCAATAGAAACGCTTCATACCGCCAGACATCCTTATTCTTCGGTCAACGCAGAGCCGGCTCGGTCGAGCAGCGGTTTGAACAGGTAGTTGAGCAACGAGCGCTCGCCGGTACGTACGAACATTTCGGCCGGCATGCCGGGCTTGATCACCAGGCCGTTGAGCTTGTCCATCGCCACGTCGCTGACGCTGCTGCGCAGCACGTAATACGGCGCGCCGGTCTTCTCATCGAGCATCTGGTCGGCGGAAATCAGGCTGACTTCCCCCGGCACCCGCGGCGTACGGTTCTGGTTGAAGGCGGTAAACAGGATGTCCACCGGTAAATGCGGGCCGACCTTGTCGATCAGGTGCACCGGCAGGTGCCCTTCCACCTCCAGCCGCGTGCCCTGGGGGACGATTTCCAGCAACGTGTCGCCCTGGCGCACCACTGCGCCTTCGGTGTGCACGCCCAGGTTCACGGCGATGCCGTCGGCGGTGGCGAGGATTTCGCTGTGTTGCAACTCGAACCCTGCGGATTTCAGTTGCTGTTGCAGGGTTTCGCTTTTGAGCTGGGCATCGGCCAACTGACTGCGCACTTCTTTCTGGTATTCCTCGTTGTGCTGCTGCAACTTCAGGCGCGACTCGACGATCCCCTGCTCCACCCGGCCGCTTTCGCCGCTGTTCTGCGCCAGTTCCTGCTGCACCTGCGACAACTGGCGCTGATAGTCCAACAGGCGGTTGCGCGGGATGTAGCCGTTGTCCGCCAAGGGCTGCAGGTTGCCCAGTTGCAGACGCAGGGATTCGGCCTGGGCGGTCAAGTCGCCGCGGGCCCGACGCATGCCGGCCAATTGCGCCGTGGCGCCCTCGATGCTGGCGCGCAACGCCGCCTGCTCCCGGGCGAAGGCTTCGCGGCGACTGCTGAACAGCTGCCGCTGGCCTTCGAGCACCAGGGCCAGGCGTGGATCGGGATCGCGACTCAGCTCCGCCGGGAAACTCACCTGCAGCAGGTTGTCCCGCTCGCTTTGCCAGCGCGCCAGGCTGGCCCAGGTCATCCGGTACTGCGCCTGCAGCGATTGCACATCGGCGGCCGCCTGGGTCTGGTCCAGGCGGAACAGCGGCTGGCCCTGCTTCACCGCCTCGCCTTCGCGCACCAGGATCCGGCTGACCACACCGCTGCTCATCGATTGCACCGCCTTGCGCTTGCCTGAAACCACCACGGTGCCTTGCACGGGGATACCTTGGTCCAACGGCGCCAGGCTGGCCCAGGTGAAAAAACTGCCGGCACCCACCAACGCCAGCACCCAGCCCATACGGGTGAAGAAACGGGCGTCGCGCTCCGGACGTTCAACGTCTTGAGCCTGTTCGAGGTTCATCTGGCATTCCTTGCTCATGCGCCACCCGGTTTGTTGGCAGCTTGGTACTGGCGACTCATGCTCAGCCCGTTGGGGGGTGCCTGGGGACGGTCCCGTTGTGGTGTCTCCGATTGGCCGGACAGCGCCCGCAGTACTTCCTGACTAGGCCCGAAAGCCTGGAGCCGGCCTTCGTTGAGCACCAGCAGTTTGTCGGCCTGGGCCAGCGCCGAGGAACGATGGGTCACCAGCACGACGCTGGTACCCTGGGCCTTCATCTGCGCAATGGCACCGGCGAGCGCGGCCTCGCCAACCGTGTCGAGATTGGAGTTGGGCTCATCGAGCACCACCAGGCTCGGTCGGTCGTACATCGCCCGGGCCAGCGCAACCCGTTGCTTCTGCCCGCCGGACAAGCCAACGCCGTCCTCCCCAAGCACGGTGTCATAGCCCTGGGGCAGGCGCAGAATCAGCTCATGAACCCCGGCCTGTTGCGCGGCGGCGACGACTTTTTGCGGATCGGCATCGCGAAACCGGGCGATGTTCTCGGCGATGCTGCCGCTGAACAGTTCGATGTCCTGAGGCAGATAGCCGATGTGGGGGCCGAGTTGGTCGCGATTCCAGCGATGAATGTCAGCCCCGTCGAGGCGCACCGTCCCGGCGAGGGTCGGCCACACGCCCACCAATACCCGGGCCAGGGTGGACTTGCCGGAACCGGACGCCCCCAGCACGCCCAGTACATCCCCGGCGGCCAGGCTGAAGCTGACCTGCTGCAATGTCGCGTTGCGTTGCCCCGGTGGGCCGGCACTCACGTGTTCAAAGCTCACTTGGCCCTTGGGCGCTGGCAGTGTCATGCCGTCGTCCTGGGGCGCAAACGCTTGCAACAGCGCATCGAGACGGCGGTAAGCCAGCTTGGCGCCGCTCCACTGCTTCCACACGGCAATCAACTGATCGATGGGGCTCAACACCCGTCCCATCAGGATCGACCCGGCAATCATCATCCCGGCGGTCATGTCGCCCTTGATTACCAGCAACGCGCCCAGGCCCAGCACCAGCGATTGCAGGCACAGGCGCAGGGTCTTGCTCAGGGAACTGATCACCGCGCCGGTATCGCTGGCCTGGTTTTGCAGGCCGAGAAAGCGTGAGTGCACGGCAAACCAGCGGCTGCGCAGTGCCGCGAGCATGCCCATGGCCTGGATCGTTTCGGCGTTGTGCAAATGGCTGGTGGCCAATTGGCTGGACTGTTGCGAGTAGACGCTGGCCTGCCCCAAGGCTTTTTTGGTCATGGCCTCGTTCAGGCATGCCAAGCCAATCAACAACAGCGTGCCGACGGACGCGAACACGCCGAGCCACACGTTGAACAGGTAGATCACCAGCAGATAGACGGGAAACCATGGCGCGTCGAAGAACGCGAACAGCGCCGGGCCGGTGAGGAATTGGCGAATATGCGTGAGGTCGCCCAGGGATTGCCCGGCGTTGCCTTCACCCTGGCGCAGATTGCGCTCGAACGCGGCCCGGTACACCTGAAGGTTGAAGCGTCTTTCCAACTGGCTGCCAATGCGGATGACCACGAAGCTGCGCACCATTTCCAGCAGCCCGATGAACACAAAGAAACCCACCACCATCAGCGACAACATCACCAGGGTGGTTTCGTTCTGTGATGACAGCCCGCGGTCATACACTTGCAGCATATAAATCGAAGGCGCGAGCATCAGGACGTTAATCAGCGCGGTAAAACAACCGACACTGATCAGAATACTTTTATAATCGCCCAGCGCTTTAAACAGCGGCGCCGAGGCAGCGCTCCTTGCCTTGTTCATGAACCTTCCTTGTTGTTGGCTTCGCCAGCGAACTGGCCGTTAGTTCAACTGACCAATCTTTGATTGTTTATTCGGTCCATACCGACACGCACGCCTGTTTGAGCAAGCGTGTTTCGATCATTGCGCAACTGTACTAACTCGTTAATGAGCACCCTGGGACTTATTTCGTTCAAGCCTAAGTATCAAACCGGACTTCAAGGTGATTTGGTAATGATGTTCCTGACGCAACCCCAGGTGCGTCCTGGAGTCTTGCTTGCCGATCAGGGAAAGACCGTCGGGCTCGGTAAACCAACGAACCGGCTCATCCCCCAACCAGTGCCCCAGGCAATCGGTTTGCCCACCGAGGGTCTGGTCTGCCTTGAGCTCGACAAGGCAAGTGTTGGACGGTTTGTCCTGCATCGCCTGGCTTTGCGCGGTGTCCTGCGGGCTCGACAAAACGGCCAGCCATTGACCGGCCAACTGCGAGGGTTCTGCTAACAACAGGCTGCGCGCCATGGCGACTTCTCCACAAAACATCATCAGCGTAGCGAGCAACCCGACGGTTGCCTGAACGCTACAGGGCATCGATTTTCTACGCATTCGCTTGATCCTGGCCAGGTTCCTGTAGGCGCGTCGCGCGAAGCGAGGCTGCGATCTTTCTCCTACCACTTGAAAGATCGCAGCCTGCGGCAGCGCCTACAGGGGTTTAGCCTTACGCCACGATATCCGAGGCCGCCGCCTGGCCAACGGTGCTGACCAGGAAGTCAGCCACGCCGTGCCCGGAGAAGTCCACCGACAGCAGGCTGTTGCCACCCGACGTCGACAGCACCGCATCGCCCGCCGCACCGGTGAAGGCGCTGACGAAATGCAGGCCCGCGCCCTTGGTGATACCGGTCAGGTCGATCTTGTCCAGGCCGCTGACGAAATCGAGGATCTGGTCGGTTGCCCCCGGCCGCGAATCGGAACTGGCGGCGAACACGAAGGTGTCCGAACCCGAGCCGCCCCAGAGCTTGTCCGCCCCACCGGCGCCCCACAGGATATCGTTGCCGGCACCGCCCTTGAGCTCGTTGGCCACCGAGTTGCCGATCAACAGGTCGCTGCCCGAGCCGCCGATAGCGTTTTCGATGACGGCGCCCTTGGCGATGGACACGTTACCCACCATGCCACCCACGTCAGAGAACGAGGCGTCATTGAGGTTGATCTTCTGGTTCTGGGTGAACCCGGAGAAATCCAGGGTATCGCGGCCGCCCGCGTCCCATACCGAAAACACCACTTTGTCCGACGACGAAGTGGCACTGAGAAAATCGCGACCGGTGTTGGAGTTGAAACCGTAGGTCGAGTCGCCGGTACGGGTCGTGGTGTTGGCACCGTAGAGCTTCTGGATCGCCGCGATGTCATCCATCAGCGGACCCGAGGCGTAGGCTTCGACGCCGCCCTTGCTGAAGTTCTGGTCGGTATTGCTTTCGCTCCAGTAGCTCATGACGCTGTAGCCACGGGTGTCCTGGCCATAGGTGGCGTCATCGTAGGTCGGACTGCCTTCGCCGGCGTTGTAGTCACCCGGGTGGGCCAGGCCGAGGGTGTGACCGATTTCGTGGGTCAGGGTCTGGCGGCCGTAGTTGTTCAGGTCCGGGTTCTTGTTCTGGGTGTAGCTGCTGTTGATCAGGTACCAGGACGTCCCGTCATAGCCGGCGCCGGTCCCCGGCAGATAAGCGAACGCCGCCGCGCCATCCTGGCCGCCGCTGTAGTTGCCGAAGGTCATGTGACCGTCGCCACCGCTGGCTTTCTCGGTGAAGGTGACATTGGCCACGTCCGCCCAGGATTGCATGGCCAGGGCGGCCTGGCCTTTCTGCTGGGCGCTGAACTGGCTGAAGCCGCTGATCCCATGTTTGTTCATGGTGCTGGAAGAGGCAGACGTCAGGAAGGTATAGGTCAGCTCGATCTTGCCGCTGCCGTCCCGGTCCTGGTAAGCCGCGCCGTCGCGCAGCAACTGCGTGGCCGCCTCGTCGACGGAGTACGACGGTTTGCCGTTGACGGTCAGGTTACCGCCGCGGTCGTATTGGTGGCTGAAACTATTGATCTGGTTGAACGCATTACTGGGAGCCGCCAGTTGCGGCGCCCAGAGCAGTTGTTCGGCAGAATCGATAGCGCTGCTTTTGACTTTCGACATAAACACACTTCCTTGTTTGCAAATGGAACAATTTAGTCAGACAGACGATCTCTGGCGAGATCGTCCTATCACTCGCCCAATGAGGACGTAAGAAACCTGACACAATTGGAAATCAAACGTCTAGCAATTTTTTTCGTTCAATTTCACGCCCTGCCCCTTAACGCCCATAAACAATAGGTTTCTGCCTCGCTAGTGCGCGCACTCAACTGCCCGAGTTGCAGATTGTCGGACAAAACTCTATTTAAATATTAAATAGCGATAACTAGTCATTAGCCGGCGGTGTCGCACTTTCGTCAACTAAGTGCCGGCGAAGTGCTATTAATGAATATCTACTAAACCTCTACGGTTTACTTGCGCACACTTCCCGCAAACAGCCTCGAAACCAGCGATGCACGGGGTCGGCGTCCATTCGCGGATGCCAGAGCATGGCGATCGTGAACCCAGGCACCGAGAACGGTAGCGCGAAACTGTGCAGACCGGTCCGCAGGCTGGTGGTGTAGCGCTCAGGCACGCTGGCGATCAAGTCGCTGGAGCGGGTCAGCCCCAGCGCCGAGGAAAAACCTGGCACGGTGGTGACGATTTCCCGGGACAGGTTCAGCGCCGCCAGGGCCTGGTCGATAAGGCCATGGTCCAACCCACGCATCGAGACCCCGACATGCCCACCCGCTGCATAGCCGGCGGCGCTCACCGCCGCGTGGCTCAGCGGGTGCCCCATGCGCACCACGCCAATCAAGCGGTCGCTGAACAACGCCTGGGTTCGCAACTCCGGGCTGGTGTCCTTGTCCACGACGGCGGTCTCCAGGTCCACGGTGCCTTCGCGAAGCGCCGTGCTGTCCCGGTCGGTCTTTTCCACGAAACGCAACCGCACACCCGGCGCTTGCTCGTGAATCCGGGCGATCAGGTCGATGGCAAAGTTCTCCACGAACCCCTCGCGGGTGCGCAGTGTGAAGGTACGGCTCAAGCGCCCAAGATCCGGCGTCGTCACCGGGCGCAGTACCGCCTGAGCCTGTTGCACCAACTGACTGACCTGTTCACGCAACTCCAGCGCACGGGGTGTCGGCACCAGCCCTCGCCCGGCCCGAACCAATAGCGGGTCACCGGTGGTTTCCCGCAATCGCGCCAGTGCCCGGCTCATGGCCGATGGACTGAGCCGCAGCCGTCGGGCGGCGCGGGCCACGCTGCCTTCCGAGAGCAGCACATCGAGGGTGACGAGTAGATTGAGATCAGGCGAAGACATGGCGAAGTCTCGAATCGAATAGATGGCGTCTGGTGCAGCTATAACCTGCAAACGCTGCGTCTTCCGCCATGTTATGCCTGGTTGTAACGTTCCGACAGCGCCATTTCGAGCGCCACGGATACAGGTGAGACGATGAAGCCCATCCACACGCAACCAAGCCGGCCGGCAACCGCACCCGCGAGCCGGTTCTCTTCACCTCGTTGGGCCCTGGCCAGCCTTGCGCTCTCGACGCTGTTGGCCTCCCTGGGCGCCAGTGTGGCTGCCGTGGCGCTGCCGACGCTGGCCCAGGCCCTCGATACCTCCTTCCGGCAGGTCCAATGGGTGGTGCTGGCCTATCTGCTCGCCATGACCACGCTGATTGTCAGCGTCGGCCGCTTGGGTGACCTGATGGGCCGTCGCAAGCTCCTGTTGGCCGGCATCGCCTTGTTCACCTTGGCCTCGCTGCTTTGCGGCCTGGCGCCTTCGCTTTGGCTGCTGATTGCAGGTCGGGCGCTGCAGGGCCTGGGGGCCGCCATCATGATGACGTTGACCCTGGCCCTGGTCGGCGAAACGGTCGCCCAGGAAAAAACCGCCAGCGCCATGGGGCTGCTGGCAACGCTGTCGGCGGTGGGCACCGCCCTTGGGCCGTCCTTTGGCGGCCTACTCATCAGTGGGTTCGGCTGGCAGGCCTTGTTCCTGGTCAACATCCCCCTCGGCCTGCTGACGTTATGGCTCGCGTGGTACTCGCTACCGGTGCGGCAAGTGCCGTCGAAGGCGGAAACGATTCGTTTCGATATGACCGGCACGGTGCTGTTGGCGTTGACGCTCGCCGCTTATGCCTTGGCCATGACCGCCGGGCGCGGGAGCATTGGCGGGTTGAACATTGCGCTGCTACTGGCCGCGCTCGTGGGCGGCGCGCTGTTCGTTCGGGTCCAGTCCCGGGCCGTGTCGCCACTGATTCCCTTGGCAGTGTTTCGCGACAAGTCATTGGTCTCGGGCCTGGCGACGAGCGCCCTGGTCGCAACGATCATGATGGCGACGCTGCTGGTCGGGCCTTTTTACTTGTCCATCACCCTCGGACTGCCAGCGACTTTCGTCGGGTTGACGCTGGCGGCAGGGCCGACCGTCGCGGCGCTGGCCGGGGTGCCTGGCGGACGCCTGGCGGGTCGGTTCGGCGTGCAACCCATGCGGTTCGCCGGCCTGGCGACCATGGCCCTCGGCTGCCTAATGCTGTCACTGGTTCCCCCTGCCCTTGGCATCGCCGGCTACATCAGCGCCATCGTGGTAACGACCCTGGGCTATGCGTTTTTCCAGACCGCCAACAACACGGCCGTCATGGCTGATGTGGCTGCCCAAAGGCGAGGCGTCATCGCCGGGCTGCTCAACTTGTCGCGCAACCTGGGTTTCTTCACTGGAGCCTGCGTGCTCGGCGCGGTGTTTGCGAGCGCAGCGGCGACAAATGACATCACCCGCGCCAGCCCCGAGGCCGTGACGAACGGCCTGCACACCACCTTCGCCGCCGCCCTGGCGATGGCGGTCCTGGCCATGGTCATCGCCTTGAAATACCGCGTGCCAGAGCGGTTGAACGAAGTCGAGGACACGCCCAACCAAGTGTGATGGCATTCTGAGCATCGCCGCTTAAGTCGTGATCCAAATCAAAAAAAGTGAACCAATCGCAAAACGGACTGAAAAAATCCACATGAGCTTCATTTTCAGGTGCTATTTTTAGTTCTCACTGGTAGAGCCATGATGGCTCTTCCTTCCTGACATGAGCAAAAGGAAGCGCTCGATTGAAGAAGGTGGGCAACACATGAATAAAGGATCTTTCAGCAAGGTTACGTTCCCCAACGCTTGCCAGTTGATGCGCTGGCACTTCCATCCCATGGGATTCGAAGCGAGCATGGATGCGCCAGGCAGTATGGTTGCCCGGCTATTTGACCGTGCCAGCGGCGAGACGATGATCGCCATTGCGGGGATCCCCTGCGCGACAGTGATGAATGCGCCGGATGTGGAACGAATAATCGAGGCCGTGGAGGCCGAGCTGGAAGCGTTTGTGCCACCGGTAGGCTTGCGGCGGTTCGCTTCCTGACAGGGAACAGTACTGATCATTTGAAAGCGGCGCCTTCCTCTCCAGGGAAGGCGCCGCTTTTCTATGGCCTCTGATCGCTTTTGCCCCCCCCCCCGCTTCATCCTTTGCGGGCACGACGATGGTCAGCGAAAAAGGGCTTGTCCGCTGCAATACGATCTGAAGCCTTAGGTGCATTGGCCGCCTGTCCATCCTGCGCATCGACGTACCAATAACAATGTTGCACGGCACGAGTGATGCCCACATACGCCAGGCGCAGGATTTCGTCTTTTTGCGCCGTGTCGTAGGGTTCGGCGTCTCCATCCTGACCTAACCCAGCCATGCGATAGACCTGATTCTTGTAGGGCGAACTGCTCAGGTGCTGGCAGTCGCCCAACAAGAACACCGCATCCGCCTGGAGCCCCTTGGCGCTGTGGTAGGTCATTTGCCTGAGCCGCCGGGCGTCGTACGGCAAGCTAGAATCGACATTAACTGTTGGTTGAATATGCTTTTCTATCAACAGCTTATCGCTACTTTTTCGATATAGCATCAAGATAGAATCGCCCTTGCGATAGTGCTCTTCCAGTCGCTGGACCAGCCCTTCGTCGTCTCGATCCAGCACATTGACCGGGCTCAGCGATCGGGGCACGCCACTGGCCTTGGCTTTTTTGCCTGGGATAGCCGCAGCGGCGCGCACGATGTGCTCGGCCGCGTCGATGATGTGTTGGTGGCTGCGGTAGTTGTCGGTGAGCATCACCCGAGTTGTCGCCGGTGAGGGGAATTGCTTGTTGAATGCTATGAAGTAGCTCGGCGAACTGCCGCGCCAGCCATAGATCGATTGCCAATCGTCCCCGACACACAACAAGGAAGAACGCTGGGCACCGCGCCCCACGTGCAGCGCAGGACCACGGCTGCGGACCTCCCGAAGACTGGCGCGAAGCCAGGAGACGATCTGTGGCGATACGTCCTGGAACTCGTCGATCATCAGGTGCGATAGCGGCCTGAGCAAGGCATCACCCAGCAACTTGAAATTTTCCGGCGAATGTTCGCTGAACAGCGCGAACATACGGTTATAGGTCATGATCGGCGGCGATTGATCGAGCAAATGGTCTTCGAATGCCCGCCAGTAACGGCTCAGCGCCTCGAAGAAATACCGATCGGGGTCATCCTGGGCAAAGGCCATCCGGCCCACGGCGTCCGGGACGTCCAGGCCAAGGTTCTCGATAAAGCCTGCCGCCGCGACAAAACAGTCCAACAATGGCGCCGAACCCAGTTCACCCTTGACCTTATAGTCGAACCCGGGGCCGGCGCTGGCATCGCCGGCCATGGATGCCACCACACGTTTTGACGCTTCATAACTTTCAAGCCATATCAGTGGCTTACGGCAGAAAGCTTGAAACAAAGTGCGCTTTACCGCCCACTCCGCGCGGATACTCAACTTGGCACCCGGACGACTGAGCCGGGCGTCTTCCCGCGGATCGAAACCCAGCATCACCCAGGCATCCAGTGAGGGCGCGTAGCCATGGCAGTGGAATGTCGAACCATTGATTTCGAACGTTTGTCGTTTTGGCTCGATCCCTTTGATTGGCCAGGCACCGGCGTGAAACCACAGGTCTTCGACGGCATCGCACAATTCTTCGTCGCGCTGGGCCGCCAGTTCGGTCACGGCCACCCGTTTTTGCACATCCGGGTGATCGCGCTCCAGCTCCTTGAGTTGCAGGGCATGGCGGGACAACGGCTGGATCAGCTCACGGAAACGCGCGTCCCGCTGGTAAAGGTTGTAATAACAGGCGTTGAGTTGCTGGCGCTGGACATCGTTGATGCGTAACTCAAAGGGATTGCCTTGGGCGTCGTCGTCCGCTTCGGCGCGATGACTCAGGGTCTCGAAGGCCTGGAGCCGCTCGAACCCGGGCAGGCTGCGGACCATGGGCAAGATACGCGAATGGAAGGTGCGCACCAGATCGCGCGCTTCCTTGAGGCTGACGGTTCGCCCCCACAGGGCAAACACCTCGATCAATTTCTGGATGAAGTCCTTGCGCGATTCCCGGGTAAACGTCACCACGGTCATTGAGTCCAGTTCGAAGCCCAGGTAGTGGGACAGCAACACAATGCGCAGCACCAGGGTCGTCGACTTGCCCGCACCCGCCCCGGCGACCACCGAGGTAGACGGCGTATCGCTGAAAATCATCTTCCATTGCGCGGCACTCGGTTGCGCATGCGCCGGCAGCAATCGTGCCACGTCGGCCTTGATGCGTTTCTTCAACTCGGTGGTCAGCGGCAGGCGCCAGTCATCGAACAGCAAGTCGTCCACCTGCGGTGCCGGATGCTCTGTGTTGCGCGAATCACGGATCAACAGGACCTGGCGGCCCTCCTCGAGCCCTTCGGCCCTGCCTTCCTTATAGCCATAGTCGAAACCGGCGGTATGACCACTGCGGAAGCCGTCGGCCTGGCCGTGCAACCAGGACGCTCGGTGCTGGGCGCGCAGACGCGTCAGACCATGGCCGAAGAGCCGGGCGGCCAGGCGCTTGAGCAGCGGCATCTGGGCCAGGGGTAGGAGTTCGGGGGGAAGATCGGGAGTGTGTTGCGACACGCTGGGGACTCCGGTGTTCATGAACCATGACGGCTATGGTGTCTGGATTTGCCGCCAGGTTCCACCCAAAAGCTTTTAAGTCATGGGTTTAGGCGATGAAGTGAAAGTTGGCTCACGAATTCATATCTAGTTAGGCGATAGGTTTGACGCGTTTTTTACGCTTTTTATCGATGAATTCCTTCGCGAGAATAGCGCCATCAACCATCGCTTTCGCTCAGCGAAAAGGACACGAACATGCTCGAACTCAGACCCTTCGCCACGTTGGGCGCCGCCAACCATGGCTGGCTGGATGCCCATCACCATTTTTCGTTCGCCGAGTATTACGACCCGCAACGCATGCACTGGGGCAACCTGCGCGTCTGGAACGACGACGTCATCGCCCCCGGCAGCGGTTTTCCTCAACATCCCCATCGGGATATGGAAATCATCACCTATGTGCGCGAAGGCGCGATCAGCCACCAGGACAACCTGGGCAACAAGGGCCGTACGGAGGCTGGCGACGTACAAGTCATGAGCGCGGGCACCGGGATCGCCCACAGCGAGTACAACCTGGAGTCGACGGCCACGCGCATTTTCCAGATATGGATCATTCCCAACGAAGAAGGTCTGGCACCGTCGTGGGGCGCCAAACCGTTTCCCAAGGACTCGCGCGAAGGCTTCGTGACCTTGGCCAGTGGCAAGGCCGGCGACGACCAGAGCCTGCGCATTCGCGCCGACGCGCGACTGGTAGCGGCCAATCTCAAGGCGGGTGAAAGTGCGGAATACCGGCTGGACGCCGGACGACGAGCATATCTTGTGCCGGCCACAGGATTGATAGAAATCAATGGGTTGCGTGCACAAGCTCGAGACGGTGTTGCGATTGAAGATGAACGGATGTTGCGGGTCACCGCGATTGAAGACAGCGAAATCGTGCTCGTGGACCTCGCCTAAACCCTGCACTGCTGCTCTTGTGGCGAGGGAGCTTGCTCCCGCTCGGTTGCGCAGCGACCGCCAAAAAAGCGGGACTGCTGCGCAGCTCAGCGGGAGCAAGCTCCCTCGTCACAAGCTCACATCACATGTATCACTTGCTGGTGATCGCCCCATCCACCAACGTTTGCGCCTCGGCCACCAGTTGCTTGAGGTGCGCATCGCCAATGAAACTTTCGGCGTAGATCTTGTAGATATCCTCGGTACCCGACGGACGCGCCGCGAACCAGCCGTTTTCGGTCATGACCTTCAGGCCGCCGATGGCCTGGTCATTGCCCGGTGCATGGCTGAGGATGCTCTGGATTTTCTCACCCGCCAGTTCGGTAGACGTCACCTGATCCGGCGACAGCTTGCTCAACAGGGCCTTCTGTTGCGGGTTGGCCTTGGCATCGACGCGTACCGAGAACGGTTCGCCCAGTTCGTCGGTCAAGGCGCGGTAGGCCTGGCTCGGGTCGCGACCGGTGCGCGCCGTCATTTCAGCCGCCAACAACGCCGGAATCAGGCCGTCCTTGTCGGTGCTCCAGACGCCGCCGTCCTTGCGCAAGAACGAAGCGCCGGCGCTTTCTTCGCCGCCAAAGCCCAGGGAGCCATCGAACAGGCCGTCGGCAAACCACTTGAAGCCCACCGGCACTTCATAGAGCCGGCGCCCCAGGCGCTTGGCGACACGATCAATCAGGCCGCTGCTGACTACTGTCTTGCCCACGCCAGCATCGGCGCGCCATTGCGGGCGATTCTGAAACAGGTAGTCGATGGACACCGCCAGGTAATTGTTCGGCGCCAACAGGCCGCCGGACGGCGTCACGATGCCATGGCGGTCATGGTCCGGGTCGCAGGCGAAGGCCACGTCGAAACGCTCCTTCAGGCCAATCAACCCTTGCATGGCATGGCTGGAAGATGGGTCCATGCGGATCTGCCCATCCCAGTCGACGGTCATGAAACGGAAGGTGGAATCCACGTGGGTGTTCACCACGTCCAGGTCCAGGCGGTAATGCTCGGCAATGGCCGGCCAGTAGCGCACGCCCGCGCCGCCCAACGGATCGACGCCCAGGTGCAACCCGGCGCTGCGGATGGCATCGAAATCGATGACATTGATCAGGTCCGCCACGTAAGTGTTGACATAGTCGTGACGGTGGGTGGTATCGGCTTTCAGGGCCTGCTCGTAGCTGACTCGCTTGACGCCGGCGAGCTGGTTGGCCAGCAGTTCGTTGGCCTTGGCTTCGATCCACTTGGTGATATGGGTATCGGCCGGACCGCCGTTGGTGGGGTTGTACTTGTAGCCGCCACTTTGCGGTGGGTTGTGGGACGGCGTGATGACGATACCGTCCGCCAGGCCCGAGGTGCGGCCACGGTTGTAGCAGAGAATGGCGTGGGAAACCGCCGGCGTCGGGGTGTATTCATCCCCCTCGGCGATCATGACGGTCACACCGTTGGCCGCGAAGACTTCCAGCGCGCTGGCGCCCGCCGGAGTCGACAGCGCGTGGGTATCGATACCGACGAACAACGGCCCGTTAATGCCCTGGGCTTCGCGGTACAGGCAGATCGCTTGGCTGATTGCCAACACGTGCCACTCGTTAAAGCCCAGGTCGAAGGAGCTGCCACGGTGACCGGAGGTGCCGAAAGCCACGCGCTGGGTCGCAACCGAGGCATCGGGTCGGCCGGTGTAGTAGGCCGTCACCAGTCGCGGGATATCGATCAACAACTCTGCCGGTGCCGGCTTGCCCGCAAATGGACTGACTGTCATGCAAAACCTCTGAGTGGAGTGGCTCGGGAAATGGGGTGCAGTTTACTGACAGTTCGACCATGGCGCGACGGGTTCGATCCATCGCCGCCGATTACGATTGTTCGAGCCTCAGGGCGTCAGCCAGCGCGCAGAGTGCGGCATCCAGGTCCTGGGGCCCATTGAGCGCATGGGTCAGGCGCATATGTTGCCCGTACAGGCCATGAAGGCTGAACAACTCCCCCGGTGCGATGACGATCCGCTGGGCCAGCAGCCGATGGAAAACCCGCCGCAAATCAACTCGTCGCGTCGAGCGCATCCAGATCGTCGCGCCACCTTGGGGGGCTGACCATTGCAGGCTATCGCCCAGTCGCTCGCGCAGCAATTGTGCGGTCGAAACTGCGCTTTCGCGCAGCAGGCGCCGCAACACCAGCAAATGCTGGTCAATCCGCCCGTTGCTGTACAGCCGGGCGATGGCTTTCTGGCGAATTGGCGACAGACGAAACGCGCGCAGCAGGAAATGTCGTTGCAGGTGCAGGGTCATCTGGCGCGACAACACGTAGCCATATGGCGCCTCTGGGCCGATGGTCTTCTCGAACGTGGAGTAGACGATCAACCGATCCGGGTCGAGCAAATCCCGGAAAGGCGTCGCCCCGGCCTCGAACGCCAGGTCTGTATGACTGTCGTTCTCCAGCACCCAGGTGCCATGCCGTTCCAGCAATTGGGCGATGGCACGACGGTTCTCTTCAGGAACCAGCGAGCCCGTTGGCATGTTCAGGACTGACGACAGCACCACCAGGCGCACCGTTTCGCTCTCCAGCAGTGGCTCCAACTGCTCGATGTCGATTTCCCCGCCGGCCAGCAGTGGCAGCTCGATGATGTTGATGTCGGCGGCTTGCAGCAGGCGCAACACCGCCCAGTCGCAGGGCGATTCGATCAGTACTGTGGCGCCCCTGAGTGCCAGCACGGCGATCAGGATCTCCAGCACACCCCGCAGATCGGCGCCGATGTAGACGTCATCGGCATTCCAGCAACGGGCCGGCGAAGAGGTGTAGCGGGCCGCCAGCGCGGTGCGCAGTTCCAGCTCGCCCCAGGGTTGCGAGGGCGTCTGCGAGGAACGTGGGTACTGGCGCAGCAGCTCGCGCTCGAGCAACAGCATCGGGCTGTCCAACGGCTGCATCGATGCCGGCTCGTCCGTGCTGAGCACCAGCATGCCGGGCCGCCGGGCATTGACGTACACGCTCTCGAGCAAATCGTCTCCGCCATCCAGGGTCGTCATGCTGGGCGCCGGCAGCGCGTAATAACCGGACTTGGCGATCGAGTAGACCCGCCCTTCCTTCTCCAGCAACGAATAAGCGTACTGGATGGTCGATATCGACACGTTCAGACGCTCGGCCAATTGCCGCAACGAAGGCAGGCGTACCCGCGCATCGACCTCCAGTTCGTTGATCAACGTGGTCAGGTAGCGATAAACCGCCTGGTAGGCGAAGTCTGTCTCCCGGCAACCTTTCATGGAATCACGCCAGGCGAATAGGTTGCAGTCGGCCAGGCCGCAACGCCGGGCATCACGACCAGGGACAAGGTAGACGAGTCCATCAAACCTCGTTCCTCAGTGCCTTGCCGAGCGTTCGTGCGGCTCATCGGCGGCCTGCCCGGCTTCTACGGTCTCAACGTCGTCGAGGGCCTGCTGCAGGTCGGCTTCCGGAACCGCTTCCGGTTGTTCCGGCACCGTGACGCTCGCCCGATACAGCTTGCCAAGGATGTCGATGGGCAGGCCACTGACGTCGACCATCCATTGCGCGATCTGATCGGCGACCGCCGCGCCCTGCATGGCCTTGTGCAGGTCCGGCATCGCCACCAGCATGCCGGGGTGGCAACAGCGCAGGAAGTGTTCCAGGCCCTCGCCCTGCCCCACGAATGGCGCGAACAGCATGCACACCAGTTGCGTTTCGCTGAGCCCCAGGACCTTTTGCGCTTCGAGGGCGGCGTAGGCGCGGCGCTCGGGAACCGACGAAGGTGAGCCGAACATCGCCCGAGCCTGCTCGCAGGCGTGCTCCGGCAGTTGCTTGCGATGCATGATCATGATCGCCCGCTGCACGTAGTCGCTGTATCCCGTTTCGTAGCTGCGCCCTTGTACGTAGCAGGCCTGCAGGCCGTGCAAATGGGCCGACAGCAGCGGGCTGAGGTATTCGTTTTCAATCGCCGAGGGCATGAGGCCGTCGGTCTGCACCCGCAGGAACTCGTTGAAAAGCGGCCAGTTGGTGCCCTCCAGGCGGTCGACGATCAGGTCGTCGATGCCGATGTGGCTCATCCGCCGGCAGGCCTCGAAATGCCCCTCGGGCTTCCAGGCGCCAAGGCGCTCGGGACCGTAGAAATGCTCGTAGAGGTCACTGCTCAAGGTATCGAGGTGCGCGAAGAGGCTGTCGAAACAACCGATATTGTCGGTCGGCAGACCGATTTTGCGGGCCGCGCGACGCAGGCCTGAAATGAACTGTTTTTGCTGGCGCGGCGTATCGCTGCTGACCATCGAATCCACGCCAGACTCCCAGCGGGCCATGTGCCGATAGAATTCGGCCATCGCCAGGTAACCGTCGTTCCCGATTTCCAGGGGGCTGTCGACCGAACGAAGGTGCCCCAAGGCCAGCAGGTCCATGCGATTGGCCTCGTGCCCCGCCACCGACAAGGGCTGGCGGTGATTGAATGGCAACACCTCGCGGTTATCCGCCATCAGCAATTCGACCCGGGGATCGTCATAGACAAACAGTGCGCTGTAGCAGCGGTGGATGTTCTCCAGCGTCGCCTGGGTGGTTTCGCTCAGGCGCGGCGTGGCGACGCGCAAGGCGAAGGTCACCGGATGCCGGCCGGCGATGCTCAACTGGGCGGCCCGCAAAGCGGTCAGTACATAAAAGCTCTCCCGGCTCCCGTTCTGGACCGTCAACACACGATAATCGCCAATCCGATCGATGCCTCCGGCGGCGACAATCAAGCGCTGGATCAAAAGCTGCAACGCGGTCCGTTCGGCCCTGGAATAAAAACCCAACAATCGTTGCAGTATCTGTTGATATACGTGAGTCATTGCCTGCTCATGAATTGCACTCATAGCCATTTACCTGAAATTCAACTATCGGCGCCGCACCCGCACCAACGTGACCGCGCGACGTGTTGGTCTGAATGAATCGTTCTAGTACTCAAAGAGTATTAGCAATACGCCCAAGCATTGCTTGTCGTAATTATTTGATACATACGCAGAAAGTCACCCCATGCTCCTGGGTACCGCCGCTGGGAACCCTGAAAACACGGGGCCTTACCGGGCTATCAGTACGTCCTAGGAGAATTCCGACAACGTCCCACAGACAATGAGTACGAGAAATAAGGAACTTGCCGAACTTTAATTGACCTTCTACCCCACCCTGTTTTCTCCAGGATCGATAGATAGCCCCGTGCCAATTAACGCTCGCTGTACCTTGAATGCGCCTTGAAGGATGAAAGCCTTCGAAAAAGTTACACCGCACCACGACTTCTTCCTTGATATGGAAATCAGCGTTCAATTATCAGGACTTAAATAATGATTAGAAGATACAGATTGAGGGCAAAAACCAGTTCAGATGTTCACCGGCAAACCGTTTCTGCTTCGAGCGAACCGGGACAGGTTGCTTGAGGGGGCTTGCGAGGCACGAGCGCGCCGCCGTCAAGCGCCAGTGCGTGGGAAAGGAGGGATGGAGATCGAACCGGAGCAGCGCAAGAGCCCGGCGATGACTCTTGCGCAAGACAGGTATCAGGCGGGGTCGACGACCTGAAGGGCAACGCGCTCACGGCAAGGGCATTCACCCATGTACCGGTGCGCTTCGACAAACTCGGAGAACGGGAAGACCCGAGTCTTGAGTGGCAACAGCACGCGATCGGCGGTCAGTTGATTGATATCGCGCAACGCTCGTTGCAATGCCACTTGGTCCTGGACGATGCCCAGTTCCGGCTTGCCGGTAAAATTGCCGATGCAGTGCACGAAGAACTGAATGTTCTTCTGGAACGCCGCGCAGGCCGGGAACGGCGTCTGGTTGCCGCCCTGCAAGCCATACAACACCAGGCTGCCACGGGGCGCCAGCACATCACCCAACAGCGACATCTGCGGCCCGCCAAGGCCATCGAATACCACGTCGACGCCACGGTTATCGGTGAGCTTGTTGATTTGCATCAGCAAATCCTGCTCTTCTGTCACGATGACTTTTTCGGCGCCCAACGACAGCAGGTATTCACGCTCGTCGGCCGTCTTGGTGGCCGCAATCACCCGCACTCCCAAGGCCTTGCCCAACTGGACAAAGGACGGGCCGGCGCAATGACTGGCATCGGTGACCAGGGCGAATTGCCCCGGTTTGACCCGAGCCAGGTCCATGTAGGCGAAATAGGCGATCAGCAGCGGCGTGTAATGCACGGCGGCTTCGATCGGGCTGAGCACGTCGGGATAACGGGTCAGCGCGGTGCGGGGCAGCACGATGACTTCACCGTACACCGGATAGTCGTTCGGGCTTTCGGCCGGAAAGCTGGCAACCTTGTCGCCCACGGCCAAGTCATCGATGCCGTCGCCGACGGCCGTGACCACGCCGGCCATTTCATGGCCCAGGCCCGATGGCAGGCGTGCCTGGGAGGACGCCAGGTTCTGGCGCCACAAGGTGTCGTACCAACTGATGCCGATCGCTTCGACGCGGACCTGCACTTCTCCTGGCGCAGGAAGAGCCGCCGCATGCTCTTCGCATTTGAGCACCTCGGCACCACCAAACTTGTGAAAACGGATCGTGCGGGACATCGCAAACCTCGTCAAAGTAACCTCTAATGCCACGAACTCTATCCGGGCTTTGTGGCCAAGACCATCAGTGGCTATTAATAGTCGACATGCCTGTCATTGATTCCGCAGCAAGAAAAACCAACCACTCCTGTAGGAGTCATCCTAAGAAAACTCAATTAGCCGGTGCAGAGTACCAGCCTTTCCCCGTAAGATTCATGCCGGCCATTGTTCCCATATGGCCGTTCACGTCAAGCTTACCGAATCTGCCAGGACCCCAGATGAATCGTAATGACCTGCGGCGTGTCGATCTGAACCTGTTGATCGTGTTCGAAACGTTGATGCATGAACGCAGCGTGACTCGCGCGGCCGAGAAGCTGTTTCTTGGTCAGCCGGCCATCAGCGCCGCACTGTCGCGCCTGCGCAGCCTGTTCGATGACCCACTGTTCGTGCGCACCGGCCGCAGCATGGAACCATCGGCCCGGGCGGTCGAGATCTTCGCCCTGCTCTCTCCGGCCCTGGATTCGATTTCCACGGCAGTCAGCCGCGCCGCGGAATTCGACCCGGCCACCAGCACCTCGGTGTTTCGCATCGGCCTGTCGGACGACGCCGAATTCGCCCTGCTGCCCATGCTCCTCAAACGCCTGCGGGCCGAAGCGCCGGGCATTGTGCTGGTGGTGCGCCGGGTCAACTACATCCTGATGCCGGGCCTGCTGGCGTCCGGTGAAATCTCCATCGGCGTCAGCTACACCGACGACCTCCCGGCCAACGCCAAGCGCAAGGTCCTGCGGCGCAGCATGCCCAAAGTGTTGCGGGCCGACACTGCGCCGGGACGACTGACCCTGGACGAATTCTGCGCCCGCCCCCACGCCCTGGTCTCCTTTGCGGGGGACTTGAGCGGTTTCATCGATGAAGAGCTGGCAAAACTCGACCGTAAACGTCATGTGGTGCTGGCCGTGCCGCAGTTCAACGGCTTGAGCACCCTGTTGTCGGGCACCGACATCATCGCCACCGTGCCCGACTACACCGCCGACGCGCTGACCGCCGCCGGTGGCGTACGCGCCGAAGACCCACCCATACCGGTGCGCAGCTTCGAACTGCATATGGCCTGGCGGGGGTCTCAGGACAATGATCCTGGGGAGCGCTGGTTGCGTTCGCGGATTCAGATGTTTTTTGGTGACCCTGAGAGTCTTTAGACGTCGTCTGGCAGGCTGTTCGGCTGATCATTTCTGCCTTTCCACAAACCATGGAGCTCCATTCATTTCCGGTGGATTGCTACATTGGGGGCACATCTGAGGACATGCTTTGGATGGTTTGAAAAGGATGCCCCCAACCTAAGGCCAAGCAGGCTATTGATGAGGATAGCTCACCGGACTCTCTGCGAGTTGCTATACCGGCCTGAGATTTTCAGCGAAACGGTGAACATGCAGCCGATGAACATTTGATGATTCTTCGCATTCACACTGAATAGATGCGTGCAAATGTAAAAAATTATGATGGCATAATGCCTCGGAAAGCGGCAATATCCACACGTTCCCAACGGATTTTAAGGAGCGGTTCCGATGACATGGCCAGTCACGCTGAAGCTCGATATCTCAGCCTACCCGCTCAGCGTGGTGCAACGCGCCGCTTATTCACTGGCCGACACTGTCGCAATCCAGATCGGTATTGAAGGCAATCAAATTAGCCTCACGGCCCACCCCGCTGAAGCAAGGTTAACGCTTTCCCCGGAGCAGGCTCACTCACTGATCCTCCAGCACCTGAACGACTTCGCCCTGCGCGACCATATCAACCGCGAAACAGCAGGGTTACGTGAAATCCTGGCCCGAGCCGCGCTCGCTGGATGTGGGATTTCCCAGTGACACTGATTGCGACAGACGCCAAGCACTACCGCTTGCTGCCTTTTCGATTCATGCGCATGAACACGGGACAAGACCGTGACATCCTACTCACCTCCGATACCGGTGAGTACATGCACGTGAACGACGCGCAATTACGAGCCCTCAGTTACTTCGACGTTCAAGCAAGTACGCCTTTTTACAAGGACCTGCTGGCCCGCCACTTCATCTACGAACCAGGTCGCCACGACCCGTTCCCGGAAATGGCCGCGCAGTATCGCAGCCGCAAAGACTTCCTCTTCCAGGGCCCTGCACTGCACTTGTTCGTGGTTACATTGCGCTGCAACCACACCTGCCAGTACTGCCAGGTGTCGCGGGCCCCTCTGGGCGGATCCGGCCACGACCTGTCGGAAGCGGATGCACAGGCGGCGGTCGATCGCCTGTTCGAATCGAACGCTCCCGCCCTGACTGTGGAGTTTCAGGGTGGCGAACCGCTTCTGGCCTTCGAGCGCGTCCGCCAGATTGTCGAATGGGTCGTTGAACGGAACGTGGTCGAACAACGGGATATCCAGTTCGTCATTACCACCACGCTGCACCACCTGACGGAGGAAATACTCGACTTCGCAGAACAAAATCGCATCCAGTTTTCGACCTCGCTCGATGGGCCGGCGCCCTTGCACAATGCCAACCGCCCTACCCCGTCACGAGACTCCTACGAACGCACTGTAAAAGGCATCCAGTGGGTCCGTGAGCGCCTTGGCCATGATGCAGTTTCCGCGCTGACCACGCTGACTTCAAGAAGCCTCGAACAACCTGAAGCGATCATCGATGAGTATGTAAGCCAGGGCTTCTCCAGCATCTCACTTCGGCCTCTGAGCCCTTATGGATTTGCCACCAAGAGTGCCCATCGACTTGATTACCCTATTGAGCGATACCTGGCCTTCTACAAGAAGGCACTGGCCTATTTGCTGCATATCAACCAACAGGGCGTATACCTCTCAGAGAGTTATGCGAGCTTGTTGCTGAAGAATATCCTGACACCCTTCTCCTCCGGCTATGTAGACCTGCGCTCCCCCGCTGGCGCAGGCACTGCGGCGCTGGTCTACAACTATGACGGTGACGTCTATCCCTCGGACGAAGCCCGAATGTTGCTGGAGATGGGTGAAGACGGCTTGAGGCTCGGCACCGTGCAGCAACCCTTGTCTGAATTACTCGCATCGCCCGTTATGAATGCGTTGCTCGCCAGTGGTGTAGCAGAGGCGCTGCCGGGCTGCTCCGATTGCGCACTTGTCCCGTACTGTGGTGCTGACCCCGTCGAACACTATGCCCGCCAAGCTGACCCGATCGGACACCGAGTGTTCAGCAGCTTCTGCAAGAAGAACATGGGGCTGTTGAAGCATCTTTTCGGCCTGCTTTGCGATGGCGACGACAACGTGCAGAGGGTGCTGCTGTCTTGGTTGAACAGGCGCTCTTACAACGATGTCCGGTTCCCGGGTTACAGGGGCTGATGGCGATGCTGCGCAAAGATACCCACTTCGAAATCCATCACCTGAATGAGCCGAAACTGCTCAAGGTCATCACTCTGGATGAGTTCATCGAACAAGGCCTGGCTGTTTGTGCTGGAAGCGCTGAGTTCGGTGACCTGCTGCTTTGGCTGCCAAACGAAGAACGGCTACGGAGCCCGCATCTGCTCTCATTACCAGTGGGTGGATTCCTGATCCCGGAGCCATTGATCGGCGACTTCGACAGCGCGCGGCCACACCTGCACACCCCTAAAGATGCGAATGTCGTGCAGCCCGGCGATGTCATTGCCATCACACCAGGCAACGCGATGGTGCGAGTGCTCTATCGACGAGGCTCAGACAGCAACCTGCTGTTCATGACCGATCGTTGCAACAGCCTCTGTCTGATGTGCTCGCAGCCGCCCAAAGATATCGATGACCGTTGGCACATCGAGGAGAACCTACGGCTGATCGACCTGATGGACCCGGGCGAGGAAAATCTGGGAATCAGCGGCGGAGAACCAACGCTTTATCGCGACGGTCTGCTCGAAATCCTGGCCAAGTGCAGAGCCGTTTTGCCGCAGAAATCCATTCATGTGCTCAGCAACGGGCGTCTGTTCCAAGACCCGAGCTGGATCGCAGCGCTCTCTGCCATCGGCCACCCTCAGTTGAGCTGGGGCATCCCGCTGTATGCCGACAATGCCGAAGACCATGACCATGTGGTGCAGGCTCCAGGCGCGTTCAGCGAAACCCTGCAAGGTCTTTACAACCTGGCGCGGGCCAACCAGATCATCGAGATACGCGTGGTGCTCAATCGCCTGACCACGCCACGCTTGCCCGAGCTCGCCCACTACGTGTTCAGGAACTTGCCCTTCGTGCGGCATGTTGCGCTAATGGGTATCGAAAGTACCGGCCTGGCCAGGAAGAACTACGAAGAACTATGGGTTGACCCGCTGGACTATCAAGAGTCGTTGAGCCAGGCCGTGTATTTCCTGTTTAACCGCGGAGTGCCGGTTTCGATCTACAACTTGCCCCTGTGCCTGATCCCGGCCCACCTCTCGCGTTTCGCCCGCCAGAGCATCTCGGACTGGAAGAATCTGTTCATCGATACCTGCCAACAATGCGCTGCCGTCAAACATTGCTCTGGCTTCTTCAAATCCCAAACCGACCGCTGGCAGAGCCGCGGCGTACAACTACTATCGACCGAGGCCTTTAGCGCCTATGCAAGGAGCTCACAGTGAAATTGCTCGACCGCTGGAAAGTCCTGATCAGTGGGATCAGCTTGCTGCCAATGGCAGGTACCACCCTGGCACAGGCGGGCCATCTGTCGCTCGCCGATGCGAACTGGCAACCCAACGACAAGCTACAGCCCCCGGTATTTGCCGATACGCTCAATGCGCCAGACACCGTCAACATCTATGCGGCACATCGCTCGCACAGTTCACACCGGTCCCACAGCTCGCATAGTTCTCACTACAGCGGCTCGGGTGGCTATAGCGCACCTCGCTACTACAGCCCACCCGCTGCCAGTACCCGAAGCTACAGCACGCCGAGCTCTTCGAGCAGCACCTCAAGCAGCAACAGCCTTTATCAGTCGTCTGGCACTACCAGCGGGATAAGTTCGAGCACTTCAAAGAACCGCGCGACCAATGAGCAGAAAAGCAACCTGGTCACCCGTGTGCAGACCGCACTGATGGTGAGACAGTATTACCAAGGCCCCATTGATGGTGTGATGGGCAAGGCGACACGTGGTGCGTTGATGGCTTTTCAGATGGACAGCGGGCTGACCGTGAATGGCCGGATGGATACGGCATCGCTGAATGCGTTGGGTATCAAGATTCCATAAGTTGTTGGCGCTGATGCGATTCTGACGCCGGCTACCGGAATTCATTGACCCACCCGAGTACTCAAGAAATGATTACCTTGCGGGTGATTTCGGAGGCAGCGTGTGGGTCAGTCAAAATCAGCAACCTGGGTCAAAATCGCATCAGCGCCGACAATCATGGGCTTATCTTGCACCGCAAATAGGTCGATTGGCTGGAGATGCAGCAAGTCGTCACCAGCCACCGTCGCTGCCACCGACCGACACGGATCTGACTACTCTTAGATAAGCCGATGCTCGCGCAGAAACCTCACCTCCCCGCTGAAATTTAGGAATGTGCATGACTGCTGCCATCAGTGATTCAACAGCCCAAATCGCGTTTTCAATGTTTGAAAACAAAGGCGTCTACGCAGTGCTTCTTGGCTCGGGGGTATCACGCTCGGCGGGAATACCGACCGGCTGGGAAATCACCATGGAGCTGGTGAAACGATGGGGCATAGCGTCTGGTGCCGGCGAACAGGAAGATTGGCTCGCGTGGTACGTAGGTCAAACAGGAGAGCAGCCCAATTACTCCACGTTGCTCGAACGCCTGGCGACAACCCAGACTGAACGGCGAGCGATCATTCAAGGCTTTCTGGAACCTAGCGAAGACGAGTTAGAGGATGGCCTTAAACTGCCTACCCCCGCACATCGAGCGATCGCTGCGATGGTCAAAGCGGGTTATGTGCGCGTGATCATCACGACGAACTTCGACCGACTCATGGAAAATGCACTGCGCGATGTCGGCGTTGAGCCAACTGTCGTCAGCTCAGAAGACACCCTCGGAGGAGCGGAGCCACTCACTCATGCGTCCTGCTACATCCTGAAGATCCATGGTGATTACAAGGATGCCAGGATCCTCAATACCGATGGGGAGCTGGGCAAGTATCCGCCAGCGTTCAATACGTTGCTTGACCGCATCATCGATGAGTTTGGGCTGATCGTCGCGGGCTGGTCAGGTGAGTGGGATCATGCGCTGAGGGCGGCGTTTTTGAGGGCGCCCTCCCGTCGCTACCCGACCTACTGGCTTTCGCGAGGAAAATTGAGCGAGCGTGGCCAAGAGCTCATCACTCAGCGGCGCGCCAACGTCGTGACGGGCCTGGATGCCGACACCTTCTTCGATGGGCTGAACCTCAAACTGGAAACCATCCAGCAATCCCGCCTGCAGAACCCAGCCGGCATCGAGCTGACTCTCGCTATGGCCAAACGCTTTATGGCCAGACCCGAACACAGGATTCAGCTCGATGATTTAGTGACAAGCCAGGCTCATCAAGCGATCAGCCATCTGGCTCCTCTATTCACAGAACGACCTCAGGGCAGCACGTCCAAGGACTTTACCGATCTGGTTGAGATATACGAAGCGGCCATCGAACCACTAGCACGCCTTTGTGCAGTGTTAGGGCGATGGGGTGCAGGTGTTGAGCATTCGATCGTTTTGGATGCGATCAAGGGCCTGCACGCTGCGTCTCAGGTCGAGCAGTCAGGCTGGGTAGCTGGACTTGCATTGAAGAGTTACCCGATAGCACTTGTTACCTATGCGTATGGCATGGGACTTGTACGGGCCAATCGCCTGAGCGAGCTAAACGAGCTGTTTAACACGACCCTTATCAACCGGCGCGAAATGCCTTTCCCTGTGGGAGTTGATCTATCACCGTTCTACGTTGAGGGAGCCAATGGCCTGCTTGAATTATGGAGGAGCTTCGAAGACCAAAGTAGAGCTCTTACCCCCTTGTGCAACCGACTCCATGACCGTCTTGCGCCTCGGTGGGCGCCTGACTTCGCAGGTCTGCAGGATCACGGGCTGCTTTACGAACGGTTTGAGTTTTTCAGTTTCCTGTTCTTCTGCGAGCAACGCGGAGTCAGTGAAGAATCGCTCGCGGATGCGGTGAAAAACCACGATTTCAAGAGAATCGCATTGGGCCGGCTTTCCTGGCATTCAGAGACCATCAACCGCTTCGCTCACGAATATGCGACCGAAGAGTACAGGGCCCCGCTGCTGGCAGCAGGGTTCGCACTTGGGTCGCAAAGCTACCTGGAGCAAATGCTTGAAGGACTGAAGCGGCTGTCCAGGTACTGACGCCTCACGCATTCCAATTAATGCAAATACGATTCAAATGGGGTACATGCGTTTGCTGCTGAAAACCTAGGACAAGTTTGGATTCTGGCAGCGGGCATCGAGGGAGGGTGATTTATGCGTTCTTCATCGGGTCACTGCCACTCCTGACCACCTCACCAGAAGAGGTGAGCGTTTTGGTGACCGCGCTACTGCCCCCCGAGCTCATGGCTTACTACGTGTACCTGCTCATAGCATTCGCTATCGTCAGCATCTTCACGCTTAGGGTGACGTTTCGATCCTTTCATCTCATTGGAAGGTCGCGGGAAGTGCACACGTTCTTCATCAACGAAGGAGGTAGCTTGCTGACTGCCTGTAGGGCTGCGTTGGGGGCGATGATTGGTGATCTGCTTGTATGGTGCTACCTAGCAGTTGATGATGTGAGTGCAGGAGGAGTACATGCAGTGATCAGCTACGCCTCCTTGACCCTGAAGTTCTGCATTGGCCTTGCGTGGACAGATGAGCCCCTCAGAGACCCGCATACCGTTAGCAGCTACAAATGATGGTGGCTGCCAGTAACTCCGGCACAAATGCCTGGCGCGCGGTCATCACGGGGTTAACCCAACGACAGACTGAGACGCTCTGATGACCAAAAACCTCTGTCCCTGCAAGCCCGAGTTTTCGGCCAATGGCTACTGTTTGGCCTGCGACGGTACCAAAATCAAGAATGCTAACAGAGAGAAAACGCTGAATAGCAATCTGCTCCGGCGCATTCCTAGCTGGAAGGAATACCTGAGCTTTGATGGCGCCCATTGCCACCAGCTATGGGCGAAGCTTGATGATCATTGGCGATGCCCGTGCTGCGAACGGACACGATACCAATTGCTACGTTGGACGATGCTTTACCCGAACAAACCGCATAGGCGAGAAGGCTGGGCTGTAGGTCTCCATACTCACCATGACCATGGAACCGACCTTTACGTACGAAAACCGCTTCTTGGAGAACCTCATCGGATCACCACATTTGCTCCCGTCATCATCTGCGAGCAATGCAACAGTGCTGACGGCGCGGTTAAGAGACGCCTAGGCCTTCCACCTTCCTTTACATTTGCGCCACTTGAGATCCGTCAGTTCGTGTGGCCAACGCCTCACGGCAAGCACATCATTCATTACGAGCGAGCCCAAATGATCTACCACCATGTCACGACTCGAGCACCGTTGTTTTTTGGCTGACAGGTTCAACTGAAGGGCATCCTATCAGCAGTCAAGCCAGCCCACGTCTGTACTTCGCAGCCAAGCTGCCCGTAAGATCGACATCGCACCTATCCGAGTAGGAGTGACCCTTTTGCCGAACGTGTTCTTTTCTTATTGCCATGCTGACGAGGCGCTGCGCGACCAGTTGGAAAAGCAGCTTTCGATGCTCAAGCGCCAAGGCGTCATTGAGACTTGGCACGACCGCAGAATCGGAGCAGGCCAAGAGATCGATGCTGCCATTGATGATCACATCAACAGCGACGAAATTATCCTGTTGCTGGTAAGCCCTGATTTCATCGCTTCCGACTATTGCTACAACATCGAGATGGCTCGCGCGATGGAGCGCCATGCCGCTAAAGAAGCGACTGTCATTCCTGTGATTCTTCGCCCATGCGATTGGCATCATGCCCCCTTCGGCAAGCTGCTTGGTACGCCCCAAGATGGTAAGCCAGTGACCCTTTGGCCTGATCGGGACGAAGCATTCTTGCAGGTTGCGAAGGAGGTTCGGAAGGCCGCCGAGCGACGCAGCCGTGGCCAACCGAACACTGCTCCGCGAGCCGAACGCAACGATTTCAATGGAGGTTCAGCGCCCTCCCTTATCGCCCCGGCTGGCCCTAGGTCGAGTAACCTTCGAATGGCTAAGAGCTTCACCCAGCTGGACAAAGACCGCTTCTTGCTCGACAGCTTCGAGTACATCGCCCGCTATTTTGAGAACTCGTTGCTGGAGCTCCAAGCGCGCAACTCAGGGTATGAAGGGGTGTTCCGTCAGATAGATGCAAATCGCTTTTCTGCGAATATCTACAAGGACGGCCACGACGTTGCAAAAGCGGCAGTGTTCACCGGCGGCCAGATGGGCGCCGGTATCTACTACAGCCATGGAGACTCGTTTGGCGGCGGCTCGTACAACGAGGCGCTCACCGTAAATACGGACGACCAATCCATGTACCTGAAGACCTTCGGCATGGCGTTCCACACTCGGCAAGACCAGAAGCTTTCCCAAGAAGGCGGTGCCGAGACGCTTTGGGGCCTTCTCATCGCACCGCTACAACGCAATCGGTAAATCATTGTTGGGTGCGAATTAGAAAGAACCCAGGGGGGCACTTGGCCTTGACGCTGCCCCCTACGACAAAGAAGTAAGACTCACATAGAAGGTTCAGACCATGGAAGTAGTCCTGCTCGCCCACATCACATTTAACCGAATAGGCTCGGCCAGTGGCGGAGGCTTTCAAAGCCAACGCCAGGTCAAGTTTTCCGCTGAGCTACCAGACACCGACCAATCGGCCTTAAGGGAATTGGTGATCGAGATCGCCGAGGCAAATGGTGAAGCGGCGGGAGCCTTGAGAGAATTGAGGTACGAGCGAAGCTACGGAGGGGAATTGGTACTCAACATCCAAGGCCCGAGCACCTCATACGGCACCGCTTATGCCCAATGTCGCATCATCCATGCGCTGAAAGCCAAAGGGCAGTACTTCAAGCTTCAGGCGGTAGAAGACAGAGATGTCACACCATATGTCTCATCTCGGCGGGCTAAGTAGTTCGCATATCGACTCATCGAACCACCAAGGATTTGCCGGATTCTGGTTGGTCATCCAATATACGGAGGCGCACTGAATACCAGTCACGTCCACCCCGCCCCGCTTCAGAAATCGCCATTCGCGATCGCTCGCACACCCGGTGCAAATGGGGGCAAAACTGGGGGCACAATTCTATTTTTTCAGGCTGTAACTACTGCCCTAGAGCCAAGTCAAAATGTTTTTTGGCGACCCTGAGAGCCTTTAACACCAGGTTACGCCGACGTTCAGACAAATAGTGTTGCAGGACACGTTTCTCGATGTTGGTGCGCTTCCGACGTTACACGATCGCTACGGTATTTCTACCCAGGCTGTGCGCGCGCAGATCAAGGGTTGGTTGTAGGATTTAAAACTGCAGGGGCTGAATCATCCCCCTTGAACACCGACAGTCTGTTTTGGGGTAAGCGTTATGCCTGAAAAGGCTGAACCGAACAAAAAATTTCCGAGAAGAGCTAGAGGCGAACGGGTCAGATTTGGGCAACTGATGGAATGACGTGCACGTTGGAACCACTTAAGCTACTGGCTGTCATGCATTCTTCCAGAGGCTAACAATGTCATTTGATCTGCACCACTTACTGCTGGTATTCACAGCCTACATTGTGGGAGCTGCCAGCCCTGGCCCCAGCAACATGCGAATCATGGGCGTTGCCATGCACCAAGGGAGAAAGCCTGCGCTGATGCTGGCAACTGGAGTCATCAGTGGTTCTTTCTTCTGGGGGGCAATGGCCGCTACAGGTGTATCAGCCATTCTGCTCCAATTCGCACAGGCACTCTTCGTACTCAAGATAGTCGGCGGAGCGTACTTGCTGTTCCTTGCTGTAAAAGCTGGGCGATCTGCTCTGAGCTCTGATGAGCGAATTCAGAAGGCGCTAGCCGCAGCACCAACCGTTTCTGGCTTTGGCCTCTACCAGCGCGGCTTGCTTATGCACCTTACCAACCCAAAGGCTTTGCTGGGTTGGATCGCAACAATGACACTGGGGCTGGGACCACAAGCGACGCCTGAGACGGTTTTAATCATCCTGGCGGGCTGTGCCGTTTTGAGCATCACAATTTTCTGCAGCTATGCGATCGTTTTCTCAACAGCTCCAATGATTCGGGGTTATCGCAGGGCGCGCCGATGGATCGAAGGTACCCTCGCCTTAGTATTTGGAGCAGCAGGCTTGAAGCTGTTGTTTTCCCGCACATGACTTAATGCCGGCCCTTGTGGGGATGGCCTAAGTTCGAAAGCCATCCACCAGCTGTTTGAGTCGTGTGGCTTGTCGTTCAAGATCGGCACAAGCAAGCAGTGTGGCCTGCAGGTTCTCCACCCCTTCCTGGTTGAGGGTTTTGATCTCGGTGATGTCCATGTTCAGTGAATCGATAACTGAAGTTTGCTCTTCCGTTGCTGTCGCTACCGACTGGTTGATTCCGTCAATCTCGCCAATGCGCTGACTGACACTGCCCAGCCGCTCACCGGCCTGGTTGGCGATAATCACACCGTCCTTACTGTAGCGTTCGCTTTCTTTCATGGTGAGTACCGCCTCACGTGCCCCCATCTGAAGCTCTGCAATCATTGTATGGATCTCCTGGGCTGAGGTCTGAGTGCGGTAAGCCAGGCTACGGACTTCGTCAGCCACAACAGCAAAACCACGCCCGGCTTCACCCGCCCGCGCGGCCTCGATCGCAGCATTGAGTGCCAGCAGGTTGGTTTGTTCGGAAATGCCTTTGATGACTTCAAGAATCCGCCCGATATTTTCCGTCTTACCATTCAGCGCCTCAATGTTGCTGCATGAGGTGCGGATCTTTCCTGATAGCTCGTCCATGGCATTTATCGTTTGTGTCACTACCGCGCGGCCATCCTCTGCCTGGCGTCGGGCATCCGACGCCTGAAGGGAGGCGTCACCCGCGTTGCATGCGATTTCCTGGGCCGCCGCACCCAGCTCATTAATTGCCGCGGCAATACTGTTGGTGCGATTGGCCTGGTCGTCCGAGTTTGATATGGAGGCGCTGGAGGTCTGCGTCACGCGCCTGGCCACTTCATTGACATGCTCGGTGGCAAAAGACACCTCACGTATTGAGTGCTGGATGCGCTCCACAAAAAGGTTGAAGTCTGCGGCCAATTCTCCGAACTCATCTTTCGAGTGCGCACCCAAGCGGCGGGTAAGGTCACCCTCTCCCTGGGCGATATCCCGCATGGTTGTACCCATCAATCTCAGGGGCCGCATCAGTACGCGAATAAGCAGGCCCAGCAGAAGCAGCGTGGTCGCCACGGCAATAACCATCGCCAAAATGGCGGAAGTGCGAAAATCACCAAGTGCGCCATAAGCTTCGCTTTTGTCGATGGACAAACCGATATACCAGTTCACCGAAGGCAGTCCTTTGATCGGCGAGAACATCAAAACTTGAGGTTTTCCGTCCTGCTCCGTCTCGCTGATATGAGAGCTAAGGGATGGCGTGTTCAGCGGGTAAATATCGCTCAATTGCTTCATCACCCGTTCTTTTTCGGGATGAACCAGCACCCTGCCATCTGCGTTGACCAGAAAGGCATAGCCCATTCCACCCAGGTCGAGCGAGCGGACTATGGTCGACAGCGTCTCAAGTGTCAGGTCCCCGCCTACCACCCCAAGCGCCTGGCCATCGTGACTGACCGGCGTTGCAATGGTCATCATCAGTTGGCCCGTCGTCACGTCCAGGTACGGCTCGGTCAGCGTGGTCCCACCGACAGTCATTGCGTCCGTATACCAAGGTCGGGTGCGAGGATCGTAATCAGCGGGTAGGTCGTCCTTTGGCCGGATGACGAAACTACCGTCACGACTGCCTAGATAAGTGAAGGTAAACGTCGAGAGCAACGACCTCTGCTCCAGCAGCCGCGTGATGTGTTGCGACGCGGGATCATTGGCAACCGTCTGGGCAATATGATCAACCAGAAGTATCCGCCCAGAGAGCCAGGACTGAACGCTTGCAGCCGTGATCTTGCTCATTTCCTCGAGATGGTTTTCAAGGTTCGTGCGGATTGTTTTGCGTTGAATCGAGTCGTTGTAAAGCGTAAAAAGCGAAAACGCTGCGACAACAACGAATGATGCCGCAAGCAATACCTTATGACTGAACTTCAGGTTCGCAATCATCATGGTTTATCCATAGGCTTGGAGTGTTGTAATTGTTATTCGATACCAAGGTGCGTCGATGAAGGCTTGATGACGGCCAATTGTGGATAGGCCAGCAGTTTCTCGAGGTGCAGTTCAGTGCTCTCCAGCCAGGTCACTAGAACCACCAGTGACAAACCGGGCGATAGCTTATGCTCGTCAATGAATGCCCCGTAACCGCGGATGACGCCCAGCCTCTCCAGCTTGCGAACGCGTTGCTGACAAGGGCTCTCGCTCAAGTGCACCAGTGAGGCGAGTTTTTTATAAGTGATGCGCCCATTGCTGCGCAGTACGTCGACGATGGCCGCGTCGATGCGTCCCAAACACTCAGGGGCCGCGTGGTTCTTTGTTCCGCCGGTCATAGCCAAGGCATTCACTTAAGCCCATTGGACAGAAACTGCTGCAGGCGCTCGCTTCTGGGGTTATCCAGAATTTCAGGTCCACCCTGCTCTTCAACCAGTCCTTGATGAAGAAACAGCAACTGGTTCGACACTTTGCGTGCAAACCCCATTTCATGGGTCACCATGATCATGGTGCGCCCCTCTTCAGCAAGGCCCTGGATGACTTTGAGAACCTCGCCCACCACCTCAGGGTCAAGCGCCGAGGTGGGTTCGTCGAACAGCATGACTTCGGGCTCCATGGCGAGGGCGCGGGCGATCGCTACCCGCTGCTGTTGACCTCCGGAAAGAAACGCAGGGAACTGATCGGCAACACGGGCAGGCAAGCCGACTTTATCCAAGTACCGCCGCGCACGATCTTCTGCGTCTTTTTTGCTGACCCCTAGCACCCGCCGCGGGGCAATGGTGATGTTTTCCAGCACGGTCATGTGCCCCCACAGGTTGAAATGCTGGAAGACCATGGCCAAGCGGGTACGTAGTCGTTGCAGCTCACGGTCATCCGCCACACGTAATCCAGCATGATTTTTAACCATGCAAATTGGTTTGCCATCCAAACTCATGGCACCGTCGTTGGGTGTTTCGAGAAAATTGATACAGCGCAGGAACGTACTCTTTCCCGAACCACTGGCGCCGATCAGGCTGATGACATCGCCAGTTTTGGCTTGCAGGGAAACACCCTTGAGTACTTCATGGGTACCGTAACTTTTGTGTAGCCCGTCAACTGTCAATTTGTACATGTTCGCAATCATCCTCTAAGAGTTCGGGGGCGGCCCTGTCAGATACAGGACTCAGTGAGTCGGCCCTAAGAAAGCCAACCAATGACGTTCGGCAATTCGGAACAAACCGACCAGCGCAAAGGTCACCGCCAGGTAAATCAGCGCCGCAATCCCAAACGATTGAAAGGTTAAAAAGGTCGCAGAATTCGCGTCACGGGCGACTTTGAGAATGTCCGGCACCGTGGCGGTGAATGCCACCGTGGTTGAGTGCAGCATCAAGATCACTTCGTTGCTGTAATACGGCAGCGAGCGACGCAAGGCTGACGGCATGATCACGAATGCGTAGAGCTTCCATCCCGAGAGGCCATAGGCTTTTGCCGCCTCGACCTCGCCATGGGCGATGTTGCGAATGGCTCCGGCAAATATCTCAGTGGTGTAAGCGCACGTGTTCAAAGCGAAGGCAAGAATGGTGCAGTTCATTGCATCGCGGAAAAATGCATCCAACACAGGCTGAGCACGTATTGCCGCCAAGCTATAGATCCCCGTGTAGCAGATCAGCAGTTGGATATAGAGCGGTGTCCCCCTGAACAGGTAGGTATAAAATTGCACCGGCCAGCGTACGTAAAACCTGGGTGACACGCGTGCGATGGACAATGGAATAGACACGATAAAGCCGATGAAAAGCGATGCACTGAGTAACCACAATGTCATGGCCAGACCCGTGATTTGCTGGCCATCGCTGTAGACGAATGACCTCCAGTACTCCTGCAGTAGTTCAATCATCGCGCCGCCTCCCGTGAACCCGCGGCGTAGTGTTTTTCCAGACAGCGCAGGACGAAGTTGGAGATGCTGGTGATGATCAGGTAGGTCAGTGCAGCCAGCACCAGGAAAAAGAACAATTGGTAGGTGCTTTTTCCTGCGTCCTGGGCAGCCTTTACCAAATCAGCCAGACCGATGATCGACACCAATGCGGTGGCTTTGAGAATTACCATCCAGTTGTTACCCAGCCCCGGGAGGGCAAACCGCATCATTTGCGGGAATACCACAAAGCGAAAACGTTGAGCGCGACTTAACCCGTAAGCAGTAGCCGCTTCAACCTGCCCACGGGGTACTGCCAGCATGGCGCCACGGAAAGTTTCGGTGAAATAAGCCCCGTAGATAAAACCAAGGGTGATGATTCCTGCAACGAAGGGATTGATTTCGATGTACTCCCAGCCCAATGCCACCGTGATGACCGTCAGCCAGGTTTGCAGGCTGTAGAAAATCAACAGCATCAGTACCAGATCGGGCACCCCACGAATCAGCGTGGTGTAGAGCTGCGCCGGCAAGCGCAGGAGCTTGAGGCTGGACAGTTTGGCGCTGGCGCCAATCAGCCCGAGCAATACGCTGAGCGCAAGGGCGGACAGGGACAGCTTGACGGTCATCCAGGCGCCTTCGAGCAGCAACGGGCCGAAGCCTTGCAGGCTGAATGCGGAGAGCCCCAATGCGCCTAATAGTGTTTCGAACATGATCAACAACCTATAGCGAAAACGCCCATCCAGCGGACGAGCGCCGGATGGTTATTTGCCGCTGTAAAGATTCAGATCGCCAAAATGCTGCTTCTGGATCGAATCATAGGTCCCATCGTCGTGAAGGGCCTGGATCGCTTTATCCAGCAAGGCCTTAAGCTCTGTATTGCCCTTGGCGATGCCGATGGCTGTTTTGGAGGGAAGATAAGGGCTCTCTACCGACGGGCTCATTTCGTATTCAGCGCCCTGAGGTGAGGTGATAAAACCCAGTTGGGCTTGAAGCGCATCCTGAAGGGATGCATCCAGCCGACCCGCTACCAGGTCGTAATACACCTGATCCTGGTTCTGATAGGACTGGATTTTTACCCCAGCTTTGTCCAGCACGGCCTTGGCGTAGGCTTCCTGGATACTGCCTTGAAAATAGCCAACTGTTTTGCCTTTGAGTGATGCCACATCTGTGTTCAGACCCGAACCTTTCTTGAACACATAGGACGTGAACCCGGAGAAAAGCTCGTTTGAAAAATCAATGGCTTTTTCGCGAGTGGCCGTCACAGTCATGGATGACAGGATGCCGTCAAACTTGCCGGCCCTGAGGCCTGGAATCAGGCCATCAAAATCGCTTTCCACCCAGATGCATTTGACTGAAAGCTTGGCGCAAATCGCGTTGCCCAGATCAATATCAAATCCCTTGAGGCTACCATCGGCGGCCTTGGACTCAAACGGTGCGTAATTGGCATCTACGCCGAAACGCAAGGTGGAGTATTCTTTGGCCGACACAGCACTTGTGCACAGCGCCAAGCCCATTACTAAATACAGCTTCTTTAGCGAAATCATAATTACATCCCTAGATATTGTAGTTTGATTAAGGGCAGTAAACATCTGACAGCATTGACCGTGACACTCATTATTATTTAGCGAGACCTGCGTCTCGACTTGAACGTTACCTGAGTACGGCGACTTTACGAATATGGCAAATTGAACGTTATCACGAGCAAAATGCTCGTCCCTCAAGCAGACACCAGCTTCATCATTAGCAAACCACTGACAATCAATACGGCAGCTACAATTCGCAACAGCGTGGCGGGTTCACCCATGAAGAAAATACCCGCCGCAAAAGCCCCCACAGCGCCGATCCCCGTCCAGATGCTGTACGCCGTACCCAGCGGCAAGCTCTTCATCGAGAAGGATAAAAGCGCGAAACTGGCAATCACGGTGATAAATGTAATGACCGTTGGCACTAATCGCGTAAACCCTTCAGATTGTTTCATCGAAAAAGCCCAAATCACTTCAAGTAAACCCGCAATGATCAAACTCATCCAAGCCATGAGTAACTCCCAAACTATAAAAACGCAAATACCGTTCGCGCCAGGTGCAACTACTATGCCAACGTTATTAAAAAGACCCCCGCGAGTACGGGGGTAAAGACGGGTTGACCAAACCCTGGTTACTTAGCGCCCGTATTCAAATCACTTGAATGTTGCGTCCAGTGCGAACGTAATATCCTTGATCAAGTCTTCTGGGTCTTCCAGTCCTACAGAAAAACGCAAATGACCGTATTGGCGGAACTCTTCGGGGTACTTGTCAAAGCCACCTCGACCCTCTGCACCTACGTGCACGATCAGCGATTCGTCATGCCCTAATGAAACGGCCGACGTGATGATGCGCAGGTTCGACACAAAGCGGTTCTGGGTATCAGGGTCACCCTCTACGGCAAATGCCATCACCGCACCATAGCCCTTTCCCGCAAATTGCCGGCGCGCCAACTCATGCTGTGGGTGGGAGGGCAAACCGGGGTAGTAGACGTAGGCAATCCGATCATCGCTGTCCAGAAACTGAGCCAACTTTTCGGCCGTGTTCAACAATTGCTTCAAGCGTAGAGGCAACGTGACCGAGCCGCGCATGATCATCCACGCGTTGAACGGCGAAATGGTCGCGCCGAGGTCAACCAATGCATCATTCTTGATCTTGTTGATCAGCGGATTGGAGCCGATCACCACCCCGCCCATGGCATCACCATGACCATTGATGTACTTGGTCAGTGAGTGAATGACGAAGTCGACGCCGTGTTGACTCGCACGGAAAAATGGAGGGGGTGTGAACGTGGCATCCACAGAGATCAGCGCGCCATGGGCGTGTGCAATCTCAGCCAATGCAGCAATGTCCGCAACTTTCGTGGTGGGGTTGGCGATCGTTTCAGTGTGGATCAGCTTGGTATTGGGGCGAATGGCGTTACGTACCGATTCCAGGTCACCGACGTCTACGAAGGTTGCCTCAATGCCGTAACGTTCAGGCAGCAGTTCGGCGAAAAGCCGCCAGACCGCCTGGTAGGTGATGTCACTGACAATGACGTGATCACCACTTTTCAAGAATGAAAAAAATACTGAATGCAACGCAGCGACACCGGTCGCGAATACAACCGCGTCTTCACACCCCTCCAGGGCTGCGAGTTTCTTCTCAAGGCAAACCTGGTTGTGGCCTTGATTGCGTGTGTACACGAGCCCGTCCGGGCTCGACCAGTCCATGGTCGCTGGATCTTCCGGCAAGAGATAGGAGTTCGCCATGACCAATGGCGTACGGACGGCGCCACTGGTGACATCCGCGACATTGCCGCCATGAACAGCCAGCGTTGCTGCAGATAATGTCGAAAGATTGTGCTTGTCGGGGCGCATTTCGTTTCCTCTTTATTGTTGTGTGGTTCATTGTTGAGTCGAGCGAGCTGTTTAGCTTCCACTCACGCCGTTTATGCAAACGACCTTGGGTTGCGTCATGTCTTCGTAAGCGAAACGTACGCCCTCACGGCCCATGCTCCCGTACTTGAAGCCGCCAAAAGGCATTGCATCAAAGCGGTAGTCGGAAGAGTCGTTGATCATCACCCCGCCCGCCTCCAGTCGTTTAGCGGCGGTCATTGCAACCTTCAGATTGCTGGTGAAGATCCCAGCATGCAGGCTGTATTCAGGTTCGTTAGCCAGTGCCAATGCTTCATCCAGGGAAGCGACGCTCTGGAGGATGACTACCGGGCTGAACACTTCTTCGCACCACAACTTGCAATGGCGGTCGACACCTTCCAGCACGGTCGGTGAATAGAGCGAGCCGTTGCGCGTATTGCCAAACAACAAGGTGGCGCCTTTGGCAATGGCGTCATTGACCACCTCTTCGGTACGCTTGGCTGACGCCTCGGTAATCATCGGCCCCACGTCCGTCTGCTCGTCAGCAGGGTTGCCGACGATCAACTGCCGGGTCTGTTCAACAAAGCGCGTTTTGAAGACTTCGTAGAGTGGGGCCTCGATGAGGATCCGCTGAGTACCGATGCAGTTTTGACCCGCTGCCCAGAAGGCGCCCGACACGCATGAGTCGACTGTTTCATCCAAATCACAATCAGCCATTACGATGACCGGTGCGTTACCGCCAAGATCCATCGCCAGCTTCTTGAGGCCGGCTGTGCGAGCGATCTGCTCACCGGTGACAAAGCCGCCCGTGAACGACACCATGCGCACCGCACGGTGGGCCACAAGAGCCTTGCCCAGCGCGGCGCCGCCTGTAGCAACTGTGACGACAGCCGGAGGCAGGCCCGCATCAATCAAACACTCTACCAACTTGATCGCTGACAGCGGTGTGAGCTCAGACGGTTTGAGAACGACCGCATTTCCCCCTGCGATGGCAGGTCCCAATTTATGCGCAACCAGATTAAGCGGGTCGTTGTAAGGGGTGATGGCGACGATTACGCCCAACGCTTCACGCGTGAACCACCCCTGACGGGATTCAGACCCGACATAGGCATCAAAAGGGATGACTTCACCGGCATTACGCTTGGCTTCTTCGGCAGACAACTTCAAGGTGTTGACGCAGCGCAACACCTCCTTTCGCGCCTGCTTCAGTGTTTTTCCCGACTCCGCGACGATCAGTTTGGCAAAGGCGTCCTTGTCACGCTCGACTGAGCCTGCGGCTTTTTCCAATATGCGCGCGCGTTCATGTCGCGGCAGATCCTTGGCAATCAAAGCACCCGAAATAGCGGTGTCGACTATCGTGGTGGCTGATGATGCAGGTATGTCTGCCACTTCACCCACCTTGCTGCCGTCAAACGGGCTGAGCACCGTAATGGCCTTATAATCAGCAGCGAGCGAGAGACTCAAGCTATTCATGATTACTTACCTGACGTGGTTTTGTGGTTGTGAATGCTCACGATATCGGCGAGCAATGCGAAGGCGGTTTCAAAACGACCTGCCCCTGCCCCCACTACGGTGACGGGACCGAGAATGGCGGTACTGAACGTGATTGCGTTGGTGGCTCCGCTCACTGCTGAGAGTGCGTCGCTCGATGGCAATAGCTGTGGACTCACCGAGGCCGAAATCGAGCCATCGCTCCGTTTCTCTGCACTGCCAATCAGCTTCCAACGGGCATTCACTTTCGTTGCCTCGGCGATATCCTTGGCCGTGATTTCAGAGATCCCTTTGCACAAGACATCGCTTGGTTTGAGTTTTGCGCCCAGTAGTTCATTGGCGAGGATGACGACCTTCAAGCGCACATCGTGCCCTTCTACATCCGCTGTTGGATCGGCTTCGGCATAACCCAACTCCTGGGCTTTTGCGACAGCACTCGAGAAGTCCAACCCCGTCTCCATGCTGGAGAGGACAAAGTTTGACGTGCCGTTGAGGATCCCTTTGAAGCCGGTGATTTCCGAGCCTGCCAGTGACTCCTTGGCCAAACGGATAACCGGGGTTCCGCTCATGACAGAACCTTCAAATTCAAAGCGGGCACCGGCGCTATCGGCCAGCGTCTTCAAGCTTTGCGCATGCAGCGCCACGGGCCCTTTGTTGGTGGTCACGACACTGACGCCCTTCTCCAACGCCCAGCGGCAGAAGGTAGTAGCCGGCTCACCATCCACAGGATTGGTGAAGGTTGCTTCAGCCACAATATCCGCACCTGAGAAACGGATGACGGTTTCGTTCGCCGGTTCAGCACTACCGCCGGGTAGCGTCCTGAAGCCGCCTTTAGCAGCAGGTACTGCAGCCAATTCATGAGCATCCAAGCCGTCTTTGTTAATGATTGAGCCGAGGTAAAGGTCACTGACACCGACAATCTTCAACGTGAAACCTAACTCATCGGCCCAGCGCGAATTCTTATCGGCAATAAGCTGAGTCAGTGCGCGGTTAACACCACCAAAACCAAGCAACGCAATTTTGTATTCAGTCACGACAGGATTCTCATTGTTATGTTGTGGTGCGGAGATAGTAATCCGCCAACTTAACTTTACGAATATGGCAAACAGAACATTGTTACGAGCAAAATGCTCGCATAACGGTACAACTTGCTACTTTGTACTGGATAGCACAAAAGATGTCACGGTATTCAGGACGCCCGGCAGCGCAGAAATCTCACTCCATACCCTGTGGATGCGATCTGCATTCATCGCCTGAACCGTCAACACAATATCGAAGTCACCACTCATCACATTGCAGGAAATGACTTCAGGCATTGCCCCGACGGAGCGAACAACTTCTGAATCCCGCATACGATCCTGACGATAAACAAAGATCAACGCATTAATGGGCCCTACATCAGCTGAGGGTACACCTTTAATAATTGTGTACCCCCGGACATAACCATCGCGCTCCAATCGCTCAATCCGAAGCCTGACTGCGTTTCTGGATAAATTAACTTTCGCGGCAATGTCGTTGTGGGCCAACCGTGCATTTCGGGTGAGTTCTTCCAAAATTTTCTCATCAACTTTATCTAAAACACGTTTCATCTCTGGCTCCGAACTTATAACGAGTGAGACTCCGTGTCTTTGGATAAGGCCCTGACCAGCGAGGTCAGCGCCCCGATGTCGTTAGGAATTGAAGTACAGTCTTGTTCGGTGGATGCAGGAGCGCCGCCTGTATTCAGGTGGCCGAAAATCTCCGACTTATCGGTTGCAGCGCCAATTTTCGAGGGATGCGTCGTCGCCAGGCTAATCATGGGGATCAGCAAGCTGCGCCTGCTCACGCGCGCAGCGCGCAAGCCGATAGCGGTATTGGGGCTGACGAGATACCCACTCTGTGCAAAGACCTCATGAATACAACTGAATGCATCCGCATCGTCCACAGCCAGTGAGTCAAACAATTTACGCGCCTCCAACCATTCATCCTGCTCTAAGTGGATGGTGCCCTCTCCTTCTAACAGCTGCATATTACGAGTTACTTTTTCTCCACATCGATTTAAAATACTCCACTGCAAGCGCTCAAAATTAGAGGCCAATGAAACATTCATAGTGGGAGTTTTTGTAGTGCGAATCTCATTTCGACTGTACAGATTCGATTGGAGAAAGTGATGCAGGCCGGCGTTGGCATTCGTGGCAACGATTAGCTGTCGAATGGGCAGCCCCATTTGTTTGGCAATATAACCAGCGTACAGGGCGCCAAAATTCCCGGTCGGCACACTGAAAGCAACTTGTCTTTTAGGCGCGCCGAGCTGAAGGGCAGAATAGAAATAGAAGGACAGGTGCGCAAGTACACGAACCCAATGCACTGAGTTGAACGAAACAAGATGCTGCTGCGCATCATTATTTTGTTTTAAGAACTGCTCACACAAACGATGGCAATCAGAATAATCTCCGGCGATCTCAATATTGACTACATTACCTTCTTCCACACTCAGTAAGCGCCGGCGATCCTCCGCCGTTAGTTCCCTGGAAGGATGCAACACCAACAAAGTAACGCCCGTCATTCCCGAAAATGCTTTTATTGCAGCTGCTCCAGTATCTCCGCCTGTGCAACCTACAATCAGAGCCTTCTTCCCAGACTTCAGTAAATCGTGATTGATAAAACGAGACATTAATTGAAGACCAAAGTCTTGATAGGCGCCTGAAGGCCCATGAAACAACTCGAGTAGCCACTCGTTACTTGCCGTCTGGTAAAGCGGTGCCACTGCGTTGTTTGTAAAACAATCAAAGGTCTCCTCAAGCATCCGAGATAGCTGATCCTGCTCGACCCATCCCCCCAAAAATGGCTCGATGACATGGCGAGCCAATTCGTGAAAGGGCAGCCACTCAAGTTTTGAGAGCTCCTCCTTTTTGAAACGGGGCACCTTGCGCGGCACGTACAAGCCACCGTCAGGCGCATACGACCCCATCAGGACCTCGCTGAATTCAAATGTTCTACCAGGCGTCCGTGTGCTGACGTACTTCATGGTCCAAGACACCCTCAAGCCATTTTCGAGCGGCTCACCCTCAAGGTGATGCTCTGTGGAATTCAATGCGGCAGTTTTTAATCGCCTTCGATCAAGCTTCACTCCATTGACCATTAAAGTCAATATAGTGACTATCGTATCTCTTCAACGGTATTCCGTTCCGTTGCACGACAACGCCTTTGTCCTTGCTCTTGTGGTGCGCCCAAGGGCCGCCGACGCATAGAAAATGGGAGAAAATCATGTGTGCCAAGAACCTGCTGCACTCGCTTTATCAGTACAAGGCATGGTCTGAGGAGGCGCTTTTCAGTTGCTTGAAAGCGCCCATAGCAAAGTCCTTTCCGATGGAAATGGAGGAAGCCTGCTACTGGCTCAGGCACATCAATATCGTGGACCAGTTGTTCATCGCCAGACTGCAAGGAAAACCGGAGGAGTTTGACGACGTCGTCACTGAGCAACGGCAAGACATTTGCCAGCTGGAAGAGGCATTTACAAAGGCAAATCAATGGTTTGTTGACTATACGAAATCAGTCACTGCAACGGAGCTGTCTGACCCGGTAGCGTTTATCTTCAAGGACGGCAAACCCGGCAACATGACCAGGGAGCAAATCCTCGCTCATGTCCTTTCTCATGGCCTGCAACATCGGGGGGCTGTTGGCACGATCCTGCCAAGGGAGATTCTGGAGGGGCACTAGGATCATTTCACAACGTTTTTGAAGCTGTAGATATCGCAACATCTGCCTCATCCGCCACGGGTGAGGCAGAATATCCTTGCCGATATTCAGCTCAATTCAAGCGTTTCAATCACCGCAGCAATTTGCTCACGCCCTTCCCCATCAATGGTTCTGAGCGGCAGGGGCACACTCGCAGAGTGAGTAAAGCCGCGAAGCTCCGCCGCTGTTGCTATCACGCGAAAACTACCGCCAAATTGGCTGAATAAAGCCCAGAGCGGCTTCAAGGATTCGGATAGCCGCGTGGCTTCTAAGGCGTCACCTGACAATGCTGCTCGCGTGATGGCGAGCGCTGTATTGGGGAACAATCCGCCCATGACCGAATACCAGGCATCGCAACCGGCATTCATTCCAACAGCAGCAGACGCATCGCCGCTTATTCCGATAGTCACGTGACTCGGAATCAATTTTCGCAGGCGCTCCACGCGCTCCTTGGCCAGGTGCGGCGCCTCGGGGACACCGGGGATTTTGATTGACCTGACATTGGGTAGCTCTGCAATACGCCTGTGTAACTCATCGCTAAATTCAAAATGGGTGGTGCCAGGATTGTCATAGACACACAGTGGGACTGAGATGTTGGCCGAAACCATTTCGTACATCGAAAAAACATCGTCCTGAGTCAGTTTTTGATACGACACGGGCGGCAGCAACAAGGCTTGGACGCCCACGGCTTGCGCATCCTCAGCCAACAGCAAAACGTCGCGTGTACGCAGCGCACCGATGCTAACCATCACCGGCACATCTTCTGCGGCCTCTACTGCCAACTGTGCAACTCGAAAACGTTCGGCGCGAGAGAGATAGGCATAACTTCCGGTGGATCCGAGTGCCCCGATGGAATCTACTTTCGCCGCCACCAGTTGCTGCACAAGACGGGCAAAAGCAATTTCGTCCACACCCTGCTCATCCATAGGCGTCAGAGGAAATGCACTAAGGCCGGTAAACATGGTCATCACTCCTTGCAGTGGTCTGTCGACCATTTGGCCCCGGGACCAATCAGTGAGCTTTCGATCTGGGCGCCGGGCATCATTTGCTGCAAACCTTCGATCAGTTTGTCCCCTGCTTCCGTCAAGGCTTCAAGGGGCATCGCCGGCAAACTTTCCAGAATGAACCACATGCACTTCGCGTCAGCACCGAGACGGGTCCTCACACCTTGCCGCCAATTCCAACGACGGCAGGTCACGCCTTTGTCATCGCGCCAGACGACCTCGCCGGCGTCTGGATACTCGAAAGCAGGAGCCCCTTCTTTCATGGTGTCAAAAGGCTCGGTGCCATCTGCGACTACCAGCCGCGGAGAGCCCGCATAGGCTTCAATATTTTCCCCTCCAACCGGAATGGCGTACTCAATGCTGATTGCGTTGTAGAGATCGACGATGGGATCCAGGCTAGGCAAGCCGCCGTCACGTAAAACCCGTTTACGCAGCGCCTCAGCTGAACAAGGCGTGCGTTGCGGCTTGGCCCCAAACTTTCGGAATGTCTCCGCCCATTCGGCCAGATGAGCTTCACCCCAGCTTGGCCCACCTTCCTGAACAGCCTTGCAAGCACGGTCCAGCGCGGCCTGAGCCACCTCAGGATTGGCCAGTGGCGCAGCTCCCACCACAATGCTCAGGGCTCTGAACTCCGGAGCCAATTCTGCAACGGCTTGATCGATCAACGGCAGTACGGACAGCATCAAAAACCTCCAGGAATCCAAATGTCATTTCATGCTAGTCAGTGGCGACCAATAAAGTCAATATAATGACTAATATCATCTACTATAACGCGTGTGCAGATTGACGGGGTGATTGGTAAAGGCCGAGAATCCCCACACATTTTTTCTCATGACCCTCATCAATGACCACGAATACCAGCCTGTCGACTACCCCTGGTGCTGACGCTCAAGCTGTCAGCCTGGCCGTCGCGCGCACGCTCAAACAGGCGCGCAAAGCACAGAAGATCACGTTGGATGAGCTTTCTCGCCGCTCAGGGGTGAGCAAAGGAATGGTCGTCGAAATAGAGAAATGTACGGCGAACCCCAGTATCGGCATCCTTTGCAAAATCGCCGCCGCGCTGGGCCTGTCCGTTGCAGACATCGTCAATGTGACCGAAGCCCCATCCGCCCATATCATCGACAGCCAAGACATCCCCACGCTCTGGACCGGGGACCTGGGAGGAACGGCACGGCTTCTGGCGGGAACGTCCGGTCCTAATATGATCGAGCTGTGGCGTTGGGAAATGCACCCAGGCGAATCTTTCGCTTCACAGGGGCATCCTCAGGGCACGCTTGAGCTGTTTCATGTGGAGAAAGGCACGCTGAAATGCGTGGTAGGGGAAACAGAGCTGGTCATCCCTGCGGGGAGTTCGGCAGTGGCCAAAACCGATGTACCTCACTCCTATTCCAATGCAGGCAGATCCAAGTTGGTGTTCACCATGTCCGTGACGGAGATGCATCAATAGATATCCGGTGGACGGCAGCCAGTGAACATCTGCAAGGCGGGCGAACCATCCAATTTCAAAAAAGCGGTGCCACCGAAAGCCATCAAGTCCCACGCAGGATGATGCCTTGATCCGCCCGCTGACCGAACCCGGCCAATCCCCTTCCAAGTTCTGGCGCTTGAAGTATCGGCTGCATGGCAAGGAAAACCGCTTCTCCATCGGTGCTTACCCGACATCGGTCTGAAGGAAACGCGCGACATCGCCCGCGGCGCGCGCCGCGATGTGGCTAACTATCCGGAAACCTGCGGTTTACTTGCCCAGAATGTTCTTCAACGCAGCGGTATGGCCGGCCGGGTCGTTTTCGCTGGACATCACTTCGATGATGGTGATCTTCTGATCGTTCATCGTCATCAACGAGGCCATCAGTAGTTTCAGGCCGTTGAAATCGTCGGTGCCGTCCAGGCGGTACATCTTCAAGCCGTTCACCTGAATGGTCTTCTCGCTAGTCATGCGAAAGTTGGGTGACGCGGCTTGCTGCTTTTCCTTCAAGGTATCCACGGCAAGGGGAAACGCAGCGTCCGGGGTGGTGCCCGTAGTCGGCGCCGGACCTTCGGTAACGATGATGGCCCGCTCGCTTTTCGGATCGAAGTACATCGTGCCGCCGTTCTCGCTGTTCAAGGTACGGGCCTCGACGCCTTTCAGCATGAACTTCAGCTTGCCGCCTGCCAGGGACACCGATTGGATGTCCGATTCCGCCGTAGCGTTTTCTTCAGCCGGGGCAGCAACTGCCATGGTGGCCGCGCCGCTCAAGGCAGCAAGCACGCACAAGGAACGGGTCCAGCCCAACAGCAAATGCTTCGACATTGATAGCGCCTTTGTTTTCAGGCCGTCGAATACCAACGGCCTGTCGTGCGAACAGCCTAGCTTACTTGCCTGCTCACTTGCCCGGATGTTGTTCACACCCGCAGCGTGTCGCTTATATTGCCAGTAGGCCAAACAAACCCATGGAACGGTCAAAAGCCCACGCTATATCGTGTTCTATCGTGTGGCAAGCGACGACGTGATCGAGGTCGTCAGACTCCTTCATGACGCCATCCTTGGTTTTGCCGAGGGACACGGCTGGGTAGAACGCAACGTGGCCTTACGCACCGCAGTTGTATCGAGTGTGAATCAAGATCTGTGTTGAAGGTGGCGTTGTCGCTGCTCCCTCAACCGCTCCTCGTATCCAGCGCACCGCTGCGGCAGTCTCGCCAACGAAATCATGAGAGATAACATAATCCATGACGCCGGACTCAAGCATCGCCCGCGTATGAACTGTAAGCTCATGGCCGACGAAAATAGGCCGATCCTCAGCCGCAATGGTATCTATCGCTTGAGCAACGCCTCGATTGGCACCGGCCACGTTGTAGATGGCTGCCGGGTAGTCGTGCTTGGAAAAATAACGCGTCAATTGTTCAGTCGTAGTCTGAGGGCGATCGTCGGACATCACTCGTTCGTCGATTTTCAGATACGGAAACTCGGAACGGAGCACCCTGCGAAACCCCATCTCCCGCTCTTGCTGACAGCGAAACGGCACACTGGTCACTAACAGAATTTTTGCCGGTTCCTTGGGTAACGCATTGCCTATCAGTAACCCAGCGACACTGCCCGCCGCATATTGATCGTTGCCTACATAAGCGCTTCGCCCGGAATTAGGCAGGTCGGTGGTCAGGCAAACGACTGGTATACCTAGGCTGCACAGTTTGCGAATCGCTCGATTGATCGCCGGATGCTCGCGCGATACCACGATCACACCATCCGCCGAGGCGCCCTGTGCCTGAACCTGATCAGCAAAAGTGGCGGGATCGACCTGGTTAGTCGGTTCATAGTAGCCATGCACGACGACGCCTGGTGTCGAAGCGTTCACCAATGCCTCGGCGTCGGCCAACGTTGCATTGAAGGTTTCGCCCGAATCGCAAAAGAGCTTGATCTGCAACGTTGCCATGCCGTCAGCCAAGTCTTTCCTTAGCTTATCCAGCGCAGCCAGGACTTTCAGACGGGTGTTTTCCCGAACGCCGGGACGGTTGTTGAGCACACGATCGACGGTCGCAGGCCCGACCCTCGCCACCTTGGCGACCTGTTGAACGGTGGGGCCCTTCCATAAGCGCGCTGATGTTTGCGTGGTCATATGGCACGCCCTCTTTTGATGTCATTTACACCATATAAACATTCCCGGTGGTCGGCTTCAAGAGCAATGAAAAATGGTACTGCACTCTTAAATTTGAGGTTTTTCACATCATAAACCGCCTATGGTGCTCCTTGATGCTTGCTTTTTCGGCGCTAATAATCGAGGCATAACAAACACAACAAACCGCCAGGACAGCCCCATGAATAACTCGCCTCATCGGTTGGTTTCGACCGCCACGGCCAAGCCGCTCGTGGCCCACCTTGCACCTCCCTTCTCAGTCAACGTGCTCGCGCGTTCGACGCTGCGTAGATGACTTTCGCCCATTGATAGGTAGTTGAATATGAGCATACGAATCGCCGTTATCGGCGCGGGAATTATGGGGGAGGATCACGCCCGCATCATTGCCCAGGACCTTCCGGGAGCCACTTTGCATGTGGTGTGTGATGCGTCGCCAGAGCGAGCGAAGCTGATAGCTGACCGTTATGGAGCCGCTGACGTTTCCACTGACCCACTGTTCACGCTTTCAAGGTCCGATGTCGATGCAATCATCATCGCCAGCCCGGACGAAACCCATGCGGTCCTGACCATGGCTGCCATTGATGCAGGGAAACCCGCACTGTGTGAAAAGCCGTTGTCTCAAAGCCCGGACCAGTGCCTGGCGGTCATCGACAAAGAGGCCTCCCGGGGGCGCCAATTCGTGCAACTGGGCTTCATGCGCCGGTTTGACCCTTCGTACAGGGAAATGAAAAGTGCCTTGGGCGACGGCGTGATAGGTCGGGCTGTGATGATGCACAACTTCCACCGCAACGTAGAAGCCCCCGCCAACTTCAGCGGGCAAATGGCGATCAGTAACTCCGCGCCGCATGAGTTCGATGTGGCACGTCACGTGCTCGATACTGAATACGTTGCCATTTCGGTGTTCCAACCCACCCACACGTCTAAGGACGGCGTCGGCGCCCCGGTATTCATGGTGCTGGAAACCCGGGAAGGCCATCTGGTGAACATCGAAATCAACAACAACGCCCATTACGGGTACGACGTCCGTGGCGAGCTGGTGGGCGAGTTGGGTTCCGTGCAACTGGCCACCCCCGTACATGCTCGCTTCAACACCCATCTTCAGGGTTTTGAAAGGTACGCTGCCGATTGGCGGCCGCGTTTCGCCGACGCCTACCGCCTGCAGAACAAAGCATTCGTGGAGTTCATCACCACAGGTAGTTTCCCTGTCCATGCCGCGAGTGCCTGGGACGGCTACTGCGCAGCCATTGTCGCTCAAGCCGGCATCGAGGCACTCCATCAGCGTCGCCGGGTAGTTTTGCCAACGCTGGAAGCACCGCCCCTCTACCGACCGCGAGAAGGAGCTACGTCATGAAGCTGGGATTCGTCACCGATAGCCTCGGCAACCTGCCCCTGCGGGAGATGCTCAAGCAGGCTGAACGGCTGGGAGTGTCGGGCCTGGAGATCAACACCGGCGGATGGTCGACCGCGCCGCACTTTGACTTGGCGCAGATGCTTGCCAGCGCCGATGACCGCAAGGCCCTCAAACGTAGCTTCCAGGAACACCGTCTGGAAATCATTTCCTTGAACGCCAACGGCAACCCTTTGCATCCCACGCAGCCCGAACAAGGTCAATGCCTCAGGGACACGATACGCGTAGCCGGTGAACTGGGAGTCAAGACCGTCTGCACCATGTCTGGCTTACCTGAAGGGCGGGCCGGCGACAGGATGCCGAACTGGGTGGTTGCCTCATGGCCTCCCGAAACCCAGGCAATGCTGCGCTATCAATGGGAAGAACGCCTGCTGCCCTTCTGGAGCGAAATAGCTGATCTGGCCAAGGAGAACGGCGTGGAGCGCATCGCTTTGGAGTTGCACGGTAACCAGTGCGTCTACAACGTCCGCTCGCTGCTGAAGCTACGCAATGCAATCGGACCGGTGATTGGCGCCAACCTTGATCCCTCGCATCTGTTCTGGATGGGCGCTGACCCGCTGGTCGCCGCCGAGGCACTGGGCGACGCCATTTACCATGTGCACGCCAAAGATACTTTGCTTAACGCGCCAGTCCAGGCCGTGGATTCACTGCTGGAAAATAGCTCGTTGATGGATATCTCATCCCGAAGCTGGTCCTACATCACGCTTGGATTCGGCCACGGTGAGCAATGGTGGCGGCAGTTCTGCTACCGCTTGAAGATGGCTGGCTACGATGGCTGGCTATCGATCGAGCATGAGGACGTTTTACTCAACAGCCGCGAGGGTTTGGAAAAGTCCGTAAGACTGCTACAGAGCGTCATGCCGGTAGCCACCAGCGATTTCAAACCCCAACCCATCTGAATCGCACCACGAGAAAAACCAATGTAATTGCATGTTGAAACGCTCACCGCGACGGCGAGTGAGCATCACCCATGAGTTTCAGTCAGGAATATCACAATGACAATTAATTCCTACGGAAATACGGCAGACACTTCAGCCACTTTTGTAAGTCCTGAAAAACACCAGGCACAGCGCTACCTGCAGAAAATCACTTGGATTGCCACGTTTGGCGGCCTGCTATTCGGCTTCGATACCGGCGTCATCAATGGCGCCTTGCTCTACATGAAAGATGACCTGGGCCTGACACCCTTCACGGAAGGTTTGGTCGCCAGCGCCCTATTGATCGGCGCAATGATGGGGGCGCTGTTCAGCGGTCGCCTATCGGACCTCAAGGGTCGCCGTCGTATCATTCTTTTCCTCGCCGTAGTGTTTTTTCTTGGCGCGTTGGCTTGTGCGCTGGCGCCCACCCTCAACGTCATGGTGGCCGCCCGCTTCACGCTGGGGTTAGCGGTGGGCGGCGCATCGGTCGTCGTGCCGGCGTATCTGGCGGAGATGGCCCCATCCAGCATCCGCGGTCGCATCATCACTCGCAACGAGTTGATGATCGTCACTGGGCAGTTCCTGGCCTTCACCACCAACGCCACACTGGGCAATTTGTTTAGCGATCTCGACGGTGTTTGGAGATGGATGCTTGCCTTGGCAACCCTGCCAGCAGTGGCACTCTGGTTGGGAATGCTCTACATGCCGGAAAGCCCGCGCTGGCTAGCCACCAAAGGGCGCTTCAGAGAGGGCCTGGAGGTACTGAAACTGATACGGGAGGAGTACTACGCCAAGGCTGAGATGGAGGCCATCACCCAGCAGATCAGCAACGAGCGATTCATCAAAAAAGGCGGCTGGCGCGATCTGTCTCAAAAGGGCGCGCGACGAATCTTTTTGATTGGCATCGGTATCGCTGTTACGTCGCAGCTGACCGGAGTCAATTCAATCATGTACTTCGGCACCCAGATCCTCACAGAAGCAGGCCTGGAGCAACGTAGTGCACTGATCGCCAATGTCGTAAACGGCGTTATCTCGATTGGCGCAACGTTCGTGGGCATTGCGCTGCTGGACCGCGTGGGCCGTCGCCCAATGATGCTGCTCGGTTTCACTGGTACCACATTGTCTTTACTGTTGATTGGCCTGGTTTCAGTTTTTGTCGATCCCTCCGTTACCCGCGCCATGCTCATTCTCGGCGCCATGGCGATGTTCCTTGCCTCCATGCAAGGGCTGATCGGGCCTGCTTTTTGGGTGCTTTTGGCGGAAATCTTCCCAATGCGCATCCGCGGCGGATGCATGGGCATGGCGATCGCAGCGTTCTGGTTGACCAACGTGATGATCGGCATGTTTTTTCCATCTTTGGTTGCGACGATCGGGATCGGCCAAACCTTCTTTGTGTTCGTGGGAGCAGGACTTCTATCTCTGACCTTCGTCGCGGTATGGGTACCGGAGACACGAGGCAGCACCCTCGAAGAGATTGAACAGCGGTTGTATGGTTAGGCGAGGATGAAGTTTCCCCTTAACTGCCGTTCCACCGCTTCCCTATTTCGCTCCATGTTTTTTGGGAAGCGGCCCTCCTCTGCTGATGGCTGTGCCCGAGTTCAGGCTGCTTTATAGCGGGAAGTGGTTTTCGTTCGGAGTTCACCTACGTTGTCAGGGTGACAGGTGCGTTATTCGAATTTGCGAGAACGTTGTAGGGGCGGCTGGCCTGGTTCAGGCCGAGTTCTGCACATACGCCCCCGCTTGTTCGATTGTAAATGTGCAGGGTGCAACCAATTTTACGAGTAATCATCTGTACGATGGCCAATCCCAAGCCCGCGCCATTGGCATTGCCTCGGCTGTAAAATCGCTCGAACAATCTGCCAAGCTCCCCTTCTGCTATTCCCGGCCCGGCGTCCTCCACCCTCAAGCTGGCCATGCCCGCCTCGTCCTTGCGCACCACGACAGTCACCTCGCTGCCTGGGGAAGAAAAGTTGAGGGCATTGGTCACCAGATTCTGCATGGCAATGGCTAACGCTATCGGCTCGGTTTCTACCCAACACTCTTCATCACACTCCAGCACCAACTCCACGCCCTTTTCCATGGCCAGTGGCGTGAGTTCGGCCAGTTCTTCGCGGACCAGTTCGGTGAGTTGCACGCGTTGATACAGGGGGTTGTTCAGTTGCGGTTCGATGCGGGCCATGGTGAGCAGTTGGCTGCCTATACGGGTGGCGCGGTCGACGCCATTGACCAGGAAATCCAACGCCTCACGCCGCTGTTCTTCGGTGACGGCGCTTTGCGCGTTCTGGGCGTGGATGCGCAGGATTGCCAAGGGTGTACGCAGTTCGTGGGCGGCGTCGGCGATGAAGCGGCGCTCGCGCTCCAATAGATCATCCACCTGATCCAACAGGCGGTTGAGCGCGGTTTGCATGGGCTCCAGGTCGCTCGGCAGCGGCTTGAGGTGCAACGGCTGCAAAGAATCGGTGGTGCGCCCGCGAATAGAACGGGCCATGGCGCGCAGGGGGTTGAGGCCCCAGCCAATGACCAGCCAGATCAATAATGCCAGCAGCGGCACACCGATCAGTGTGGGCCACAGCGTGTGGCGAACGATGCGCTGGATAAGGTCCTGGCGAATGTCGTCGCGCTCGCCCACCCATATCAACAGGCCCTGTTGCGGGTCAGCCAGGAGGAAGGCGCACCAGTCGTTGCCGTTGTCCATCAGGTCGTGGGAGCCAAGGGTGACGGGCGGCGCATCGAGGATCGGTGCTTCGGCGGAGCGCACCAGCAGTTGGCCATCGGTGCGCCAGACTTGAAAGGTCAGGCGGGTTTCGTAGGGATGGGCTACACCGTCTGCGCCGACACGGCTCATGGCCTGGTCGAAGGCTTGGTAGAGACGGTCCCAGTCGGCCTCGCCGGGGGCGCGTTGGTGCAGCACGCCTTGAAGCAGGCGGGCACTTTGAGCGAGTTGCGCGTCGTAGACCTCTTCGATTTCGTGGTGGCTGTCGCGCAGGACCAGCCAGCTGATCAGGGCGTCACCCAGCAGGATCAGCACCAGCACCGGGACGAGAATGCGCGCGCGGACGGAAATCATGGTTTGAGCGCCAGTACGTAGCCGACACCACGCACGGTACGGATCAGTTCGGTGGAAATTTTTTTGCGCAGGTTATGGATCAGCACTTCGAGGGTATTGCTCTCGACGCGGTCCTGCCAGCCGTACAACGCCCGCGATAGCCGCTCGCGTGTCACCACTTTGCCGGGGCGCACCATCAACTGGTGCAGCAATTGGTATTCCATCAGTGTGACGATGATCTCCTCGTCCTGATAGCGAACCTGCTGGGTGGCTGGGTCGAGGCTGACGCCAGCATGCTCCAACAGCGGTTGTGCGCGGCCCTGGCTGCGGCGCAGTAACGCACGCACGCGGGCCTTGAGCTCCTCCACGTCGAACGGTTTGATCAGGTAATCGTCAGCGCCCGCATCCAATCCGGCGATACGCTCGGCGGTGCCATCGCGTGCGGTGAGGATAAGCACTGGCAGGTCGTGCTGCTCGGCACGCAATTGCTGCAACAGATCAAGGCCATCCAGGCGCGGCAGGCCGAGGTCGAGCAGCAGCAGGTCGAAGCTTTCGCTGCGCAAGGCATGCAATGCGCCCAGGCCATCCTGCAGCCAGTCAAGGGTGTAGCCTTCGGCGCCCAATGCCACGCGAATCCCCTGGCCGAGGGCACGATCATCTTCGACGAGGAGTAGGCGCATCGCAAAATATCTCTAGGAATCGGCGGCATCATGCCGGGTTCTGTCGGGGGCTATTCCGGCAAAGATGTTACAGCTCATTACCAACTAAGGTTTCGCTAAGGTTGATTTTGCACTGTGCAAGCTCCCACAAACGCTGAGAGCTTTTCCATGCGCAAAATTCTCCTGCTGTCCCTGATTATCGCCAGCCCTCTGGCCGTCGCCGGCCCGCAATGCACCACCGCCGAACGCTCGCAATGGCAAGACGAAAAAGCCTTCCAGGACAAGCTCAAGGCCGAAGGCTACCAAATCAGCAAGTTCAAGGTCACCGACGGCAATTGCTATGAGATCTACGGTTTCGACAAGGACAAGCGCAAAGTCGAGATCTACCACGACCCGGTTACCGGCAAGGCCGTGAAGACTGAGATAAAAGGCTGATGCAAGGCGAATCCCTGCGCCTTTGGGACCCGCTGGTGAGGCTGTTTCACCTGTCTATCGCCGGGGTCTTTGTTGCCAATTACTTCTTCAATGAAGCGGGCGACGACTGGCATGTCTGGCTGGGCTACTACGCCATGGGCTGGCTGCTGGTACGAGCGGTGTGGGGGTTCGTCGGGCCGCGCAGCGCGCGCTGGTCAGACTTTTGGCCGACACCGAAGCGGCTTGCGGCCCACCTGCGCTCGCTGCTCAGGTGGCGCCCGCAACATCGCCTGGGTCATTCGCCGCTCGGCGCCCTGGTGATGGTGGCGATGCTGTCGGCGCTGTTGACCCTCGGTATCAGCGGCTTCCTGATGCAGGAAGTCGATGCTTTATGGGGCGCCGATTGGCCCCTGCAAGTCCACGAAACCGCGGCCAATGTGTTGCTGGGACTGGTGTGCATCCATGTGCTGGCAGCGGTGTTCGAGAGTTTCCAGCTGCGGGACAACCTGCCGTTATCCATGCTCACCGGTCGCAGGAAGCGCCTGCCGGATGAGCGTGCACCGTAATCTTTTTCCGAATTGGTTTCCCTATGCGCTCCGCCTTCCTGATCTGCAGCCTGCTAGGGGTATTCTGCGCCGCCTGGTTCAGCCATCCCCCCCATGTATTGGCGCCGTTTGCCTCTATAAGCTCGAACACCGCGAAGGCCGCCGCGACGCCGCAATACACCAGTCGTTTTGTGTCTTCGCAGCTCAATGACTTTGTGCACGCCTCATCGGTCACCGCCCTGCCCGGTGGCGACTTGATGGCCGTGTGGTTTGCCGGCTCGCGCGAAGGTGCTGCCGATGTACAGGTGCGCACCGCACGCTTTGATGCCCGTAGCGGCGAATGGGGCACCGAGCACGTGCTTGCCACGCGGGAAAGCACCCGTGACGGCACCCAGCGTTACATCCGCAAACTGGGCAATCCGGTCATCGCCCTGGCGCCGGACAAACGTTTGTGGATGTTTTATGTCTCGGTATCGGTGGGTGGCTGGGCCACCAGTGCAATCAATGTGATGGTGTCCGATGACCTCGGCGCGAACTGGTCGACACCTCGGCAACTGGTGACCTCACCATTCTTCAATATCAGCACGCTGGTACGCGCCGCACCGGTGTTCCATGCCGATGGTTCTATCGGCCTGCCGGTCTACCACGAATTCATGGGCAAGTTTGCCGAGTACCTGTACTTGAGCGCCGACGGCGCGGTGATCGATAAATTCCGCATCAGCCGCGGCAAAAACTCCCTGCAACCTACCATTGTGCCCCTGGACGGCAACCGCGCCGTGGCGATGTTGCGCTATGCCGGCGATACCCATCACCGCGTCCTGGCGAGCCGTACCGAAGACGCCGGGCAAACCTGGAGCGAACCGTATCCGCTGGAACCAGCCAACCCCAATTCGTCGCTGGCAGCAGTGGGCACGGTGGACGACGGTTTGCTGGTAGCCCTCAATGACCTGCAGGACGGCCGCTTCAGGCTCAGTCTCTACGGCACCGACGCCCAGCTCAGCCAATGGCGGACGGTGGTGGAACTGGACCAGTCACCCGATCCGCTCGGCCAACCCTTCTCGCCCGACGTCTACAAGGAAATCATCGGCGAAGGCTTCCGTGCCTCCAGCGGCGCCCGGCGCCTGCCGCTGGAACAACGCTTCCTCAGTAACCTCGACTACCGCGTGTGCAAACCCCAGGGCTGCGATTTCGAATACGAGTACCCGTACTTCAGCCGCGGCTCGGACGGCATGTACCACGTGGTGTACTCATGGAATAACACGTTTATCAAACATGTCAGCTTCAACGAAGCCTGGCTGGCGGAGCGGCTGTGATGGTTCCTCTATGGCAGGCCCACTTGAGTTTTGTGCTGTTGGGGTTTGTGCTGTTGAGCACGTTTCGATTCAGCGCGCCCTGGCGCCCGTGGTGGTTGCCGATATTGGCTGCGGTGAGTTTTATCCCGGTCAATGAGCTGCCGCTGGCGGCGTATGTGCGCAGTTTTACCGATGACCTGGCGCTCAGCACCGTGGTGCTGTTGGGGTGGGTCGCACTCAGCAGGTTGGGCGTAGTGCCGCCGCTTGTGCGTCAGCACCAAGTGCAATTGCTGGCGCTGTTCGGCGTATTGAGCCTGTTGCTGTACCCCGCCACCTTGGGCCTGACCTATTACGACCCGTACCGTTGGGGGTTCAACCCGCGGCCCATGATTGTGCTGGTAGGTGCTTTGGCACTGCTGATGCTGTGGCTGCGCAATTCCCTGGCCGTGTGGATGCTGGCGATCGGCACCCTGGCCTTCGCGCTGCGGCTCAAGGCTTCGGAAAACTATTGGGACTATCTGGTCGACCCGCTGCTGACCGGCTACTGCCTGGTGGCCGGGTTCGGCCTGCTGATCGGCGCCGCCTGGCGTCCCCTTTTGAAATGGCACAGAGGTCAATGATGGGTGTGTTGCAATCGCGCCGCCTGCGTTACGGCGCAGGCTCGATCGCCTTGGTATTTGCGTTGCTGGCGGCGTTGCGGCTGGTATTTGTGCTGGGTTTTTCCGGCCTGGCTTTAAACACCCCGGCGCTCCTGGAAACACTGGGCATCGGCCTGCGTTTCGACCTGCGCCTGACGGTGCTGATTTTGCTGCCGCTGGCCGTGCTGGCGTGGCTGCCGCGCTGGAACCTGACCACCCTGCCGATCTTGCGTTGGCTGGCACGGGGCTATCTGCTCATCGCGCTAGCGGTGGTTGGCCTGGTGTACATCATCGACTTCGGCCACTACGCCTACCTTGGCGTGCGCATCAATGCGACGGTGCTGCGCTACCTGCAAGACGCACAGATTTCACAACAGATGGTGTGGGAAACCTACCCGGTGGTGTGGATCGCCTCGTGCTGGCTGACGGCAGTGGCGCTTTGGGTTTGGGCGCTGATACGCCTTGAACGATTGACCCTGGATCAGGAGCGCAAAATTATCAGCAAGTGGGCACTGGCGCCGGTTTCCGTGATGGGCGTCGTAGCCGTGCTGTTGGCCCTGCTTGGCCGCGTTGCCAACCTCAACCTGGAAAACCCGGTACCGCTGCGCTGGAGCGATGCGTTCTTCTCCGGCAACAACCAAGTGGCGGCGGTGGGCCTGAACCCGGTGCTGTTTCTGTATGACACGCTCAAGGTCGGTCAAGCGCAATTTGATGAAGCCCAGGTGCGCGAGCACTACCCGCAGATCGCGCAGTACCTGGGCGTCGATCAACCCGACGCCCAGCGACTTGATTTCGTCCGCGAACAAGGCGTGCAGCCTTATCGACTGGCCGGTGAGCGCCCGCCGAATGTGATTTTCGTCATGCTCGAATCCCTCGGCACCAGCGCCGTCGGTGCCTATGGCAATCCGCTCGACCCTACGCCGAACCTGGACAGACTGGCCACGCAAAGCTGGTTCTTCAAGCACTTCTATGTGCCCGTCACCGGTACCGCCAAGACCGTATGGGCCAGTATTACCGGCGTGCCGGATGTGACCCGCCAGGAGACCGCCACCCGCAACCCGCTGATCACGCGCCAACGCACGTTGATCAACGCGTTCGAGGGGTACCAGAAGTACTACATGATCGGCGGCAACGCCGGCTGGGCGAATATCAATGCGCTGATCCGCCAGAGCATCGACGGCGCGCAACTGTTCGAGGAAAGCCACTGGCGCTCGCCCCGCGTGGACGTGTGGGGCATTTCCGATCTGGACCTGTTCAAGGAAAGCGACCAACTGCTGCGTGCCGTGCCCAAGGACCAGCCATTCTTTGCTTACCTGCAAACCTCCGGCAACCATCGGCCGTTCACCATCCCCAAGCAAAACGACGGCTTCCAGGTCAAGGACGTGACACTGGAGCAAGTCCAGGCCGCAGGTTCGCGTAGCGTCGAACAATATAACGCCGTGCGCCTGCTGGACTACAACATCGGCCGCCTGATGGAAATCGCCAAGGCCGGCGGCTACTACGACAACAGTATTTTTGTGTTCTTCGGCGACCACAACACGCGTATCAGCCAGATCCCGCATATGGCCCCGGCGTTCGAGCAACTGGGCCTGGAAAGCAACAACGTGCCACTGCTGATCCATGCCCCCGGCCTGCAACCCCGGGTGATCGAAGAGGCCGTCGGTCTCGTGGACCTGTTGCCGACGGTGGCGGGCATGGCGGGCATACCGTTCAGAAATGGCGCGCTGGGCCGGGATATCCAGCAGCCGGCTCCCGAGGGCGAGCGCGTGGTGCCGCTGGTACTGCGCGAGGGTACATTCCCGATCATTGGCGGTGTTACCAAGGACTTCCTGCTGCAGATGCAGCACGACGGCAGTTCGCCGACCCTGCACGACCTGGCATCACCCACACCGCGTGACGATGTGGCCGCGCAGCATCCCGAGGAGTTTCGGCGCTTGAATGGGCTGACACGGGGGCTGCACGAAACGGCTCGGATGATGCTTTATCGCAATATTCCATGACGCTGCGCTCCTCACGCTCAATGACTGATTTGTATCTGTAGGCACAGTGGTGGCCGTTCGGGCGACCACCACTTCAGAACACGAAACTATGCCCTAACTCCCCTTCCATCCACCCCAAAAACCGCCTGACTCTGGGAAAGCTGGAGTGAGCCCTTGGGAACACCAGATGGTGGGCGGCGACCGGAGAGCTCAACGCTTCGGGGGCGACCTCAACCAGTGAGCCACTGGCGAGGTATTTTTGTGCCAGCAGCGTGCTTTCGAGGGCGAATCCCAAACCGTGGCTCGCCGCTTCCAGGCTCATGTAGGAGCGGTCAAAACTCAAGGCATAGGGTTTTTCGGGGCGGGCCAGGCCATGTTGGGCGAACCACTCAGGCCATCTGAGCAAGGTCGCTTCGGAAAGGATCAGGTCTTCAGCCAGAAGATCAGCGGCGCTTTTTACCGTGCAACGCGCGATCAGCTTGGGCGAGGCCAGCACAGCGAAGTTCTCGTTACGCACGGTACGCACTTCATAGCTGGGCCAATTGGGCCGGCCGTGGCGAATATCGACATCGATCTTGTCATGGCTGAAATGCAGCGATTCATAGGAGCAAGACAAATTGATTTGGATGTCCGGGTTGGTCAAGCGAAATGACTCCAACCTGGGCATCAGCCATAGCAAGCCAAAGCTGGGGGAGGAATGCAGCCGCAGGCAATCCAGGCTCACGTCACTCGCGGCCCGCTGGGTGGCGACTTCAAGGCTCTGCAACAAACCGGAAATGTCCTTCAAGTACTGCTCACCTACCGGTGTCAGCGTCACCCCACGCGCAGCCCGCACAAACAGCTGTCGACCAATCATGACCTCCAGCTTGGCCAGTTGATGGCTGATCGCTGACGGCGTGAGGTCGAGCACTTCGGCGGCTCTTGCCAGGTTGCCAAAACGAGCGGTTTGCTCGAAGGCTTGAATGGCTCTCAGCGGTGGCAGATGGGATGAAGGGATATCGTCCTGGCGCATCAGTATTCAGCCTGTTTTTGTGGCACGAGCAGGGAGTGCCATTCAAGCATTTGCGATCTGCATTGACGAGTGCTGAATTTTATTCATGTAGCAGTGACGTTTGCGTTATTGCTCGACCTGTTGACGGGGACCACTCTGGGTCATCGATCGCTGAATCGAACCATAAAAACAATCAGAGGTACCCCTCATGCTTCTTCAAGGCAAAGTCGCGATTATTACTGGCGCTGCATCCGAACGTGGTATCGGCCGAGCAACGGCTGTTACCTTCGCCAGACACGGTGCCCGCGTGGTGATCCTGGATCTCGACGAATCCGCCGCCCGTGACGCCGCGGCCACCCTCGGCGAAGGCCATCTGGGCCTGGCTGCCAATGTCGCCGACGAAACGCAAGTCAAAGCCGCCGTCGCCAAGGTTGTCGAGCGCTACGGCCGTATCGACATACTCATCAACAATGCCGGCATCACGCAGCCAATCAAGACCCTGGACATACGCCCGGGCGATTACGACAAAGTCCTGAATGTGAGCCTGCGCGGCACGCTGTTGATGTCGCAGGCAGTCATTCCGGTCATGCGTACCCAGGCCTCGGGCAGCATCGTTTGCATGTCATCCGTGTCGGCCCAGCGCGGCGGCGGTATCTTCGGCGGCCCCCACTACAGCGCAGCGAAAGCCGGTGTACTCGGACTTGGCAAAGCCATGGCGCGGGAGTTTGGCGCGGACAACATTCGCGTCAACTCCATCACGCCAGGTTTGATCCATACCGACATCACCGGCGGCCTGATGCAGGACGATCGTCGTCACGCCATCATCGAAAGCATCCCGCTGGGCCGGCTCGGTGCCGCGCAGGATGTCGCCAATGCGGCACTGTTCCTCGCCAGCGACTTGTCCTCTTACCTCACCGGTATCACGCTCGATGTAAACGGCGGCATGTTGATCCACTGACGATCAACTGAAGCCACCCATTGCCCTTTCAGTTCTGGATCGAAGATACGTCGGGCCTGAGCCCGGCGTTCTATAAAAACAAGAGATCAGACCATCATGATGACCACCATGACGCTCGACACTGTGTCCACAGTGCGCTCAAGCGCGTATCGCAAGACTGCCTGGCGATTGATGCCTTTCCTGATGTTGTGCTACCTGTGCGCTTACCTGGACCGGGTGAATGTCGGGTTTGCAAAGCTTCAGATGATGAATGACCTGGCCCTGAGCGAGACCGTATACGGGCTTGGCGCCGGCATGTTCTTTCTTGGTTATTTCCTTTGCGAAGTGCCCAGCAACCTCATCCTCCACAAGGTCGGTGCCCGGCGCTGGATCGCACGCATCATGATCTCGTGGGGCATCATCTCCGCCCTCTTCGCCTTCGTAGAAACGGCCTGGCAATTCTATACGCTGCGCTTTCTGCTCGGGATCGCCGAAGCGGGTCTTGCGCCGGGCTTGCTGCTCTACCTCACTTACTGGTTCCCCTCCTACCGTCGCGCCAAAATGACGGTGCTGTGGTTCATCGCCATCCCGCTCTCGGGGATGATCGGCGGACCGCTCTCAGGTTGGATCATGACGCAGTTCGCAGGCGTTCATGGCTGGGCGGGCTGGCAGTGGATGTTCGTGATTGAAGCCGCTCCGACCGTCATCGTTGGCCTGATGGTGCTGGCCTACCTCAAGGACGGCGTGCACCAGGCGACCTGGCTCACCGATGAAGAAAAAGCGCTGGTCGCCAAAGAACTGGCCGAGGACAACAGCCGCAAAGTCACCCACGCCTCGGTCGGGGCATTCCTGCGGGACCGCCGCCTGTGGATTCTCGCCGCTATCTACTTTTGCGTGGTCATGGGCCAGTACGCGATCACCTTTTGGCTGCCAACGCTTATCCGTAATGCAGGTGTTGCCGATCCGATGCACATCGGATTGCTCACCAGTCTCCCCTACCTGTGCGCCATCATTGCGATGGTGCTCATGGGGCGCAGCGGCGACAAACACCAGGAGCGGCGCTGGCATCTGGTCGGGCCAATGCTTGCCGGCGCGCTGGGCCTCACGTTGGCGGCGGTGTTCGGTGCCAACCTGACGTTGTCGGTGTTGTGCCTGTGCCTTGCAGCAGCAGGCGTGCTGTCGGCGTCTTCACTGTTCTGGATGCTGCCTACCACCTTGCTCGGTGGTGTCTCCGCCGCTGCGGGGATCGCCGGAATCAACAGCTTTGCCAATCTGGCGGGTTTCTGCTCGCCGTACCTGATTGGTTGGATCACCACCACGACCGGTTCGAGCGCCATCGGCATGTACCTGATTACCGGTGTGCTGTGCATCGGTGCCTGTTTGGTACTGCGCATTCCTGCCGCTTCGGTCAATCGTTGAGTTAACGGAGAATTTCCATGACTGCCACTTTATCTCGCGCGGCATCCACCACGTTGGTGCAGCGTGCCCATAACATTCGCCGCCATGCCTTGCGCATGGGGCAAGTCCAGGGCCAGGGTTATGTCGGTCAGGCACTGGGCGCGGCAGACTTGCTGGCCGTGTCGTACTTTCATGCCTTGAACTACAGGCCCGAAAACCCCGAGTGGGAACAGCGTGATCGCTTTTACCTTTCCATCGGTCACTACGCGATCGCGCTGTATGCCGCGCTGATCGAGGCTGAAATCATTCCACTGGATGAGCTTGAAACCTACGGTTCGGATGACAGCCGCTTGCCCATGTCCGGTATGGCCGCATACACCCCCGGCATGGAAATCACCGGCGGCTCGCTGGGCCAGGGACTGGGCATCGCGGTAGGCGCCTGCCTGGGTCTGAAGCGCAAACAGTCCAGCTCTTTCGTTTACAACCTGCTATCGGATGGCGAGTTGAATGAGGGCTCTACCTGGGAAGCGGTAATGTCAGCTTCGCACTGGAAACTCGACAACCTGATCGCCATCGTCGACGTCAACAACCAGCAAGCCGACGGCCACTCCAGCGAGGTGCTGGCATTTGAACCCATCGTTGACCGATGGCAAGCCTTTGGCTGGTTTACTCAGCGGGTGGACGGTAACGACCTGGACGCCTTGGTCAAAGCGTTCGACGCAGCCCGCAGCCATCCCGCCGCACAGCCGCGCGTCATCATCTGCGATACCAAGATGGGCAAAGGCGTGCCGTTCCTGGAAACCCGCGAAAAGACTCACTTCATCCGCGTAGATGAGCATGAATGGGATGTGGCCCTGAACAACCTGGAAGAAGGCAAAACAGCATGAACAACGCACAAAAGACCAACGTTCAGGTGCCCGCAGCGGCGAAGAAAAAGCTGACGACCTCGGCAATGATTGCTTCGATTGCCGCTGAAGGCCAGGCCACCAAGCCAGCGCCATTCGGCCACGCACTGGCCGCACTCGCGGACCAGCGCCAGGACATCGTGGGTTTATCGGCTGACTTGTCCAAGTACACCGACCTGCACATTTTTGCGAAGGCGCACCCAGAGCGCTTCTACCAGATGGGCATGGCTGAGCAACTGTTGATGAGCGCGGCGGCCGGCATGGCTCGGGAGGGGTTCGTGCCCTTCGCCACCACTTACGCGGTGTTTGCTTCGCGCCGGGCCTATGACTTCATCTGTATGGCGATTGCCGAGGAAAACCTCAACGTTAAAATTGTCTGCGGTCTACCGGGCCTGACCACCGGGTACGGCCCCAGCCACCAGGCAACGGATGATCTGGCGATCATGCGCGCCATGCCGAACCTGATGATCGTCGACCCCTGCGATGCCCTGGAAATCGAACAAGCCGTGCCCGCCATTGCCGCGCACCAAGGGCCCGTCTACATGCGGTTACTGCGCGGCAACGTACCGCTGGTGCTCGATGAATATGGCTATGAATTCGAGATCGGCAAAGCCAAGACCCTGCGTACGGGCAATGAGGTTTTAATCATTTCCACCGGTTTGATGACAATGCGCGCCCTGGAAGCAGCCAAGGAACTTCAGGCTGACGGTGTGGATGTCGCGGTGCTTCACGTTCCCACGATCAAGCCTTTGGATGAGCAGACCATCCTGGCTGAGGCTAGAAAGCCGGGACGACTGGTCGTGACGGCCGAAAACCACTCCATCATCGGCGGATTGGGCGAAGCGGTGGCCGCCGTGCTGTTGCGCAATGGGGTCACGCCGACGTTCAGGCAAATAGCGCTGCCGGACGCGTTTCTCGATGCGGGTGCACTTCCGACGTTGCACGATCGCTACGGTATTTCCACCCAGGCTGTGTGCGCGCAGATCAAGGGTTGGTTATAGGGTTTAAAACTGCAGGGGGGGAATCCCCCCTGAACGCCGTGGGGAAAGCCCCCCTTTTTACTCTCGTCGCAGGAGCGTATGGGGAGCAACGCCAAAGGCCTTGCGAAAAGCGTGGCTGAAATGAGAGAAGTCGGAGAAACCGAAATCCAGCGCCGCCTGAGAAATACTGCGGACTTGACCGCGCTCAATAGCCTCGCGGCTGGCGAGCAATCGCGCCTTCCAGATTTCTGCGACCGGCGATTTCTGATGACGGGCGAAAGCGCGCGTCACCGTGCGTGTGGAGACATGGTGGGCTTGCGCGATGCGTTCGAGCGACAGGTCCGCCTCGGTCAAATACTGGTGGATGTACTTCATGATCCGGCCATGCAGATCCAACTCGTCATGAGTCTGCTTTAGATCCTGGAGTTCCAGGCTGACCACCAGAAGGTCGAGCAACGTGCTGGAGTAACGACTGGAGACTCCTGTGTTATGGAAGACTGAAGGCATACTCGCGGCTTGACGTAACATCTCGCGTAACGGAATCACCCCTGGGCGACGATCATCCAGAACCACAGCGGTGCAGTCCGCTATGAAGGGCAAGCGCTGACTGAGCAGTTGTCGCGGAATGCGGACAAGGTGGTTATCAGTACCACCGAAGCTGAATCTGAACGGCTGGGATGCGTCATAAAGAAACAGATCGTCCGCCGCCAGTTTCGTCCGTCGGTCAGCCTGCTCCAGTTCGCCATAACCGCTCCTGGTGAAGCCCAACCACAAATCGTCATTAGGATCACTGCGCAGGTGCTGGGCGGAACGCTCCCAATAGTGCAAGGGTGCGGACAACGTGCAGATGTCCAATGAGCCCATGGCATGCACCTCCAGCGCCCCGTCAAAATCGCTCTGCGCCAGTCGTTTGCTGTCTGCGTCCAGGCAGTGGTGACAAACCACCTCTTTCCAGTAATCGAATCGGAGGGGGGCCGTAACGGCAAGCGTTGAATACTGACAGGTCTGGCTCATTGCATTCACCTCGCGGCGGCGTTTCAACAAAAAAAGCGGGGTAACGTTTTTGCGAGCCAAGCAATTAGCAGGCCATCTCCATCGCATCATTCCCGCTGTCAGACACCTTGGAAGATAGCCGCCTGCACGTTACAGAGGCCGATCCCTCCAACACTCCCCATGCCACTTCTCGGGGCACATCGCCCCCTTGTTTCACACGCCCCGCACCATTGCCGCGCGCTGACATGCCGGCCTTTTTTACCTGTCCTTTTTAACCAAACGGTTGTCCATTCGAGCCAAGCACGTTGCATCCCCCCTGGATAATTTTCACTCCACGCCGTGTCCCTACAAGCACGAATGAGGAGGTGTCCCATGCATCCACGAGAACAGCAGCGACTGTCCGATTCATCCTGGTTTTTACAGCGATGGGACATGGCACCCGAAGAGTTCGCCACTTACCTGGTGCAGCTCGGGACCTTGGTGCTGCAACGCCGATGGAGTGGTACCCACCGCAAAACAACAACATCCACTGGGATGTAGAACAGCGAACCGTCCGTTTGAGACGGAAATAAAGGAGCCCCCCATGGAATCTGCAATCGATAAACATCTCAAATGTCCGCGGACTTTGTCCCGTCGTGTCCACGACGATTACCAGCCACCCTTCCCGATGTTTGTGGGGCGGGCTGACGAAAACGTGAAGCAAGTTGTAATGGCTTACCTCGGTGTGCAATTTCGCGACGAGCAACGCGCCGCCGCCTTGCAAGCCATGCGCTACATTGACGCAAGCTTTGCCCTCGCCGATGGCCCAGGGAATCACGACCTGACCTACCACCTCGACAATCAGGGTTACGGAAACTTCATCGCCGTGGGCTACTGGCGTGATCCCGCCGCCTATCACCGATGGTTACGTTCAGCGCCCGTGGCCGATTGGTGGGGCGACGATGCGCGCCTGAACGAGGGGTTGGGGTATTTCCGCGAAGTCATCGCACCACGTGCCGAGCAGTTCGAGACGCTGTATGCATTCCAGGAGGATTTGCCAGGTGTCGGTGCGATCATGGACGGCATCAGCGGCGAGATCGAGGAGCACGGCTACTGGGGCTCGGCGCGGGATCGCTTTGCTATCTCGCAGACCGACTGGATGCAGCCGACCAGCGAACTGCAAGTCATTTCAGGCGACCCCGCCAAGGGCGGCAGGGTCGTGGTACGCGGCCACGACAACCTGACGCTGATCCGCTCCGGACAAGACTGGGTCGAAGCCGGCGACGAAGAGCGCGCGCTCTATTTCAACGAGATGCTACCGCCACTGCAAGACGGCATGAACTTCCTGCGTGACGAGGGGCAGGCGCTGGGCTGCTACAGCAACCGCTTCGTACGCAATGTCGACCTTGATGGCAATCTCCTCGACATCGCCTATGACATCGGTCACTGGCGATCCCTCGACAAACTGGAACGCTGGGCAGAATCCCACCCCACTCACTTGCGTATTTTCACCACGTTCTTCCGAGTGATCGGAGGCCTTTCGAAGCTGCGGCTGTATCACGAGGTCTCGGTAGCGGACGGTAGCCAGCAACTGTTCGAGTACATCAACTGCCATCCGCAGACCGGGATGATGCGCGACGCGCAAGTGTCGCCCACCTGACTCCATCGCTGACTCCACTTTTAGCCCTGCGCGTCGCCTGATGGGCGCTAGCGGGGCTCTTTTTGCCCGAAAAAAGGATCGTCGATCATGAAACAGTTCCGCTACCTGTCGCTTGCCGCCCTCCTCCCCAGCCTTTCCTCCCATGCCCTCGAGGTGGATCCTGGCGATTACGAGCCGCTCCCCGTGGGAGCGACCATCGGCGTGGTCTACTACCAGCACGCCACCACGGACAGTGCCTATGCCCAGGGGCACAAGACCAGCTCCGATTTCAACCTGACTTCCGATATCGGCATTCTGCGTCTGCTGCACGTCTATCAGTTGAGCGAGCGGCTGACCATCGAGCCTCAATTCCTGTTGCCCTTCGGTCATGTCTCGGGCGGTGGTGACGCTTCTGTTCTAGGCGACGCCAGCGGCATCGGCGACCTCATTCTCACCGCGCCGCTCAAGTACCGTCTCAACGACGCCAACGACACCCTCGGTGCGACCGCCTACTTGTACGTGCCGACTGGCGACTATGACAAAGACGACGCGCTCAACATTGGCGAGAACCGTTGGAAGGTTGATCTCCAGGCCGCTTACGTCAAGCACTTCACGGAGAAGTGGGCCATCGACCTCGTCGGTGACGCCATCTGGTACGGAGACAACAACGACTTCGGCGCCAGCTCCGCCCGCCGGGAACAGGACGTTTCCTACGGCGCTCAGTTAATGGGGCGCTACATGCCCGACGAGACCACTGCGCTGGCTATCGGCTTCGGCCACAGTTGGGGTGGGGAAAACCAGATCGATGGTGTCAACCAGGACGACAGGATGGAAACCACCAACTTCCGCGTCACGGCCAGAAAGTTTTTCACCGCCAAGGACCAACTCCAAGTGCAACTTGGACGCGACCTTGCGGTGGAGAACGGCCCCAAAGAGGACTTTCGCATGAACCTGCGCTACGTCAGGGTCTTTTAGGCCCGCCCGTCTCTACCCCCCGTTGTCCTTATCAACCAAGCGTGTGCCCAACAACGCGACAGTTGGCTAATGAGATGCCTCTCACCCGAAACGGAGTAACCAGACAATGACCGACCAGCAACCCACCACGGAACAACAACCCTCCCTCTATACCCGTCTTGGCGGCTATGACGTGATCTATCAGTTCGCAGGCGCAGTGTTGAGAAAGACAATGGGACACCCGGCCATCGGGCACATCTGGGCCCATATGTCGGAATCGACGTTCCAAAAGGAACACATCAATTTTGTCGATTTCCTTTCCGAGCACTGGGGTGGAAGCGCCAAATACAGGGGGAGAGACATGGTCACCGCGCATCGCGGAATGGGGCTGACCGAGGTGCACTGGCAAGCCGTGCTTGATTGTCTCGAGGCGTGCTACGACGACTACAGTCTGGCCCCGGATCTGCGCAAAGAGGTCAATGACTTCCTCATCAAGTTCAAACCGGCGGTGATCGGGAGCCCCTCCTATCGAGACGTCGTACTCGCGCACCCGGAAATGGACCCCGCCAAAGGCATGAGAAGCGTTGGGGTTGTCTGGCCAAAACCAGGGAAGTCATCTCGGAAACAGACCACGCCTGAATCCGAAGACTGATACCCCGGCATAAGCCTGAGCCACAGCAATGGAGGGCGACCGTGGAGGGGCAAGCGAGTCCCGCTCAACCAAGCGACTGTCCTCCTCAGCCAAGCGCTGCTCAATCTGTGGAGATAGCTTGATACCAGCCCCGGCCACGGCTCGCCAATCGTGCGCACCGTGCCCGGGCATCCCCGAGATGACGTTTGAACAGACATTGCCAGCCCCTGCGGGTTGGCACAGGACACAGGACACCCCATGGCCATCATCCGCCCGACTCTCGAACAAGTGCAGGATCTCGCCAGCCGCCTGCACATACAGCTGACACCCGAGCAAGCCAGCGAATACCTGGCGCTCATGCAATCCAGTTTCGATGCCTACGACCTAGTCGATGAGTTGCCTGATTTCATCCCTTCAGTGCGCTACGAGCGCAGTTCCGGTTATCGCCCTTCAAGCACGGAAAACCCGCTGAACGCCTGGTACTACAGAACTGAGGTGATGGGCGCCAGTTCGGGCAAGCTCGCTGGCAAGACGGTCGCGCTCAAAGACAATATCTCCCTGGCCGGTGTCCCGATGATGAACGGCGCCGCACCACTGGAGGGTTTCGTACCGTCGTTTGATGCCACCGTGGTGACGCGTCTGCTCGATGCGGGAGCAACCATCCTCGGCAAAGCCACCTGCGAACATTACTGCCTCTCCGGTGGTAGCCATACCTCGGACCCCGCGCCTGTGCACAACCCTTTTCGCCATGGTTTCACAACAGGCGGTTCGTCTTCTGGCAGCGCGGCGCTTGTGGCGACGGGCGCGGTCGACCTGGCTATCGGTGGCGACCAAGGCGGTTCCATCCGCATTCCTGCCGCATGGTGCGGCATTTATGGAATGAAACCGACCTGGGGTCTAGTGCCTTACACCGGGGTCATGGCGATCGAGTCCACCTTCGACCATGTCGGCCCCATGACGAACAACGTACGCGATAACGCGCTCATGCTCGAAGTGATGGCCGGCGCCGACGGGCTCGACCCTCGCCAGGCCGCCCCCAAGGTCGATGCCTATTGCGATTATCTGGAACGAGGCGTGACCGGACTCCGGATCGGGATCCTCCAGGAAGGCTTTCAACTCGCTAACCAGGATCCACGTATCGCAGAAAAGGTCCGCAGCGCTATCGCCCGGCTCGAAGCTTTGGGCGCGCGGGTCGAGGAGGTATCGGTTCCCGAACACAACCTGGCGGGATCGTTATGGAGCCCTATCGGCTGTGAAGGCCTGACCATGCAAATGATGCACGGCAATGGAGCGGGTTTTAACTGGAAGGGGCTTTACGACGTGGGCCTGTTGGACAAACAGGTCGGTTGGCGCGATCAGGCAAACGCATTGTCGCCGTCCCTCAAGCTTTGCATGTTCGTCGGCCAGTTCGGTCTGGAGCGCTACAACGGTCGCTACTACGCCAAGGCCCAGAACATAGCGCGCTTTGCCCGAGCGGCCTATGACAAGGCACTGGACAACTATGACCTGCTCGTCATGCCGACGGTGCCAATCACCGCTCAGCCGCTCCCGGAACCGGGCTCTTCAATCACCGAGACCGTCACGCGTGCGTTGGAGATGCTTGGCAATACGGCCGCTCAAGACATTACGGGGCACCCCGCCATGTCGATCCCTTGCGGCCTGGTGGACGGACTGCCCGTGGGGCTGATGTTAGTCGGAAAACATTATGCCGAAGGCACCCTCTATCAGGCTGCAGCCGCATTCGAGGCCTCTGTCGATTGGCGGACGTTGTAGACCTGCGCATCGCATTGGCGAACGAACACCGGCAAGTAGCACTGAAAGTGAGTATCAACTTCAGAGGAGCCAAGACATGAGCCATACCCACGAACATCATCACGATCACGATCACGATCACGACCACACCGAGCCCCCCGAGGCCATCGCCTTGCGTGTCAAGGCGCTCGAATCCCTGTTGATCGAAAAGGGCTTGGTCGACCCAACTGCCATGGATGCTCTGGTGGATACTTACCAGCACAAGGTCGGCCCGCGCAACGGCGCTCAGGTGGTCGCCAAGGCCTGGTTCGATCCCGATTACAAACGTCGGCTGCTGGAAGATGCCACCGCGGCCATTGCCGAACTGGGTTTTTCCGGCGTGCAGGGCGAAGACATGGTGGTGGTGGAGAACACCGCGACCGTGCACAACGTGACGGTCTGCACATTGTGCTCCTGCTACCCCTGGCCGACCCTGGGTCTGCCACCCGTCTGGTACAAATCCGCGCCCTATCGGTCACGGATCGTCATCGATCCGCGCAGCGTGCTGGCCGAATTCGGCTTGATCATTCCCGATGACAAGGAAGTCCGCGTCTGGGACAGCAGTGCTGAGTTGCGCTACCTGGTACTGCCGGAACGTCCGGCCGGTACTGACGGCTGGAGCGAGGAACGACTGATCGAGTTGGTGACGCGTGACGCCATGATCGGCACTGGCCTGCCGAAGACGCCGGGCGACGAAGCCTGAACCCGAGAAGGAGAAAACCATGAACGGTGTACACGACTTAGGCGGTATGCACGGTTTCGGCCCGGTGCTCACCGAAGAAAATGAACCCATCTTCCATCACGACTGGGAGCGCAGGGTCTTTCCGCTGTTCGCCTCGCTCTTCGTCGGCGGACACTTCAATGTCGACGAATTCCGACATTCCATTGAACGCATGGAACCGGCTGAATACTTGCAGTCCAGTTACTACGAGCATTGGCTGCATGCCTTCGAGAACCTGCTGCTGGAAAAAGGCGTGATCAGCACTGGCGAACTGCAGGGTACGGCCAAACCAACCCCACCGACACAACCCGTCACGGTTTTAACACCGGACATCGTCGAGGCCGTAGTGCTCGGCGGCGCCTCTTCCCGGGCAAAGGAGCCCGTCTCCGGCCGCTTCCGGGTCGGTGACCGGGTGCGGACGAAGAACCTCAACCCAACCACCCACACCCGACTGCCCCGCTACGCGCGCGGCAAGGTCGGGACCATCGAGATTGCACACGGCGCGTTTGCCACCCCGGACACGATGGCCCACGGTCTAGGCGAACAGCCCCAACAGGTCTATGCCGTTCGCTTCAGTGCGACAGAACTGTGGGGAGTGGCGCGCCCGGACAGTGTTTGCATTGATCTGTGGGACAACTATCTGGAGGCCGTATGAGCGCCAGCATGCGTCACATCCCCCCAATAGCCGGCCTGTCTCTCGACGATGAAGGCCCGGTATTCGACAAACCTTGGCAGGCCCAGGCTTTTTCCCTGCTGGTACACCTGCACCAGATCGGTCTATTCCCCTGGGAGGACTGGGTGCAGGTATTCAGCGACGAGATCAAGGCTGCCCCGGCACAACCCGGAGAAAGCGTCAACGACACTTACTACCGGCAGTGGATCACAGCGTTGGAAAGAATGGTCACCACACTCGGTTTAACGGGGATGGAAGACATCAGCCGGCGCACCGAGGAATGGCAGCAGGCTTACTTGAATACCCCCCACGGACAGCCGGTGACGCTGCTCAATGCGAGTTGCCCACCGGCCCATGGAAACGGCCACGAACACCTGGCGCGGCACGAGCCGGTGGCGATCAGCCGAGCCACTCGCTGAGGCCGGAGTCGTCCTGTTTTTTTACTTTCGAGGTCGCGTAGCGGCCAAGGGGCAATCGTCATGCATATCGAACCTAACCTGGTGGAAGCTGGAAAACTCTGGCTGAGCTATGTCACTGCCGCAGGTGCCGGCGCCTACACCCTCAAACTCGCGGCCCAAGCCATGGGCGAGCGTGGTGTCTTCTCGCTGCTGGCTCGCACTGTCACTGCCACGGCCCTGGTATTCAGCTTCTTCGAGCTACTACCGCACCATCCAGTCGGCGTCTCCGAGGTCCATCTCATCCTCGGGTCAACGCTGTTTCTGCTGCTCGGCGCCGCACCTGCGGCAGTGGGTCTGGCCCTGGGGCTGCTGATCCAGGGTCTGTTCTTCGCGCCATTCGACCTGCCGCAATACGGCATGAACGTCACCACCCTTCTGGTACCGCTGTTCGCAGTTACCGCCCTGGCGAAACGCATCATCGCGCCAAACACGCCGTATGTGGAGCTGAGCTACAGACAAGCGCTGGGGCTGTCGACAGCCTTCCAGGGGGGCATTGTCGCCTGGGTTGCCTTCTGGGCCTTCTACGGACAAGGCTTCACAGCAGAAAATGCCCTGTCAATTCTGACCTTCGGCAGCGCCTACATGAGCGTCGTCATCCTCGAACCGCTGTTGGACCTGGCCGTGCTGGCCGGTGCCAAGGCAACACATCGCCTGCGTGGTAGCACGCTGCTCGAGCGCCGTCTGTACCAGGCCGCCTGAGTCGACAGACTCCAGTCCAGGCCAGACTGTCCCCGGGCATTCGAAGACCGTAATGCTCGGGGGCATCAAGAGCGAGAACCGTCCCGAAACCTCGTGAGCGAACCAGAGGTGTTTGATGTTTTTCAGAAATAGCACCCGCAAGGAATTGAAGCTGCTCGGCGACCGGCTGGAACAGCCCGACGGCGAGGGAGTATCGATAGCGGTGAAGGATTCGTCACTGCGACGGGTACTGGCGGGCATCGAACGCCTGCTCGCCGATCGCACGGCGCTCCGGGCCAGCGTGGTCGACCTTAATGCTGAACTGCAACGCCTCAGGCTTCAGTTGGGTGAATACGAAACGCGGTTGCATGATCAAGAACAACTTTGGCAATTGGCGGCAAGCGGGTCGGAAGATCTGCTCTGGAAATTGCAGCTCGATGGCAGCCAACAGCCCGCGCGTGATGCAGTACTGCAATGGTTCGGCAACCTGCCCACCCAAACGGATCTCCCGGTCTATCTAGGCTCCTGGAACGATTGCCTTCACCCTGACGACCGCCAGGCCAACCTGGATGCCCTGGCTCATCACCTTGCCGATCGCAGCGGGCATGCGCCCTACCAGGTGGAGGTGCGCCTCGCGAGCCACTCGGGAGAATACCGCTGGGTCCAGATCTGCGGTGAAACGCTCCGTGACGAACGGGGGCTGCCACAGATCAGCGTCGGTATGCTGCGCGACATCCACAAACAGCGCTTGCGAGACGAAGAATTCGCGATGCTCTCGGCCCGCTTCGATATTTCCCGCGAATGCATCCAGGACGCACTCTGGGATATCAATATCATCGCAGGCGATCCAGCCAATCCCCATAACGTCATCTGGTTCTCGTCACAGATGCGTCGCATGCTTGGCTACGAAACCATCGAAGAGTTTCCCAATGTGTTCGAAAGCTGGCTGTCCCGCCTGCATCCCGAAGACAGCCAGCGTGCGGTGCAAGCCTTTGTCGAACATGTCGCCGACCGCTCCGGCCAAACACCCTTCGATGTGACTTACCGCCTCAAGCACCGCAACGACGAGTACCGTTGGTTCAGAGGCAGAGGTCAGACCCAGCGAAGCAACGACGGCACGCCCTTACGTACAGTGGGGGCGATCACCGACGTGCACTCCCATCGCGAGGAAAGCCAGTTGCGCCAGACTCAGGAACGTCAGCATCAAGCCATGCAGGAAAACCTCGCCAAGCTGACGCAGATAGTCGCCGCCATCCAAAGCATCGCCAAACAGACCAATCTACTGGCCCTGAATGCGGCCATAGAGGCGGCCAGAGCCGGTGAGGCCGGAAGGGGTTTCGCAGTGGTCGCCGACGAGGTCCGCAAGCTGGCCACCCGGACCAGCCAGGCCACCCAACAGGCGGCCGACATGATCGAGAGGTACTGAGTTCAAGCTGGGCCTCCATGCTATTCGCCCCGACTTCTCGTACAAAACCCAGGCAGTGACGCTCCTGGGTTTTCTCGAGTGAACTCGCACCTACAGTGGGTTTGGGGCGCCGTGGGATTCGCCCTGTCACACTTTGTCCAATCTTCACCAGTGCAGATGATTACGATTCTCTTTTAAGTTGAATTGTAAAGGACACCCCATGCACTCCCCTCTCCGTTTTCCAACATTGTCCCCGTGGACGCGTTTCGCCCTGGCCGCCGGTGCAGCCGGCGCGCTGTGCACGTCCGCCCAGGCTGCTGAACCGCAGGCCTTGACCCTTGATGATGTGGTCGTGACCGCTTCCGGCTACGAGCAACGCGTCGAGGATGCCCCGGCCTCTGTCACGGTGATTGATGGGGAGACGCTGCGCCGCAAGTCGTATCGCGATCTGGGTGACGCGGTGCGGGATGTCGAGGGGGTAACGGTCAACGGCGGGGCCAATGAGACGGACATTTCCATTCGCGGCATGCCAGCCGATTACACGCTGATTCTGGTCGATGGCAAGCGCCAGAGTGCCCGGGAATCGCGGGTCAACGGTAACAGCGGTTACGAGCAGAGTTTCGTGCCGCCGGCGGCGGCCATCGAGCGTATCGAAGTGGTGCGTGGGCCGATGTCGTCGCTGTACGGTTCGGACGCCATTGGCGGGGTGATCAACGTGATTACCCGCAAGGTTTCGCCGCAGTGGGGCGGCTCGGTGTCCTACGATTATTCGGCGCGCCAGCACAGTGACCAAGGCAACGCCCGCCAGACGCAGTTCTACCTCAATGGTCCGTTGCACGAAGATTTTCTCGGCTTGCAGGTCTGGGGCCGTTACCTGGATCGTCAGGCCGATGACGACATCGAGCAAACCAACGGTTTCAGCCAGGCCGATCACCGCGACCTGACCGCACGCCTGGCCTTCACCCCGACCGTCGACCACGACATCCTGCTGGAGGCTGGCGCCACGCGCTTGAAGAACGGCGACGGCATCAGTGCCAATTGGGCCACCCGCGAGCAGGAGAACAATCGCGATCACTGGTCGCTGTCGCACCAGGGCCGTTGGGGTTGGGCCACGTCGGATATCGCCTTGTCCCAGGAAACCTCCAGCCGCGAAGGCAAGGCCACGCCGGCGCAAACCGATATTTACGGGCGCAAACCGGAGGTCAAGAACACCGTGTTCGACGCCAAACTGGTGGTGCCCACCACGCACAATGTCAGTACCGTGGGCATGCAATGGAATGAAAGCGAATTGACCGACTGGAACCAGGGCCTGGGCGATCGCGTCGATTACGAGTTTTCGGTGCTGCAAAAAGCCGTGTTCGCCGAAAACGAATGGTCGGTGACCGACAGCTTCGCGCTGACCACCGGCCTGCGCCTGGACGACCACGAACAATATGGCACCCACGCCAGTCCGCGGATCTACGGGGTGTGGCGCGCCACCGATAACTGGACGCTCAAGGGCGGTATCGCCCGCGGTTTCAAGGCGCCCGAATTGCGCGCGGTGGTCAAGGATTACGCCTACCTGCGACGCAACCGTTTCGTGATGCTCGGCAACCCCGACCTGAAACCGGAAACCAGCACCAACTACGAGTTCTCGGCGCTGTGGTCCAACCGCGATGATCTGTCGGCGGGCGCGACGGTGTTCTACAACGACTTCCAGGACAAGTTATCGACGGTCACCACCGACGAGCGCTGGAACGGTTACATCGTCATGGATCGGGTCAACATCGATAAGGCCGTGATCCAGGGTGTGGAGCTGACCGGGCAATGGGATATCAACGCCAGTGTGTTGCTCAAGGCCAATTACACCTACACCGACTCGGAACAGAAAAGCGGCGCCAATGCCGGCGCACCACTGGCGCTGACGCCCAAGCAAAAAGCCAACCTGCGCGGCGAATGGGTGATCAATGATCGCGCGCAAGCGTGGGCGTCGGTCAGCTACTACGGAGAAGAAACCGGCAACACCATTACCGATGAAAGTGCACCAGGCTACACCACGGCCGATCTGGGCGGCTCTTATGAGCTCACCGATTCGATCACGTTGAACAGTTCGCTGAACAACATCACCGACAAGCGCCTGGACGATGAAACCTACGGCACGGTGAACTACGGTCGCACGTTGTGGATGGGCGCTACGTTGAACTTCTGAGCAGCGCGGCCGGCAGCCTGACCACGGCGCACAATCCGGCGGACGGGCGGTTTTCCAGCAGCAGTTCGCCACCGTGTGCCTGCACGCAGGCGCGGGCGATGGCCAGGCCCAGGCCGACACCGCCCTTGTGCCCATCGGCCGCTCCACCGGCGAACTGCACGAACGGCTCGAATACCCTGCTCAACCAGGCATCGGGAAGCCCTGCACCGTGGTCGAGGATGTCCAGGCGGACGGTGCCGGCGTCTTCGCGAGACAGGCTCAGCGTGGCGTCCCCGGCATGACGCAGGGCGTTGTCGATCAGGTTGGTCAGCGCCCGTTTCAGCGCCAGGGGCCGGCACGTCAGCATGATCGGCGGCGCTCCGTGCCAGGTCACAGGCTGGTTCAGCAGTTGGTAACGTTTGGCCAGGTCATCCAGCAACCCGTTCAACGAAATGGTCAGCGTCGGCTCCTGCACAGCGTCTTCGCGGACGAAGTTGAGGGTTTCGCGCACCATCAGACTCAACTCTTCGAGACTTTCCAGCATGTCCTCGCGAGCATCGCCCTCCTCCAGCAGTTCCACTTGCAGGCGCAGTTCGGTGATTGGCGTATTGAGGTCATGGCTGATCGCGGCGAGCATGCGTGTGCGGCCCTCGACATGGCGGGCGATGCTGGCCTGCATGTGGTTGAACGCTGCCGTCAGGTCCCGTGCCTCCTGCGGCCCCGTCAGCGGCAGCGGGGCAATCCACTCGCCGCGACTGACGCGCTCGGACGCCTGCACGAGGGTTTTCACAGGCTGCACCACGCGACTGATGCAGAACATGACGATCAACAGCACCGGAATGATCGTCACCGGCAGGCTGTACGTCAGGACTTTGCGCCACTCGTAAGCCCCGACCGGGTGCTGCAACGCGTTGAGGTAGCGGCCGTCGGGCAGTTCGATGCTGCTGCGCAAACGCAACGGAGCCCAGCCAGCTGGGCTGAACACCTGGTCCCGGGCATGACCGCCGGTGACCCGCTCCAGTTGCATGACCACGGCAAGGTCTGGCGCCAGTTGCAGGCGCTCGCGCAGCACATTGGCCAGGCGTTGTTCTTCGGCGCGCATGTCGAAGGGCTCGACGTCGGCGCGCCGATCAATCCAGAAATGTGCATCCGGGGTGATCATCGACGCCAGTAGCCGGGCGCCGACCTGGTTGGGTGCTTCGAGAGCCGCATGGTGCGCGGTGACCAGACGTTCCAGGCTCATGGTCCGCGACAGCGGATGGATCAACGCCCCAGTGCGCTGCAGAACCAGCATGGCAATTGCATTGGAAGCGAGCAACGCAAGCAACAGCAGCACACTGAGTTGATGAACCATCTTGCGCGGCCACAAGGCACGCAGGCGACTCATGGCGCCTGCAGCACGACATCGGACGCCAGCAGATAGCCGCCACCCCAGATGGTACGCAGCAATTCCGGTTCCCCCGGTTTATGGGCCAACTTGCGCCGCAGACGACTGACCTGACGGTCGATGGCGCGGTCTGTCACGTCTCTGTCGGTTGCGGTGGTCAAATCAATCAAGCGCTCGCGGGGCAGCAGCGTGTTGGGATGGTTGAGAAACACTTGCAGCAGCTTGCTTTCGACGGTGCTGAGCAGAATCGGCGGCTCTTGATCACGTGCCAGCGTGGCGTGACGGGCATCGTAACGCCAGTCGGCAAACAGGTAGCAGGGGCTCATTTTCACGGCGACAGGGTCGGACGCCGATATGGCCTGTTTCGCGCCGGTCGGGCGGCGTCGACGCAGTACGCTGTTGATCCGCGCCACCAATTCCCGGGGCTCGAACGGTTTGGTGACGTAGTCGTCCGCGCCCAGATCAAGACCGCGAACCCGATCGGCGCAGGTGTCGCGCGCCGTCAACAGAATCACCGGCGTATCGCTTCGCCGATAAAGACGACTGCACAACTCGAAACCATCGCCATCGGGCAGCGACACGTCGAGGATGATCACCTCAAAGCTGTGCTGCTTGAGCAACTGCCACATGCCCGCCGCATCCGCCGCCGTGCGCACCTCGAACGTGTGGCGACGCAGAAACGTCGCCAGCGGATCGCGGATCTTGCGGCTGTCATCGACGATGAGCACGCTAGGGGCTTTGCTGGAAGGAATTGGGGGCATCGCGGCTCAAGACTACCAAGGGGAAACAGGCAGCGATGATACTACGAACGCTTCTCAGTTGTATTGTTTGGGCCAGCGCTTATGGGGGGTAGCGAATGGCATTACATTGAAAGTGTGGCCTGCGCGTAAATGCCCGGGCCACACTGCAATTCAAACCAATTCAGCTAAAGATGCCGGATTGAAGCCCTTCAGGCTTGCGTATTCGCCTTTTTCCACTTTGGTGGCCCAATCCGTGTCACTCAGCAGAACACGCCCTACAGCGATCAGATCAAACTCCTCGCGCTCCATGCGCTCGATGAGCCGATCCAGACCCGCAGGGGCTGATCCCTTGCCGGCGAAGGCGTTAGTGACATCATTATCCAGCCCAACCGAACCGACGCTAATGGTTGTGGCTCCAGTGACTTTCTTCGCCCAGCCCGCGCAGTTCAACCCGTTCTCACCGTCAATTTCGGGGAACTCAGGTTCCCAGAAGCGGCGCTGCGAGCAGTGCAGGACGTCGACACCGGCCTCGACCAGTGGCAACAACCAGTCCTCCATCACCGCTGGCGTTTCAGCAACGCGCACCCCGTAGTCCTGTTGCTTCCACTGGCTGACGCGCATGATGATCGGGAATTGCGGGCCAACAGCCTGGCGAACGGCAGAGACGACCTCACTGGCAAAACGCGAGCGTTCCTTGATTGTCGGGCCGCCGTAGCGGTCGGTGCGCAGATTGCTACCAGACCAGAAAAACTGATCGATCAAATAACCATGGGCTCCATGGATCTCGACGGTATCGAAGCCCAGTCGCTTGGCATCCGCTGCGGCCTTGGCGAACGCTGCCACCGTGTCGGCAATGTCCTCTTCACTCATCGCCACACCACGCAGGTCACCTGGCGAAACAAGGCCCGACGGGCTTTCAACGGGAGCATCCGGCTCCCAGTCGTTGATGTAGCGCGTGGAGCCGGTGTGCCAGATCTGCGGTGCCATGCGCCCGCCAGCCGTGTGGACAGCATCGATCACGTTCTTCCATCCAGCCAGCGCCGCTTCGCCATGAAAAAAAGGAATGCCGGCATCATTGCGCGATGCTGGGCGATCAATCACGGTGCCTTCCGACAGAATCAGGCCAACACCTCCCTCCGCCCGGCGCCGGTAATAGGCAGTGCTCGCTTCACCCGGGATACCTTCGGGTGAGAACAGACGCGTCATCGGCGCCATGACAATCCGGTTTTTCAGTTCAAGCGACCGGATGGAAAAAGGACGAAATAAAATGCTGGTATCGGGGTTTGCCATCGGATGGACTCCATTTGCTTTCGGAAGCCATATAAGTATATTTTGTAAACCAAATGTCAATTAGGCACCTAGAGTCGCCTAGGTATACGTGAGGAAACTTCAATGCTGGAATTAAAGCCGCAATGTTTTTCGTCGGAGTGCCCAAGCCGGGCGCTGTTCGACCAAATCGCTGATAAGTGGTCGATGATGGTTCTGGCGGTACTCGATGACGGGCCGCATCGTTTTAACGCCATCAGACGTCGCCTGGAGGGCGTCACCCAGAAGGCACTTACCCAGTGCCTGCGGCGGTTGGAACGCAATGGTCTCGTCTCGCGCCAGATCATTTCGTTCTCGCCCGTGGCAGTGCAGTATGAGATCACCCCGCTGGGTCGAACATTGCAGCAGCCATTTCGCGAATTGCATAAATGGACGCTCGACAAACTGCCCGAAGTTGAAGCGGCCCGGTCGAAGTTTGACGAGGCCGCGGAGGTTAAGCTGGCGGAGTGATTCGGTTAGCCGCGCAAACTACAGTTTATAGTTCAATGTCATCAGTGCATTACGCGGCGCTCCATAACTGACAGTATCGAAATCGCCTTTCTGGGTTGCATATTTTTTATCAAACACATTGTTGACATTGATTGATAGGTCCATGTTCCTTGACAACTCATAACGCGCCATCAGTGACGTCAGCGCATAGGGGTCTTGTTCCGCTACCCTCGTGCTCGTACTGCTGCTCAAGAAGCGGCTTTGCCATCTGACGCCTGCGCCCAAAGTCAATTTTTCCAACATGCCGGGTAATTTGTACGTAGTGAACATCTGAGCGGTTGTGCGCGGTACCTGTGCGTTCAGCCTGGCGTCATTGCCATCCTTGGCTGTGAAAGCGGCGATGCCAGCGTAGATGTTCCAATTGGGAGCCACTTCGCCCTGCAGGTCAAACTCGACCCCGCGGGATTTAGTACCATCAACACCTTTGTAAGCTTGCGCACCGCCTGGCGTAAGAAGACTGCCATCCGGTTGTGCAGCGTTGTCCAGTTCAGTGTCAAACAATGCGACAGACGCATTCAATCGCCCCTCCAGGTATTCAGCCTTGAGGCCAATCTCTTTCGTCTTGCCTTCAGTCGGCGTGAGGACATTGCCATTGCTGTCTCGGAACGATGTTTGCGGATTAAATACACCGGTATAACTGATATAGACGGAGTACGTACTATCAATGTCGTATATCAGACCTGCATAGGGCGTGAACTCATTACTCTTTTTATAATTGAACGGCGTCCCACCTGCAGTCTCGTCGATCTCGTAGCGACTGAACCGCCCTCCGACAATCAATTTCAATGGGTCGGCCAATGAGAATCTCGCTGTACTATAGAAGCCGCGCTGTTTAACCTCGGTATCGGTCGGCATAGACGCCATTGCATCAAAGTCTGGCTTGGGGAAATGGTTATTCCAATTGTAGATATTGCCGGGTGTGAACCCTACAAAAAAGGGACTGATATCGTCTCTATTCGAGGTATACCGAGAACTCATAGCGCCCACTACCAGGTCATGTTGGCGCCCCATTAAATCGAAGGGACCGCTCGCCATCACATCAAAGGTGTTTTGACGGCTTTTCCCTTTGCCGGCCAGCGCAACCGGATAAGCACCATTAGGGAAAATGCCTAATCCAGTCTCTTGGTCGGGCGTACCAAACCCGCCCAATAACTGGGAGTCGTACTTAGTGCGGTACTGGTTCACCACACCGCGGACTTTCCAACCGTTATCGAACCGGTGTTCAAGTTCGGCAAAAGCAGTCTGCCGGGTACTGTCCCAGCGATTCCAGTCCGCGGCCAGGGATTTGGAGCGCGACCATTCTGCCTCTGAGCCGTTGCTGAACCAGAGAGGAACACCGCCCCATGTCGGTCGCTCAGGGGAACTGTTCTGATAGTCATACCCAATATCCAAAGTGGTGTCTTCGGTGAGATCTGCCTCAATGACCCCATAGAACGCTTGCTTTTGTGTTTGGTAACCATCGATGTAGGAGTGACCATCGTTATTGACCCCTACCATACGTGCACGGATACGCCCGTCGGTTGTCAACGGTACGGAAACATCCCCCATCTCTCGGAAACTGTCCCAGGACCCCGCACTGATAGAGGTGGAAACCGAGAACTCTGGCGTTGGTCTTTTGCGCACCAGGTTGACCGCAGCCGACGGATTGCCCGTGCCGGTAAGCAGCCCGTTCGCCCCGCGCACAATTTCGACACGGTCGTAAAATGCCGTTTCCAGGTCGCTGATGCCGCTGCCGTTTATGACATCACCGATGACGGCGGGTATGCCGTCATACTGAATGTTGTCGATCAGAAAGCCTCGGGAATAGAAACTCGTGCGTTGGCTATCTGATTGGTAAGACGAGACGCCAGTCGTGCTCTCCAGTACCCCCTGAACTGAATCCAGCTTTTGGTCGTCCATGCGCTGACGCGTTACCACGGAAACTGATTGCGGCGTCTCCCGCAACGTCAGCGGCAAGCGAGTCGCGGCCGTGGTCTGGCCGGTGGTGTAAAGCCCCGTCCCTTCCGTCGTGGTGGTATCGGCTGTCCTCGTCCCGCTTATTGTTACCGATGGGAGAATCATCACGCCTTGAGACTGAGTGCTCTCATCGGCTTCGACAGGGTCCTGCGCCATTACACAACTCGAACTACCTAAAAACACCAACAGCGCTGCAGTCACCGGGTTTGTCAGCAAACGCTCAGGCACGCAAGGGCGCCGCTCACCGCAGTAAGTCAACGAACTCCACATCAGCCATTCCTTATCAAGAAAAAACAGACAGCGGCCGACCGTCGAGAGACGGGTTTGAGAAAGGGCCGACAACTCAACCGGCACCAGGCCGGAGAACAGAAGTGACAAATCAATCTCAAGTGAAACTGATTTGCATTCGTTGTCGCGCAATCTAGCAACAAGCCGTCGTTGCCAGATATCGAAGGATGGCCAGATTATTTTCCAGTTCAGCCAATGTCAGCGATTGGCCGTTTTCCATCCGCCATGAGGATTGGTCAGTTTCGGATAGATCGCCTTCGAGCCCTTACAGGTCGTCAGGAAACAGGATCGACGGCACGGGCAATGCACCTGCGATAAGAGCGCTGGCTGAGCGGGCGGAGAGATATTGCACCGGCGGTTTGCCTACGGTTTTGCGGAACATCGTGATGAAGCCACTGGGGCCCTCATAACCCAGCTCCAATGCAACCGATTGGACGCTTTCGCCCTTGGTCATGCGTTGCAGCGACACAATTACATGCAATTGCCTTCGCCAACGTCCAAAACTCATCCCTATTTCCTGCAGCAAAAGCCGACTCATGCTGCGCTCACTCATGCCAATGCGAGTAGCCCACTCGCGCACCGAAACCTTAAGCGCGGGGTCGGCCAAGAGCATTTCAGCGAGCCTGCGCAGACGCGTGTCGCGAGGCATCGGCAAATGCAGGTCCTCCACGGGGGCTGCCGACAATTCGTCCAATAACGTTGCGATCAGGCGGTCTTCGCGCGCGACATTGACAGTGTCTCCCGAGAACCCCGCCGCCTTCAGCAGCAACTCACGCAACAGCGGTGATACGCCAATCGTGCAGCAGCTTTGCGGAAGATCCGGGGCGGCATCAGGTTCAACAAACAGGCAATAACATTCTGTCTCTCCTGAACCACGTGTCGCATGTGACAAACCACCGGGTATCCATACGGCACATTGTGGTGGAACGATCCAGACGCCCTCTTCTATTTCACAATTGAGGATGCCGCGCACGGAATAAAGCAGTTGCGCCTTACGATGTTGATGGCTGGCTTGCTCCCAATCCTTGCTCACCATCGAAGCGCTGAGGGCAACGACGGGCCGCGAAATGCTATCGACGTCCCATACGGCAACCCTGTCTTTTTTAGCAGTGTTCGCCATAGCAGATGTGCGCCCCACGCTAAACCCTCAAAAAATGAAAATGGCTGTTTTGAACAATATTGTGGCCAGCCTGTGCAATTAAGCCGGATCGCTTGCAGAGTATCCTGAAACCGCAGGACATCACAGAGGTTTGGCAACGTGTCGAAGGACTATAGAAATGCGTATAGACGCCACACAATTTCCGTTCGTTTGGCTGCAAAAAACCATACCGGGCCATAGCCAGGAAGAGTCACTTGCCGAGTTCGAAGCCGTGCTTGCTCGCAATGAACCCTTCGTATTGATCAGCAATGAAGGTCTGGACAAGGAGCAACCGGAACACTCGCCAGAGCAACTGAAACAAATAACCCTATGGATGAAGCGCCACAAAAGCGAACTCAAGCGTTATGTCAAAGCCTCGATTCATATCGAATCAAGTCTCGCCAAACGACTGGCAGGCAAAGCGTTCGCACTCGTGTATGAAAAATTTTGGGGTTATCCCATGCTCATCGCAACCACTGAAGATGAAGCCTTGGCGCTGGCGCGGAACTTATTGCAAGCAAAGGAAAAATAGCGGCGTCCCTGAACGCCGCTATTCATCAAGGGGGAGAACCCGTGATGTTTTATAGCAGCGAGATGGGGTAATTGATGAAAATCCGGTTTTCATCAAACTCATTAGTGCTGAAGTCCCGACGAATCGACGCATTGCGCCATTTCACGTTGAGGTTTTTCAGCGCGCCGCTCTGCACGGTATAGGCCAGTTCGGTTTCGCGGCCCCATTCCTTGCCGTCATCGACCGTGGCGGTGTGCACGTTGTCACCGCTGATGTAGCGGTTCATCAGGGTCAGGCCCGGCACGCCGACCGCGGCGAAGTTGAAGTCGTGGCGCAGTTGCCAGGATTTTTCCTTGGCGTTGTCATAGCTGGAGTTGTAGCTGTCGTTGGCCAGGGTGCCGCCGCTGGTGCCGTTGACGCGCATCCAGGCATCATCGCCGCCGACTTTCTGCAGGCCGACGTAGAAGGTGTTGCCGCCGTATTTGGCCGAGAGCATGGCGAACGCAGTTTTGTTGTCCAGGTCGCCGGCCAGGGCGCTGCCGTCTTCCTTGCCGATGAAGTAGCCAAGGTTGGCGCCCAGGGTCCAGTCGCCGATGGGCTGGCTGTGGGTCAGGTTGAAATATTGCTGCTGGTAGATATCGGACAGTTCCGCGTACCACACGCCGACCTGGGTGCGTTTTTCGTTGAAGGCGTATTCACCGCCACCGAAGTTGAAACGGTCGGACGTGAACGCGCCGCGGCCGTTCATGGACATGTCTTCCATGCTCGCGTCGTTGCGCGGGCTGTTGCCACGGAACTGGCCGCCGTAGAGGCTCAGGCCGTTGATTTCGGTAGAGGTCACTTGGCCGCCACGGAAGGTTTGCGGCAGGGACCGGCCGTCGTCGGAGCGCAGGATCGGCAGCACTGGCATCCACTCGCCGACCTTCAGCTCGGTCTTCGACACCTTGGCCTTCAGGGCCACGCCCAAACGGCCGAAATCGTCGGCCGGGCGACCGTCGTCATGCACCGGCAGCAGTTGCGTACCCGCGGTGCCACGGCCGCCGTCGAGCTTGACCGAGTACAGGCCCAGCACGTCCACGCCGAAACCGACCGTGCCCTGGGTGAAGCCGGACTTGGCGTCGAGGATGAAGTTCTGGGTCCATTCCTCGGCCTTGCCCTGGGCGTTGTTCGGGTTGGTGAAGTTACGATTGATGTAAGCGTTGCGCAAATTGAGAGTGGCCGTAGCGCCATCGACAAAACCGCTATTTTGATCGGCTTGAACAACAGCTGACGAACCTGCGCAGAACGCAAGAGTCAGGCTGATAAGGGATTGATGTGCAGGCACGCTGCGGACAGTAACCGGGTAGCGCATGATGTTTCCTCACAATGAGTTATTATTGTTTTTGTTGGGATTTTTAACTTATGACAACGCATGCACAGGTAGCCCGAAGAGCTAACTTCCAAGCGACCGAAGGAATTCCTTACCTAGCTCGTTATTGAGCAACTTGATAATTGTTTAATATCGCCTTAAGCAAAACCCGAGCGTGCGCAGACGCGAGCTAAACTCAATGCCTGTATGGGCACGCTCGTGGGGAATTGCGTGAGAACAACAAGTGAAAGTTAAAACGTACTCGAACGCTCGGCGATCAACCCGCACTCCCCGGCGTTTTGCAACGTGTGTATTCCAATTGATAGAGCGTGGTTTCCGGTCCCGTCGATTGCCCCTCCAGCAGCCGTTGCAGCTCGGCCACAAAAGACTCGCCGGCGACGCGAACGTAGTCAGGTGCGCAACCTTCGATCATGACGATCCAGGCCGGTATCTGGGTGCCTTCGGCACGGGCCTTTTTCTCTGCGGTTTCAACTTTGCTAACGGCCTCATCAGCCACACACAAATGCACGCCCGTAATACCCTGTTTATCCGCCAGGGGGGGCAGCACGCGTTGGCGTAATGCGTCTGACACCGATTTATGCAGCCCTTCGACAACATCGAAACGGACCGTTAACAGATACGCGCCCTGCCCCACACCGCTGGAGTAAGTGACTGCGCAAATGGATCGCGCGACATTGCGATAAGACTTCACCGACTGCTGGGTCCATGCCGTCGGACTGTTGAGGCGCGATAAGTAATCCTGTCCACCCAACACCTGCACAGAATCAGCCTCATAAAGGTTGAAATAAGTCGGTCCCGCATCCAAGGCGATGTATCGGCGTCCCCGCAAAAAGCCCGGAATTCCAGCCCGCTCAGGCATGTGCTCACGGTTATGCCACTCATAGAACTCGTCCCGCGCTTCGGGCAAAAGATCATGCCAGATCGCGACTACACCTGTTCCTGCAAAGCTCATAGCGTTTTTCCTTTAGCGATAGTCAGTCAACATTGGGATGGCGCCCGGCGACCCATGCAGCCCCCATTTCAGCAACGTAAGGAACCACGGTCTGAAATTGTTCACCCAGCCCTTGGCCACCGACACGCATGGTGTCACCCGCCTTGAGGAATACCGGTGGTTTCTGCCCGAGCCCCACACCTGGCGGCGTACCGGTAATAATGACGTCACCCGGCAGTAGTGGCATGAAGCGACTGAGGTACGCGACGATATGGGCAACGCTGAAGATCATCGTACGGGTATTGCCGGTCTGGAGACGTTTGCCATTCACGTCGAGCCAGAGGTCAAGTGCCTGCGGATCGGCAATCTCGTCACGGGTGACCAGCCAAGGTCCCAGAGGTGCGAAAGAAAAACCGCTTTTGCCCTTGGTCCACTGACCTTCGTACTCAAGCTGATAAGCCCGCTCGGAAACATCATTGGCCAGGCAATAACCGGCAACGTGATCCAATGCCCGCGACTCATCGATCTGCCAGGCAGGCGTACCGATGACGATGGCCAGTTCGACTTCCCAATCCAGCTTCTGAGCGCCCGTCGGCAAGATGACCGGGTCATTGGGGCCGCTGATGGACGCGGTGTGTTTGTTGAAGACCACCGGTTGGCTCGGGATTGGTGTATTCGTTTCAGCCGCGTGATCGGAGTAGTTCAGACCGATGCAAATCAGGTTCGGTACGCTGCCTACGCATGGACCAAGACGTGTGCCTGGCGCCACCACGGGCAGCTTTTCAACGTCAACCGCGCGCAGCTTTTCAAGCACTGACGGGCTCAGGGCCGCCGCATCGATGTCATCGACAATGCCCGATAGGTCCCGAACGATCCCTTGCGAATCCAAGATTCCCGGTTGTTCCTGCCCCGGTAAACCAAAACGAACTAAGCGCATTTGTTACTCCTCCAGCGTTGAGAAATGGACAGACAATGAGCCTGCTTCGCCGAACTGAACATGCAGTGGCTGGTTAACGGGCACATCGAGAACACCTGCATAGGACCCGGTGATAATCACCTGCCCTGCTTGCAGCCCTATCCCTTGTGTAGACAGAAAATTGGCCAGCCAGACGATCGGCAACAACGGATCCCCGTCCGGATGGCGGCCCTTGATTTTCAGGGGCTCCGACGTTGTATCGCTCAGGGTGATAGCCAGTTCAGAGGGCATGCTGGCAGGGTTCTGCAGCGTGATTGGCGCCCCAAGTACCAGACCATGATTGAATAGACCATCCGCGAGCAATTGCTCGAACGGCAGTGTGTGGGGATCGGTGTAACGGCAGTCGATCACTTCCAATGCCAAGCGCACGTCGCTGATCGCAGCAGCGATCTGTTCAGCGGTATAAGGCTCGACACGTGCCGGCAAATCATGGGCCAGGACGCAGGCCAGTTCGGGCTCGATGCGCGCCTTATCGGCGTCAGCGGCCAGCCGGTAACGTTCGCCTTCTACAATGCTGTCGCTGTAGATCGGGGCTACGATCCACTTGCCAGCCGGCGGTAACGCACACTTCCAGCCCCCGACGGTTTTTCCCGCCAATGGGCCCACGCGTTGCTGGATGGCAAAACCTTCTGCGAGGCTGCCTGGCAGGTTCTGGTCAGGCAAGGATGCCAGCCGTCCCCCCTCCAGCCGTGCACGGACCAGAGCGGCAGCGGCGACTTCCAGCCCTGCCCCCGCCTTGCCCCCTGCAGGTGCGAGTTGGCTCATACGCTCTCCGAATGCACGTTGTTCTGGCGCGGCCAAACCGTACCCAGCTTGTTGGCGGCCTCTTCCAGCAGGGCATGCAATTCGTCATAACGCTCGGGCTGCATACGCAACACCGGACCCGCGATACTCATCGTGCCGACCACAGTGCCGGATGGAACCAGCTTGACCGGTACGGCAATCGCCCAGACACCCGCCTCGGCTTCTTCAATGACCAAGCCATACCCGCGCTTTCGGGTCACTGCCAACTCGGCCAACAAGCCTTCGATGCTGTTGATCGCCTTCGGCCCGTGCCCCATCCCCGCGTCAGCTTTCCCCAGCCCGCTACGCAACGCATGCTCAATGGCCAGCTCATCGGACATTGTTGCCAGCCAGGCTTTGCCATTGGCGGTTGCATAGAGATTGATCGGTTTATCCATGGCCGGCGAATACATAAGCCCTGGCGCGGCGCCTTGGGCCGAAGACAACCAGGACAAGGTGCCCTCGTTGACCACCGTCAGCCGCACCAACTCATGACATTGAACAGCCACTTGCTCGATGATCGGCTGGACCAATTCAGGCAAGCCAATGCCATGTAAATAACGCTGCCCCAACAGTGCCAGCTTCAGTGTCAAGCGGTACTGCGAGGTGGCTTCATCCTGCTCCGCCCACCCTTGCTCGACTAATTGAGCAAGCACTCGATGGGCGGGCCCCTTCTCCAAGCCCAGCTCGGCTGCGATATCGGACATCCGCATCCAGCGAGCCTCGCGGGCCAGCAGTTCAATCGCCTCCAGGCAACGGTCAACAGCACCTTTAACGACTCTCATATTTTTCTCGACTTATCTTTGACAATGAGGTGGATTCGAGCAACATTGTTCGTACTGGAACCGTGTTCCAATAATATGCAGGCGTCCCCGGATAAGTCAAACCCGCTTGCACCGGATTGGCCTGATCGAGACAGAGCGGGCCACGCAGCCGGGTCTCCGGGACGTGGGACGCCTGACAGAGATAAAAACCGAACGCTTCGGCGTCCGGCTCTTTATCCATAGACAAGCGCCTGCGCATGTTCAATCTTTGCGGAAGAACGCCCAATGCCTCTCACCACCCTGCCTTACCTACAGAAGTCCGCGGGCAGCAAGATTGTGCATCATTGCCCGCAAGCCGAAAGTCCAGGGCGCAGCCTCATGGCTGTAGGTGACGGTGTTGCGCAGCGTGCCCAGCAACGGACTCCCGATGCTGACCTCGTCACCCTGCTTATGAGTAAAGCCGCTTCCCGGCTCCTCGCGATCCTGGGTAGGCGCAAACAATGTCCCGAGAAAAAGCATGAAGCCATCCGGGTACTGGTGATCACCGCCGACCGTCTGGGCCACGAGATCCAACGGGTCACGGCTGATCAGGGCCATGGAACTGCTGCCTTCCAGCGTAAAGCCGTCGTCGCCCCGGACTTGCAAATCCACGACACAGTTGCGCACGTCATCGAGCGTAAACGCTTCATCGAACAGACGAATGAACGGGCCGATCGCACAGGAGGCATTGTTGTCCTTGGCCTTGCTCAACAGCAGTGCGCTGCGGCCTTCGAAATCACGCAAATTGACGTCATTGCCCAAGGTGACGCCATGCACTTGGCCTCGACTGTTCACCGCCAGCACAATTTCCGGTTCCGGGTTGTTCCATTCAGACTTGCGATGAATGCCGATTTCGCTGCCACTGCCCACCGCGGCCAGAACCGGTGCCTTCGTGAAAATCTCCGCATCCGGGCCGATACCGACCTCCAGGTATTGCGACCACATACCCTGCTTGATCAGCACAGCTTTAAGACGCATCGCTTCTGGCGAACCCGGCTTGATTGCCCGCAGGTTATCGCCGATGGCTTCTTGCACCAGACGGCGGACACTTTCGGCTTTGGCGGCATCGCCTCGGGCCTGCTCCTCGATGACCCGCTCGATCATGCTGGACGCGAACGTCACCCCGGCCGCCTTGATAACTTGCAGATCTGCTGGAGGCAGCAGCGATGCCTTGCCGGGATCGGCATGGCTGCCGGTGTTCCCAAGCAATTGCTCGACGGTCCCGATGTACCTGCCTGTCGCCTGACGAACAACCAACAACGGCGAGGTGTGTTCCAGCAGTTCGCTGATTGTCGAAAAGGTTTCAGAAAGATCGAACACACCTTCATCGCGCAGCACCACCGGCGAGGGGCCGGCAATCGCCCCCGGGATCCAGGCACGGCCGATCAGCGTTCCGGCCAGGCCATCCACTGGCAGGGTGTTTTCGCGCGTCAGTTTCAAATTCGCCATGGAGCTTCCAGATCAGTTGGCCATCAGAGCCGTAAAACTAATGGACTGCCCCCGTAAATCCCAATGAAAGAATCTCACTCATCAATGCTGTTTCGTTATCGACAGACAAGGCCTTATCCGATGGAAAATGATCAAATTACTTTTGCCAGTGTCTCCCGATGGCTGAAGATCAAACATTTGGTACTGGTCAATAGCTTGGCCAAGACCCGCAACATGCACACAACCGCCGAACACATGAATGTCACGCAGCCGGCCATCAGTAAATTGCTGCGCGATCTGGAAGTTCTCCTCGGTTTTCCGCTGTTTGAGCGTCAAACGCGCAGCCTGGTTCTTACCGAACTAGGGGAATTCGTAGCCCGTTTTGCGCGTATTACCTTGGAAGACACGGAGTCGTTCGTCGACCAAGTCAACAAACTGCGAAAAGGCGGGCATGGTCATTTAAAAGTCGGCACCATTTTCGCCGCGACGTCAGTGGTGCTGCCTGAAGCCATTGCCAGCATAAAACGCGAGCGCCCCCTCCTTTCTATCGAGGTGATCGAACAAACCAGCAACCATCTGCTGGAAATGCTCGAACAAAAGAAACTCGATCTGATCATCGCGCGCTTCACCGATGAAGATTGTCAGCCGTTCGAATTTACGTCGCTGGGACCCGAACCCTTTTGTCTTGTCGTGAACAGCACACACCCTCTGTGCGGGCTTGAGGAGGTCCCCACTGAAGCGCTCAGTGAATGGCCATGGGTCATGTATCCCTTCAATACGCCGATCCGACAACGTATGGAGCGCGCTTTCAGGACGTTCAAGATCGCCCCGCCGACCAACACGGTGGAGACCATTTCGATGCAGACCTTCCTGCAGTTGCTTCAGTCCGGGCCAATGCTCGCCATGCTCCCCGAGTCCATGGTCCAGTCACAACTGCAAAATGGGCAGCTTCAAATCCTCAACACGCCCTTCAAAGTTGAATCCCAGGATTACGGGGTTATCACTCGCAAGGATGAGCCCCTGTCAGAGCCGACACGGACGTTTATTGCGACCTTGCTGGCGTTCGCCAAACAGCGGCAAACGGCTACAGAGAAGAGAGACCGCAGCCAGTTCAGAAAAAGTCGATGAGGCAAAGTTATCGAGCAATCGAAAGCTCTCATTAGGCAGCCATTTCCATGAATCCTATAGTGCCGGCACAAAAGTGCGGCGCTATTAGCGACCGCCCACCACCCAGCAGCCCGTGAGGATGCGATGGAACTGATCATGAAAACCGGCGCAGCAGCTGTGCTGCGTTTGAATCCGCTGGACGATGTGCTGATCGCACGCCGACCGCTACTCGTTGGCGAAATCCTTGAGCAGGAAGGCGTGACCATCCGGCAAGCGATCGTGCCAGGCCATAAAGTGGCTTCCCGACGTATCGAAGCCGGTCAACCGGTAAGGCGCTATGGGCAAATCATTGGTTTTGCTGTTGTCGACATAGAAGCAGGCGAGCATGTCCATGTGCACAATCTGGCCATGGGGGAATTCGCTCGAGATTATGCTTTCAGCGTCGATGCGAAGCCCAACGTCACGCCCAGTGAAGCCCCGTCGTTCATGGGTATCGTACGCCCGGATGGACGCGTCGCGACGCGCAACTACATCGGCATTCTTACATCAGTGAATTGCTCTGCCACAGTCGCCCGGGCCATCGCCGACCATTTTCGTCGGGACATCAATCCTGCTGCACTGCAAGCGTATCCAAACGTCGACGGTGTTGTCGCCCTGACACATTCCGCCGGCTGCGCCGTTGATCCAGCGGGCGACGGTTTGAGCATGTTGCGCCGGACATTGGCCGGCTATGCGACCCACGCCAACTTTGCGGCCGTGCTGGTGATCGGGTTGGGCTGCGAGACGAACCAAATCGACTCATTACTCACAACCCAAGGACTCACCCGCAGCAATACCCTACGCACATTCAACATCCAGGACAGTGGCGGTACATCCAAGGCCATCGCCAGTGGCATTGGCCACGTGAAACAATTGCTTGGCGAGGCCAACCAAATTCAGCGTGAACCGGTCAGCGCTCGCCATCTGACCGTCGGGCTTCAGTGCGGTGGCTCGGATGGCTACTCCGGCATTACTGCCAACCCAGCGCTGGGCAACGCGGTGGATCGCCTGGTCGCCTGTGGCGGTACCGCGATTCTTTCCGAAACCCCGGAAATATACGGTGCCGAACACTTGCTGACACGGCGGGCTGTCAGCCGTGAAGTCGGCGAAAAACTCATCGCTCGAATTCATTGGTGGGAACAGTACTGCGAGCGTATGGGGGCCGAACTAAACAATAACCCCTCTGCCGGCAACAAGGCCGGTGGCTTGACCACCATCCTGGAAAAATCACTGGGCGCGGTGGCAAAGGCTGGCTCGAGCAACCTGATGGATGTCTACGAATACGCCCAGGCCGTCACGGCCAACGGGCTGGTTTTCATGGACACCCCAGGCTATGACCCGGTCTCGGCAACCGGTCAGGTCGCCGGTGGCGCGAACCTGATTGCGTTTACCACCGGGCGCGGATCGGCCTATGGCTGTGCCCCTGCCCCGTCAATCAAGCTGGCGACCAATAGCGCCTTATGGGCGCGTCAACGTGAAGACATGGACATCAACTGCGGCGAAATAGCCGAAGACACGTTGACCATCGAGGCGTGCGGTGCAGCGATCTTTGAAACCATGCTGCGCATTGCCTCGGGCGAACGCAGCATGAGCGAACAACACGGATACGGACAAAACGAGTTCGTGCCTTGGCAGATCGGCGCCGTCACCTGACTTTCAGTCCTCGGGACGCCTTGCCCCTCTATCACATGCACTTTCAACCTGGAGACAACCATGTCCCTCATCACCGGCCAGAACTTTATCGGCGGTCAGCGCAGCGCCGTCGGCACCATCATCGTCAAGAGCGTGGATGCCAGCACGGGGGAAACCTTACCCTATGCCTTCCACCAGGCGACTGCGCAAGAAGTCGAGGACGCGGCTCATGCAGCCTACAACGCTTTTTCCAGCTACCGCACCCTGAGCGCGAACAAACGGGCTGAATTTCTCGATGCCATTGCGCAAGAGCTAGACGCTTTGGACGATGAGTTCATTGCGCTGGTTTGCCGGGAAACAGCACTGCCTGTCGCTCGCATCCAGGGCGAACGCGCACGTACCAGCGGTCAAATGCGTCTGTTTGCAAACGTGCTGCGGCGTGGTGACTTCTATGGGGCTCGCATCGACCAGGCACTACCCCTTCGCAAGCCGTTACCACGTCCTGACCTGCGCCAGTACCGCACCGCAATCGGTCCGGTCGCTGTGTTTGGTGCCAGTAATTTCCCGTTGGCTTTCTCCACGGCGGGCGGCGACACCGCCTCCGCGCTTGCGGCGGGTTGTCCAGTGGTATTCAAAGCCCACAGCGGCCATATGGCCACCGCAGAACAGGTCGCCAACGCGATCATCCGGGCGGCCGAGCGCAGCGGCATGCCCGCCGGCGTTTTCAACATGATTTATGGCAGTGGCGTAGGCGAAGCCTTGGTAAAACACCCGCTCATCAAGGGCGTTGGTTTTACCGGCTCGCTCAAAGGCGGTCGAGCGTTGTGCGATATGGCCGCCGCTCGCCCCGAGCCCATTCCAGTCTTCGCCGAGATGTCGAGCATCAACCCGGTCGTGATCCTGCCTGAGGCACTCTCGCGTCGAGCCGACAGTATCGCTCACGATCTTGCCGCGTCGGTGGTTCAAGGTTGCGGGCAGTTTTGCACCAATCCCGGGCTGGTAGTGGGTATTCGCTCGGATGCTTTCACTGCTTTTCAGGACAGAGTGGCAGCGTTGATGAACGACCAACCGGCACAGACAATGCTCAATGCGGGCACCCTGCGCAGCTACGCGGCTGGCTTGCAGAACCTGCATGCGCACCCCGGCATCGCGCACCTGGCTGGCAGCAACCAACAGGGTCACCAGGCCCAGCCACAGTTGTTCAAGGCCGACGTAGCGTTGCTGCTTGACGGCGACAAGGTTCTTCAAGAAGAAATCTTCGGCCCCACGTCCATCTTCATCGAGGTCGCTGACCAGGCCCAACTCAATGCTGCCATCAATGCCCTTCACGGACAATTGACCGCCACCTTGATTGGCGAGCCAGAGGACCTTACGCAATTCGCAGAGCTGACTGCTTTGTTGGAGACGAAGGTTGGTCGCATCCTCATCAATGGCTATCCAACGGGTGTCGAGGTCTGCGATTCAATGGTGCACGGCGGCCCTTACCCTGCCACCTCCGATAGCCGTGGCACCTCAGTCGGCACCTTGGCCATCGACCGCTTCCTGAGACCAGTCTGCTTCCAGAACTACCCGGACGAGTTGCTTCCCGATGCGCTCAAGAACGCGAATCCGTTGAACATTTCGAGGCTCGTCGACGGCTGTCTCTCGAGAGATCGCTTGTAGTTGGCAAATGTGAAAGGCGGCGTACGACGACGGTAAAACCTGTCGTTGGCATCATCGCTCTCCCTAGGAAGCCATAGTGCCGAGAGCTTGACGCTTCGCAGCCTGTTCATCCTCTTTACAACTATTCGCTCTATTGCATGAGCGGGTTCCAGCGTGCTCGCTCGGCGAGCCGACGCACCCCGCAGATAACCAGCGCCATGCCTTGATCGGCCAAAGGAACTCCCTTGACAAGGTGGCGAATCTGGTAACAGAATTACTGATGGAACGACGTTACAATAACAACAATCGAGAATCCGGAGACATGTCATGAGCCAAAGCATTCAAGGCGATCCACACTCCAAGCGTCAGTCTAAAAAGGCCGCAGCGAGCGGCTGGATAGGCTCGGCGCTGGAGTACTACGACTTTTTTATCTATGCCACCGCGGCAGCGCTACTTTTCCCACAGCTGTTCTTTCCGTCAGACAACCCCACGGTTGGGATCATCATTTCGCTGGCCAGCTTCGGCGTTGGTTATATTGCCCGACCGATAGGCGCTGTGGTCTTAGGGCACATGGGCGACCGACACGGACGCAAGACGGTGCTCGTCTACTGCATGTTCCTGATGGGCGCGTCGACGATGTGCATCGGTCTGCTTCCTACCTATGCACAGATTGGTATCTGGGCTCCTGCCCTATTGATACTGCTGCGTCTGATTCAAGGTTTTGCGGTCGCGGGTGAAGTGTCTTGCGCCAGTTCCATGACCCTGGAACATGCGCCTGATGGGCGTCGCGGTTACTTCGCAAGTTTTACCCTTCAAGGCGTCCAAGCCGGGCAACTGCTAGCCGCTGCGGTTTTCCTGCCTCTTGCCCAGTTCATGCCAGCCGATCAGTTTGCTTCGTGGGGCTGGCGGATTCCATTCCTGCTCAGCGCAGTGGTGCTCGTCATGGGATGGATCATTCGGCGTCAGGTTCATGAGGCTCCGATCTTCACTGAGGCGCAGACACAGACCGAGCCCCGTAAACTACCTGTGATCGAAGTGCTCACGCAGAGTTGGGGCGATCTGCTACGCGTCATCTGCATGGCGCTCTCCGCGGTACTTGCAATCGTCGCCTCTGTATTCGGTGCGACCTACGCAGTGCAGCCCGCCTACGGCATTGGATTTCCTTCTGGCTTATTCATGTGGATACCAGTGCTAGGCAATATATGCGCAGTTATCCTTATCCCCTTCGTTGGTAAGCTCTCCGATAGAATTGGCCGCAAGCCTCCGGTGATTGTTGGCGTTCTGTGCGGCGGCATATTGTCATTTGGCTACCTCTATGCGATCAGCATTCACAATATGTGGCTTTCGCTGGTTCTATCGCTGCTCATGTGGGGTGTGGCTTACCAGGGCTTTAATGGTGTGTTCCCGAGTTTGTTTCCGGAACTGTTCCGTACACGGGTACGTGTTACCGGCATGGCCATTGGACAGAACATCGGCGTGGCATGCACAGCGTTTCTGCCGGCCCTTTTCGTATCTGTTGCGCCTCCCGGTAGCGATAATATCCCTCTAAAAATCGGGGCACTGACTTTTGGCATCTGTTTAATCTCCGCTATCGCCGCTATTACCACCCGGGAAACCTTCCGGATTCGTCTGAAAGACCTCGGTGACCCCAATGCTGTCCCGATGTCAGAGGAGGAGTACGAACAGGTGCGGGAAAAATCCAATCCCAAGTCAAACGCCAATGCCTCCGATCAAGCATTCAAAAAATCAGCACCGGTGATGCGCTCCTGACGACCGCCCCCCTTCACCACCGCCACGCTGCTCAGTTTTTCTGCACAGCGCTTCGAGCAGCACGGCAGTGGATACGCACGCTCTGTCAGGGGGGATTCCGATATCTGCATACCGGCAACTGGCGTGCAATAGCCAATGACAAGTAGGTTGACATGCATCCACGCATCACAGGCACCACGCGTATATATGGATTGATCGGTGATCCACTCAGGAGCGCCAAGTCTCCAATGCTGTTGAATAAGTTGTTTGCCGAAGCACAGGCTGACGCCGTCTGCATTCCATTGGAGATAGGTACGGGGGACCTGGTTGAGTTTGTCAAAGGCGTGCGAGCCGTGCGCAACCTCGCTGGACTTCTGGTGACCATGCCGCACAAGCAGAGCATGCTGGACATCGTGGATGAGCTCCACCCTACTGCGCGCCAGATCGGCGCAATCAACGTCGTTCGTTGTGACAATGACGGGCGCTGGGTGGGCGCCGTGTTCGACGGACTGGGCTGCGTAGCGGGCATGCAGCGCCACGGAGTTTCCCTGGTGGGAAAATCTGTTCTGCTTATAGGCGCTGGCGGCTCGGGACGGGCAATCGCGTTTGCCGTTGCCGCTGCTGGCGCACGATCACTGGTCATTTCAGACCTGGATCCGCACCGCGCCTCGGACCTTGTACACCGAGTTGCCAAAGAGGGTCCGTGTGCTGTGTATGCAGGCCCAGCTGACCCAGCAGGTCATGACATCGTGATCAATGCCACTCCACTCGGCATGAACCCTGATGATCCAATGCCTATAGACGCAACGCGGCTGGACCCAGCGACGGTGGTGGTCGATATCATCACCAGGTCCGAGCCGACTGCCTTGCTGCTTGAGGCGCAATCGCGCGGCTGTCAAACCCTTGATGGCCAGCCTATGCACGTAGGCCAAGCCCTGCTGGCATTGAGTTTTCTAGGTTTCGAAGATATCGAGCGTCGCTACTCGACTGAATTGTAAGGGTCCGGTACAACCTACCCTGCCTCCCCTCTTCATAACCCGAACCAAAACGGTTAACGATGTGCACTGCCCCGGCATGTGCACATTTTCGTGCGCCTGTTGAAATTGCACCTCACCTCAGACGCCACACGTCGCCATTCAGTAAAACGAAACCAACTTCCGTTCGTAATCACGTCGTGCTAGCCTACTACGCACCCTCGGAAACGTGGCTCGTGCGCTGTTACATTCGGGCTTGATCCGCACCCCGAGGGCACCGGCAAGTTCGTCAAACATATTTGTTTATAAGGAATGAATGTTTGAAAGTCGTTCTTCTGGAAGTAAGCCACTGGCACACCCCGCTCTACCTTGATGCCCTTGAGCGTCTGCCCGATGTGGCCGTCACGGCGGTATCCGACGCCACGGGGTCGCGGGGGCCCGCCCTCGCCCAGCGCTTCGGAGCGCGACGCTACGATCACTGGAAAACCCTGCTCGATAACGAAGAGGCTGATTTTGCCTTCGCCTTTGGCCCGCACGACGAGTTGCATGCCATGGGCAAGGCATTGGTCGCGCGCAACATTCCGTTTGCGATGGAGAAGCCCTGCGGGCTTACCCAGCATGAAGTACTGGACCTGCACCAACGCGCCGAAGCCGCCGGCGTGTTCGCGGCGGTGCCGTTGGTTTGGAGGCACAGTGAATTACTGAACCGCGTCAAGCATGCGGCGTTGCAGAGTGGTGCCAAATGGAGAACCCAGTCGTTTCGATTCAACGCCGGCCCGCCCGGACGCTACTTGACGAACAGTTGCGCCTGGATGCTTGACCCGAAACGCTCGGGTGGCGGATGCACGATCAACCTTGCCCCTCATTTCGTCGATCTGGCGCAGCAAATGTCCGGAGAGCGCATATGCAGCGTGTCCGCCGTCATGCACCGCGACCCGCAGCTGGCCACCGTAGAGATCGCCTCAATGATGACCCTGGTGACCGAGAGCGGCTGCATCTGCACCATCGAAACTGGCTACAATTACCCGGCTAACACGCCCGAGCAACGGGAGTACTCGTTTTCATTGTCAACCGATCAGTTCTACGTGCGTTCGACCCCGGATGGCTTGCGGCTGATCGACGCGGTTGGAGAGGCAAGTGACCTGACCATGAGCCTGAACTCTGACGTGTATTACGACAATTTCGTAACCGATGTCCTCCCCCCTGGCCGTGAGACAGCGTATACCGGTGCCGGACTTGCAACCATGCACCACGTCATGCGCATCATCGAGGCGGCCTATGAGTCAGACCGCCTCGGCGGCATTCCCATTACACTCCAGTACCCCTGACACGACGTTGGCTGGCCATTGCTGGCAAAAAAGAGGATTTAAAAATTGTCACACATTGGCCGCTACTTCAACACCTTGGAACTGCTGCTGTCCCACCCGGACGGTCTCGCCCTGTCTGAAATCGGCGAGCGAACCCAAGTTGCCATGGCCACGGCCCACCGCATATTGAGCGCGCTGCGAGAAAGAGGCTACGTTTACCAGGACGAACAGGATCATTACCGCCTGACGCTGAAAATCCCCAGCATGGGCGTGAACTTCATCTCTGAAACGGGCTTCGCCAGGATCATGCAACCCTTGCTCAACGAGCTGGCCAGCGAAACCGGCGAGCATGTCCGCTTGGCGGCAGTTGCAGAGGATCATCTGACCTGGGTGCTGCAAGCCACGCAAAACACCAGAGGGCTGCAGTACCGCCGAGCCCTGGATGAAAAAATCATTCCCCACACAACCGCGGCGGGCAAAGTATGGCTTTCCACTATGCGCGATGAACGCGCCATGCGAATTCTCGCCGCCTGGGACATCGAGAACAGCCGAGACTACGCGGGGCCCAATGCGCGCGTTTCGATTCGCGACATCTTTGATGACATCGCTCAGATCCGCAAAGAGGGACACGCAGTCGTTCGAGAAGAAGGTGAAGTGGGTGTGTGTGTCGTGGCGGTTGCTGTATTCGATACCTCGCGGCCAGACAACTTGGGCCCGGTGGCCACACTGAGCGTCGCCGGCCCCATCGCACGCATGCGGGAGGAAACCCTGAGCGCTCATATCGAACACTTGAAACGCTCGGCAATCAGGGTAGGCGAATGCTGGTCGCTCTGGGCTTCGGTCAGTGGTGATGATTCGCTACCTCTGCAGTAGTATCACGCACACCGTCGCGATCATGACCGGTTCCAGCAGGCCGAAACCTGCGCCCCCCCATGATCGCGCGCGTATTGCTGGTGTAAACGCTGTCACCTGGACCCGTTGCGGGCCTCAAGGGCTACTTGAACGATCCGGTCGCAGGCGGTAGCGACAAGCGACCGGTGGGCGATTACGGAATTTTCCAGCCCTTGGCACGCAGATCCTGCACACCCTTGTTCAGCTCATACAAAGCATTTTCTTCGCGGATGATTTCCAGTACGCAGTTTTCAATACCGCAGGTCGCGTGAACAGCCTCTCCCAGCCCGATAAAGTCCACTACACCGGTGCCGACTGGATCATGCCCCCACACGTCCGTCCCCGTATCGGACACATGCACAAAGTCGATGCTGGCGTGATAAGCCAGCAGACTCGCCACCGGATCTTCACCGATGTAAGCCGCATTGGCGATGTCGTAGACGACCCTGACCACATCGTCGTTGAGGGTACCTACAACCTTCGCCAGTTCCGGCATGGTGGGGGTAAAGCAATACGGAGTGTTCTCCAGCAGTAAGCGTACGCCGGCCTGTTTCGCCAGCGGAATCAGGGCAGCCAGGCTTTCGTACATCCAATCGTAGGTCTTCTCGAGCGGCGGGGAAATCATTGGGCGCCTGGTGCCGGGGGATATCACCACTTCCTGAGTATCCCAAGCGGCAGCCAAGTCAATGACCGACTTGATGTGCTCGATGCTCTTCTGACGCATATTCGCGGCGGGACTGGCCAGATTGAGGTCATAGCCGCCGGCGTTGAGGGACCTGATCTTCGCACCGTATTCATGAAGACGCGCCCTTGCGGCAGAACGGTCTGCGGCCGAGAGCTCTACCGGCCAGCAATGTGGCGAGCTGACGGGGACTTCGAACACGCGATGCCCGTGCTCGGCCAACTGCGCAATCGCATCAATTGCCGTGGATGACCACAGATAGGAAAACGTGCTGATGATCATATCGAAACATCCTTTCAGTTGAGTATTCGCTGGAGTGAAGCGGGCCATTCGTATTATGGATTTTGTACCTGACCACTATCGCTAGCTGAAAAACGCGACGATGGATGAATCTGGATAGCGACAGCCACTTAGTGGCAAGGGTATTTGACTGCAAAAAAACGATATCGGAATCAAATTCCATTGTCAATTTGATTGCAAAGCGAAATCTATTTTCGTACTTTACAAGCCTCTTTTACCTCAATGTCTAACTATAAGAAGGAGTGCCCAATGAGAGCTTTGGTCAGTGGCGGTAGTAGCGGTATCGGTGCGTCTGCATGCCTGAGGATCGCGGAAGCGGCCCTTGCCCGAGGCTCGCAGCCGAAAATTGCGGTATGCGGGCACACACCCACTACTGCTCAGGAAGAAGTCGTTCGATCCATCGAGGCCATGGGCGGCATCGCCATCGCATTGTTAGGGGATCTCGGCGACCCTGAGGTCCCAAGCCAGCTTGTGGCAGCTGCAGTAGCGGAGTTCGGCGGGCTCGACGCGTTGGTTGCGAATGCCGGCATCGCCAGCCCTGGCACAATCTGTGATTTGTCCATTGCGGACTGGGACGACATGTTTTCCGTCAATCTTCGCGGCGCATGGTTGCTTGCCAAAGCCAGCTACCCGCATTTGCGCGAGAGCCGAGGTTCGGCGTGCTTTACCTCGTCGATGTCTGGCCAGACTCCCCATGCTGGCTCAGGCGCGTACAGCCCCACCAAGGCAGCCTTGACAATGCTGGCCCAGACGCTCGCGCTGGAGTGGGCTCCTGACGGGATCCGTGTCAACGTGGTGTCCCCAGGAATGACCCGTACGCCGATGTCGGAAAAAATGTATACCGACCCCCAGATCAAGAAAGCACGGGAAGCAATCATTCCGCTGGCCAGAATCGGTGAGCCCGTGGATATCGCGAACGTGATCGAATTTCTCATCAGCCCTTTATCGGCATATGTCACGGGCCAGGATATATGTGTGGATGGTGGCTTCTCCAAATCGATACTGAGCCATATCCCTGGGCGACCGAGCTCCAAGTCATAAGCACAATTGCTTTGGAGTGAGTTCAGCGCTCAGGTCGGATGGTGTGTCGACCAAACGACGCGAGCTGAGTGTAAGCGAGGCCGTACGGGCTTAAGTGTTACGTGCGGCTTCGACCGGCAGTACCGCTCTGGTTGAACCTTGTTCCAAGCGCCATCGATACTGCACAGGTTCCTATAGCTTATGACTCCCCAACCCCAAATACCGCTGCGGTGCCACTTTGCGCAGTCGCGCCGCCAGAAACACACCCGCCAGCAAGGCTGCGGGAATGATCGCGCAGAGGCCATATGACAAGGCCTTGCTCGCGCCGGTCAGCACATCGAAATGCACCACCGCGATGACCAGGACCGCCAGCAGGGCCACGCAAGAAAAGCCGGGGAAAATCCGCCCACGCCAGATCCCCAGCTTGAGTTCGGGGTGGCGCTGGGCAAAGACCCAGACCGCTGCGGAAGTCAGCGCCATCAGCAAGATCACGCACAACGTCGCCAGGTTGGACAGCCAGGCGAACAGTTGCAGGATCGGATCGGCATCCATGGCGGCGAAAATCAGTACCACCACGGCGGAGATCAAGCTCTGCAACGCCGAGCCCATGTGCGGACTCTGGTGGACGCGATGGGTGGTGCCCAACCGGCTGGGCAGCAAACCGTCACGCCCGATGGCATAGAAGTAACGGGCCGCGGCATTGTGGAACGCCAGCAGCCCGGCATAGATGCTGACCATGAACAGCACGCGGATGACCTGGGTCAGGTGCGGGCCGACAAAGTGGTCGGACATGCCATAGATAAACGTCGTCGGGTCCTGCAAGGCCTGAAGCGTGGAGACGATTTTGTCCGCGCCCACGCCAATCACCATCGACCAGACCGACAGCGCGTAGAACCCGCCGATCAGCAAAACCGAACAGTAGGTGGCGATCGGGATCGTGCGTTGCGGGTTCCTGGCCTCTTCGCCATAGATGGTGGTGGCCTCGAAGCCGATGAACGCCGCGAAGCAGAACAGCAAGCCGATCGACGGCGTGCCGCTGAATACGTGACTGCGATCGAACGCGTCGAGATTGATCCCGCTGTCCCCACCGGTCCTGAGAATGGCGAAATCCAGGAGCAGGATCGCCAGGTATTCGGCGATCACAATGACCGACAGCACCCGGGCCGACAGATCGATTTTGCGGTAGCCGAGGATCGCAACGCTGGCCATCGCCATCAATGAGTACGACCACCAGGGCAATACCAAGCCGAAGACGCTCTCCATCGTGCCGCTGACCACGCCCCCGAACATGCCATACAGTCCGACTTGCAGGATGTTGTAGGCAAACATCGCCAGCACCCCTGCCGCGCCACCGGCCAAGCCACCCAAGCCGCGAGAAGTGAAGGCATAGAAACCGCCGGCGTTGGTCACGTGCCGGGACATGGTGGTGTAGCCCACCGAAAATGCCAGTAACACCAACAAGGCCAGGATCAGCAACGCCGGTGTGCCGGCGCCGTTGCCCAGCATGATGCCAATGGGAAAGCCGCCGGCGATGACGCTCAAGGGGCTCGCCGCCGAAACCACGAAGAAGATGATGAAGCCGACACCCAGGGCCCCACGCTTGAGCTCCGTGGAGCTGTTGACCGGGAGAGGTACACTCATGTTTTCTTGACCTTATTGTATGAGGCAGTCGCTGTAGGATCGGTGCAGTCAATCGCTCGCCGTCACCGGATAGCGTTATTGTTCGTGTCGCACGCTGGACTCGATCCTATGCCTGCCCCCGAACACCCCATTAGCCCAAATCGGTAATCGGCACATTCCCCTCGAAAAAGCCAGCCGTCCAGCTGCTCTTGCCTTCCTTATTGCAAGGCAATACGCGCCGTCAGTTCCGACGCCGCGCCGGTGACCAGGTCGCACAAGTAGCCCTGCTGGAACGCATGGAACCGCTCGCTACGCCCCACCAGGGTCATGCTCCCGAGCACTCGGCGTTTTTCGTCGAAGATCGGTGCCGCGACGCCACTGCGTCCCGGGTACAGCTCGCTTTCGCTGATGCAGTAGCCTTGCTTGCGGATGGCGAGCAGCCCCTTGGTAAACGGTTTCCACTCCAGCCCCTGATGCAACACTTCGGCGGGCTTCACATGGACGTCATAAATGCGGCGGATCTGGCGCGGCAGCAGATAGGCCAATACGACCCGAGCGGTCGCGCTGTGAAAAAGATCGATCGGTCGCCCCCGGTCGCCACCCACGGGGCCGGCGTCGGAACCCCGGTGGATCAGCACGTTGACCACTGAGTCGCCATGCCATTCGCTGACCAGTGCGTCCAGGCCCGTGTCGGCCACCAGTTTGTCCACCAAGCCCCGGCTGCAGGCCAGCAATGGATCGTAGTGGGCCATCTGATGCTCCAGCGTGACGATCCGTGGGCCGAGTGCGTAGCCGCGTGGCAATCGCTTCAAGAAACCCGCGTCGCCGAGTTCGCGCAGATAACGATAGGCGGTGGCGGGTGTGTAGCCGAGCTCCCGACAAATCACGTCCACATCGATGACCGGCTGTTCAGGGCGAAACAAGTCGAAGACCCTGAGCAGGCGGCGAAGGCTGTTCATCTTTTCGACATCCTTGTGCAGGCCAACCCGCCCGCTGCCGGGTGTAGCGGGCAAAGGCTCAAGCAAGGGCGCAAGCGCCGATGGCAGCGCGCGCGGTTTGGGACGGCAATTCTGCGAACAGCGCCTGATACTCCGCCGCAAAATGGCTGAGGTGATAGAAGCCCCACTGGGCCGCGGCATCGCCAATCGAAAGATGCGTCGCGGGGGTGGACATCAGGGTTCGGCGCACACCATTCAGCCTCACGGAGCGCAGGTAATTGACCGGCGTCGTCTCGGTCACCGAGCGGAAGCTGTTCTGCACGGTACGCCGACTGACTTGGAGGCGCTGGCACAACTCATCCACGCTGGGCACGTTGTTCAATTGCGCGGTCGCCAGGCGGTGGCATTTTTCGACAATATAGCTGCGCGTGGAACTTGGCGTGCGCTGCTGCTTGTCGCAGGCGGGGTCGGTCATCAATTGCAGCAGCTCGCCGAGCATGGTCTGTTCCAGCGCCAGTTCCCGGTCTTGCGCATGGTCGAGTTCTTCACTCAAGAGCGCCTGGGAGAACGCCGCCAGCATTCGACGGCGAGCCTCGGCATAGCGTTGAGTGGACACCTTGATCACCGGTTGACGCAGCAACTGACTGATTTCCTTCGCCGACGCGGTTTGTGCCAACGCATCTTCGAACAACTCCCGCTCGAAGGTGATCGCCAGCAGTTCCATGCCCAGCGGCATATGGAACATGAACTCTTCGCCACCATGAAGAAAGAACAGGCTGCTGTCGTCCACTTCCCGCCCCTGCATCCGGATCGAGCCCGGGACGGTGATCGGCACGGCGAAACACATCTTGCCCCGTGGGGCCACGCCATGCTGCACGACACGCTGGTTGATCTGCTCGCGAAACACGTGGCAGCGCGCCGTCGTCAACTGGATCAGTGAGCTATCAGCCGTACCAGCGGTTAACTGGTTGTAGTCCTGGCTCCACTCCTGGACGGTAGCGGCGTGGACATGAATGTCATGGAAGTGGCTGATGTTCTGGTTTTTCATGATGACGAAAGCCTCGGCCAATATTCTTGTTTTTAGATCGCCCTCCCGAGCGATATTCTCACATAAAGAGAATTCTGCAAATTTTCTTTGGGCAGTGTCTGTGCTCCGGTACTGACGCGCGAGGCGGTCCATCCAATGTGCCGATTCGGGCTACCGGCCTGGAACAGGCCACGGGGATGATCGGCACACTGAAACCGACATCCTGAGAGACCGTCATGAGCGAAGCCAAACTCGAAGCCCTCCATTTCGCGGATGCCCCGCGGATTAACTCCACCATTCCCGGCCCCCGGACCACCGAGGCGCTGGCGTTGTCGGCGCGTACCGAATCCATGGCACGCGGCGGCGGACGCATGCCTGTGGCCATGGATCGGGCGTTCGGCGCGACCTTCAAGGACGCCGATGACAACACCTACATCGACTTGTCCGCGGGTGTGGGCGTCAGCAGCGTGGGTCGCTGCCACCCAAAAGTGGTACAGGCCATTCGCGAACAGTCCGAAGTGCTGATGCACGCTCTGGAGGTCAATAGCACCCGGCGCACCGAACTGGCCGCCAAGCTCTCCGAGATCGCGCCCGACGGCCTGCGCGGCGACTGCATTACATTCTTCACGCAAAGCGGCAGCGATGCGTTGGAAGCGGCCATCAAGTTCGCCAAGCGCGTCACCGGACGGCACCAGATCATCGCCTTCCATGGTGGCTACCACGGCGTGTGGAACGCTTCCGGCGCACTGACGACAGGCACCGCCTATCGCAAGGGCTATGGTGCCCAGATGGGTGGCGTCATTCACGCCCCCTACCCTTATGCCTACCGTTTCCCCTTCGATACCACGCACAAAAGCGCCGAGCAGATCGCCGGCGAGTACGTGGATTACCTGCTGAACACCCCCTACACCGCCGCCGATGACGTGGCTGCCGTGATCGTGGAGCCGGTGCAGGGTGAAGGCGGCTATGTGCCGCCCTCGCCAGAGTTCCTGCAACTGTTGCGCAAGGCCTGCGACCGCAGCGGTGCGCTGCTGATCGTCGATGAGGTGCAGTCCGGCGCGGGACGTACCGGCAAGATGTGGGCAGTCGAGCACTCCGGCGTGAAGCCCGACATGCTCACCTTTGGCAAGGGCATCGGCAGCGACCTGCCAATGGCCGGCCTGATCATGCGCTCGGACCTCGCGGCGGCGATTCCTGACGGATCGATGCCCAACACCTTCGCCGCCAACTCGTTGTCCGCCGCAGTAGCGCTGACCAACATCAGCATCCTCCAGGATCCGGAGCTCGATCTGCTCAACCGTGCCCACACCCTGGGTCTGGAAGCACAGGAGCGTATTCGCGGCTTCGGCAGCCCGCTGGTCGGTGAGGTCCGTGGTCGCGGCCTGATGATCGGGATCGAGCTGGTCTCGGACCCGACCACCAAGGCGCCACTGGCACCGGAAAAGATTGGCCAACTCATGGGCTACCTGCTGAGCCACGGCGTGCTGATGATCCCCTGCGGCCGCTACAGCAACGTGATGCGTGTCATGCCCTCGCTGACGATCTCACGAGCGCTGTTCTTCAAGGCACTGGACATTTTCGGCGACGCCCTGGACGCCCTCGATGCGTGACCTGTCCCGATTCCTGCACATCACTCATGGACTTCAAAATGACTGAGCACTTGAAACACTTCATCGCAGGCGCATCTTTCGAAGCCTCTGACGGCCGCCGCATTAACCTCGTCAACCCCGTGACAGAACAGGTCTACGGCAGTTGCGCCCGCGGCACCGTCGAGGACGTGGACCGTGCCGTGGGCGCCGCACGCCACCAGCTCGAACGTGGCACCTGGAGCCAGCTTGACGGCGCCCAGCGCGCCCGACTGCTGTCGAAACTGGCCGACCTGGTGGAACGCGACACCGACGTACTGGCCGATATGGACGCCGACGCCATCGGCCGCTCGCCGATCGAACCACGCCGGCTGGACGTACCCAACGCGGTCGCAAACCTGCGCGCCTCCGCCGGCTGGGCCAACCAGCTTGAGGGACGGACCATTCCCTCCGGTGGCTACTTCGGCACCAAGTCCCTCTCGTACACAGTACGGGAACCGGTGGGCGTGGTCGGTGCCATCGTTCCCTGGAACTCACCGCTGATGATCACGGTCTGGAAGCTCGCCGCCCTGTTGGCCGCAGGCTGCACCGTGGTCATCAAACCGTCGGAAGAGACGCCACAGTCGGCGCTGCACCTGGCAACGCTGGCCCAAGAAGCGGGCTTCCCCGATGGCGTGATCAACGTCGTCACCGGCTACGGCAACGAGGTGGGTCGTGCCCTGTGCGAACACCCCCATGTCGACAAGATCAGCTTCACCGGCAGCCCCGAAGCCGGACGTGAGATCCAACGCACTGCCGGCGTGCTGTTCAAGCGCGTGGCCCTGGAGTTGGGCGGCAAGAGCCCGCAGATGGTCTTCGACGATGCCGCCTTCGACGACGCGCTGTTCGGCTGCTCCCTCGGCCTGTTCGCCAACCAGGGCCAAGTCTGCGCGGCCGGCTCGCGCATCCTGGTCCAACGCGGCCTCGCCGATCGCTTCGCCGCAGCGCTGGCTGATGCCGCGCGGGCCGTCAAAGTGGGCGACCCTCGCCAACCCGGCGTGCAGATGGGGCCGGTGGCCAAGAAAGCCCAATTGGATCGCGTCAACCGCTACATCCAGTTGGGCATCGACCAAGGTGCGTCCCTGCTGGCCGGTGGGGTATCGAACCCTGAACAAGGTTGGTTCGTCCGGCCGACCATCTTCGCCAACGCCCGCAATGACATGGCGATCGCCCAGGACGAGATCTTCGGGCCCGTCGGCACGGTGATCACGTTCGACAGCGAAGAAGAGGCCGTCGCACTCGCCAACGATTCCAACTACGGCCTTGCAGCCACGGTCTGGACCAGCGACCTGGCACGAGCGCATCGCGTCGCTGCGGCGGTGAAGGCCGGGGCCGTGGGCATCAACTGCTGGAGCCCGCTGGACGCCAACCTGCCATGGGGCGGCGTCAAGGCCAGCGGCATTGGCCGGGAAGGAGGATTCAGCGGCGCGCTGGCCTACACCGAGGAGAAGGTCATTACCGTGCTGCTGCCCGGCTGAAAACAATCCCTGCACTTGACCGGACCACCCTCCCAGTCCCCGTGCCTCAGAGGGTGGCCGTTCAAACGTGCTTTTTCGATGCCTTGATGATCGATGGAGAGACCGTGATGAATCTGGTAAATCAAACAACAATTGATCGGTATCCAACGTCCCTGCGAATTTTGCACTGGGTCCGCGCCGTGCTCGTCGCTGGCCTCCTCTGGGCGGGCTGGCACATGACTGGGCTCGATGACGAAGTGGCAAGCAAATATGAGCTCTATTACCCGTGGCACAAATCCTTTGGGGTGCTGGCATTCCTGGTGGTTCTGGTCCAGATCGCCCTGCGGGTGAGAGCGGCCAGGCTGCCACAACCGCCAGAGACGCTGGCACGGTATGAGCGGGTTTCGTCAAGACTTGCCCACCGTACCTTGTACGCGCTGCTGGTGATCGTGCCGTTGATGGGCTATTCGATGTCGAGCACCTACACGATGAGCGACGGCGTATTCTTCTTTGGGGTGAACCTTCCGGAGCTCCTGGGCAAGAATGACGACTGGTTCGTCGTCTTCCAATGGCTGCACAAAGTGCTCGCCTACACCCTGCTCGGTCTGCTCCTGGTGCATGTCGCCGGTGCCCTGAAGCACCGGTTTTATGACCGCGACCCTCGAAACGACGTCCTGCGCCGCATGCTGTGACTGGATGGTGGGGTATTGCGGCGCTCGACATCGGTGCGACGAAAACCCACAAGGGCAAACCCCTGTCGCAAGACGCGGTGCTGTGGGTACAGGCCGGGGACATGAAGTGACCAGGCGCCAGCGCAAGCAGCAGGCGCGTGGTGACAACGCGGCACTTGATACAGAAAGGGCCCTGGATTTTCCTCACAGGGCCCGAGCTATCAAACGATCAGATCGTTGGCGTTGAGGGTATTGACACCCGTCAGCTGGATTTCAAAATCCGCGCCCAGATCACCATTGACGTTGCCGTACAGCACCTGGTCGACGAAACGCAATTGTCCCGCTGCCGTGAAATCATTCGAATCGATGAAGCTGAACGAGTCGACAAACGTGGTCAGGAGATTGGCATCGAATTTCGACAGGTCCAACTTGTCGCCCTGCAGGCTATTGAAGTCGGAAATGGAGTCACTGCCAAATCCTTTGCCCAGATCACCCAGCGTGTTGAAAACAAAGCGGTCGGCTCCGTCTCCACCGTGGAGGCTGTCCCCACCCAGGCCGCCGATCAGTGTGTCATTGCCGGCCCCACCGTCCAAGGCGTTATTTCCGGCGTTGCCGATCAGCACATTGTCCAGTTCGTTACCGATCCCCATGAAGGCGGTCCCCGTCAGCGTGAGGTTCTCCAGATTGGCACCCAGGAACCAGCTCACAGACGAGACTACCGTATCGGTTTCGCTGGTCAGTGTGGAGGTTTCCCTGATGACATCCTGAGCGTTGTCGATCACATAGGTGTCGTTGCCAGCGCCGCCAATAAGCGTATCGATGCCGCTGCCGCCGTCCAGCGTGTCATTGCCAGCGCCACCGCTCAGCGCGTTGTTGCCGGCATTGCCGGTCATCACGTTGTTCGAGGCGTTGCCACTGCCGTTGAGGTTGGCGCTGCCGATCAGCGTGAGGTTCTCCAGATTGGCGCCCAGGCTCCAGTTGACCGCTGAACGCACGGTGTCGATTTCACCCACCAAGGTGCTGGTTTCGCTGATGACATCCTTGAGGTCATCGACCGTGTAGATGTCATTGCCCGTACCGCCACTCAAGGTATCGGCACCTGCGCCACCATCGAGGTTATCGTTGCCCGCCCCACCCTGGAGGTTGTTCGCCGAAGCATTGCCTATCAGGCTGTTGCTCAGCTCGTTGCCAATCACGGTGAACGCCCCGGCACCGCTCAGGATGACGCTTTCGACGTTGCGCAGATTGCTGAGGTTCAGGTCGACGACGCTGCTCGACGCGCTTGCGGCGTAAGTGAGGGTCAGGCTGTCGCGGCCCTGATCGACATTCTCTTGGACCAGGGCCAGCTCAGCGACCTGATCGAGCGTATAGGCGTCATTCCCCGCACCACCGATCAGCGTGTCCAGCCCGGCGCCACCGTTCAGCACGTTGTTGCCGGCGTTACCGGTCAGCACGTTGTTCAGGGCGTTGCCGGTACCACTGAGCTGGGCAGTGCCGGTCAGGATGAGATTTTCCAGGTTGGCGCCCAGTGTCCAGTTCACCGAAGCACGCACCGTATCGATTTCGCTGGCCAGGGTAGTGGTTTCGGTGACGACGTCCTTGAGGTTGTCGACCACATAGGTGTCATTGCCGGCACCGCCAATAAGCGTATCGATGCCACTGCCGCCGTCCAGCGTGTCGTTGCCTGAACCACCACTCAGCGCGTTGTTGCCGGCATTGCCGGTCATCACGTTGTTCGAGGCGTTACCACTGCCGTTGAGGTTGGCGCTGCCGATCAGCGTCAGATTCTCCAGATTGGCGCCCAGGCTCCAGTTGACCGATGAACGTACAGTGTCGATTTCACTGCTCAGGAGGGTCGTTTCGTTAACGACGTCCTTGAGGTTGTCGACTACATAGGTGTCGTTGCCGGCACCGCCAATAAGCGTATCGATGCCACTGCCGCCGTCCAGCGTGTCGTTGCCTGAACCACCGCTCAGCGCGTTGTTGCCGGCATTGCCGGTCATCACGTTGCTCGAGGCGTTACCACTGCCGTTGAGGTTGGCGCTGCCGATCAGTGTGAGGTTCTCCAGATTGGCGCCCAGGCTCCAGTTGACCGACGAACGTACGGTGTCGATTTCACCCACCAAGGTGCTGGTTTCGCTGATGACATCCTTGAGGTCATCGATCGTGTAGATGTCATTGCCCGTACCGCCACTCAAGGTATCGGCACCCGCGCCGCCATCGAGGTTATCGTTGCCCGCCCCACCCTGGAGGTTGTTCGCGGAGGCATTGCCTATCAGGCTATTGCTCAGCTCGTTGCCAATCACGGTGAACGCCCCGGCACCGCTCAGGATGACGCTTTCGACGTTGCGCAGATTGCTGAGGTTCAGGTCGACGACGCTGCTCGACGCGCCTGCGGCGTAAGTGAGGGTCAGGCTGTCGCGGCCCTGATCGACATTCTCTTGGACCAGGGCCAGCTCAGCGACCTGATCGAGCGTATAGGCGTCATTCCCCGCACCACCGATCAGCGTGTCCAGCCCGGCGCCACCGTTCAGCACGTTGTTGCCGGCGTTGCCGGTCAGCACGTTGTTCAGGGCGTTGCCGGTACCACTGAGCTGGGCAGTGCCGGTCAGGATGAGGTTTTCCAGGTTGGCGCCCAGCGTCCAGTTCACCGAAGCGCGCACCGTATCGATTTCGCTGGCCAAGGTAGTGGTTTCGGTGACGACGTCCTTGAGGTTATCGACCACATAGGTGTCATTGCCGGCACCGCCAACAAGGGTATCGATACCGCTGCCGCCGTCCAGGGTATTGGCACCGGCGTTGCCAGTGATGCGGTTGTTCAACGCGTTGCCCGTGCCATTGAGATTGGCGCTTGCGCTCAGCGTCAGGACCTCGATGTTGGCGCCCAGGGTGTAATCGACCGCAGAGATGACAGTGTCGGTTTCGCTGGCCAGGGTGCTGCTTTCCTGGACAACGTCACCGATATTGTCGACGACGTAAGTGTCATTGCCTGCCCCGCCGATCATCGTATCTTTGCCGGCACGACCGTTCAGGACATTGGCCAGCGCATTGCCGATCAGCGTGTCGTCATTGGCCGAGCCGAATGCGTTTTCGATCTTGGCGCCATAGGCGATCGCCAGCCCTTCGTTGAAAGCGGCCTGGGTAGTGAGGTCCGTAAACGCTTGGCCGATTTTGCTGAACTGGCCTTCATTCAGGTTGATGCGGACTGCTTCCTGCTGATTGAAGGCATCAATTGAATCAGTGCCGCCAGCGTCCCAGATAGTCTCGAAAACCGACTGTCCAACAGCCCAGCTATACGAGTTGTTCCCCGTTTGCCACTGAGTGTTTGCACCGTAGAGACTCTGGATGGCAGCGATATCCAGCAACATGGGCGTGGTTGGCTGATAGGAATACGCGGCGTCGTAGCTCATGACCGTATAACGGACATCATCGAACTGGGGGGCAAGCACCGTCGGGTTCGACAGCAACTGGGAAAACGGATGCTTGAGGCCCAGCGCGTGACCGATCTCATGGACAAAGACCAGGTAGTCGTAAGTGCCTTTGACAGGACTCGGGTTGTTCGTCACCGGTCCGATCCAGACATCACCGGCGCTGGGGGTTTCATCGGGAAAATAAGCCCAGGCAGCGGTGTCGCCGTCCATATCCTGGTAGCCGCCGAAACGCAGGTCACCCACATTGGTACCGGATTCGCCGACCTGTGTGAACTTGATATTGGCAACCGAACTCCACATGCCGAGCGCACTGACGATACTGTTCTGCTGGGCTGACGTCAGGACGTAGCCGGCCTCATATTCATTGTCACTGCTGTAGTCGGCGGCGAATAATGAACTGTTCGTCATGAAGCTGTACGTCAGGGACGGGGTCCCCCAATAGGTACCGACCAGCAAGCTATCGACTTGCGCGTTGCCGGTCCGAATCGCGGACGAAGTAGAAGAGTAACCAAGTGGACTGGGCATGCGAAGCTTCCTGTAAGCAATCTGCGGCCTTCCAGAATGCGGCCGCTACAAAGGGGGTTATTTTGCATTAGAAACACAAAAAGTGATATCACATAGCCACTTTTCAAGCTTTAAATCCACCAACTATGGCGTAACCAGCCATTCATTCGCCCTGCGAATATCCCCATCTCCCAATCGACCGCTCCAGCGATGCAGCACCAGTAAACTGGTCACGAACTTGTATTGGGACTGATAGAAATCACGCCGTGCACGAAACTCTTCCTTGATGCTATCCAGCACATCGACGGCATTCTTGACGCCGTAGCCAAAGGCTTTTTCCGTGGCCATGCGTGACTTCTCGGCAGACTCCAGCGCACGCCGTGTTGCCTTGATCCGGCTGAGTTCGGCGCTCATGCCGAGATAAGCCGTGCGGGTTTCCTTGATGACCTGGCGACGCAAGGCTTCCAGTTCTTGCTGGGCGACTTCCTTGTCACTTTCGGAACTCGATACCCGTGCACGAGTGGAACCGCCGCTGTAGAGCGGCATCTGCAAATCCAGGGAGGCCACGAGGTTGTCCGAGCGAGGCGTCACGGCGCTTTCATAGCCGATATCACTGCGCTGCGCCGTCAAGTTCAGGCCCAGCCGGGGAAGATGCCCTGCCTTGTTTTCAGCGATGGCCGCCTCGGCGGCGAGGACGCTGTGCTCCCGGGCGTGCAACGCCGGGTTGCTGTCGAGTGCCGTCTGCACCCAGTAGTCCTGCGCTTGCGCCGGCAGGCTGAAGGCAGGATTGTCACCGATGCGCTTGAACCGCTCGCTGACATCGCGCCCCACCAGTTCGGAAATCGCTTCACGGCTGACCAGGACCTTGTTGCTGGCTTCGATCTCGTCAGCCTTGAGCGCATCCACCCGCGCCTCAAGATCCAGTGCATCGGTCACCATGGCCATTTGTCGCGCGTACAAAGCCTTGACCCGCTTGAGGTTACGCTCCGTCGCCTGCAGTTCGCTGCGCACCAGCGACAGCTCGTCTTCTGCGGCAAGCACGGCGAAATAGCGCTCGGACAGATCGATGCTGGCCTGCACCTGGGTATCGGTCGACTCGTAGCCACTCTGCCGGGTCAACTCGATGTACTTCTGGTAACTGCGCCAGACCTGCGGATCATAGATCACCTGATTGAGCACCACGGCCATGCGCTTGCCGTTGTACTGGATACGGTTCAGGTCGTCTTCGCGCCGGCCGCGATTGACGCTGCCGCTGGCGTTGAGCTGCGGCAACAATTGACCGAAGGCCGCCCGCTCCTTGCCCTCGCCGCTTCGGGTCAGGGCTTGTGCCCGCAGGACGCGCGGATCAGCCCCTTGCGCTTCCTGGTGCAATTGCCACAGGTCGACATAAGTGTCATCAGCGAGGACGCCCAATGGCATGAGTGCCAGGCACAGGGTGATCAGACGCTTCATCTCAGTCCTCGATCAACGAACGGGCGAACACATTGCTCGCAGGCTGCATCAAGTATTGCAACAGCGTCCGCGCGCCCGTATTGACCAGCACTTCGACCGGCATTCCCGGCACAAGGGTAAGGTTGCCCAGCGTCTGGCGCCCTTTGTCCGTCAGGGCTACGCGTGCCAAGTAATAAGCCGTGCCTGTGTCCTTGTTGATCAGACGGTCAGCGGAAATCTGCACCAGCCGTCCCTCGATGACAGGCGTGGTGCTGCTCTTGAATGCGCTGAAGCGAATGTCCGCCAACTTGCCCAACGCGATGCGGTCGATGTCCATCGGCGATACTTGCGCCTCGACGATCAGTTCCTCGTTGGCCGGAACGATGTCCAGCAGCGCAGTGCCAGGGCTGACCACGGCACCGAGGGTGTGGACGGTCATGCCCATGACCATTCCGGACTCGGGCGCGAGGATATCGGTACGCTGATCGCGGTCCTGCAAGGTGGCCAGTCGCTCGCGCAACTCATACACCTTGGTCCGCGCATCGCCCAGCAGGCCGGCGACTTCGCTGGCGAAGGCCTTTTTCAATTGCAGGATCTTCAACTGCGCCTCGTCGACATGGACCCGCGCTTGCGCGATCTCGGACTGGCTTTCGGCTATTTCCGTTTGCAGGCGAGCGAGGCTGCGCTCCTGCTCACGCAGGCGCTGCTTGTCCACGTAGCCTTCGGCAAGCAGTGCCCGCAGATCGACTATTTCGTCTTGATAAGAGGCCGCCAGCATCTGCTTGCTGGCGATGATGGCCTTGAATCCGCGAATCTGTTCCTCGATTTGTCCGATGGTCTTCTCTTGCAAACCGATTTCACCCAGCAATGAGGTCCGTCGAGTCTGGAAAATTCGTGCCTCGCTGTCGCGGGCCTCTTGCACTCGCGGGTCAGCGGGGTCCAGGGCCGGCACCGCCACTGGCTCGGGCAGCGCGTCACGTTCTGCCTCCAACCGGGCCTGCAACTGGAGCGCGGCGATCAACTGGCTGCGCGTCGTTTCCATTTCCGAACGCGCCTGGGTGTTGTCGAGCACCAGCAGCACATCGCCGGTTTTCACCAGGTCCCCGTCGTGCACGCGCAGTTCGCGCACGATGCCACCTTCCAGGTGCTGCACCGTCTTGCGGTAACTTTTGACCGTGACCACGCCCGGCGCGAGTGCCGAGCTGTCGAGGGGGGCCAATGCCGCCCAGCCACCGAACAGGCCAAAGGTGACCAGCAGCATGAGGTAGCCGACGCGGCGTATCGGCCTGTCATCGACGGGCAACGCGGTGGATGAGTGCTGACTGTTTTGCATGAAATGGCTCATCCGTTTCCTACGGTTGAATCGCGGCAGCCTGCCGGGTCGTGGGTGTTACATCCCGCAGGCGGGCCAGGACCTGATCCCGCGGTCCGAACAGACTCAGTTCGCCATGATTGAGCACCAGCAGCTTGTCCACCTGCGCCAGCACGCCGGATCGATGGGTAATGACAAATACCGTGGCCCTGCTCTGCCTGAGCTTTTGCAGCGCCTCGGCGAGCATCTTTTCTCCGGCATCGTCCAGGTTGGAGTTGGGTTCATCGAGCACCACCAGGCGCGGCTCACCGTACAAGGCGCGGGCCAGGCCGATTCGTTGTCGCTGGCCGCCGGACAACCCACCGCCATTGGCTCCGATCAAGGTGTCGTAGCCATCGGGCAGTTGCAGAATCAACTCATGCACACCCGCCATGCGCGCGGCGGCGACCACGGCAGGAGCGTTCACCGGGCCGAAGCGGGAGATGTTCTGGCTGATCGTGCCTTCAAAGAGTTCGATGTCCTGGGGCAGATAACCGATGTACTGACCCAACTCCTCCCGACGCCATTGGCTGATGTCGGCACCGTCCAGGCGCACGGTGCCGACCAGGCTTGGCCAGACGCCCAACAACGCCCTGGCCAGGGTCGACTTCCCGGCACCGCTGGGGCCAATGATGCCCACTACTTCGCCCGCGGCCACCTGGAAATCCACGCCGCGGATAATCGGTTTGCGAGCGTCCGGCGATCCCGCCGAAAGACCCTCGACGCGAATCGCCCCTTCGGGTGCCGGCAACGGCATGCGTTCAGGCTCGGCGGCAATCTTGAGCAGCAATTCGTGCAGCCGGGCATATTGCGCGCGGGCGCCCAGGAAGCCTTTCCATACGCCGATCAACTGATCGATGGGCGCCAACGCACGTCCCAGCAAAATCGAGCCGGCAATCATCAGCCCCGACGAAATCTCGTGATTGATCGTCAAATAGGCACCCAGGCCCAGCACCAGCGACTGAACAATCTGCCGGAACGTCCTGGACACCGACGTGATGGTCGCGGCACGGTCGCTGGCCAGGCTTTGCAGGGCGAGAATCTTATGGGTTCGCCCGCTCCAGTGCTCGCGCAAGCTGGCAAGCATGCCCATGGACTCCACCACTTCGGCATTGCGCAAACTTTTGTTGGTGAACGCAGTGGCCGCCATCTGTTCACGATTGGCAGCCTGCAGCGGCGAGTGGGTGAGCTTTTCGTTGGCAAAGGCCAGCGCGCCCAGTAACACGGCACTCACGATCCCCATCCAGCCGTACCAGGAATGAAACATGAACATGACAGCCAGGTAGATCGGGATCCACGGCGCGTCGAAAAATGCAAACAGGCCGTTGCCCGTCAGGAACTGGCGCAAACCGTTCAGGTCGCTCAAAGGCTGGGCCGTGGCATTCATGCCACTGGTATTGAGCGCCTGCTTGAAACTGGCGTCGAACAGACGCCGGCTCAGCAGCGTGTCCAGTCGAGTACTGATCCGCACCATAATCCGCGAACGGACCCACTCCAAGCCACCCATCGTGATCATCAACAGCAACATGATCAACGTCAGCATCAACAGCGTCGACAGGCTGGCGCTGCCTACCGCGCGGTCATACACCTGCAGCATGTAGAACGAAGGAACCAGCATCAGCAAGTTGACGAAAAAACTGAAAAAACCAACGGAAAGAAAACTACCTTTGCAGACGGCAAGGGCGCCTTCCAGTTCGGTCCTGACGTGGGCTGACATGGTTCATCACCTGAGGTCCGATTCTGGTCAAACCTGAAAAATCACAAGGGCACAGGCGCGCGAACGCCTGAAATATCTTTCGGCGAGACACCACTGGAGCGCCCGCACAATCGGATCTATCGCGCTATATCGGCACGCCTGTGCGGTTCTTAAGGAAAAATTGAAATTGATGTGAAAGGTGATACGCCACGCGGGATGGCCCTGCGTGGCGGGCGACACAAGATCAAATACTCAAGCCTCAGCCTCCCAACGACGAAACAACACGCTGGCATTGACTCCACCGAACCCGAACCCATTGGAAAGCGCATGGGTAATCGGCATCTTCCTGGCCTTCAAGCCAACCAGATCAAGCCCAGCGGCGGCCTCGTCAGGATGAACCAGGTTCAGGGTCGGCGGCACGATCTGGTCACGTAGCGCCAATACCGTGAAGATAGCTTCAATGCCCCCCGCCGCGCCCAGCAGGTGGCCGGTAGCCGATTTAGTCGAGGTGATCGCCACCCCGGAGTCCGTGCCGAACACCGAACGAATCGCCGCCAGTTCCCCGCTGTCGCCGACCTGGGTAGACGTCGCATGGGCATTGATATGCTGCACGTCGGCTGGGCTGACAGCGGCCTGGCGCAACGCCTGTTCCATTGCGCGGCGGGCGCCGTTGCCGTCTTCCGGGCCGGCCGTCAGGTGGTAGGCATCGGCGCTGGTGCCATAGCCGACCAGTTCCGCCAGGGGCTTGGCCCCACGCGCCAAGGCATGTTCCAGCGACTCGATCACCAACAAGCCCGCGCCTTCGGCCATGACAAAGCCGTCGCGATCACGGTCGAAGGGGCGCGAAGCTTCCTGCGGGCGGTCGGCAAAACCGGTGGAGAGCGCCCTGGCCGCCGCGAAACAACCCAAGGTCACGCGATCGATCGCCGCCTCGGTACCGCCGCAAACGGCAATGTCCGCCTCCCCGCTCCGGATCAGCCGGGCCGCATCGCCGATGGCCTGGACGCCGGCCGCACAGGCGGTTACCGGGGCACCGAGCGGGCCTTTGAGGCCATGCCGGATGGACACGTGGCCGCCCGCCATGTTGGCGAGAAACGCCGGCGCAGAGAACGGTGACAGCCGACGCGGCCCCCGCGAGTCGGTGGTGCGTATGGCATCGGCAATGGCGCCAAACCCACCCACGCCCGATGAAATGATCGTCGCGGTCCGCTCCTGGTCGACGGTTTCGGTCGGATGCCAGCCCGCCTGCTCCAGGGCCTCATGGGCGGCCACCAGCGCAAACTCGATGAAGCGATCCATTTTCTTGCGATCCTTGACCGGGATGACGCGCTCGGGGTCATAACCAGCGCTGGCGTCTTCCTCCAACGACGGCACCTGGCCGCCCACGGCCACACCGGTACCCTCGGTGATATCGCCAGGCAGGATACGAATGCCGGAGCGGCCGGCCAGCAACCGCTGCCACACCTCTTCTACACCGCAACCCAGGGGGCCGACAATGCCGACACCCGTGACGACGATTCGCTTTTGACCTTCGGGAGTACTCATAAGAACCTCTTCATTTTTCGGTGGACGCTCACTGGCAGCCACGCGCGAACACTCGCTTATACCAGCCGCACTGTTTCAATTGGAGCAGGCTGGCCGGGACGGATCTTGAACCAGATGGAATACATCGCTGGCAGGAACACCAGGGTCATGAGCGTGCCGACGAACGTACCGCCGATCAGCGTGTAGGCCAACGTCCCCCAGAACACCGAGTGCGTCAGGGGAATGAACGCCAGGATCGCCGCCAGCGCCGTCAACAGCACGGGGCGGGCCCGCTGTACGGTGGCTTCGATGACAGCATTGAAGGGATCCAGCCCTTCCTGGGCGTTGTGATGGATCTGCCCGATCAGGATCAGCGTATTGCGCATCAGGATGCCCGACAGTGCGATCAGGCCGACCAGGGCGTTGATGCCGAACGGCTGGTGGAATATCAGCAGCATCGGCACCACGCCAATCAGTCCCAAGGGCGCGGTTAAGAACACCATGAGCATCGCCGAGATCGAACGCACCTGGACAATGATGATCAGCAGCGTCAGCGCCACCATGATCGGCAGCAGGGGCAGGATTGCTTGGTTGGCCTTGCCCGATTCCTCGATAGCCCCTGCCTGCTCGATCCGGTAGCCGTCAGGAAGCGTGTCGAGGATTGGCTGCAATAGCGCGAGCATCGCGCTCGAGACGTCTGGTGGCTGCAAGCCTTCGGCGATGTCGCCGCGCACGGTGATGGTCGGCGTACGATCGCGCCGCCGAAGGATCGGATCCTCCATGCGTACATCCACCTCGCCGACCTGGGACAGCGGGATACGCTGCCCGGCGGCCCCCACCAGCGTAAAGCCTTCGATCCGGGCGGGGTCGAGGCGGATGTCACCGGCGGCGCGCCCCACCACCTGCACCGAACGGATGTCCTCGCGAACCGCCGTGATCGGCACCCCGGTCAGCAGGAATTGCAGTTGCTCGGCGACAGCACTGGATGTCAGTCCGACCGCCTGCAGGCGATCCTGATCCAGGTTGAAATGCAGCGTCGGCACCAGCGGCCCCCAATCGGTGTTGACCGTCCTCATCATCGGGCTGGCTTGCATGACGTCCTGTACGCGTGCGGCAATCTCCCGCAGTTTCGTCGGATCAGGCCCCATCACCCGGTAGGCCACCGGAAACGGTGAATACGGACCGAACACAATCTGGGTCGCCCTGACACGGGCCTCAGGGGCAAGCCCTGCGGCAACCGCTTCGCGAAGACGGAACTTGAGGGTTTCCCGTGCCTCCTGGCTGTCCGTCAGCACGACGATCTTGGCGAACGACGGATCTGGGAGTTCTGGCGCCATTGCCAGGAAGAAACGCGGCGCGCCCTGTCCGATATAGGCGGTGACGATTTTCGCTTCCGCCTGTTTTTGCAGCCAGGCTTCGACCTTGGCCGTGGCGGCGCTGGTCTGCTCGATGGAAGTGCCATAGGGCATTTGCACCTCGACCATTACCTCGGGACGGTCAGAGGTCGGAAAGAACTGCTTTTTCACCAGGCCCATGCCCAGGACGGCCACGACAAACAGCGTGATCACCGTGCCGGCCACCAGCCATTTGTGGCCGATGACCCGCGTCAGGACCTGGCGGAAGCGATTGTAGTGGCGGGTGTTGTAAATGGCGGCATGTCCGCCCTCGACCGGTTTGATGTCCGGCAACATTTTCACCCCCAGGTAAGGGGTAAAAGCCACCGCGACCACCCAGGAGGCGATCAGGGCGATGCCCACGATCCAGAACATGTTGCTGGTGTATTCGCCAGCGGTCGATTGGGCAAAACCGTTGGGCATGAAGCCAATCGCGGTCACCAGCGTACCGGACAGCATCGGTGCGGCCGTGTGACTCCAGGCATAGGCGGAGGCTTTGATCCGGTCGTAGCCCTCCTCCATTTTCACCACCATCATTTCGATCGCGATGATCGCGTCGTCCACCAGCAGCCCGAGCGCCAGGATCAGCGAACCCAAGGTGATTCGGTCAAAGTTCTTTCCAGTAGCCGCCATCACCACAAACACGATGGCCAGTGTCAACGGTACGGCCGCTGCGACCACAACGCCTACACGCCAGCCCATGCTGAGAAAGCACACGAGCATCACAACCAGCAGCGCGACAAAAAACTTGACCATGAACTCGCCGACGGCCGAATCGATGTTCACGGCTTGATCGGTCACCTTGGTCAGCGTCATGCCCAGCGGCATGTCTTCATTGATCTTGCTCGTCTCGGCATCGAGCGCCTTGCCCAGATCGAGGCCGTTCCAGCCCTCGCGCATGATCACCCCCAGCAACAACGCCTCTTCGCCGTTGTTGCGCACCAGGAAGGTGGCCGGGTCTTCATAGCCACGCTCAACCGTCGCCACGTCCGAGAGTTTCAACGTGCGCCCCTGGATGGCCAGCGGCGTGTCGCGGATTTTCTCCAAGGTATCGAAGGCGCCCTCCACCCGCAGGAAAACCTGCGGCCCCTTGGTTTCGATGGAGCCGGCGGGCGTCAGTACGTTCTGGCTGTTCAGTGCGGCGAAGATGTCCTGGGGAGAAACACCCAAGGTCGCCAGCCGATCGTGGGAGAAGGAAATGAAAATGCGCTCGGCCTGTTCGCCGATGATGTTGACCTTCTTCACCCCCGCCACATGCAACAGGCGCTGGCGCAGAACCTCGGCATCACGCACCAGCAGGCGCTGCGGCTCGCCCTTGGCCTTGAGGGCGAAAAGTGCGAACGTCACATCCGAGTACTCGTCGTTGACCAGGGGTCCGATCACACCCGCCGGCAACTTGGTGGCTTCGTCGTCGAGCTTCTTGCGCGCCTGGTAGAACTCTTCCTGCACCTGTGAAGGCGGCGTGCGGTCCAGCAGCGAAACCATGGTGAAAGCCAGACCAGGACGAGTGTAGGTTTCCGAGCGGTCGTACCATTTCAATTCCTGCAGGCGTTTTTCCAGGGGCTCGGCGACCTGGTCCTGCATCTCCTGCGCCGTCGCGCCCGGCCATGCCGTGATGACGGTCAGTTGCTTGACCGTGAACGGAGGATCCTCCGCGCGGCCAAGCTTGAAGAACGCCAGGGTCCCGGCAACGGCAATCAGGAAAATCAGAAATACCGTGATGGCGCGCTCGCGCACGGCGAGCGCCGATAGATTGAAGCTCATTGGCGGGTCCCCGCGACGTTCACATCGCCCTGTGCAAGCAGCCGGACGGGCTCGCCTTCACGCAGCAGATGTGCACCCAGGCCGACAATGCGCTCACCGACGTTGAGACGGCCTGCAACGCGCGCCGCGTCGTCGCTCAAGCCCAAGACCTGGACGGGACGCCAAGTCACTTTTGCCGGCTCGCCGTCGATGACCCACACGCCAGTGCCATTGCCGGGGTCGTACAGCGCCGCAATCGGTACTTGCAGCACCTGCCCCTGGGCCACGCCCTCGGCGATACGCAGTGTGACGGTCGAGCCCAGCGGTGCATTAGCCAGGGCACCTTCCAGGACATAACGTGCTTCAAAGGTACGGGTCACCCGGTCAGCCGAATCGGAAAGCAGTCTGAGTTTGGCGGCGACCGCCCCGCTGGTGTTGCCATACAGCGTCGCCTGGGCGCTGGACCCGACGGCCGGCCGCAAGGTCTCGGGCAGTTGCACGACGGCTTCGCGCTGCCCGGCTCGCGCCAGTCGGACCACCGGTTGACCCGGACTGACGACCTGCCCCGGCTCGGCGAGCGTTTCCATCACCACACCATCGGCGTCGGCGAGAAGCACCGCATAGCCGGACGCATTGCGGGCCACGTCGGCTTGCGCCTCGGCGGCGCTGAGCTGCGCCTTCGCGGTATCGGCGGCGGCTTTGATCTGGTCATAACCCGACGCCGAAATCGCCCCGGCGGCCACCAGCTCGCGATATCGAGCTTCATCGTCAGCGGTCTGCTTGGCTCGGGCACGTGCGGCCGTGACAGCCTCTTGCTGGGCTCGCGCCTGCAAGCCCAGATCGATGGGGTCCAGACGCATCAGCGGCTGGCCCTTCTTGACGGCCTGACCGGCATCCACCAACCGTTCCAGGACCTTGCCTGATACACGAAAGCCCAGGTCGCTCTGGACGCGCGCCGCCACGACGCCGGTGAAAGAACGAGCCCCGGCGGAGGAACCCTGCACTTGCGCAACCCTCACCAGAGGAGCAAGCGTGCGCGGATCGGTAGCAGTGGATGAGTCGCCACACGCCGTGAGGACGAGAGGCAACAAGCAAGCGGCAAGGGTGACAGGTCGGAGCCGGAGCATAGGTTCCCTTTACTGAACAGAGGACTGGGATCTCATTCTTGCGCTCGTGACCAATACTGTCAATGGTCACATATCATCATACAGTTTCTGAATATCCATTTTTTATAGACAACCAGCAAATACTGCACTTTCAATCCGAAAGCCCACTTCCATCACCAATTGACAGGATGTGACCATAATATAATATGGTCACAAATGTCGATCCCAAGGAAACGTCAATGCCACCCCTGCGCCCCCTTGCTTTTTTAGTAAGCGCCAGCTTGATGACCGGCTGCGCGGTCGGTCCGGACTATCAGCGTCCCGATGCCACGCTTTCGGATCGTTTCCTGGGCCAGTCTTCTGTCGAACAAAGGACCGGCACAGCGCGGACCAATCTCACAGTCTGGTGGGAGGGTTTTGGCGACCCGGTGCTGACCGATTTCATCACCAAGGCGTTGGAGCAGAACCTCGACCTTGCCCAGGCCTCAGCGCGCGTTGCCCAAGCGCGGGCGGGTCTGGGCGCCGCCAACGCCGCCTTGCTGCCGTCGGGAAATATCAGCGGCCAGGCCGCACGGGCCTATCAATCCGTCGAGACGCCGCTGGGCCAGGTGCTCGATTCAAACCCCGGTTATGATCGATATGGAAATACCTACTCGATGGACCTGGGCGCAAGCTGGGAACTGGATGTCTTTGGTGGCCTGCGACGCGGACGCGAAGCTGCATTGGCCGAGTACCAGGCCTCCGAGGCCGGGGCCGCGGCCACGAGGCTGGCCGTCGCCGCGCAGACCGCTGACATCTACATCACCCTGCGCGGCTTGCAAGCGCGACTGGACATTGCGAACCGCCAGGTCAAGACCCAGCAGGACCTGCTGGAAAAAGTCCAGCTGCTCTACAGCAAAGGGCTCGCCGCCAGCTATCAGGTCCGCCAGACCGAGGGCGCACTTGCCCAGGTCCAGGCAACGGTACCGGTCCTGCAAACCGGGCTGGATGCCGCCATGAATGCGCTGGATGTCATGCTCGGCACGCCGCCAGGCACCCACCGCCCGCAACTGACCGAGACGGCTAGCATTCCCCTGCCCCCACAAATCAGCGAGATGGGTACACCGGCTGATCTGCTGCGCCGCCGGCCGGACCTCATTGTCGCCGAGCGCCGTCTCGCCGCCTCCAATGCTCGTATCGGTGAAGCCGTCGCCGAGTACTATCCAAAATTTTCCCTCAGCGCGTTGCTCGGCAGCGCCACTACGGTCTCTGCCGGACACCTTTTCTCCGGCGGCGCCAGCCAGGCGTCGGGGGCGCTGGGGCTGCGCTGGAGGCTGTTCGATTTTGGCCGGATCAACGCCCAGATCGACCAGGCCAAGGGACAGGAAGCCGAGGCGCTGGCCGCTTACCGCCAGTCCGCATTGCGCGCCACGGAGGATGTCGAGAATGCCTTCTCCGCCTTGGTCAACCGAGAAGCCCAGGCCACCACGCTCAGCGCGGGCGAAGCGTCATTGAGCGAGGCGCGTCGATCGTCCTTTATCGCCTATCAGAAAGGCACGGCCAGCCTGATCGATGTCCTTAACGCCGACGAAACGCTGCTCCAGGCATCCGATGCCCGGGCACAAGCACGGACGGAATCGGCACGGGCGGCGGTCGCGGCATTCAGGGCGCTCGGTGGCGGCTGGCAAGCGCCGCAGCCACCACAGCCCATAGCGAGCCGATGATTCGACATGAACACCAGGCCGTCATCGCGAGCAAGCTCGCTCCCACAGGGTTAGCGCTCATTCCCTGTGGGAGCGAGCTTGCTCGCGACCGGGCAATCACAACTATTTTCAATCTCTACAACCGGAGTCCAGCCACATGAAAACCAACGAGAATTCCTGGGTGCTCATCACGGGTGCTTCAAGCGGCTTTGGCGAGGAGTTCGCCCGGCAATACGCAGCGCAGGGAAAATCCCTCGTTCTGGTAGCCCGCAGGCTGGACAAACTAGAAGCGCTGTCAAAAGAACTGCGTGAGCGTTTCGGCACCGAGGTGATCAACGAACAAGTCGACCTGTCTTCGATTCCGGCAGTCATCGAATTGCACAAGCGGCTGGTTCAACAGGGTATTGCGGTCGATGTGCTCATCAACAACGCCGGCCATGGATTGCAGGGCCCGTTCCTGGACCACGCCATTGACCAATCCCTGGCAATGATCGATCTGGATATCGCCAGCCTGACCACCATGACTCGCCTCTTTGCGCAGGACATGCGCATCCGTCGCCGCGGGCACATTTTGCAGATCGCCAGCTTGCTTTCCTATCAAGGCGTGAAAAATTTCGCGGTCTATTCAGCGGCCAAGGCCTACGTGCTTCGCTTCTCCGAAGCACTGCATCAGGAACTCAAGGGCGACGGTGTCGTCGTGACCGCACTGTGCCCTGGCATGTCGGATACCGGGTTTGCGCAGAGTGCCAACCAGACCCTCACGCCAGCGCTGAAAATGGTGATGATGCAACCCGAGCCAGTGGTTCGCGCAGGCATTCGCGCACTGCAAGCCGGGCGCATGAGTGTGGTACCCGGCTTCGGCAACAAGGCGCTCACGGTGCTGACTTGGGCCACGCCACGCCGATTTCACCAGCGTCTCATGGCGAATGTCATGGGGGCATGAATGCGATGCGGCGAAGGACCGGGAGCCGCAAGGGCTCCCGACACACGCCCAATTGCGTTAGAAGCGATAGCTGACTGAAGTACCAAAACCGCTGGCACTGTTCCGGTATTTGGAACTGTATGCGCCACGGGTCGACGAGGTTTCGTTGATGCGCACGCTCTCTTCCTGCAAGTAGGAGTAAGCCACGTCGATCGTCACCTCTTTCACTGGCGTCCAGCCGGCACCGAAGCTGAGCACCGTGCGGTCGCCGGTTGGTATCCGAGGCCCACGATTGGTGTTGTTGGCGGGCGACTGGTCGACCGACAAGCCCGCGCGCAGGACCCATTGATCGTTGAGCTTATACGCGGCACCGATGGCATGGGCCCAGGTGTCATGCCAGTTCTGTTCTTCGCTGACGGTGCTCAACGCGCCGCTCAGCAGCGCAGGCAGGCCGGAGTTCTCGATGGTCAACTCTTTGAAGCGGCTCCAGCGCGTCCAGGTACTTCCCAGGTACATCGTCCAGTCATCATTGAGCTGATGAGTGAGCGAGATGTCCACGGACTCCGGAGTATCCACGTCCAACGACGCATCATAGCTGCGGCCACTTACCCCCAACACGCTGAAAATGCCGCCGGTGAGCTTGGACTTGGCGTCCAGGTGGTAACTGACCTTGGAGTGGTAAGTCAGCCCCAGGCGAGTCTGGTCCGTCGCCTGCACCAGGATGCCGGCGTTGAAGCCGAGCGCCGTATCGTCGCCATTGCTCTTGAGCTTGCCGTCGTTACTGCCGGGGCTGAGGGGATTGGGCACCATCCCGGAGATTTCACCGCTGATGCGGTTGATGGTCGGACCAAACCCGATCGATACCTTGTCGTTGAAGGCATAGCTGACGGTGGGCTGGAAGGTCAGCGTCGTCACTTCGCTTTTGTTGCCGTAATAACGCCCGGCAAAGTCACTGCCATAATCGGTGATCAAACCAAATGGCACATAAAAACCAACGCCGACAGCCCAATGCTCATCCACCGGCTTGACGTAGTAACCCATCGGCACCGTGGTGGTCGGCACCATGTCACCATCCTCTCGGCCACCGAAAGTACTGCGGGTCTGGCTGATATCGCTCTGGGTGAACAGTGTCGCAGCGCCCAGGCTGACCTGCTCTTTCTTCAAGCGAGACATGCCCGCCGGGTTGCCGAAGACAGTACTGGCATCTTCAGCGGAAGAGGACCGCCCGGCAAAACCCGAGCCCATCCCACTGATGCTTTGTTCGTTCAGCGCAAAGCCGCTGGCAAACACTTGGGACGTTGCAAACGCAACGGCGAGACTCATGGGGGTCTTGAGCAAGATTCTTTTCATTATTAGGACTCTAGGAACAATTGCTGGGGGGGAACGGTTTGTTTTTCTACTAGGTAAAAATCGCCACGGTCTGACGCGCCCAAAGCACCCGCCGACCGCTTTCGTCCCAGATCTCCATATCCTGTAGCGAGTAGCCTTCCAAGGCTTGCTGACTGAAAGAACTGATGAGGAACCATTCGCCGGTCACGGCGGGCTGCGGCAGATCGATAGTCCAGGAAGCCGAGCTGATGGCTGCCGGCTCTGTGAAGCAGGTCATCGCGGCGGGCGGCAGGCTGTCAGCGAGGGCGATCAAAGCCACCGCCGGATCCACCCCCTGGGCATCCAGGTGACGAACCCACATCAGTAACTCGGGATTTTTAGCCCCGGACACCGGCAGTGAACCACCCGCGGGGCGCATTTCGAAGTTGAAGGCGCAGGCAGGCGCAATGGTGTTGTCCAGCGCCAGCGTGGTGTACCGCGACGCCTCCTCCACCAACGGGCATCCCCACGCTTCATGGGTAATCCTGCTGGCTCGTGGTTGAGCGAACAGCAAGGTCGTGCGCAACGCCAGCTCATCGCCCGACTTGCAGTCGACAGACACCGAAGTCACGGATCGCCCTTCGCGCAACACGCTTGTGTCGAATGTCTGGGCCTGCGTGACCGGACCTATGAATGACACCTGCGCAGACTTGAACGGAGGAAAGCCCTGTGGGCGTTCGCGCAGAACCGCCTCCAACGACAACGCAGCCGAAAGCCCCCCGAAGATCGTGCGACCCTGCTGCCAATTGGCGGGAGCAACGAACGGCACGCTCGGATCAAACTGGGCCAGCACCTGAGCAAAACTGGTCATTTAGACGTCCTCCGACTGGCCTGAACGTGAACCCGCAGAAGCATCGCAAGAGGGGCCACTTGAAAGTCGATGCCATACTTATTCATGTGACCATTTGTGTCAATAGTCACTTATCAGGCAAAAAGAGACCGCTCAGTCAGGTACAACCCGAATGCAAGGGAAGTCGTTTTCGAATCGGGACGGCTGCTCGTGGCAGCCGTCCCTCAGGGCATCAGGCTACGCAGGATGAGGTTGGCGGTGAGCGTCGGCGCCACTTCGACATGATCGAGGCTGTACTGCAGCAATAGCGGGTTGACGAAAGGCCGAAGGGTCAGGTGTATCGCTTCAACGGTTTCATCCAAGGGCGTCTTGCGTTCGAACTCACCGCTCTCGCGCCCTTCCCGTACGACCTGCACCACGAATTGCTTGATCCGTGCGTCATACACCTGGGAGCTGGGCCAGCGCTCCGACGCGGAGAATGCGGCAATGTCGTAGAGCTTGCGATCATTGAAGAACAGGTCGATTCCCGTGGTAATCAGGGTCTTGACCAGGCGGCGAAAGCGCTCGGTCGAAGAGAGCCCCTCCTCGCTGATGGCCTCCTCCACGGCCGCAACGATCTTCGCAAGACAACTGGAGCAAATGGCTTCGCCAATCGCCTGCTTGGAATCGAAAAACTTGTAGATGTAGGCCTTGGAAAAGCCGATGGCCTTGGCCAGGTCAGACACGGTGGTCTTGGCGTAGCCGTATTGACTGAAATGCTCGTTGGCCGCCGCGACAATCTGGTCGCGAATGTCATGATCGGCTGGGCCGCGAGTGCTGGGCGAAGGTGCTGTTGGCTGATTCATGGAAGCAGCTTACGCATCCCTGCGAGGGATGACAACTTGTGACCACCAATGAATATAGTCACAAAACAACCGTCCGTCAGTTACCCGCGCCTTGCTCCCTCGCCACAAGGGCTCCCGATTTATCCGTATCATTTGGCAAAAAGCTGGCTCATATCCTTGAATGCCTTGAATTCAAGGGCATTGCCACACGGATCGAACAGGAACATCGTGGCTTGCTCGCCAACCTGCCCTTTGAAGCGGACGTAGGGTTCAATCACAAACTCCGTACCGAAAGATCTCAATCGTTCAGCCAGTGCCTCCCACGCCTCCCAAGCCAGAACAACGCCAAAGTGCGGGACCGGCACATCGTGCCCGTCCACTGGATTGCTCTGGGCGCTTTCCTGGGAAGCGGTCTTGGGTTGCTCATGAATCACCAGTTGGTGACCGTAGAAATTGAAATCGACCCACTGGCTGCTGGAACGGCCTTCTTCCAGGCCAAACACTTCACCATAGAAGGTACGGGCGGCGGCAAGATCGTAGACCGGAATCGCCAGATGAAACGGAGAAAGGCTCATCGAAAATCCTCTTACGTGTGAGGTCGGACCATCGTAGCGCCGCGCTTGCGGCAAGAAAACCCTACAGTCCGTGTCCAACCGATGCCGGGAACGGACGGGACTTTCGCGGCAGGACCTTGCACCGGAGGTCCGCCGTGCAGGTACACATCCAAATTAGCCGCTTGCGCCGAGTAAATGATCTATACCTTCAGAAGCACAGTCGGGCCAAGGCAGCGGCACTGACGTGATGGGATGGAACGGTTCTGGCGAATCCTGCTGGATCGCTGCATCATGCGCCGCACCCTATAAAGAAGCTGGCCTGTAGACGTTGTTCCCGGCGCCCGTACGCCGGGATTGGCGCACCACTTTCAATGCCTGAAGTATCCGTCCATGAGCCCGACTACACGCGTTTTGAACGCCTCAACCAAAGCGCTTTACCGGCTTTGTCTGTTACTGCCGCTGCTGGCTTCCCATGAGGCGGGCGCTGAGCCTCCGGTCATTGAACTGCACATTCTCGACGCACCGCCGCTGACCTTCGTCAACGACCCCAGGGGCCACGGCATCGTGGGCGATGTCGCCGTGGCGGCCATGACCAGGGCCGGGTACACCGTAAAGGTCCATGTGCTTCCCTGGGCCCGGGCACAAAAGCATGTCAGCGAAGAACATGACCACTTGATCACCCCCCTGTCGCGCATCCCCACTCGTGAGGATCGCTTCACCTGGATCGCCTCGATCATGCCCATGGAGCGCGCCTTTTTCAGCCTCGAGCGGCGGGTGAGCAGCTTCGCCCAAGCGAAAGAAACCTACCGCAAGATCGGCGTCGGCCTGGGCAGTGCACAGGAAGATATCCTGCGCAGCGAAGGGTTCAGCGACGAGCAGATCTATCCATTGGCCATCGGCGACAATCCCGCCCAGATGCTGTTGATGGGGCGTATCGATGCCTGGTTCAACGGCGTGCCGGAGAGTCGTTACATCTGGCCGAAGGTGTCCAAGCGCAAACTGCTCATGAGTTCGGTTGGCAGCAACGCCGACCTTTACCTGGCCTGCTCCAAGCAATGCTCGCCGGAAATGGTCGAGCATCTGCGCGACGCGGTTGAAGCGCTTCGCGCGGATGGGACCGTCAAGCGTGTCCATGACCTTTATTTGCCGCAGTAGACTGTGGCGAGGGAAGCCGGACTAGAGCCCTCATCGATGGCTTATATCATTCTGAATGATAGTTACCTTTGCTTCATTCGATTCGTTCCTGTGCCTTGCGCCACGCATCATCCGCCCATTCTCAATACATTGGCGGATGCTATCCATGGAACATTCACTTTCAAAACTGCGTTTTCCCCTCGCGCTGCTGGCGGTGCTGGTGATGAGCGCCTGCGGCAAGACTCCCGACACGGCAGCGTCCATGCCGCCGGCCAAAGTCAGTGTGGCCAAGGTATTGGAGCAGCCCGTCAACGAATGGGATGAGTTCACCGGCCGCCTCGAGGCGCCAGAAACCGTCGAGATCCGCCCGCGGGTTTCCGGGCAGATCGACGAAGTGGCCTTCACCGAAGGCGCGCTGGTCAAGAAAGGCGACCTGTTGTTCCAGATCGACCCACGCCCCTTCCAGGCTGAAGTCCGTCGCCTCGAAGCCCAACTGGCTCAAGCCCGCGCCACCGCCACCCGCAGCGAGAACGAAGCCCAGCGCGGCGAACGCCTGCGCTTGAGCAACGCCATTTCCGCCGAGTTGGCGGATTCGCGCACCAGCGCCGCCCAGGAAGCCCGTGCCGCCGCCGCGGCTATCCAGGCGCAGTTGGACCTGGCGAAACTGAACCTGAGCTTTACCCGGGTCACCTCGCCCATCAGCGGTCGCGTCAGCCGGGCGGACATCACCGCCGGCAACCTGGTGACCGCCGACGTCACGCCGCTGACCAGCGTCGTGTCCACCGACAAGGTCTACGCCTACTTCGACGCCGACGAGCGTGTCTTCCTCAAGTACACCCAACTCGCCCGCCAGGGCCAGCGCGGCCAGGCCACACCGGTCTACATGGGCCTGTCCAACGAAGACGGCAACCCGCACCAGGGGCAGATGAACTTCGTCGACAACCAGGTCAACCCGCAGACCGGCACCATCCGCGGTCGCGCCGTGTTTGACAACAAGGACGGCGCCTATACCCCAGGCCTGTATGCCCGCCTGAAACTGGTGGGCAGTGGCACCTACTCTGCCGTGCTGATCAATGACGAAGCCGTGGGCACCGACCTGGGCAAGAAATTCGTGCTGGTGATGGACGCCGACAACAAGCCGGCCTACCGCGCTGTCGAGCTGGGGCCGAAGATCGAAGGCCTGCGCATCGTGCGCAACGGCTTGAGCAAGGACGACACCATCATCGTCAAGGGGCTGCAACGGGCTCGTCCGGGGGCACCGGTCACGCCTGAAACCGTGCCGATGGCCAGCGACGAAACCATTGCCGCCCTGGCACAACAACGTAAAGCGCTCGAAGCCAGCAACCTGCCCCAAGTCGCGCCATCCAAGGCGGCGTCAGGCTCGGCAGGCAAACTGGCCGCTGCGACCCCACGCGGTTAAGGGACTGAATCCAAGATGAAATTTTCCCAGTTCTTCATTTCGCGGCCGATCTTCGCAGCGGTGATTTCGCTGCTGATCCTGATCGCCGGCGCCATCTCGCTGTTCCAGCTACCGATCAGCGAATACCCGGAAGTCGTGCCGCCGACCGTGGTCGTACGCGCCAACTTCCCTGGCGCCAACCCCAAGGTCATCGGCGAAACCGTGGCCGCGCCCCTGGAACAAGCCATCACCGGCGTCGAGAACATGCTGTACATGTCCTCGCAGTCCACCGCTGACGGCAAGATCACCTTGACCATCACCTTCGCCCTGGGCACCGACCTGGACAACGCCCAGGTGCAGGTGCAGAACCGCGTCACCCGGACCGAGCCCAAGCTGCCGGAAGAAGTGACCCGGATCGGCATCACGGTGGACAAGGCATCGCCCGACCTGACCATGGTCGTGCACTTGACCTCGCCGGACAAACGCTACGACATGCTCTACCTGTCCAACTACGCCCTGCTCAACATCAAGGATGAGCTGGCGCGCCTGGGCGGTGTAGGTGATGTACAGCTGTTCGGCATGGGTGACTACTCCCTGCGGGTCTGGCTGGATCCGAACAAGACCGCCTCGCGCAACCTGACCGCCACCGACGTGGTCACCGCGATCCGTGAACAGAACCGCCAGGTCGCGGCCGGTGCCCTGGGGGCGCCGCCATCGCCCAATGCCCAATCCTTCCAGCTGTCGATCAATACCCAGGGTCGCCTGGTGAATGAGGAAGAGTTCGAGAACATCATCATTCGTTCCGGCGCCAACGGCGAGATCACGCGCCTGAAGGATATCGCCCGGGTCGAGCTGGGTTCCAGCCAATACGCCCTGCGCTCGTTGCTGGACAATCAGCCGGCGGTGGCGATCCCGATCTTCCAGCGTCCGGGCTCCAACGCCATCCAGATATCCAACGACGTTCGCGCCAAGATGGACGAACTGAAGAAAGGCTTCCCGGCCGGGATGGACTACAGCATCGTCTATGACCCGACGATCTTCGTCCGGGGCTCCATCGAAGCGGTGGTCCACACCCTGTTCGAAGCCCTGATTCTCGTGGTGCTGGTGGTGATCCTGTTCCTGCAGACCTGGCGGGCCTCGATCATCCCCCTGGTGGCAGTGCCGGTTTCGCTGATCGGTACGTTCGCGGTGATGCACCTGTTCGGCTTCTCGTTGAACGCCCTGTCGCTGTTCGGCCTGGTCCTGGCGATCGGTATCGTGGTGGACGACGCCATCGTGGTGGTGGAGAACGTCGAGCGAAACATCGAGCTGGGACTCTCCCCCGTGGAGGCGACCAAGCGCGCCATGGGCGAAGTGACCGGTCCGATCATCGCCACCGCCCTGGTGCTGTGCGCGGTCTTCGTTCCGGCGGCGTTCATCAGCGGCCTGACCGGTCAGTTCTATAAACAGTTCGCCCTGACCATTGCCATCTCCACGGTAATCTCGGCGGTCAACTCCCTGACCCTGTCGCCGGCCCTGGCCGCGGTGCTGCTCAAGGGCCATGACGCGCCCAAGGACCGTTTCTCCAAATTCCTGGACAAGATATTCGGTGGCTGGCTGTTCCGTCCGTTCAACCGCTTCTTCGAGCGTGCCAGCCATGGCTACGTGGGCACCGTCGCTCGGGTGATCCGCAGCAGCGGCATCGCCCTGGTGCTCTACGCTGGCCTGATGGTGCTGACGTTCTTCGGCTTCTCCACCACCCCGACCGGCTTCGTGCCCGGCCAGGACAAGCAATACCTGGTGGCCTTCGCCCAACTGCCGGACGCCTCAAGCCTGGATCGCACCGAAGACGTGATCAAGCGCATGTCCGACCTGGCCCTCAAGCAACCCGGTGTTGAAAGCGCCGTGGCCTTCCCCGGCCTGTCGATCAATGGTTTCACCAACAGCCCGAACGCCGGCATCGTGTTCGTGACCCTCAAGCCCTTCGACGAGCGCAAGGACCCGAGCATGTCGGCCGGCGCCATCGCCGGTGCCTTGAACGGCAAGTACTCGGAGATCCAGGAAGCCTACATGGCGATCTTCCCGCCGCCGCCGGTACAGGGCCTGGGCACGATCGGTGGTTTCCGCCTGCAAATCGAGGACCGGGGCAACCTGGGCTACGACGAGCTGTACAAAGAAACCATGAACATCATCACCAAGAGCCGCAGCGTGCCGGAACTGGCCGGGTTGTTCACCAGCTACACCGTGAACGTGCCCCAGGTCGATGCCGCCATCGACCGTGAAAAAGCCAAGACCCACGGCGTGGCCGTCAGCGACATCTTCGACACCCTGCAGATCTACCTGGGTTCGCTGTATGCCAACGACTTCAACCGCTTCGGTCGCACCTACCAGGTCAACGTCCAGGCCGAGCAGCAGTTCCGTCTCGAGTCGGACCAGATCGGCCAGCTCAAGGTGCGCAACAACCGTGGCGAGATGATCCCGCTGGCGACCTTCATCAAGGTCAGCGACACCTCGGGGCCAGACCGTGTGATGCACTACAACGGCTTCATCACCGCTGAAATCAACGGTGCCGCTGCCCCTGGCTACAGCTCCGGCCAGGCTGAAAAGGCCATCGAGAAACTGCTCAAGGAGGAACTGCCCAACGGCATGACGTACGAGTGGACCGACCTGACGTACCAGCAGATCCTCTCGGGCAACACCGCGCTGTTCGTGTTCCCGCTCTGCGTACTGCTGGCGTTCCTGGTGCTCGCGGCACAGTACGAAAGCTGGAGCCTGCCATTGGCGGTGATCCTGATCGTACCAATGACTCTGCTGTCGGCGATTACCGGGGTGATTCTCTCCGGTGGCGACAACAACATCTTTACCCAGATCGGCTTGATCGTACTGGTGGGGCTTGCCTGCAAGAACGCGATTCTGATCGTCGAGTTCGCCAAGGATAAACAGCTCGAAGGCATGAACCCGCTGGCGGCGGTCCTCGAAGCCTGCCGCCTGCGTCTGCGGCCGATCCTGATGACCTCCTTCGCCTTCATCATGGGCGTGGTGCCCCTGGTGTTCTCCAGCGGCGCAGGTGCGGAAATGCGTCATGCCATGGGTGTGGCGGTGTTCTCCGGGATGCTCGGCGTGACCTTCTTCGGCCTGCTGCTCACCCCTGTGTTCTATGTACTGATCCGCAACTTCGTCGAGCGCAGCGAGGCCCGCAAGGCGGCCCGGGCTTTGAAACTGGAGGCGCAACAATGAGTTTGAAAGCGTTCATGCCGAGCTTGCTGGTTCTGGCACTGAGTGCCTGCGCCGTAGGCCCGGACTACAAGGCACCGCAAACAGAAACAGCGAACATCACCACCGCCACCGACGGTGCCGCCGGCCAGAAGAATTTCGACCGCGCCCGCTTCGAGGGCGTCTGGTGGCAGCAGTTCGACGACCCGACCCTCAACGCGTTGGTGACCCGTTCCCTGGATGGCAACCGCGAGTTGCGCGTCGCCTTTGCTCGCTTGCGTGCCGCCCGGGCGATTCGCGATGACGCCAGTAATGACGTCATGCCAACCATCACCAGCCGCGCCAGCAGCGACCTGGGCAAAGGCCAGATTCCTGGGCAGACCACCGACCGGGTCAGCACCGAGCGTTACGACCTGGGCCTGGACATGGCCTGGGAGCTGGACCTGTTCGGACGCATCCGGCGTAACCTGGAAGCCACCGATGCCGATCAGCAGGCGGTCGAAGCCGACCTCTATCAGTTGCAGGTGACGATGATCGCCGAACTGGTGGACGCCTACGGTCAGTTGCGCGGCGCGCAACTGCGGGAAAAGATCGCCTTGGCCAACCTGAAGAATCAGCAGGACTCGCGCAAGATCACCGAAAGCCTGCGCGATGCCGGTGTCGGCGATCAGCTCGACGTGGTCCGTGCCGATGCCCGCCTGGCGTCTGTAGAGGCCAGCGTGCCGCAACTGCAGGCCGAACAGGTGCGCCAACGCAACCGCATCGCCACGTTGCTGGGCGAGCGCCCGGACAAACTCAGCGTGGACTTGAGCCCGAAACAGTTGCCAGCCATCGCCAAGGCCCTGCCCATCGGTGATCCGGGTGAACTGCTGCAACGACGCCCGGACATTCTCAGTGCCGAGCGCCAACTGGCCGCCGCCACGGCGCGCATCGGCGTGGCCAAGGCCGATCTGTTCCCACGGGTCAGCCTGAGCGGTTTCCTCGGTTTCACGGCTGGACGCGGTTCGCAGATCGGCTCCTCGGCCGCCAACGCCTGGGCGCTGGGCCCGAGCATTACCTGGGCCGCTTTCGACCTGGGCAGCGTGCGGGCGCGCTTGCGCGGTGCCGACGCCGAGGCGGACGGCGCCCTGGCGACTTACGAACAGCAAGTACTGCTGGCCCTGGAAGAATCGGAAAACGCCTTCAGCGACTACGGCAAGCGTCAGCAACGACTGATTTCACTGATCCGCCAGAGTGAATCGAGCCGCGCCGCCGCCGACCTGGCCGAGATTCGCTACCGCGAAGGCACCGTGGACTTCCTCGTGCTGCTCGATGCCCAACGTGAACGCCTGGCCGCCGAAGATACCCAGGCCCAGGCCGAAGTGGACCTGTACCGCGGCATCGTCGCGATCTACAAGGCCCTGGGTGGCGGCTGGAAACCGGAAACCGTTGCCAGCAACTGAGCCGCCCTGCTCAACCGAGCTCCTTTGGTTGGCCGCAACCAACCAATTCTTTGCCCCGCGTTCATTTGGACGCGGGGCTTTTTTTGTTTGACGATGACTCCAGCAGAGTCGGCAGAGGGGTGCTGCCGTTCAAGGCTGGAATCTTTGAAAACACGTCAGCCATAAAATCCATGAACACGATAGCCCGCGTGGGGAGCAGTCTATTGGCGACATAAACCATCTGCACGGGGACAGGGGGAGCCGTATGGTTGGTAAGAATGAACTGTAATCTCCCGCTGTTCAGCCCGCCCTCAAACAGCCACGCAGGTCCATGCGCCACACCCAGGCCTGCCACGACCGCCGCACTGACAGCGTCTGGCGAGTTGACCCTGAGCCTGCCGGCAATCGGAATGTCCGCGTCACGGAATCGCCAGGTCGCCCCGGACGACAGTAAGGTGTAGATGATGCAGTCGTGGTCGCGTAGATCATCCGGGGTCTGTGGAACTCCGCGTTTAGCCAAGTAGTCCTTGCTGGCGACGAAGACCCGGTCGTACCATCCAAGAGGCCGGGCGCGCAAGGAGCTGTCCTCCAGCTGTCCTATGCGAATGGCGAGTTCGGTACCTTCATTGACCAGGTCTACGTATCGATCGTTGAGTTGCAGATCCAAGATCAATTGAGGGTAGCGCTCCAAAAAGGCCGGCACATGCGGCAGTACAAACGCGTGTGCGAGAGCTGTCGGACAGGCTACGCGCAAGAGTCCCGATGGGACGATGTTGTTCCTGAAGGAAGATTCGGATTCATCCACCGCATCCAGGATGCGCCGGATGTCCGCATAGTAGCGTTCGCCCTCCGGCGTCAAGGATAGCTTGCGCGTAGACCGGTGGAGCAAGCGCGTCTGCAAATGATCCTCCAGAGCCGCTACATAGCGGCTTACATTGGGTTGCCCCAACCCTAGATCGCGCCCTGCCGCCGAAAAGCTCCCAGTTTCTACAGCACGCGCGAAGCATGTCATCAAAAGAAATCGGTCCACTTCCCCACCTTAATTCATGCCTGATTTGCATGAATTATATGCGAATAGGCAGTCTTATCCGATACGAAGCATGAGCGCATATTTCTCCATGTCGACCGCGGTGGTCGTCATTCACCGGAGAATTCAAATGTCGCGCTTGCAAGGTAAACGTACTCTCATCACTGGCGGCACCAGTGGCATCGGGCTGGAAACGGCAAAGCAGTTCCTGGCGGAGGGTGCTCGCGTGATCGTAACGGGTGTCAACCCCGATTCGATTGCAAAGGCCCAGGCCGAATTGGGCCCGGAAGTGCCGGTGCTGCGTGCCGACTCGGCCAGCGTTGCCGCACAAAAGGAGCTGGCACAAGTCATCAAGGAACACTACGGCCAACTTGACGTTGCCTTCCTCAATGCTGGCGTATCCGTCTGGCTGCCCATCGAGGAATGGACGGAAGATATGTTCGACCGCTCTTTCGACATCAACGTCAAAGGGCCGTACTTCCTGATGCAGGCGCTGTTGCCGGTCTTCGCAAATCCTGCTTCCGTAGTGTTGACTACTTCCGTAAGCGCGCATGCAGGCGCAGATCGCTCGTCCGTGTATGCCGCAACGAAAGCCGCCTTGCTGAACATGTCGAAGACGCTCTCGACCGAATTGCTGGGCCGTGGCATCCGTGTCAACGCAGTGAGCCCTGGCCCCGTCGAGACACCACTTTACGACAAGCTCGGTATTCCGCAGGCTTATCGCGAGCAGCTTAACAAAGAGATCGCGGCAACCATTCCGCTTGGGCGCTTCGGTACCTCCGACGAGGTCGCCAAAGCAGTGCTGTATCTGGCATCCGACGAGTCGCGCTGGACGGTCGGCTCTGAAATCGTCCTTGACGGCGGCCGCCTGCTGAATGGCTAAGCGCGCCGCTCAAGAATTGCGCGAATGCAACATCGCCTGGGCTGAGTTAATCAGGTACTGAACGCCCACCTCGGCACTCAGCGACGAACGAGTCCAATCCAGACTGTGCAAACAGCGGCACGCGGGAAACCTCTGTCGCTGTTTGCGCTTGATAAACCATCCAGAGCCACTAAAAGCAATGAACGCTCTTACGCTAATAAGCCACCCACTCTGCCCATTCGTACAGCGCGCCGCAATTGTGCTTCTTGAAAAGGGCATCCAATTCGATCGGATAAATGTCGATTTATCAGCCAAGCCAGACTGGTTCCTGGCCGTTTCGCCAACCGGCAAGGTCCCCGTGCTCAAGGTGCGCCAGGACAATGCGGAAGATGCGATCCTATTCGAAAGCATGGTCATCTGCGAGTACCTCGACGAAACCCAAGATGGCGCGCCGATGTACCCCGTTGATGCGTTAGCTCGCGCCCGGAATCGCGCGTGGATCGAGTTCGCGTCGCAGACTCAAGCTGAAGCCTGGCAGTTTCTCCACGCTCGTGACTCTGCGACCGCAGATGCCAAGCGCACCGCATTTCGCGAACGGCTCGGCAAACTGGAGTCAGAAATAGGCGTGGGGCCGTTCTTCGATGGCTCGGCCTTTGGAATGGTTGATGCGGTTTATGCGCCGCTTTTCCGTTACTTCGAGAGTATCGACGCAACTGTCGCACACCAGATTTTCGACGGCCTTCCGCGCATTTCGGCTTGGCGTGAGGCGCTTGAGGCGCTTGAGGCGCGCTCCAGCGTAAGGAATGCCGTTGTCGAAGACTATGCCGATCGTTTCCAATCGCATCTGCGCCAACAAGGAGCACTGATCGCTGCCGCTTAGCCGAAGCGATCAATCAACCCAAGTCTTTCGATCAGGACAGACGCCGTGCATAGGCAACATCTTCCTCCAGAAACAGATCCCGTGAACCCACGGCCATGAACGTCGGTGGCCGGCCACGTCATCTACCAGCGCAGGGCCATGGTGTCCCAGCCGTTCAGGCATGACCATTGTGGGAGCGCGCTTGCTCGCGATAGCGGTGGGTCAGTTGGCGGTGATGTCGGAGGCGCAACCGCCATCGTGAGCAAGCCCGGCTCTCACAGGGGTCTCGGGTGGGTACAGGGTTGGGTCCCCCTCCCACAGGTCCGCTACCGCTGTGACAAGGTTTGACTCAAGCCGCCACCTGACCGAAGCTTGCGACATTTCACGCTTCTGGTAATGGATTCCCTGCATGCCCTCGCCTCGCCGCCGCTATCTGCTCCTCAGTCTCTGTGCCCTGTTGTTGATCGGTCTTGTCGCGGTGTGGCTACGCAGCACCACGCCGCAAATCCCCGAAGCGATCAAGCGTGGTTACAGTGAAGCCTTGGAAAGCGCCCGCAACGGACAGCCGGGGGCGGCGCGCATGCTTTACCAGCAATTGGGGCGTCCAGACCTCTCACCCAAGCGCCGTGTGTGGCTGCACGCCGAACTGCCCAACTACCCCAGCCCGCAAGCCCTGAAACTGGCGGACGCGGACCTGCACAGCGAATCACCGGACGTGCGTCAGGCCGCCATCGGCAGCGTCGTCGGGCTGGTGCCGACGGGCCAGCGCAGCCTGTTGCTCGGCCCACTTCTGGATGATGACGACCCGAATGTCCGGTTCGCTGCCGTGAATGCCCTGTTGGGCCTCTCGCCGGATGACCTCGGCTTGTATTTCGGCGCGATGCAGATCGCCATCGATACCTGGGAGCAGGTGCTCGAGGACGGTCCGAAAACCGCGGACGCCCACTACCAGCTCGCTCGGCTGCACCTGCACAACGCCGAATTGAAGAAAGCCCAATTGGCCCTTGAGCAGGCCTTGCGCCTGCAACCGGACAATCTCCCGGCGCTGGTCATGCAGATCGAAGTGCTGGACAAACAAGGCCAGGGCGAAGCCGCACGACAATTGCTCGCCCGACAGTTGCAAACCCAGCCACCGTCGGCTTATCTGCAACATGCGCTGGGCATGTGGCTGCTGCAACACGGCCAGAGCGAGTATGCGGTGCTCGGTCTGGCAAAAGCCGTGGAACTGGAACCCGAGAACCGGCATTACCGCTATGACCTGGCGACCACCTTGCATGCCGAACAGGAAGTGGAAGCCGCGCAGAAGCAGTTGCAGGAAATCGTCCAGCGCTACCCCGCCGACCGCAAGGCCCGGGTGTTGCTGATCAACTATTGGAAGGAAACCGGTCAGTTGCAGAATGTGCAGATCCTGTTGGCGAAACTGGAACAGTTGAACCCCGATGACCCGGCGCTGCAACAGGGCCTGTAGGCGCTGCCGAAGACTGCGATCTTCTGGTTGCTTGTTCACTTGCGACTCAATTGCCTGGTGAAAGATCGCAGCCTCGTTTCGCTCGACAGCGCCTACAAAGTTGTGCAGTGCACCGCGTTTTGTCGATGTAAGCGGAACCGCCATCACCGCCAAAGGTCAAGTGTTCAGGCAGTCGATTTCAGGCGTTACCCCGCCTGCTGCCCACTTCCCTAGTCATGAGAGGGCTATTTTTGTCTACATCTAACGAGTTGATCAGTGCAAAAGCCGCCACCGGCATCGAGGGACTGGACGATATCCTCTCTGGTGGTTTGTCCCGCGGCCATGTGTTCCTGCTCGAGGGGGAACCCGGGACTGGTAAGACCACGGTCGCGTTGCATTTTCTGTTAGCCGGCGCCAAGGCTGGCGAGCGCTCGTTGTACATCACGCTATCGGAAACCGAGCGTGAACTGCGTCAGGGCGCGACCTCCCACGGGTGGACGCTGGATGACAATATTCATATTTTCGAGCTGACCCCGCCCGAAAGCCTGCTCAATGCCGAGCACCAGCAGAGCCTGCTGTACTCCTCGGACCTGGAACTGGGCGAAGCGACGCGGCAGATTTTCGAAGTGGTCGAACGGGTCAAGCCGACCCGGGTCGTACTCGACAGCCTGTCGGAGATCCGTCTGCTGGCGCAAAGCTCCCTGCGCTATCGTCGCCAGATCCTGGCGATCAAGCATTATTTCGTGCGCTACGACGCCACGGTCCTGTTGCTCGACGACCTGACCACCGAATCCCTGGACAAGACCGTGCACAGCGTCGCCCACGGGGTGATTCGCCTGGAAGAGCTGACTCCCAACTACGGCGCCGAGCGGCGGCGGATCCGGGTGGTCAAGTATCGCGGGCAGAAGTACCGCGGCGGTTACCATGACTTCACCATCATGGGCGACGGCGTGCACGTCTTCCCGCGCCTGGTAGCCGCCGAACACCGTGGACAGTATCTGCGCCAGCAACTCTCCAGCGGCATCGCCGAAATGGATGCATTGCTGGGCGGCGGTATCGAGACGGGGTCCAGCACCTTGATCCTGGGCCCCGCGGGTACCGGCAAGTCGCTGATCGCGCTGATTTTTGCCGCAGCCGCCGTGCATCGTGGCGAGAAGGCCGCGCTGTTCATCTTCGACGAAGAGCTGGGCTTGCTGTTCGAGCGCATGAAAAACATCGGCATCGATCTGCAGGCCCTGCTAGAGACCGGCAACCTGCTGATCGAACAGGTCGACGCGGCCGAGTTGTCCCCCGGCGAGTTCTCCCATCGCGTGCGCCGTTGCGTCGATGAGGGCAACATCAAGACCGTGGTCATCGACAGTATCAACGGTTATCAGGCGGCCATGCCGGAAGAGAACGCCCTGGTACTGCACATGCATGAATTGCTGCTCTATCTCAACCGCAAGGGCGCGGCGACCTTCATGACCGTCGCCCAGCACGGCCTGGTCGGCGACATGCAGGCGCCCGTGGACATTACTTACCTGGCCGACACGGTGATTCTGTTGCGTTATTTCGAAGCACTGGGCAAGGTTCGCCGGGCGATCTCCATCATCAAGAAACGCACCGGCAGCCACGAGTCGACCATCCGCGAATACCGCATCAGCGGCTTGGGGATGACCATCGGCGAGCCACTGGAGGCGTTCCAAGGCGTCTTGCGCGGAGTTCCCACCTACATGGGCGAGAGCAACCCGCTGCTCAAGGATGAACACCGGTGACGCTGGCCGAGCCGCTGTCCGAGCGGGCGTTGATCCTCGCGCCGCTGGGACGGGACAGCCAGATCGCCTTGATGATCCTCAATGAAGCCGGTTTTGCCGGCCTCATCTGCCGCCACCTGGGCCATTTGTGCGAAGAGTTGGAAAGCGGTGCCGGCCTGCTGGTGATTTCTTCGGAGGCTTTGGTAGGGCCCGACCTGGAAACGCTGTTCCTGCAAATCGAACAGCAGCCAACCTGGTCCGACCTGCCCATTGTCTTGTTGACCCATCACGGCGGGCCGGAACAGAACCCGGCGGCCCGTATCGGTACGCAATTGGGCAACGTGACCTTCCTCGAGCGTCCTTTCCATCCTGTGACCCTGATCAGTCTGGTGACCACCGCCCTGCGGGGTCGTCGAAGGCAGTACGAAGCCCGCGACCGCCTGATCGACCTCAGCAACAGTGAACTGCGCCTGCAGACCACCCTTGAAACCCTCGAGCAGCAGGTAGAAGAACGTACCGCCCAGTTGCGTCACAACGAAGAGGCTCTGCGCCAGTCGCAAAAAATGGAAGCGGTCGGCCAGTTGACCGGCGGTATCGCCCACGACTTCAACAACATGCTCACCGGGATCATCGGCAGCCTCGAACTGCTGCGTCGACGCCTGGCTCGTGGCCGTACCGAGGATCTGGACAGCCTGATCGACCTGGGCGTGACCTCGGCCAACCGCGCCGCCGGCCTGACCCATCGCCTGCTGGCATTTTCCCGACGGCAATCGCTGGACTCCAAGGCCGTCCAGATGAATACGCTGGTGCTGTCCATGGGCGAGCTGCTGCAACGCAGCCTCAACGAAAGCATTCGCCTGGACATGCGATTGGACGAACAGCTCTGGGTCGCCGAGGCTGACCCCAACCAACTGGAAAGCGCCCTGCTCAACCTGGTGCTCAATGCCCGGGATGCCATGCCCAACGGCGGAAACCTGGTGGTGCAGACTTGCAACCGACACCTGGACGCCGACTTCACCGATGCCTACACCAACCTGGAGCCCGGCGACTATGTGGTGCTGAGCGTGCAGGACACCGGTTGTGGCATGCCCGAAGCGGTGATCGGCCGCGCTTTCGATCCGTTTTTTACCACCAAGCCGATCGGCCAGGGCACCGGGCTGGGCCTGTCGATGATCTATGGCTTCAGCAAGCAGTCGCGTGGCCACGTGACCATCGACAGCGAAGTCGACAAAGGCACCACCGTGAACCTGTACCTGCCGCGCTTCCGCGGTGAAGAAGTCCACGAACCCCAGGTCACCACCCAACATGCGCCGTATGCACAGGACGGCGAAACCGTGCTGATCGTCGAGGACGATCCGGCGGTGCGGGTGCTGGTGAGCGCGGTGTTGAGCGAACTGGGTTATGCCTTTGTGGAAGCGGCCGACGCCAATGGCGCGGTCCCTATCCTCGAGTCAGGCCAACGCATCGACCTGCTGATCAGCGACGTAGGCCTGCCCGGCATGAATGGTCGGCAATTGGCGGAAATCGGCCGGCAGGTACGCCCGGACCTGCGGGTACTGTTCATCACCGGCTACGCCGAGCATGCGGCGGTACGCGGCGGCTTCCTTGACCCTGGGATGCAGATGATCACCAAACCGTTCACGTTTGATTTGTTGACGGCCAAGGTACGGGAGATGATCAAGGTCTGAGGCGATGGGCAGGCATTGGGGCGCCTGATCTGCCGGGATATGCCCCCCTCACCTACCTACGACAACATCGACTGCATGATGCGCTGTAGCTCATCCAGGTCGAACGGTTTATCCAGGATCGGAGCCTTGCGGGTAATGGGGCTATCGGTGTCGCGCACTTCCTGCGCGTAACCACTGATGAAGATGACCTTCAGCTCGGGTCGCAACTTGACCGCAGGCTCGGCGATCTGCACCCCGGAAATACCGCCCGGCAGGCGGAAGTCGGTAATCATCATGTCCAGATGCGGCTTGCTCGCCAGGATCTCGAACGCCTGGTCACCGTTTTCGGCCTGCAGCACCCGGTATCCCTCGCCCGACAGGTAGGCAGACAGCACCATCAGGATCGACGGGTCATCCTCGACGATCAATACAACATCTTGCGCATCTTCACTCATGAGAAGCCTTTGTTCGATCAATAGCTGCTGATACGACCTTAGGGTCTCTCAGAGGTTGCGTCTGTTCGGCGGTTTTGTCCAAGACAGTTTTCTGCAAGGGCAGGCAAACACGAAACAACGCCCCTTCATGGAGGCGACTGTCGACCGTGATCGTCCCGCCATGGGCCGTGACGATCTGCTCGGAAATGAACAGCCCCAGCCCCAGGCCCGAAGCGGCCGCCTTGGACGATACGCGCTCGAACTGCTGGAAGATACGTTTCTGGTTCTCCTCGCTGATGCCGATGCCGTGGTCCCGGACCTCGATGCAGGCATGCTCGGGCGTCTTGTAGACGCGCACTTCGATCGGGCTCTTGCCACCGTAGCGCAGCGCATTGGTCAACAGGTTCGACACCACTTGTTCGATGCGAAACTCATCCCACTGCCCCTCCACCGCAGGCTCGGCCAGGCAGGTCAATGAGCACTCGGCGATGGCAAGCTGCGGCTGGAAGTTGCGCAGCAGGTTTTCCACCAGAGCCGTCAAGTTGAAGCGGGTCGGACGGATCGACAGCTTGCCGGTACGAATCCGCGACACATCCAGCATGTCCTCGATCAGCCGGATCAGGCTCTTGATCTGGCGCTCGTCACGCTCGACCATTGCCCGCACCTTGTCCAGGCTGAAGGCCGCGGCATTGTCCCGGGCCAGGTGCATCTTGCGCAATTGGGTCTCGAGAATCAGGCCATTGAGGGGGGTGCGTACCTCGTGGGCGACAATGGACATGAAGTCGTCACGCATACGCACCGCTTGCTCCAGCTCGCCGCGGGTGGCCTCCAGTTGCTGCAACAGGATCTCCTGTTCCCGCCGGCTCTGCTCGAGGGCTACGACTTGCTCCTTCATGGCCTTTCGCTGGCGATACAGCTCGACGAACACATTGACCTTGCTCTTGACGGCCTGGGTGTCCAGCGGTTTGTGCAGGAAGTCCACGGCGCCGTTTTCATAACCGGTGAAGGCATAGTTGCGTTCACGACCGGCGGCGCTGACGAAAATGATCGGGATGCTGCGGGTCTTCTCCGTGCCGCGCATCAGCTCGGCCAGCTCGAAACCGTTCATCTCGGGCATCTGCACATCGATGATTGCCAGGGCAAAGTCGTGTTGCAGCAGCAGGGACAGGGCTTCGTCCGCCGACAGGGCCTTGAAGACCTCGCGGTCGGGCCCCCTGATCAGCGCTTCCAGGGCCAACAGATTCTCAGGCAGATCGTCGACGATCAGCAGTTTGGCTTGAATATCTCTTGGCATGTGGTTCATTCCAGCCCGGCCAGCAATTGGCCGATGCCTTGCAAAGTAAGGATATGGTCGGGCTCATGCAGGGCCAGCGCCGCTTCAGGCATGGTCGCGACCTGGGCTTCGGAGGGGTCCTGGACCACGGTGATCCCGCCCAGCGCCCTGACCCTCGCCAGGCCCCGGGCGCCATCGCCATTGGCGCCGGTCATTACCACGGCCAGCAACTTCTCGCCATAGACATCGGCGGCCGACTCAAACAGTACGTCGATGGACGGCCGCGAATGATGTACGGGTTCCTCCAGGCTCAACGACAGGCAACGGTCGGCCTCGACCGACAAGTGATAGCCGGGCGTGGCGACGTACAAGGTACCCGGTGCGATGTCCTGCTTGTCCCGGGCTTCCGCCACCGGCACCGCCAGGCGATGGCCGAGCACGGAGGCCAGTTGGCTGTCGCGCTCATTCGGCAAATGCAGTACCACCAGGATGGGCAGGCCGAAACCTTTGCGCAGGTGTCCGAACACCCTGAGCAACGCTTCGACGCCGCCGGCCGATGCACCGACGACAATGGCCTCGATGGGCGAGTTGGATCTGTCCTTCGTCTGGTTCATAACTTGCGATAGATCCGTTCCTGTTTGACCAACGGCTCGAATCGATGACCGTAAGCCGAAAAATCCAATGTCTCCTTACTGCCCAATACCAGGAAACCACGGTGACAAAGGGACTCATGGAACAGTCCAAATGCACGATCTTGCAGTTTTTTATTGAAATATATCAACACGTTGCGACATGAAATTAATTGAGTTTCTGAAAAGACACTATCGGTCGCCAGACTGTGATCGGCGAAGGTCACGTTCTCGCACAGGGTTTTATCGAACATCGCATAATCGTAGGCGGCTGTGTAGTAATCGGCAAACGATCGCCGGCCTCCAGCGTTCTGGTAGTTCTGCGTATAGGTGCGCACGTTTTCCAGGGAGAAAATGCCTTGCTTGGCTTTTTCCAACGAGCGCGGATTGATGTCGGTGGCGTAGATCAATGTGCGGTCCAGCAGGCCTTCTTCTCGCAGCAGGATCGCCATGGAGTAGACCTCCTCTCCCGTGCTGCAACCGGCGATCCAGATCTTGATCGAAGGGTACGTCCTGAGCAGCGGCACGACTTCCTCGCGGATCGCCAGGAAATGCGAGGGGTCGCGAAACATCTCGCTGACGGGGATCGTCAGCAGCTGCAGCAACTGCATGAATGCACCCGGGTCGTGCAGCACGCGTTCCTGCAAGGCCGAAATGGTCTTGCACTCGAACTGGCTCAACGCATGGTGGACCCGGCGCTTGATGGAGGCGCCGGAATAATCGCGAAAATCGTAGCTGTACTTGAGGTAAATCGCTTCGATCAACAAACGAAGTTCAATGTCAGTGTCACGTTCCACTAAATTCTTTCCATATTCGGCAACCACACGCGAATCAGCGAGAACAGACGATCCAGATCGATCGGCTTGGCCAGGTAGTCATTGGAACCCGCCGCCAGGCAGCGTTCCTGATCGTCCTTCATGGCCTTGGCCGTCACGGCGATGATAGGCAGCTTGCGCCAGCGCGGATCCTTGCGGATCAGCGTGGTGGCTTCGAAACCATCCATCTCCGGCATCATCACATCCATCAGCACCAGGTCGATGTCGTCGAATTCATTCAGGCGATCGATCGCCTCCAAGCCATTACGGCCAATGACCACGATCGCCCCCTTCGCCTCCAGGGCGCTGGTCAGGGCAAAGATGTTGCGCACATCGTCGTCCACCAACAGCACCTTGCGGCCTTCGAACACCTTGTCGCGGCTGCGGGCGGTCTTGAGCATCCGCTGTCGTTCATGGGACAACCGGGATTCGACTTTGTGCAGAAAGAGTGTCACCTCGTCCAGCAAGCGCTCTGGCGAACGGGCGCCCTTGATGATGATCGAGCGTGAATACTTGCGCAGTTCGGCTTCTTCGTCCCGTGTCAGGTTGCGCCCGGTGTAGACGATCACCGGCGGGAAGGAACAGATGTCTTCGCTGGACATGCGCTTGAGCAGGTCATTGCCGAGCATGTCCGGCAACTTGAGGTCGATGATCATGCAGTCGTAGACATTGGTCCGCAGCAGGTCCAGGGCCTGCTGGGCCAAGCCAACGGCGGTGATCTCGATGTCATCGTCGCCGATCAGGCGGGTAATACTGTCGCGCTGCAGATCATCGTCCTCCACCAGCAGCACCCGCTTGACCTTCTGGGTCAGCTTGGCCTCCAGGCGGGCGAACACGTCCTTGAGTTCTTCACGGGTGGTCGGCTTGACGGCATAGCCGATAGCGCCCATGTGCATGGCGGCTTCGACACGGTCTTCGACGGAAATCACGTGCACCGGGATGTGCCGGGTTTCGGCCTGCTCCTTGAGCCGCTGCAACACCGTCAGTCCGGAATGGTCGGGCAGGCGCATGTCCAGCAGGATCGCGTCGGGAGCCAGTTGCAAAGCGAGGTCGAAGCCTTCGTCGGCACCGTGGGCCACCAGGCACTGGTACCCGAGCTCGTGGGCCAGGTCGAACAGAATCCGGGCGAACTTGGGCTCGTCTTCGATCACCAGGATGCAACGGGTGTCGAACGGCGCCTTGTCGCGGTCGTCGGCGAACCGGGCAATCGGCGTGTCCACCTCGGCGACCAGCGGCGCCGCTGCGGCCTTGGGCGCGACAGACGCCGGCGCGGTGGCCGTCGGGGTGAAGGTCATTGGCGCTATCGGCGTGTCACCGGGCTCGACATAACGCTCAGGCAATACCAGCGTAAACACACTGCCCTGCCCCGGCTCGCTGGAGACCGAAATCGAACCGCCCAGCAACATGGCCAGGTCCCGGGAAATCGACAACCCCAGGCCCGTGCCGCCGTAGCGACGGTTGGTGGTGCCATCGGCCTGGCGGAACGCTTCGAAAATACTTTGCTGTTGATCGACGGCGATGCCGATCCCGGAGTCCCGCACGATGAACGCGATGCCCGAGCCTGGCTGACCGGCCACGGACAGGCTGACAGAACCTTGCTCGGTGAATTTCACGGCGTTGGACAGCAGGTTCTTGATCACCTGTTCCAGGCGCTGGCGATCGGTGTAGAGCATCGCCGGCGCATCGGGCAGCACCTGGACCTCGAAACTCAGGCCCTTGTCCGCCGCCAACGGCTTGAACATATCCTGCAGCCCTTCCACCAGCCGCTGCACGCTGGTGTTTTCCGGACGCACTTCCAGCTTTCCGGCCTCGACCTTGGAGATGTCGAGGATGTCGTTGATCAGGTTCAGCAGGTCGTTGCCGGCGGAGTAGATCGACTCGGCAAACTTGACCTGCTCCTCGCTGAGATTGTGCTGCGGGTTTTCCGCCAGCAGCTTGGACAGGATCAGCGAGCTGTTGAGCGGCGTGCGCAACTCATGGGACATATTGGCCAGGAACTCGGACTTGTACTTGCTCGAGCGCTGCAGCTCTTCGGCGCGCTCCTGCAATTGGATCTGGGCCAGGTTCAATTCGCTGTTCTTCTGGTCCATGGCGTCGCGCTGCTCGGCCAATTGCTCGTTGGTCTGCTCCAGTTCCTGTTGCTGGGCTTCCAGGTGGGCCTGGGACTCCTTGAGGATGCGCGACTGTTCTTCCAACTCTTCGTTGGCGGTCTTGAGCTCTTCCTGCTGGACTTGCAGCTCTTCGTTCAACTGCTGGGTTTCGGCCAGGACTTCCTGCAGGCGCTGGCGATAACGGGCGGCTTCGATGGAGGTGCCGATATTGCCGGCGATCAGCTCCAGCAGCTCGACGTCACGCTCGGTCAATGGCCGCAGGAAACCCAGTTCGATGACACCGTTGATCCGGTCATCGTCACTGGTGGGCACCACCAGCACGCTGTTGGGCAGGCCTTGCCCCAGCCCGGAGCTGACTTTCAGATAATCGTTCGGTACGTCGTCCAGACGAATAAGGCGCCCCTGCTGCACGGCCTGGCCAGCGATGCCTTCGCCGGCGACGATCACCTGCTGTTGTTCTTCATCCTCCCGGGACAGCCCGTAGGTGGCGACACGCCTGAGGACTCCATTTTCTTCCCGCGCATAAAGCGCAGCGACAGCGACGCCCAGGTATTTCGCACAGAACTGCAGGATGTTGCGGCCCAACAGGTTCAGCGACAGTTGCCCCAGGACCTGCTCGGCCAGTTGCGTCTGGCCGTTACGCAGCCAGGCCTGCTTCTCCAGGTGCAAAGCGCTGCGTTGCTGGACTTTCAGGCTGGCGCTGTAGCTTTCGGACAGGTTCAACAGATCCCGGCGACCGACGTAGGCCAGCAGCCCGCTGACCGCTGCGACGAACAACAGGTAAAGGGCAATGCTCCAGACGGTGGTGGTGCGCACATCCTGGTTGCGGGCCGCGCGCAATTGTTGCTCGGTCTCGACGACTTCTTCGAAGGACTGGCGAATTTCGTCAGTCAGGCGCTTGCCGCGCCCGGCCTTCACCGCGCCCCGGTAATCGCCGCTGCTACGTTGCAGGTCGATCATGCTTTGAGCGTAATTGGCCCACTCCGTCTGGAGTGCTTGGATCTTGTGCAGGCGGTCGGTCTGGACGGGGTTATCAGCTGTCAATTCCAACAATGTGTCCAACGCCACGGCAATCCGTGGCTTGGCCACTTCATAGGGGTCGAGGAAGTGCTCGTCACCACTCAACAGGTAGCCGCGCATGCCGGTTTCCAGGTCCACGCTCAGCTTGAGCGCTTCGTTGGCGTTATTGATCACCCTGTCGGTATGGCCGACCCACTGGATCACCGACAGCAGGTACGTGATAAGGATGACAAAAAACACCGCGCTGAGGGCGCCCATGCCCAACGGCAGGCTGATATTGCGGCTCAGGAGTTTGCGAAAGCTTTGCTCGTCGACCGAAGACGAAGGAGTCATGGAGAGGGCCTTGGTGGACAGTTGAAATCGGTGGAGTTTGCCCGAAAAACCGCGCTTGGATCCACATTTTCTGACAAGTCAAGGAGGCGAATCCCACGACAATCCGTCTTATAGCAGGGAAGCGACTATCCTTGTCAGCTCTTGTACTATAGATCCTTTCTTGTACAACCCAGGGAACTTGTGCCGCCTTGGCACTTACTCATGAATGAGGCCGTTTTTTTCCGTGCCCCTCCCGCTCCCATCTTTCGAGAATGTCGACTATGCCCACCACCCCTGCCGCCACCCAGCCCACCATCCTGGTAGTCGAAGACGATGACATTGTGCGGATGTTGATCGTCGACGTGCTGGAAGAACTGGAATACCAGGTGCTGGAGGCGGACGGTTGTGAGCAGGCGCTGAAGTTTTTGCGCGACCACCAACAGGACATCGCCCTGATGATGACCGACGTCGGCCTGCCGGTAATGGACGGACGCGAATTGGCCAAGCAGGCTCGACTCGAGCGGCCACAGCTGCCGGTGCTGTTTGCCAGCGGATATGCCGAAAGTATCGATGTGCCTGAAGGCATGTCGGTGATCGGCAAACCCTTCTCCATCGATCAATTGCGGGACAAGGTCAAACGCATTCTTGCTTGAGCCGGATCGCATTCTTGGTCACTATCGGCGCCCCGCGCGCCGATGGCGCCTGATTCGCTCCGAGGAACCCCCTGCTCATGCATCACCCCACTGCCACCAAAGTCCTGGTTATCGGCTATGTCTGGCCCGAGCCGCGCTCATCGGCTGCCAGTGGGCACGTCATGCAGATCCTCGACACCTTCCTCGGCCAAGGCTGGGACATCACCTTCAGCAGCCCGGCCGGCCCGGGCGAGCAGCGCGCCGACCTGGTTGCGTTGGGTATCCGCGAAGTGCCCATCGAACTCAATAGCAGCAGCTTCGACGTGTTCATCCAGACACTTGCGCCGGACATCGTGCTGTTCGACCAGTTCATGATGGAAGAACAGTTCGGCTGGCGCGTCGAAAAGCACTGCCCCGGTGCCCTGCGGGTGCTGGAGACCTCCGATCTGCAAAGCCTGCGTCACGCCCGGCATCAACGCCTGAAAGAGCGCCTGAAGCGCGATGAGGCGAGCGAGGACTTCAGCGACCTCTTCGCCCCGGCCCTGGGCGAGGAGTTCCAACGGATGGCCGACACCGACCTGGCCAAGCGGGAAATCGCCGCCCTGTACCGCTGCGACCTCAACCTGATGGTGTCCGAGGTTGAAATCGAACTGTTGGTGGAACACTTCAAGCTGCCTCGCAACCTGCTGCACTGGTGCCCGTTGATGCTGGACCTGCCCAGTGAGCCGTCGGTAGCGTTCGAGGACCGGGCGCATTTCCTGAGTATCGGCAACTTTCGCCACGCGCCGAACTGGGACGCCGTGCTCTGGATGAAAAACGCCATCTGGCCGCTGATCCGGCAGCAATTGCCCGGCGCACAATTGCACCTGTACGGCGCCTATACCCCGCCCAAGGCCGCTGCATTGCACAATCCGGCCCAGGGCTTTCACATCATGAACTGGGCCGAGGACGCCTTGCAGGTCATGTCGGCGGCACGCATCTGCCTGGCGCCGTTGCGTTTCGGCGCCGGGATCAAGGGCAAGCTGATCGACGCCATGCTCTGCGGTACCCCCAACGTCACCACGCCCGTGGGAGCCGAAGCCATGCACGGCGACATGCCCTGGCCCGGGTCGATTGCCCAGAGCGCCAAAGGCATCGCCGGCGCGGCGGTGCAGTTGTATAGCGACCAGGCGCGCTGGACCCAGGCCCAGCACGCAGGCCTTGCGCTGCTGGCGAGCCGCTACCGACAACAGGTACATGGGCCGGCGCTGATCGACAGCATCAACGCTTGCCGGGCAGACCTGGCACAACGACGCCGGGACAATTTCACCGGCAGCATGCTGCGTCACCACCAGCACAAAAGCACTCAATACATGTCCCAGTGGATCGAAGAAAAAAACCGCAACGGTTAGACGCCAGGGTGGCACCTGCCTGGCGAAGGGGGCATTATCCAGTGGCGATAACAATAAAAGCGCCAGGCCCATGACCCGAACAGCCAGAGTCACCGACCCCTCCTACGAGTTGATGGACGACCACAACGGGCTGTCCATCATCTACCGGCAGCACGGCTTTCCCTGCCCGCTGGTGCGCTGGCATTTCCACAAGGAATACGAGCTGCACTTGATCGTCGCCAGTTCCGGCAAGGTGTTCATTGGCGACTACATCGGCAACTTCTACCCCCAGTCGCTGTTTCTCACCGGGCCCAACCTGCCCCACAACTGGATCAGCCAGGTGGCCGAGGACGAAGTGGTGCCCAAGCGCGACATGTTGGTGAACTTCACCGACGAGTTGTTCGAAAGCGGCCACCAGGTATTCGCCGAGCTCAAGACGGTCGCCCCGCTGCTCGAACGCGCCCAATACGGCATCGAGTTCCGTTGCAAGCGCACCATCCGCCAGGCCATGAGCCTGATGCAGCGTATCGCCGATTCCCAGGGCATGAGCCGCCTGGGGCACTTTTTCATCCTGATGGAGCTGCTGGCCGCCACGGATGACTACCAACTGCTGTCCGGCGCGACCGCCCCGCAAACGGCGGACGAACACAGCATCGACCGCACCAACCGCGCGGTGGACTACATCTTTGCCCATTACGCCCGGGAGCTGCCCCTGGAAGAAGTCGCCGAACACCTGGGTATGAAACCCACCTACTTCAGCCGGGTGTTCAAACAGGCCACTGGCCGCTGCTTCATCGAATTCGTCAATCGCCTGCGTATCAGCAAATCCTGCGAATTGCTGGCCGACGGCGACAAACCGGTGACGGACGTGTGTTTTGAATCCGGTTTCAACAACATCTCCAATTTCAACCGGCGTTTCCAGCAGCTCAAGGGCATGACGCCTTCGCACTACCGGCGGCTGGCGGTGCAGCGGTTGACCGAGCAGAACCAAGGCTGAGACTTTTCGCCCTGACAGAGATCCCCTGTGGCGAGGGAGCTTGCTCCCGCTGGGCTGCGAAGCAGCCCCCTGGATCAGCCTTTCGCACCGAGTTGTCAGGGGAATTGTTGAGGGCCGCTGCGCGCCCCAGCGGGAGCAAGCTCCCTCGCCACGGGTCCTTTGTTCGGCCTGAAGTGGCAGGCATTAATCCCTCCAGTGCAAAAAAGTATCAGCACAAGTGCGACGGATGATTTGTCACGCCGTCCATTGAAGGCTGTAATCAGCGCACATTCTTCCCTTCATCCGGAAGACACAAAAACAATAACTGTCCTTCCGCAGCTTTCGGGCGCGGAAAAGGAGTGCGCGATGAAACCTTCGGTAAAAGCTCTGCTTGTCTCCACCTGCATGACCCTCAGTAGCGTCAGCTTCGGCGCACAGACCCTGACCATTGCCACCGTCAACAACAGCGACATGATCCGCATGCAAAAGCTCTCGAAAACCTTCGAGGCCGAGCACCCGGACATCAAGCTCAACTGGGTGGTGCTCGAAGAAAACGTCCTGCGCCAGCGCCTGACCACCGACATCGCCACTCAGGGCGGACAGTTCGACGTGCTGACCATTGGCATGTACGAAGCTGCACTCTGGGGCGCCAAGGGCTGGCTGGAGCCGATGAAGGATTTGCCGGCCTCCTACGACCTGGACGACGTCTTCCCTTCCGTGCGCGATGGTTTGTCGGTCAAAGGCTCGCTGTACGCCCTGCCGTTCTATGCCGAAAGCTCGATCACCTATTACCGCACGGACCTGTTCAAGGACGCCGGGCTGACCATGCCCGAACACCCGACCTGGACCCAGATCGGTGAGTTCGCGGAAAAGCTCACCGACAAATCCAAGGAGCAATATGGCCTGTGCCTGCGGGGCAAGGCCGGTTGGGGCGAGAACATGGCGCTCATCACCACCCTGGCCAACGGTTATGGCGCGCGCTGGTTCGATGAGAAGTGGCAGCCACAATTCAATGGCCCCGAGTGGAAAGACGCACTCAACTTCTATGTCGACAACATGAAGAAATCCGGCCCGCCGGGCGCCTCCAGCAACGGTTTCAACGAAAACCTGGCGCTGTTCAACAGCGGCAAATGCGCGATCTGGGTGGATGCCAGCGTCGCTGGCTCGTTCGTCACCGACAAGACCCAGAGCAAGGTGTCCGATCACGTTGGATTCACCTTCGCCCCCCACGAAAAAACCGACAAAGGCACCTCGTGGATGTACTCCTGGTCACTGGCTATCCCGACCAGTTCCAAAGCCAAGGAAGCCGCCACGGTCTTTACCACCTGGGCGACGTCCAAGGAGTACAGCCAATTGGTCGCCAAGACCGACGGCATTGCCAACGTACCACCAGGCACCCGCACCTCGACCTACAGCGACGAGTACATGAAGGCCGCGCCGTTTGCCAAGGTGACCCTGGAATCGTTGAAAGTCGCCGATCCGAAAGCGCCAACCCTCAAGCCTGTGCCCTACATCGGCATCCAGTTGGTGACCATTCCCGAATTCCAGGCCATCGGCACCCAGGTGGGCAAGTTCTTTTCGGGCGCGCTGACCGGCCAGCAGACCGTGGACCAGGCGTTGACCGCCGCGCAGTCCACCACCGAACGCGAGATGAAACGCGCTGGGTATCCCAAGTAGTCAGCTCATTGAGGCCCGCTCCCGATACCTGTGGGAGCGAGCTTGCTCGCGATGAGGGCTCCCCGGCCAATATCACGAGTGACTGACACGACGCCATCGCGAGCAAGCTCGCTCCCACAGTGGATCTTCATAGGCCCGCAAAAATCGGTTCAATGCCATGAATAGCTCAACTACAACCGCCAAAGCCCCCATCGAGATTGCCCCGCCGCCGGCGCGCAAGATCCGCCTGGCCAACCCCGGCTGGTTCCTGGTCAGCCCTTCGGTGGCCTTGTTGCTGCTGTGGATGATCGTGCCGCTGGGCATGACCGTCTACTTCTCGATGATCCGCTACAACCTGCTCTACCCCGGCGAAAACGAATTCGTCGGGCTGGAGAACTTCACCTATTTCCTGACCGACTCGGGTTTCATGCCCGGCGCCACCAATACTTTGTTGCTGGTGGGCAGCGTGCTGTTGATCAGTATCGTCCTCGGGGTATTGATCAGCGCGCTACTGGAAGCCAGTGAGTTTTTCGGTCGCGGCATCGTCCGTGTGCTGCTGATCTCGCCGTTCTTCATCATGCCCACCGTCGGTGCGCTGATCTGGAAGAACCTGATCTTCCACCCGGTCTCGGGGATCCTCGCCTCGGTGTGGAAGCTGTTCGGCGCCCAACCGGTGGACTGGCTGGCCCATTACCCGCTGCTGTCGATCATCATCATCGTGAGCTGGCAATGGCTGCCCTTTGCGATTCTGATCCTGATGACCGCCATGCAGTCGCTGGACCAGGAACAGAAAGAAGCCGCCCGCCTGGACGGTGCCGGCCCCATTGCGATCTTCTGGCACCTGACCCTGCCGCACCTGGCCCGCCCGATTGCCGTGGTACTGATGATCGAAACCATCTTCCTGCTGTCGGTGTTCGCCGAGATCTTCACCACCACCAACGGTGGCCCCGGCTATGCCTCCACCAACCTTGCCTATCTGATCTACAACCAGGCGCTGGTGCAGTTCGACGTCGGCATGGCTTCGGCCGGTGGCTTGATTGCCGTAGTCATTGCCAACATCGCCGCCATCATCCTCGTCCGGATGATCGGCAAAAACCTCACCGACAAGCATTGAGGCCGTCGCCATGACTCTTCAACAATCCCGTCGCCTGCAAAGCCTGCTGCTGGGCACGCTGGCCTGGGCCATCGCGATCCTGATCTTCTTTCCGATCTTCTGGATGGTGCTGACCAGCTTCAAGACCGAAATCGATGCATTCGCCACGCCGCCGCAGTTCATCTTCACACCGACCCTGGAGAACTACCTGCACATCAACGAGCGCAGCAATTACTTCAGCTTCGCCTGGAACTCGGTGGTGATTTCCTTCAGCGCCACCGCCCTTTGCCTGCTGATCGCGGTACCGGCGGCCTACTCCATGGCGTTCTATGAAACCCAGCGCACCAAAGGCACGTTGTTGTGGATGCTCTCCACCAAAATGCTGCCACCGGTGGGCGTGCTGATGCCGATCTACCTGCTGGCCAAGCAATTCGGCCTGCTGGACACGCGTATCGCGCTGATCATCATCTACACATTGATCAACCTGCCTATCGTGGTCTGGATGATTTACACCTACTTCAAGGACATTCCTCGCGACATCCTCGAGGCCGCGCGCCTGGATGGCGCCACGCTCTGGCAGGAAATGGTCCGCGTGCTGCTGCCGATTGCCAAGGGCGGCCTGGCGTCCACCGTGCTGCTGTCGCTGATCCTGTGCTGGAACGAGGCGTTCTGGTCGCTGAACCTCACCTCCTCCAAGGCCGCGCCCCTGACGGCGTTGATCGCTTCCTACTCCAGCCCGGAAGGTTTGTTCTGGGCCAAATTGTCGGCCGTCTCGACCCTGGCCTGCGCGCCGATCCTGATCTTTGGCTGGATCAGCCAGAAACAGCTGGTGCGCGGTTTGTCCTTCGGCGCGGTGAAGTAACGCGCCCTACACCATTATCAGAAGTGGAGGCCCATCATCATGGCCAACCTGAAAATCAAGAATTTGCAAAAGGGTTTCGAAGGCTTCTCCATCATCAAGGGCATCGACCTTGAGGTGAACGACCGCGAGTTCGTGGTCTTCGTCGGCCCATCTGGCTGTGGCAAATCCACACTGCTGCGGCTGATCGCCGGTCTGGAAGAGGTCAGCGACGGCACCATCGAACTGGATGGCCGGGACATTACCGAAGTCAGCCCGGCCAAGCGCGACCTGGCCATGGTGTTCCAGACCTACGCCTTGTATCCGCACATGAGCGTACGCAAGAACATGTCCTTCGCCCTCGACCTGGCCGGTGTACCCAAGGCCGAAGTCGAGAAGAAGGTCAACGAAGCGGCGCGCATCCTTGAGCTGGGCCCGATGCTCGAGCGCAAGCCCAAGCAACTGTCCGGCGGCCAGCGCCAGCGCGTGGCGATCGGTCGGGCCATCGTGCGCAACCCGAAAATCTTCCTGTTCGACGAACCGCTGTCCAACCTCGACGCCGCCCTGCGGGTGCAGATGCGCCTGGAACTGGCACGCCTGCACAAGGAACTGCAGGCGACCATGATCTACGTGACTCACGACCAGGTCGAAGCCATGACCCTGGCCGACAAGGTGGTGGTGCTCAATGGCGGGCGCATCGAACAGGTCGGCTCGCCGCTGGAGCTGTATCACCAGCCGGCCAACCTGTTTGTCGCCGGGTTCCTCGGCACACCGAAAATGGGCTTCCTCAAAGGCAAGGTCACCGCCCTGGACAGCCAGGGCTGCGAGGTGCTGCTGGACGCCGGCACGCGTATCAACCTGCCGCGCAGCGGTGCCAACCTGAGCGTCGGCGGCGCGGTGACCCTGGGGATTCGTCCGGAACACCTGAACCTGGCGCAACCGGGCGATTGCACGTTGCAAGTCACCGCCGACGTCAGCGAGCGGCTGGGCAGCGACACCTTCTGCCATGTCGTCACGACGTCCGGCGAAGCCTTGACCATGCGGGTTCGCGGCGACCTGGCGAGCCGTTTCGGCGAGCAACTGAACCTGCACCTGGACGCCGAACACTGCCACTTATTCGATGCCGAGGGCGTAGCGGTGAGCCGCGCGCTGCGCGCCGCCGCCTGATTACCGAGACTTGCGATGAAACTCAACCGACAAAACCTGCACAACCTCAACCCTGACGTAGCCCTGCCCGCCTACCCGTTGGGCGACATCCGCCAGGGCATCGCCCATATCGGCGTCGGCGGTTTCCATAGGGCTCACCAGGCCTACTACACCGATGCGCTGATGAACACCGGCGCCGACCTGGACTGGGCCATCTGCGGCGTGGGCCTGCGGGCCGAGGATCGCCGTGCCCGGGATGACTTGGCCAGCCAGGATTACCTGTTCACCCTGTACGAACTGGGCGACACCGATGACACCGAAGTCCGGGTGATTGGCGCGATCAATGACATGTTGCTGGCCGAAGACGGCGCCCAGGCGCTGATCGACAAGCTGGCCGATCCGCAGATCCGCATCGTTTCGCTGACCATTACCGAAGGTGGCTATTGCATCGACGACAGCAATGGCGAGTTCATGGCCCACCTGCCGCAGATCCAACACGACCTGAGCCATCCCGAGGCACCGAAAACCGTCTTCGGCTTCCTCTGCGCCGCCCTGGCCAAGCGTCGCGCGGCCGGTATCCCGGCGTTCACGTTGATGTCTTGCGATAACCTGCCCCACAACGGCGCCGTGACCCGCAAGGCGTTGCTGACCTTCGCCGCGTTGCGCGACGCGGAGCTGGAGCAGTGGATCGACCGCAACGTCAGCTTCCCCAACGCCATGGTCGATCGCATCACGCCCATGACCAGCGTGACCCATCGCCTGCAACTGCATGACGAACATGGCATCGACGACGCTTGGCCGGTGGTCTGCGAACCGTTCGTGCAATGGGTGTTGGAAGACAAATTCGTCAACGGTCGCCCGGCCTGGGAAAAGGTCGGCGTGCAATTTACCGATGATGTTTCTCCCTATGAAGAGATGAAAATCAAGTTGCTCAACGGCAGCCACCTGGCGTTGACCTACCTGGGCTTTCTCAAGGGTTATCGCTTCGTCCATGAAACCATGAACGACCCGCTGTTCGTGCGTTACATGCGCGCCTACATGGACCTGGACGTGACACCGCAACTGGCACCTGTACCGGGCATCGACCTGACCGACTACAAGAACACCCTGGTGGAACGCTTTTCCAACCAGGCGATTGCCGACCAGTTGGAGCGGGTCTGTTCGGACGGCTCGTCGAAGTTTCCAAAATTCACCGTCCCGACCATCAACCGCTTGATTGCCGACGGCGGCGAAACCCGCCGTGCGGCACTCGTCGTGGCGGCCTGGGCCGTGTACCTGAAGGGCGTGGACGAGAACGGCGTGACGTATTCGATCCCGGACCCGCGGGCAGCGTTCTGCCAGGCATTGGTGGCTGACGATGCGCTGGTGACCCAGCGGATGTTGGAAGTCGAAGAAATCTTTGGCACGGCGATCCCCCGCTCGCCGGAGTTCGTGGCAGCATTCGAATGGTGCTGCAACAGCTTGCGCGAGCACGGGGTAACACGAACACTTGAGCGGGTATTGGCTGACGCAGACTAACGGTCCGCTTTTGTGGCGAGGGAGCTTGCTGACCGAGCGGTTATTCCCTGCGGGTATTGATCTGACGACCAAGGATTTCTATGGCAAACCAACAACTGTTCCTGGGCATCGACTGCGGCACCCAAGGCACCAAGGCGTTGATCCTGGATGCAATCAGCGGCCAGGTACTCGGCCAGGGCGCGGCTGCCCACAGCATGATCAGCGGGGCCAACGGGCGTCGTGAGCAAGACACCCAACAATGGCTCGATGCATTCACCCAGGCGACTCATCAGGCCTTGGCCGCCGCCGGGGTCGATGGCCAGGCGATCCTCGGCATCGGCGTGTCCGGCCAGCAACACGGCTTGGTGCTGCTTGACGACCAGGGCCAGGTCCTGCGCCCGGCCAAGCTATGGTGCGACACCGAGACGACGCCGGAAAACGATCGGCTCCTGGCGTACCTGGGCGGTGAAGACGGTAGCCTCGAACGCCTCGGCGTGGTGATTGCGCCCGGCTACACGGTCTCCAAACTGCTCTGGACGCGGGAGCAGCATCCCCAGGTGTTCGAACGCATCGCCAGCGTCCTGCTGCCCCACGACTTCCTCAACTACTGGCTCACCGGCCGCCATTGCAGCGAATATGGCGATGCCTCGGGGACCGGCTATTTCAACGTGCGCACCCGCCAATGGGACGTGCAGCTGCTGCAACACATCGACCCCAACGCACGCTTGCAAGCGGCGCTGCCGGAGTTGATTGAGGCCCACCAGCCCGTCGGACGCATCCTGCCGGCCATTGCCGCGCACCTGGGCATCAACCCCGACGCGGTGGTGGCCAGCGGTGGCGGCGACAACATGATGGGCGCCATCGGCACCGGTAATATCCAGCCCGGCGTGATCACCATGAGTCTCGGCTCCTCCGGCACGGTCTATGCCTATGCCGCCGAACCCGCGGTCAGCCCACAACCGTCAGTGGCGACGTTCTGCTCCTCCAGCGGTGGCTGGCTGCCATTGATTTGCACCATGAACCTGACCAACGCCACCGGGGCGATTCGCGAGCTGCTGGACCTGGACATCGACGCCTTCAACGCCCTGGTCGTCCAGGCCCCGATTGGCGCCGAGGGGGTCTGCATGCTGCCGTTCCTCAATGGCGAGCGGGTGCCTGCCCTGCCCCATGCCACCGGTAGCCTGCTGGGCCTGACCACCACCAACCTGACCCGGGCCAACCTGTGCCGCGCCGTGGTCGAAGGCACGACCTTCGGTTTGCGCTATGGCTTGGACCTGTTGCGGGCCAACGGGCTCAAGGCCCAGAGCATTCGCCTGATCGGCGGCGGCTCGAAGAGCCCGGTGTGGCGGCAGATCGTCGCCGACATCATGGACACCACGGTCATTTGCACTGAACAAAGCGAAGCGGCGGCGTTGGGTGCGGCGATCCAGGCGGCGTGGTGCCATTCAGGCGCGCAAGACAGCCTCGCCGAACTGTGCGAGCGCTGCGTCAAGCTCGACCCGGCCAGCGAAACCCGGCCAGTCGCCGCCCATGTCACGGCGTCCCAGCAGGCCTATGAACGTTATCGACAACACGTCGCAACCCTTTGAGAGCGGGCAACTATGTATCTGGTGTGTGGTGAAGCGCTGTTTGATTTTTTCAGTGAAACCGAGGCGGATGGCCCGGCCTCGCAGGTGAACTACAAGGCGATTGCCGGTGGCTCGCCATTCAACGTGGCGGTGGGATTGCGCCGCTTGGGTATCGAATCGGCGCTGTTTAGCGGATTGTCCACCGACTACCTGGGTCGTCGCTTGCAGCAGGTGCTGCTCAACGAAGGTGTCAGCACCCGATACCTGCTGGACTTCGACGCGCCGACCACCCTGGCGATGGTTGCCGTAGGCGCCAATGGTTCGCCCCACTACAGCTTTCGCGGCGAAGGGTGCGCCGACCGGCAACCGAGCCTGGCCCATCTACCAGAGCTGGGCCCTGAAGTGCGTGGTTTGCATGTCGGCTCGTTCTCACTGGTGGTCCAGCCCATTGCCGACACGCTCCAGACCTTGGTGCAACGGGAAAGTGGCCGGCGCCTGATCAGTCTCGACCCGAACGTACGGCTCAACCCGCAGCCGGACATCGAGCTGTGGCGTTCGCGGATCGCGACACTGGTGCAATACGCCGACCTGATCAAGGTCAGTGACGAGGACCTGGGCCTGCTCTACCCAGGGACCGAGCCCCAGGCGGTCATCGAAGGTTGGCTGAAGCACCGCTGCCAATTGGTCTTCCTGACCCGTGGCGGCCAGGGGGCGACGGTCTTCAGTCGCCAGCACGGCACATGGTCGCTGCCAGCATGCCCGGTGAAGATCGCCGACACCGTGGGTGCAGGCGACACCTTCCAGGCCGCGCTGATTGCCTGGGTGACTGAACAACAATTGGATTCGATCGAGGGCCTGCAGACACTGACCCGCGAGCAGATCAGCGCCATGCTTGAGTTCGCCATTCGCGCCGCAGCACTGACGTGCGGCAAAACCGGGCCGGACCTGCCCTATCGGCAGCAACTGGCCTGATTTTGCGCGTTACAACTGAAAAGCTGGACGCCGGGTTCGGACATCACCGGACCCGAGCGTCAGAGGAAAAATGACAAGGCCGTAATCAGCGACCGGTCATTCGATGGTGTTGCTGATGAAAGTGATTGCCAGCGGCGGGGTTGTGGTCAAGCTCCGAACGCAACTCGGCAATCAGGTCGTTGATGGCTCGGCACCCGGTGAGTTTCCTGGCATCGATGTTCGTTTTGAGCAACGCCACATGGTCGGTCCTGTGGTCATCGAAGATCTTGATCGTCATCGTCAGCTCAGGTGACAACGTGCATTGCGAGCGCTTGGGCAGCAAGCTGCTTTCAATGATGTTTCGCATTTCGAGGGCAGATAAAAACATGGCGACTCTCTCCTGTTGAGGCGGCCAATTTATGTTCACGACGGCGGTACTTTCGTCCGTTTTCTTCCCTGCGGACTGGGACTCTGGATACCGTGCCGTTCGTTCTTTCTTGGCGTTTTCAGTTAACAAGTTCGCTCAAACGAACTCCTGAACCATCCCGCAAAAAATATGCCTGTATTGACGACCTTCCGGATTGATATGAATCAAGCGCTTAGCTTCGTCCCGCGCCAGAGAGCTCGTGCAAAGTGCAAGGAAAGGTGGTTTTTTCCATGCAAACTGCAATCACTTTTATCCTGTTCGCAACCTAGATTAGCCCCTATTGCGAAGGAGAAAATGGGCATCCGTCGCCTGGTATAAAAAAAGTGTGACGTAGCGTAAAAAACTCAAAGAGCTCCCACCGCCGCCCGCTCCGCCACATGCCCCAAACTGTCGAAATTGATGTTGGCACCCGAATCGATCGCTACCAAGGTCTCGCCTCGCGCGCCCGTGCGCGCCACGTATTGCTTGATGCCCGCCACCGCCAAGGCCCCTGACGGCTCGGTGATGGAACGGGTGTCGTCATAGATGTCCTTGATCGCGGCACACAGTTGATCGTTGGTCACGGTCACCACCTCATCGACACAGAAACGGCAGATCTCCAGGCCATGGGCGCCGATCTGCGCCACGGCCACGCCGTCGGCGAAGGTTCCCACCTCGGGCAAGGTCACCCGCTCCCCGGCGGCCAGCGCAGCCTGGAGACAGGCAGAATGCTGGGACTCGACGCCAATGATGCGAACTTCCGGGCGCAGGTACTTGACGTAGGCCGCGATCCCGGCGATCAGCCCCCCACCTCCGACCGGAACGAAAATCGCGTCCAGCCGGCCGGGATGCTGGCGCAGGATTTCCATGGCGACGGTGCCTTGCCCGGCAATCACGTCCGGGTCGTCGAATGGCGAGACGAACTCCCGCCCGCTCTGCTCGGCCAATTCCAGCGCATGGGCCAAGGCAAACGGAAAACTGTCGCCATACAGCAGCGCCTCGGCGCCGCGGTTGCGCACACCCAGCACTTTCAGTTGCGGGGTGGTCACGGGCATGACGATGCGGGCCGAAATACCCAGCTCCTGTGCCGCCAGCGCGACGCCCTGGGCGTGATTGCCAGCTGACGCGGTGATGACGCCCCGGGCCCGCTGCTCCGGGGTCAGGTGCACGAGCTTGTTGTAGGCACCACGGATCTTGAAGGAAAAAGTCGGTTGCAAGTCTTCGCGCTTGAGCAAGATCCGGTTACCCAAAGCCTCGGACAGCGCTGGCGCCGCTTGCAGTGGCGTGCGCACGGCCAATTCGTAGACCGGCGCGGCGAGGATTTTCTTTACATAGTGCTCAAGCAGGGTTTGCTCGGTGTGGGCAGCGGTCATGGTCATGGCGATCTCCTGGTTCGCTCGGAGCCCAGGAGACAGAAAGAAAAAACCCGCCTCGAGGGCGGGTTCGGTGCAGCCGTCAGCTAGCCCGCCAAATAAGGAATGGCGGTAATAATGCTTGGCTGGCTGCGCAATACGGTTGAGTTCATGCCTGGAAATTAGCGGTGCGTTGGCGGCAAGTCAATGGGTAATATCAAGTGCCAGCCGATATTCGCCGCAATGACCTTAAGTGAACAACATCATTACCTGTGGGAGCGAGCTTGCTCGCGATTGCTATGGGTCAGCCAACATTAGCGTTGACTGCCGCACCGCTATCGCGAGCAAGCTCGCTCCCACAGTTTTCTTCAATTATTTGAGGCCGACTTTGTACAGCGCTCCGTCGTCCTCATCCGTCAACACATAGAGATACCCATCCGGGCCCTGGCGGACATCCCGGATTCGCGCCTTGAGCTCGCCCAACAGGCGCTCTTCATGGACGACCTTGTCGCCTTGCAATTGCAGGCGGATCAGTTCCCCCGGCACCAAGGCGCCGATGAACACATTATGTTGCCAGGCCTTGAAGCGCCCCTGGTCGTAGAACGCCATGCCGCTGAGTCCCGGTGAGACCTGCCAGACGTGGTAAGGGTCAAGGGCGCCTTCGACAGTCTTGCCCTGGGCCTCGGGAATCGGGGCGCCGGAGTAGTTGATACCGTGGGTCGCCAGTGGCCAGCCGTAGTTCTTGCCGCGCTCGATGATGTTCAATTCATCGCCGCCCCGGGGCCCGTGTTCGTTCTCCCAGAGGGTGCCACTCCAAGGATTGAGGGCAGCGCCCTGGGGGTTACGCATGCCGTAGGACCAGATCTCGGGACGGACGCCTTTCTGGCCGACGAAAGGGTTATCGTCGGGCACCTTGCCGTCGGGGTAGATGCGCACGACCTTGCCTTGCAGTTTATCCAGGTCCTGGGCGGTGGGCCGGTCGTTGTTTTCCCCCAGGGTAATGAACAGATAGCCGTCGCGGTCGAAAACCAGTCGCGAGCCGAAGTGGTTGCCCGTGGACAGCTTGGGTTGCTGGCGGAAGACCACATCGAAGTTCTTCAGGCTCTTGAGGTCTTCAGCCAGTTGCCCGCGTCCCACGGCGGTGCCAGCCTTGCCGTCTGCGCCCGCCTCGGCATAGGACAGGTAGACGGTGCGGTCCTGCTTGAAGTCCGGCGACAGCACCACGTCCAGCAGGCCGCCCTGGCCCTTGGCCCACACTTCGGGCACGCCGTTCAAGGGGGCGGACAATTGGCCGTCGGGGCTGACCACGCGCAGGTTGCCCCCTCGCTCCGTCACCAGCATGCCCTGTTGGCCCGGCAGGAACGCAACGGACCAAGGGTGCTCCAGCCCCTTGACCACGGTGGTCACTTCCAGCGTGCCCTCCTCGCTCTTGAATGACTGGGTTGGCGCGGCACTGGCCGGGGTGGCGAGAGTCAGGACAGCGCTGGCGCAGAATGCGGCCAGGAGTGTTTTACGCAACATGCACATTTCCTTCTGCGGTGTTGAAAGAGAACAACGGGCGCCAGCGCCTAGCGGTTGCCATTCTGGCTGTTGCGCGGTGGCGCAGGAGACTCGATGGTCGGTCGCGGCGAACCCGACGGCTGGCCGGAACGGGGGTAGCCATTGCCGATGCCGCCATTTTCCAGGGTCGGTGGCCGTGGCACCGGCACTGTCGGATTGTTATGAATCGTCGGCACATTGGGCCGGGTGCCCTGCATGCTGTTGGGATTGGCCCGGCGCGTCGGGCTGTTATAGGGATTGTTGTTGCCCGGCAGGTTCTGGGCCAGGACCGTTGGGCCTGCGCTGGGCGTGGCGGCCTGGGCAGCGGCAGTCAGTAATAGCGTCATGATGACGAGCAACAGCCTGTTCATTGGGACACCTCTTGAGTTCAGGCATATCGAAAGCACGCTACGCCGCAGGTTCGCCCTTGTTAAGCGAAATATCCCGGTGAAGATGTAACGAAGCGTCTCAGAACGCAGATGGGAGCAGGCTCGCCCCCACAGTGGAAACTTTTCCCGAGGCGCGAAGGTCACCAGAGAGACATCCACCGGCAAGGAAAACACCACCATGGCTCGGGCAATCTGGAAAGGCGCAATCAGTTTCGGGCTGGTCCATATCCCCGTCGCGCTGGTGTCGGCCACCTCTTCACAGGGTGTGGATTTTGACTGGCTGGACAAACGCAGCATGGACCCTGTGGGCTACAAGCGGGTCAACAAGGCGACGGGCAAGGAAGTGACCAAGGAAAACATTGTCAAGGGCGTGCAGTACCAGAAAGGCCAGTACGTGCTGCTCAGCGAAGAGGAAATCCGCTCCGCCCACCCCAAGTCCACCCAGACCATCGATATCTTTTCTTTTGTCGGCAGCGAGAAGATCCCCCTGCAAAACATCGACACGCCCTACTTTCTCGCCCCCGACAAACGTGGCGGCAAAGTCTATGCCCTGTTGCGCGAAACCCTGGTCAAGACCAACAAGGTGGCCCTGGCCTACGTCGTGCTGCATACCCGCCAGCACCTGGCCGCCCTCATGCCCCTTGAATCGGCCCTGGTGCTGGTGATGCTGCGCTGGCCCGCTGAGGTGCGCGAGCTGGATGTCCTGGAACTGGGCGACGAGGTCTCGAACCCGACCCTGGCCAAGGGCGAGCTGGAAATGGCCAAGCGCCTTGTGGAGGACATGAGCGCTGACTGGGAGCCGCAAGAATACCGTGACAGTTTTGCAGACAAGATCATGGAACTGGTGGAGAAAAAGGCCAACGAAGGCCGCCTCGAAGCCGTGGAGACCGATCCAGGCGAAGAACAACGCAAGACCGCCGATGTCATCGACTTGACCGAGTTGCTCAAGCGCAGCCTGGGCGGCAAGGGCAAGGCCAGCGACAAATCCGCCGGGAAGCCCCCGGCAAAATCTGCGAAAACCGGCAAATCCGCTCCTGCCAAAAAAGCCACCAAGGCCTCCCGGGGCTAAAACCCTGGCGTGTGCAATACAAGGGAATCTGTCATGGCCAACGCCGAGAGTGAATCTGCTCGTTTGTCCAATGCCGAGTCGGACGCAACGACGCCCCGCAACCCTGGCCGAGGGGGCAAGACAGCCCCGGGCACCCGTCTGCCCGAGCGCCTGTCGCCGCAATTGGCCACGCCCGTGGAGGAGCCGCCCACCGGTGAATGGCGCTACGAAGTCCAGTTCCACGGTTATCGCCTGCTGACCCGCATCGAACACGGTGAAGTACAGCTGTACAACCGCAATCACCAGGACTGGACCGATCGGCTGAAGCTGCATGCCGACGCCCTGGCCGGGTTGGACCTGGGGGACAGTTGGCTGGACGGCGAACTGGTCCTGCTCGATGAAACCGGCCACAGCGATTTCGCCGCCCTGCGCGAGGCCTTCGAAATCAGCCGCACCGTTGACATGGTGTATTTCCTGTTCGACGCCCCCTTTCTCAATGGCGTCGACCTGCGCCAGGCGCCAGTGGAAGAACGCCGTGCGGCACTGAAAAAAGCTCTCGGCAACAACGCCAGCAAGCGCCTGCGCTTTTCCGAGTGGTTTTCCGCCAGCCAGCACGACATGTTCGAAAGCGCCATCGCCCTCTCACTGGACAGCGTGGTCGGCAAGCGCCTGGGCAGCCCTTATATGTCCCGCCGAAGCGCCGACTGGGTAAAGCTCAAGTGCCGGTTGCGCCAAGCCTTCGTCATCGTCGGATTCACCCGCCCCCAAGGCAAGCGCAGCGGTTTCGGTGCGCTGCTGCTGGCCGTCAACGGAGCAACGGGGCTGGTGTATGCCGGCCGTGTCGGCACAGGGTTCCGCCAGGTACAAATCAAGCAATTGCATGAGCAACTGTGTACCCAGCAGCGCGAGACCTCGCCACTGGCTGAGCCGCTCAACGGTACGCAGGGACGCGGCGTGCAATGGGTCGAGCCGACCCTGACCTGTGAGGTCGAGTTCACTGAGTGGACTCGCGATAGCCAGGTGCGGCAGGCTATTTTCCTCGGCTTGCCGCCCCATACGCCCGCCAACAAAGTGGTTCGGGAGCAGCCCCTGCCGATAAAGCCCTCCACACCAAAAACCCAACGTCGCAAAAAAGCCAGTACCGCCAAAGTCGACGGGGTGACGATCACCCACCCCGAGCGGGTCATCGACGGTGTCAGCGGCGTGCAAAAGGCCGAGCTGGCGCAGTATTACCTGGATATCGCCCCTTGGATCCTGCCGCACCTCAAGTTGCGCCCGGTCGCGCTGCTGCGGGCACCGGACGGTATCGGCGAAGAACTGTTCTTTCAAAAACACGCCAATCACCTGGAGATCCCCCACATCAAGCAGCTGGATCCGCAACTGGACCCGGGCCATGCAGCCCTGATGGAGATCGATGATATCCACGCGCTGGTCGGCGCGGCGCAGATGGGCACGGTGGAACTGCACACTTGGGCCGCGACCCACGACCGGATCGAGACGCCTGACCTGTTTGTCCTGGACTTGGACCCGGACCCGTCACTGCCCTGGAGCGCCATGATCGAGGCGACCCGCCTGACCTTGGCGGTGCTCGACGAGCTGGGCTTGCAGGCCTTCCTCAAGACCAGCGGTGGCAAAGGCATGCATGTGATCGTGCCATTGGCGAGAAACGAAGGCTGGGACACCACCAAGGCGTTCGCCAAAGCCATCTCTCAGTTCCTGACCCGGCAAATGCCCGAGCGCATCACCGCCACCATGGGACCGAAGAACCGCGTCGGGAAAATATTCGTCGATTACCTGCGCAACGCCCGTGGAGCCAGCACCGTAGCCGCCTATTCGGTACGTGCCAGGCCAGGCCTGCCGGTCTCGGTGCCGATTGCCCGGGCCGAGCTGTCGACCCTGCGCAACGCCCAGCAATGGGACATGTATACCGCGCTGGAACGGGCCAGAAGCCTGGGCGCCGATCCTTGGGAGGGCTACAACCACCGCCAGCGGATTACCGCCAGGATGTGGGAGCAACTGGATGCGCAAAAACCCGAGGCATAAGGACAATCCAGGGTTCAAATCCAGACGAAGATCGCCAGCAAACCGCCGAAAAAAGCCCACTTCTGCAGGTAATACAGCGTGCGATTGCGCTTCTTCAGGGCCTTGCCTTGCAACCGGATCTTGTAGAGCCTGGAGAACGCCCGGTTCAGGCCGCCCGTCCTGTCGCCCGCGTCGTTGGGCGCACCGGCCGCCGACATCACGGTACGGCTGAACCAGCGGTTAAAGGCGGTGGCCCAGCGAAACCTCATCGGCCGTTCCACGTCGCAGAACAGGATGATGCGGTTATGGGCGGTGGTGTTCTCGGCGTAATGGATGAACGTTTCGTCGAAAATCACCGCTTCGCCATCACGCCAATGATAAGGCTCGCCATCGACATTGATGTAGCAGCCGGCATCGTTGGGCGTTTCCAGGCCCAGGTGATACCGATACGATCCGGCGTAAGGGTCGCGGTGGCGGACCAGCTTCGACCCCGGCGGCAACTCGGCAAACATCGCCGCCTTGATCGAACCGATGCTTTGCACCAGTTCCGTGGTGCGTGGGCACAGCTTCATGGCCGAGGGATGGCTGTCGCCGTACCACTTCAGGTAGAAACGCTTCCAGCCGGTCTTGAAGAATGAATTGAAGCCCACGTCGTCATACTGATTGGAACGCTTGATCTCCCCGGCACGCAGCAGGCTCTGGCCTTCGGCCCGGATCTCTTCCCAATGGGCCTGCAACGGGCTCAGGTCTGGGAATTGCGCCGGGCTCAGGAAAGGCTTGTTCGGCAGTTTCGAGCACAGGTAAAGCAGGCAATTGATCGGCGCAAGAAAAGACGAATGATCGCTCAACTGGCGCCCGATCTTATGCCGCACGCGTCCGCGCAGGTGAACGTAGCCAATGGAGAGGAGGTAAATCGCGACAATGATGAGTTTCACGAAAGTCCGTCACATGCAGGAGTGAACAGGCTGCGTCTCCGGGCCAGCCAAGCGGCAAGGGAGATGGCATCGGGTGAGATGGCATTTTAGCCACAGTTTGTAAGCAAAAGTTATCCCGAAGTTGTGAAAAACTGTCTTGCCCGGGCAATCCCCTATCGTTTATGCGGCCAGATCAGTACAATCGCCGCCAATTATCACGCGCCCCCTTTGGCCGATACCGCAAACCGCGGCTTCGGCGTACGTCTACCCGGGCCAGGCGCTCCGTATGCTGCTGTCCTCTTATGCCGGATGGACCCTTGCGCTTGCGACCACAACGCCTTTGCGCGGTCGGAACGTGCGCAAACAGGTACTGAACAGGTACTGCCGCACCCTTAGCTACTCTGAATGTTCCGCAGGATAAACCTTTGATCTCTACAGCTAACATCACGATGCAGTTCGGCGCCAAGCCACTGTTCGAAAACGTCTCTGTCAAGTTCGGCGCGGGTAACCGCTACGGCCTGATCGGTGCCAACGGTTGCGGCAAGTCGACCTTCATGAAAATCCTCGGCGGCGACCTCGAGCCGTCCGGCGGCCAGGTCATGCTCGAACCGAACGTGCGCCTGGGTAAACTTCGCCAGGATCAGTTCGCCTACGAAGAATTCACCGTGATCGACACCGTGATCATGGGTCACGAAGAGCTGTGGAAGGTCAAGGCCGAGCGCGACCGCATCTATTCGCTGCCGGAAATGACCGAAGAAGACGGCATGGCCGTGGCCGAGCTGGAAACCGAGTTTGCCGAGATGGACGGCTACACCGCCGAATCCCGCGCCGGTGAACTGCTGTTGGGCCTGGGGATTGGCATCGAGCAGCATTTCGGCCCGATGAGCGAAGTGTCGCCAGGCTGGAAACTGCGTGTGCTGCTGGCCCAGGCGCTGTTCTCCGACCCGGAAGTGCTGCTGCTCGACGAGCCGACCAACCACCTGGATATCAACACCATCCGCTGGCTGGAAAACGTGCTGACCCAGCGTTCGAGCCTGATGATCATCATCTCTCACGACCGTCACTTCCTGAACAGTGTCTGCACCCACATGGCGGACCTGGACTACGGCGAGCTGCGCCTGTTCCCGGGCAACTATGACGAGTACATGACCGTGGCGACCCAGTCCCGCGAGCAACTGCTGTCGGACAACGCCAAGAAGAAAGCGCAGATTTCCGAACTGCAGTCGTTCGTCAGCCGTTTCTCGGCCAACGCCTCGAAAGCCAAGCAGGCCACCTCCCGTGCCAAGCAGATCGACAAGATCCAGCTGGCCGAGGTCAAGCCATCGAGCCGCGTCAGCCCGTTCATCCGTTTCGAGCAGACCAAGAAACTGCACCGCCAGGCGGTCATTGTCGAACGCATGGCCAAGGGCTTCGACGGCAAGCCGCTGTTCAAGGACTTCAGCTTCACCGTCGAAGCCGGTGAGCGCGTGGCGATCATTGGCCCGAACGGTATCGGCAAGACCACCTTGCTGCGCACCCTGGTCAATGAACTGGAACCGGATGCCGGTACCGTGAAGTGGACCGACGCCGCGGAACTGGGCTACTACGCCCAGGACCATGCCCATGACTTCGAAGACGACGTCAACCTGTTCGACTGGATGGGCCAATGGACCCAGGGCGGCGAACAACTGGTGCGTGGCACCTTGGGCCGCATGCTGTTCTCCAACGACGAGATCCTCAAGTCGGTCAAGGTCATTTCCGGTGGTGAACAGGGCCGCATGCTGTTCGGCAAGCTGATCCTGCAGAAGCCAAACGTACTGGTGATGGACGAACCGACCAACCACTTGGACATGGAATCCATCGAAGCGCTGAACCTGGCGCTGGAAAACTACCCGGGCACCTTGATCTTCGTCAGCCATGACCGGGAGTTCGTATCGTCCCTGGCCACCCGCATCATCGAACTGAGCGCCGACGGCGTGGTCGACTTCAGCGGCACCTATGACGACTACCTGCGCAGCCAGGGTGTGGTGTTCTAAGCCCCGCTCCGAGTTGTAAGCTTCAAGCGGCAAGTAAAAAGCCCTGTCCACTGCGACAGGGCTTTTTTGTATTTCAGCGGGGTAAAAACCTGTGGGAGCGAGCTTGCTCGCGATGGCGGCTGCACATGCGCCACCAATCCAGCCTGAACAGCCAGCCTCCCAAACACATTTAGTTAGCCTGCTTTCTTTTATTCCCACCTCGCGCCATGATGAGGCTCTCTTACCGCCGCCCGCGAACGAGCCCCATGCCCACGCCCTCCTCTGCCCCCAGTTCTCTGTCGATCACCCTGCAGATCGTCTCCATCGTGTTCTACACCTTCATCGCTTTCCTCTGCATCGGTCTGCCGATTGCCGTGCTGCCCGGGTATGTCCATGAACAATTGGGCTTCAGCGCGGTGGTGGCCGGGCTGACCATCGGTTCACAGTATCTGGCGACCCTGCTCAGCCGCCCCATGGCCGGGCGGTTGTCGGACAGCGTCGGCACCAAGCGGGCGATTGTCTATGGGTTGTCGGGGATTGTGCTCAGCGGCGTGCTGACGCTGATCTCGACCTTGCTGCAAAGCTTTGCGCTACCCAGCCTGTTGATTCTGATCGCCGGTCGCTTGCTGCTCGGCGTGGCCCAGGGGCTGATTGGCGTGGGCACCATCAGTTGGTGCATGGGCCAAGTGGGGGTGGAGCACACCGCCCGCTCGATTTCCTGGAACGGCATCGCTTCGTACGGGGCCATCGCTATTGGCGCGCCGTTGGGGGTGGTGATGGTCGGTGAATTGGGTTTCGCCAGCCTGGGTATTGCGTTGTCGTTACTGGCGGGCGCCGCGCTGCTGATGATTCGCAACAAGCCGTCGGTGCCGGTCATTCGCGGCGAGCGCTTGCCTTTCTGGGCGGTGTTTGCGCGCATCGCGCCGTATGGAGCGGGCCTGAGCCTGGCGTCGATCGGCTACGGCACGCTCACCACGTTCATCACACTGTTTTACATCAGCCGCGGTTGGACCGGCGCGGCGTGGTGCCTGACGGTATTCGGCATCTGCTTCATCCTGGCGCGGTTACTGTTCATTTCCAGCATCGCCCGCTTCGGTGGTTTCAACTCGGCCATCGCCTGCATGAGCATCGAAACCCTCGGGCTGGCATTGCTGTGGCTGGCGCCGTCCACCCCGTTCGCCCTGGTCGGTGCCGGGCTGGCCGGCTTCGGGTTGTCGCTGGTGTATCCGGCGCTCGGGGTGGAGGCCATCAAGCAAGTGCCCAACACCAGTCGAGGCGCAGGCTTGAGCGCCTACGCGGTGTTCTTTGACCTGGCGCTAGCGATTGCCGGCCCGTTGATGGGCGCGGTGGCATTGAACCTGGGCTATTCGTCGATCTTCTTCTGTGCCGCCTTGCTGTCAGTCACCGGCCTGGGCCTGACCCTGCTGCTGCGTCGTCGAGCGACAAACGCCCTTTATTGATCGGCCGTCTTCAGCCCTGCCCGGGTCGGCTTGCCCAGCGCCTCGCCGAAGAAGCGGCCGGCCTCGGAAATCATGGTGCGGTGGATGTCCTTGCGATCGACACCGTCGGCATCCGTGCAGAGCGCTGGCATCGCGGCGATCTGCTCGTCGGTGCACGGCGCCAGGAAGACAAAATGGCCCGCGCCGGCCAAGGTCTTGAAATCCGGTGCGGTGGGCAGCTTACGGGCCAAGGCGGCGGCATTTTTGTCGAAAGCCACGAGTTTGTCGCCATCGCCGCTGTACAGCAGCACCGGCACATGGACATCGGCCAATGTATGACGACCGAATTTCAGGCTCAACGGCGCCATCAGCAGCAGCGCCCGGACCCTGGGGTCGGCCACGGGTTGCAGGTCATCGCGGTCGGCGATCAGTTCGCCCTGGGTGTTACAGGCGTCATGGTCGTCCGGCCGCTCCGCGCAGTAGCGGCGCAGGCGATTGAGGTCCGGCGTCGCACCGGACAGGATCAGCGCGGTTTCGCCACCGGCCGAATAGCCGATCACCCCGACCTGCCCGGCGTTGACGAACGGCGACAGCATCGGGTCATTGAGCGTTGCGGTGATGGCTTCGGAAATCTGGATCGGCCGCCCGTACAGGTTGCTCAGGGTGCCAAGGCGGCTGTGATCCTGGGCGTTGTCGCCGGGATGAATCACCGCCACCACGACAAACCCCTTGCGCGCCAGCGAGGTGGCCAAGTCATGCAAGGCCAGCGGCGTACCGGTATTGCCATGGGACAACATCAATAGCGGAAAACGGCCGATGGCGATTTTGGCATCCGGCGCGGCATCGATCTGGTAGCCGCCCAGCAGGCTGGATTGTTCCCGATCGGTGGACGGATAGAAGGCGATGGCATGCATCGGCTGCCGATCCAGCGGATCGAGAAAACTCAGTTCATGGAAACCCGCGCTCCAATGCGGATGCGGCCCTGGAGCGGCCTGCACGGAACCGAGACTGGCTAACCAGCAAAGCAGCAGCGCTGCACCAAAACGTGTCATCGAATCTTCCACCTTCACCAGCGCCCGGGAAGGCCCCGTCGCTCGCGCGCTTGGCCGTGCATAACCTGCGCCAGAATCCCCGGCGCCGAATGCAGCAAAACCCTGCATCCCGGCCATCCAATGACGACGAGAATACAGGGTTTTGCGAAGGTTGCCCGAAGCGCTTGCTGCCTTTACGCAGGTTTTACGCAGCGGCGAACTGCTGGCCGATCTGCAACGTGGCTTCGCTCATGGCTTTGGTCCGCATGTCGTCACCGTAGGCCAGACCTTCGGCGCGGACGAATTCGATATCGGTGATGCCAAGGAAACCGAACATCAGCTTGAGATACTCCTCGTGACCCACGCCGCTCGGTTGGCCGGCATGCAAGCCGCCCGCAGTGGAGACGATCACCAGTTTCTTGCCGCCACACAAGCCTTCTGGACCGGCTTCGGTGTAGCGGAACGTCTGGCCGGCGACGGCAATGCGGTCAATCCAGGCCTTGAGTTGGGTCGGAATGCTGAAGTTATACATTGGAGCGGCGATGACCACCGCATCAGCGGCCAAGAACTCGGCCATCGTCGACGCGCTGAGATCCGCTTCGTGCTTCAGGGCCGCGTCACGCAGTTCAGCGCTGGTACCGGCGGCGATCAGGGTCTGGGCGGAAAAATGGCTGATGGCATCGGCGGCCAGGTCACGGTAGGTGACGGTGATGCCTGGCTCGGCAGCTTTCCAGGCTTCAACCACTTCACGGCTCAATTGGCGGGAAGCGGAGTTGTCGCCGAGGATGCTCGAATCGATGTGCAGCAGTTTCATATCAATGCTCTCCAAATGAGGACCGCAACCAGGCGATCAATTGGCGACCATCCTATAGATGAAGACAATGATCGATAAGTCAGCATAAATGCGATAGTTTGTCCCACTGACAGGACAATCGAGTTCACCATGCAAGACCTCAATGACTTGTACTATTTCGCCAAAGTCGTCGAAGCCGGTGGTTTCGCGGCGGCCGGGCGCTTGCTGGGCATTCCCAAGTCGCGACTGTCGCGGCGTATCGCCGAGCTGGAAGAACGCCTGGGCGCCCGGTTGCTCCAGCGCACCACCCGCCAGTTGAAATTGACGGCGGTCGGCGAACGTTACCTGCGCCATTGCCAGGCCATGTTGCTGGAGGCCGAGATGGCCGACGAAGCGGTGGCGAGCATGTCCAGCGAGCCCCGCGGCCGATTGCGGGTGTCCAGCCCGGTGGGCCTGGCCCACCAGTTCCTGCCAGTGGTGATCGAAACCTTCCTGGTGAAATACCCCTTGGTGCAACTGGACATGACCCTGCTCAACCGGCGGGTGGACCTGATCGGCGAAGGCATCGACGTGGCGTTGCGCGTGCGTGACCTGGGGGACGAAGACCCGCTGTTGATGACCCGGCGTTTGCGCCGGGCACGACTGATGCTGGTGGCCAGCCCGGCCTTCGTTGAAGGGCGGCGGATAGAAACGCCGGACGATCTGGAGCAGTTGCCAGTGCTGGGGGCCTTGGAAGCCGATCGCCTGGTGCATCTGCGTCTGGTCAAGAGCGATGGACAGCGTGTGGAACTGAGCCTGGAGGCCCGCCTGGGCATCGATGACTTCATTGTGCGTCGAGCCTGTACCCTCGCCGGCCTCGGCTTCACTTTATTGCCGAGCATGTATTGCGAGCAGGAATTGCGGGACGGCACACTGGTGGAACTGCTGCCGGGATGGTCGTTGCCCGACGGCTGGCTACAGGCGGTCTACCCACATAGGCGCGGCATGTTGCCAGCGGTGCGCGCCTGGATCGATCATTTGGTGGAAGCCTTCGAGGGCTGTGGAGATAGAACGCTATGAGTTTGAGCGAAGAGGATGTCGCGCAGTTCTGCCTGGGCTTGCCCGGTGCCAGGGAAGACTACAAATGGGGCGGCGTGCGGGTGTTTTCCATTGCCGGGAACAAGATGTTCGCCCTCCAGGGCCTGCGGGGCGACTCGTTGGCGTTCAAGGTCGACAAGGATCTGTTCCTGGGTCACTGCGACCGGCCAGGCATTCACCCCGCGCCTTACCTGGCACGGGCCCAGTGGGTCATCATGCAGGTGCCCTACCCGCTGGGGGCCGAAGAACTGCGTGGCCTGCTGCAACGCTCGCACCAATTGGTGGTCGGCAAGTTACCGAAGCGTACCCAAGTTGGGTTGTTGCTGTAGTGGCGGCGCGACTGAACCACCGCCATCGCGAGCCAGCTCGTTCCCACAGGTTTGAAGTCGAGCTGGCTGTCTAGGACAACGCCAACAGATAACCGCCCAGGAACAACTGATCGATCCAGAATACCTGGTGCAACAGCACGATGAACCAGAACACCACTTGAAACGAGACTTTGCGGGTCTTGTGGCGAAACAGCTGCTGGGCCAGCAAGGCTCCAGGCCAACCGCCGGCCAGCTCCAGTGCATGCAGCACGTTCTCCGGGGTGCGCCAGGCCTCGGCGCGCGCCTTGCGCTTGTCGCTCCAGTACAACAGGAACGCCACCACACTGACGACGCCGTAGGCTGCCATCGGCACCCACGACACCGCCCGCAGCCCGAACAGCAGCGAGCCGAACAGCGGCAAGGCGCAGAGCAGCGCAAAGATCATCAGTTTGAGCCGCAGGTGCTGCACGCCGCCGGCATTGCCCCCTGCGTGTTTACGGGCGCCGGAATCGTTCATGGCTTGACGGCGGTCCAGTCCACCCAGCCGAACTGCCAGGTGGCCAGGATCAACAGGCCAAAGGCGATGCGATACCAGGCGAACACGGCGTAGCTGTGACTGGCGATGAACCGCAGCAGGCCCTTGACCGCGATCATGGCGAAAATGAACGCCGTGACGAAACCAATGGCGAACACCGGGAAATCCGCCGGGACGAACAGTTCGCGGTACTTGTAGCCCGAGTAGACGGCTGCGCCGACCATGGTGGGCATCGCCAGGAAGAACGAGAACTCGGTAGCGGTTTTACGCGACAGGCCAAACAGCAAGCCGCCAATGATGGTCGCACCGGAACGGGAGGTGCCCGGGATCATCGCAATGCACTGGGCCAGGCCGACCTTCAACGCATCCTTCCAGGAGATCTCGTCCACCGTTTCGGCGTGCACCTGGTGCTGGCGCTTCTCGGCCCAGAGCATCACCACACCGCCCACTACCAGCGCGGCGGCTACGGTGATCGGGTTGAACAGATAGTGGTGGATCCAGTCGGCAAGCAGCACGCCCAAGACCACGGCGGGCAGGAAGGCGATCAACAGGTTGGCGGTAAACCGGCGGGCGCCGGGTTGCGTCGGCAGGCCCAGCACCACGTCGAAGATCTTGCGCCGAAACTCCCAGACCACCGCGAGGATCGCGCCAAGCTGGATGATGATGTTGAATGCCATCGCTCGTTCGCCACCGAACTCGAGCAAGTCGGCGACAATGATCTGGTGTCCCGTGCTGGAAATCGGCAGAAATTCCGTCAAACCTTCCACTACGCCAAGAATCAGTGCCGAAAAGGCGGTCCACAAATCCATTCATCCCCCAAAAAAGACGCTGTTCATGCAGGTCTTATCAATATTCAAGTGTCATGCAGGTACACGCAGCGGCTGCACGATAACCGCGACCTTTCAAAAAAAACCAATGAAAAATCAGAACAGGCTCAGGTTTTGCGCTGCGGGGCCGAAATCCTATCAGACAAGCCCTGATAACGCTGCCGCGTTATGACCCAGATCAATCATGGATAGCCGCCGGGCGCTAAAGTGCCGGCCGTCGTTAATGACAAGAATAAGAACCCGGAGTGACAGCGTATGAATAGCTTGCGCAGTGTGTCGATCAGCCGACGCTTGTGGCTCATCCTGATCGTGGCCATCGTGATGTTGTTCACGCTCGGCGCGTTGATGCTTAAACAGATCCACACCGACCTCTATCAGGCAAAAGTGCAAAAAACCCAGCACGTGGTGCAGACCGCCAGCGGTGTGCTGACCTACTACCATGGTTTGGAAACCGCTGGCACCCTGACCCGCGACGCCGCGCAAAAACAGGCCCTCAGCGCCGTGCGTGGCCTGCGCTATAACCAGAGCGACTATTTCTGGATCAACGACCTGACACCGGTCATGGTCATGCACCCGACCAATCCGAAGCTTGAAGGCCAGAACCTCTCGGCCATCCGTGACCCGAACGGTTATGCGCTGTTCAACGAGATGGTTGCCATCGCCAAGTCCAAGGGCGCCGGCATGATCAACTATCTCTGGCCGAAACCGGGTGCCGAGGCCCCGGTGGGCAAGACCTCCTACGTCCAATTGTTCGAACCCTGGGGCTGGGTCATCGGGTCGGGCGTGTACATCGATGACGTCCAGGCCGAGTTCCAATCCCAACTGATCAAGGCCTCGGTGGTCGGCCTGGTCATCACCCTGCTCATGGGCCTGCTGTTGACCCTGATCGTACGCAGCATCGTCGGTCCGTTGCAGGAAACGGTGAACGCCATGGCCAACATCGCCAGCGGCGAGAGCGACCTGACCCGCACCCTCGACACCCACGGCCAGGACGAAGTCACCCAACTGGCCCGGCACTTCAACGCCTTTACCGCCAAATTGCGCCAGGTGGTGAGCCAGTTGCAGGAGTCGGCCAGTGCACTGGGGCAATCTTCCAGCGAATTGGGCAACGACGCAGCTCAAGCCCAGGAACGCAGCCAACAGCAGTCGCAACAAATGGAACTGGTGGCCACCGCGATCAATGAAGTGACCTATGGCGTGCAGGATGTGGCCAAGAATGCCGAGCACGCGGCCAGTGAGATGCGCGACGCCGAATCCCAGGCCCAGCAAGGCCAGGTCAACATCGATGGCAGCTTGCAGCAGATCGATCGGCTGTCCCAGACCATCGATCAAGCCGTGGAGGTGATTCGTACCCTGGCGAGCGAAAGCACCCAGATCGGCAGTGTGCTGGAGGTGATTCGCTCCATCGCCGAACAAACCAACCTGTTGGCCCTCAACGCCGCGATCGAGGCCGCCCGCGCCGGCGAGCAAGGCCGAGGCTTTGCGGTGGTCGCCGATGAAGTGCGGCTGCTGGCCCAGCGTACACAGAAATCCACCGCCGAGATCCAGGCGATGATCGAGCGCCTGCAAACCCATTCCGAAGCCGCCGTGAAAGTCATCGGCGACAGCAGCCGCGCCTCGCAACTGACCATCGAACAGGCCGGCCTCGCCGGTGCCAGCCTCAACGCCATCGGCCAGGCCCTGCGCAACCTCAACAGCCTGAACGCCTCCATCGCCAGCGCCACCCTGCAACAGGCCCATGTGGTGGAAGACATCAACCAAAACGTCACCCAGGCCGCCGGACTGTCCCACAGCACCGCCATGGCCGCCGAACAATCCAGCCAGGCAAGCAGCCGCCTCAAGGCACTGAGTGAACAGTTGAACGGGTTGCTCAAGCAATTCCGGGTCTAACGATCGGTAGATGATCCCTGTGTGGGAGCGGGCTTGCTCGCGATGGCGGTCGCACATTCAGCATTGATACAAGCTGACCCACCGCTATCGCGAGCAAGCTCGCTCCCACATTGGTTTGGTGTTGGTTCCAAGCTTGGTATCCACAGCTCCCACATTGGTTTTGCATGGGTCTCAGGTTGGGTGTCAACCCCGAATCCCTTGTGGGAGCGGGCTTGCTCGCGATGGCGGCAGCCCATTCGACATTGGTATTGGAGCTCTCCACGCCATAGCGTTTACAATCGCCGCCCTCTCCTCTTTCCCAAGGAACCGCCATGTCCGGGCTTGAACTGTTTGCCGCAGCCCTCGGCGTGATCGCCGTCTGGTTGACCGTCAAGCAGAACCCCTGGTGCTGGCCGATCGGCCTGGTCATGGTGCTGCTGTACAGCTGGATTTTTTTCGAGGTGAAGTTGTACTCGGACATGCTGCTGCAGGTTGTCTACGCGGTGCTGCAACTCTACGGCTGGTGGCAATGGACCCGTGCCGGGCGCAATCATGATGGGCGCCAGGTCAGCCGCCTCGGTGGGCCATCGGTGTTGCTCGGCCTGGCCATCGGCGCGGCGGGCAGCTTGCTGTTGGGGGCCGCCATGGCCCACTGGACGGACGCCGCCCAGCCCTGGCTCGACGCCGCGCTCACGGGGTTCAGCCTCGTGGCCCAGTGGTGGATGGCGCAAAAACGCGTGCAATGCTGGCCGCTGTGGATCGCCCTGGACGTGATTTTCGTTGGCTTGTTCATCTACAAGGGCTTGCACCTGACCGCCGCACTCTATGCCCTGTTCACCCTGCTGGCCGTGCAAGGCTGGCGCGAATGGCGCGCCGACCCGGCCCTGCGCGCATGAAGGTGGTGGTCCTGACCGGCCCGGAATCCAGCGGCAAGAGCTGGCTGGCGGCGCAATTGCAGGAACACTTCGGTGGAATGCGGGTGGATGAGTACGTGCGCCATTTCATGGAGCAGACCCAACGCGATACCTGCCTGGCCGACATCACCGACATCGCCTCCGGCCAACTGGCCTGGGAAGACCAGGCGCGTGCCCATCGGCCGGCGCTGCTGATCCTCGACACTCACCTGTTGAGTAACATCCTCTGGAGCCAGACCCTGTTCGGCGATTGCCCAGAGTGGCTCGAACCGGCGCTGCTGGCCCGTCATTACGACCTGCACCTGTTGTTGAGCCCTGAGCAGGTCGAATGGACAGGCGACGGTTTGCGTTGCCAGCCCGAGTTGACGGAACGGCTGACGTTTTTCCAGGCGATCGAGACTTGGCTGAGGCGACATCGACAACCTTTCCAGGTCATTCAGGGCAACTGGGTGCAACGCCGCCAGCAGGTGTTTGCAGCCGTTACCCGACTGCTTGAAGCCTGAGCGCCGCTGGATTTGTTTCACTTCTGAAACAGTGCACGCGTACCAAACCCTGATTCAACCCCGTTTCTTGTCCTTGTCATCAAGACTGTCAAGCTGCTGAAACACTCGCCTGAAAGCCTGGATCCAGAGCCCTGGAACGGCTGATGGCCATTTGGCCGTCAGGCGCCTGTCTCAACGCTGAAACAGTATCCCTTCCCGAGGCTCCCTGCCTTAATCCAACCCATTGAATTGGGAGGCATTTCAAAACACGGCACAACACCTGCTCTTCCTCACTTCGCAACGCTGGACCAGGGCCAGCCCACCGAAGAAGGAATCGATGCCGTGGGGACTTTCGAAAGAAGTTTGACCTGTCTGCTAGTGATCGGCTGCGCCACGCTCAGCCTGCCAGTACAGGCCGAGGGCAACGGCGTCATCGTGCTCAGCCGTGACGTACAACCCATCGCAATCGGTCGCAACGGCGGCAAAGACCCCTACCCGACCACCGTCAATGCCAACCCCTCCGAACGAATCAACCAAGCGACCGCCAGCACCGAACTGAGCGATGGCGAGTTCGCCAGCGTGGCCAGCGGCTCGTCGATCCGCAACATTGTCACCCCCAATACCGGTGTGCAGGGTTTGAACGTGGTCACCAACCCCAACGGCATGCCTGGCATGAATGCCGGTCACGGTGGCGGTAGTGGTGGCGCAATCTCAGGCACCATCAACCGCTCGTTGAGTTCCGGCCTGGCCCCGCTGGGTCGGCTGGCGGGAGGTCAGTGACATGAAACCCGTGCTGTTTCTACTCGCCCTGATCATGCTTTCCCTGCTCAGCTCCTTCACCGTATTTGCCGATTCGGGTGTTGCGGTGGTCAGCAGCGCCAACCTGCAGGATTCCGGCAGCCATTACACCGGCAACTTCAACGTCAACCAGGCGGCCGGCGACCAGATCCAGCAAACCAATACCCGGGCCATCGCCATTGGCGGCCACGCCCAGGCAAGCACCCACGTGCGGCAACGTGTCGACACCCAGGCCAACCCTTCCATGAACGCCACTGCCCGCATCGGTGGCCACTCCTTCAGCAACGGCAACGGCGTGCTGGGCGTCAACCAGTCCGCCGGGGCCAACAATCAGATGGCCAATGTCATGCGGGTGGGCATCAGTGCTCATCCGCAGAGCATGGACGACAGCGCCCTGTCCCAACAGAACGTGGCGTTGTTACCGAACTCAGGAGCAACTGGCGCCCCAACCGGCAGTCGCCAGGTCGTTACCAGCGACCAGGCCTTCACCGGCAGCCGAGGGGTAATCCAGGTGAACCAGAGCGCCGGGGTGGGGAACCGAATGGCTAACACCCTGAGCATCCGGGTCGCTGATTGACCCGGGGGCTACATAAGAAAGTACCGACACTTAACCAACGACACGCAAGGAGAAACACCATGAAACCTACAATGGCACTCAAACCATTGGTTTTCGCTCTCGCCGCTGTCATGGCAATGGCTGCACAGGCTGGAGGAAACGGTAACCATAATGGCCATGGCAATGGTCACGGCAACGGACATCAGCAAGGGCCGACGCTGGACCAGTTGCTCTCCATCAGTGCCGGGGCTGGGGCCGCGGTGCTGGATGAGCAGAACAGCGACGGCAACGTGGTGACCAACCAGGCCACCAAAAACACCGCCGAAGCCAAAGACTCGCTCAATGGCAGCAACGGCAACATGGGCGCCAACATTGCCGGCGGCGACGGCAACCAGCAGGACAACGCCGCCGCCCTGGCCACCGCCGACGAAAGCTTCATCTTCGGCTCGGCTGTCGCCGCCTCCAGCGCCACGCAGGTCAATAACAATAACTACGTCAAGAACAACTCCACGCAAAACAACGCCTCGCTCACCAATGCGGGCAACAACGGCTCCGGCAACATCGGTATCAACGTGACCGCCGGGAACTTCAACCAGCAGAAAAACAACCTGGCCATTGCCGTATCCGGGGGCCGTGTCGCACAGGCCTCAGCCTCGGCTGACCAGTCCTCCACCGGCCTTGTGGTCGACAACAAAGGCGTGCGGACCTACAAGACCGACACCCTCACCAGCACCTACAGCGCCTCAGGCACGTTCAAGGCCAAAGGTACCGGTACCGCCGAAGACAACGATCATGGCGGCTGGGGCAACAAAGGCGGCTACGGCGGCGGTCATGATGACGACAAGTTCAAGTTCTCCGCCGTGGGGACTTTCGAACTGGCCGGCAGCAACACCCAGCAGGTGCTGACCCGCGACGGTTGGAAAAACCCTGTGATCAACAACGCCACCATGACCAACTCCATGAACGGCTTCTCCGGCAACGGCGGCGCCAACGTGTCGGCAGGCGTGGGCAACCAGCAAAGCAACTCGCTGTCCATCGCGGCTGGCTGCAAGGCTTGCATGTAAAAAAAGTACCACTGTGGGGGTAGTAGCTCTGTGGGAGCACAGCTTGCTCGCGATCGAGGTCGTCACGTACGGCCCCTCTGCTGGCTTTAAAACCGCTATCGCAAGCAAGCTTTGGTCCCACAGGCTCGCCCCCACAGGGGGCTTTTTCCTGGACGTCCACTAGGCGTATTGATCATGCGTGTCACTGCCGTTTCCCTGCTGCTCTGCCTGACGTGTATGGCTGAAGCGGCGCAGATGCCGGTCGCCGCCCTGCCTGGCGGCATGCTGGTCTACAAACCGGTGCAAAGCGTACGCGAGCGTAAATTCAGCGACATCGTCGAGCAGAAAACCGATTTCAGTTGCGGCGCCGCCGCGCTGGCCACGGTGCTGCGCCAGGCCTATTGGCTTGACGTCGATGAAGAGCACGTCATCAAAGGCATGCTGGTCAATGCCGACCAGAACCTGGTTCGTACCCAGGGGTTTTCCATGCTGGACATGAAGCGCTACGTGGAGACCATCGGCATGCGTGCCCGAGGCTATCGCATACCGCCAGAGAAACTCGAAGCGGTGACGATTCCGGTGGTAGTCCTGATGGAAATACGCGGCTACAAGCACTTCGTGGTGTTGCAGCGGGCCGACAAGCAATGGGTCTACATCGGCGACCCGGTGCTGGGGCACAAGCGTTACACCCACGATGAGTTCGTCAAAGGCTGGAACGGCATCGTCTTTGCGATCGTCGGCCCGGGCTACGACAAGACCAACGCACTACGCAGCCCTCCTCAACCCCTGACAGCCCGTAACAAGCTGGATGGTTTCAACCCGGTCAGGGATGCGGAACTGATGGACTTCGGCTTCATACAGAGCGACTTTTTCTAATCGCCGACCACTGCCAACAATAAGTACAAAAAGGAGCAGGACGCTCCGGGAGCAGCACATGAAAACGTCACACTGGCTGTCGCTGGCCTGCCTGCTCGCGACTGCCTCGGGCTATGCCCATGCCGGCTTCAAACCCATCGAAGTCAAGGACCAGGAGCTTGCCGAGCTGCGCGGTCGTTATGTCATGCCCGGCCGAGTCATCAGCTTCGGCATCGTCATGAGCAGTACCTGGCGCAACGCCAGCGGCGACTTGATCGGCGCCACCAGCACCATGCAGATCCAGGCCGCCACCGTCAAACCCGAGTTTTATGTCTCCACCATCAAGCAGACCGGCAATGGCAGCGCCCCGGAACAGGGCAGCGGCAACATTACCGGTGGCGTCGGCCTTGGCACGAGCCAGGGCGTGACCCAGAGCGTGCGTGCCGCCGGCGACGGCAACACGGCCTACAACAACGTCAACATCAATGTGAAAGAGAGCAACCAGGCGCCGGCGCTCGTGCCTTCCCAGGGCCAACTGCTGACCAAGGGCCAGACCATCAGCGGCAGCAACGCCGCCGGCAGCGTCGCGGTCACCGCCACCGGCAACGGCGTGCAAATGGCGATCCAGGCCAGCCACAACCAGGGCGGCACCCTGCAACAGGTGGCCCAGGGTGGCTTGTTGCAAAACACTCGCCTGCTGGGCAATAGCAACCTGGTCAACAACATGACGCAGCTCAACGTGGTGCTGAACAACAACGGCCCCAGTGCCGGGGCATTGGACTGCAACCTGACCCAACTGCGCGGCCTCCGTAACCTCGGTTATTGAACTACGCTGTTTTCCGACCATTGGGCAAATAGGGACGGCATATTTCATGTATCGATCCGTATCGTTGCGCGCTGTGATGTGTTTAAGCACGTTGTTCCCGGCGGCCGTGTTGCAGGCGGCCCCGGACGCCGACATCGAGGCCCTGAAACAGGAACTTCTTGAGCTCAAGCAGCGATACGAGGTCCAGCAGAAAGCCCTGGCGGTGCTCGAACAGCGGGTTCGCCAGGTGGAAGATCAACCCGCCGCGCCACCACCCAAGCGCCTGGCCAAATCCCCGGCCGACATGAAAGGCAACCAGACCGTGGCCGGCGGTGGCGCGACAACGGCCGGCGGCAGCGGCTATGGGCAATCCCTGGCCGATGACTCCCAGCCGGCCCAGAGCGTCTCCAATCTCTATGACGAGGCCAGCGGCTTCTTCGGCGGCGGCAAGTTCAGTTTCGAGACCGGCGTGACCTATTCGCGCTACGACACGCGGCAACTGATCCTCAACGGCTTCCTGGCCCTGGATTCGATTTTCCTGGGCAACATCAACCTCGACCGGATCAAGGCCGACACCTGGACGCTGGACCTTACCGGCCGCTATAACTTCGATAATCGCTGGCAGTTCGACCTCAACGTGCCGGTGATCTACCGCGAATCCACGTATCAGTCAGGCGGCGCGAACAACGGCGCGGCCGGAGTCACCAGCGAAGAAACCGTGACCCGCGACCCGACCATCGGCGACGTCAACTTCGGCATCGCCTACAAGTTCATGGATGAGTCGATCAACTCTCCGGACGCGGTGGTCACCCTGCGAGTCAAGGCGCCCACCGGCAAGGACCCGTTTGGCATCAAGCTGCGCCAATCCCAGGCCAACACCAACCTGTTCGTACCTGACGACCTGCCCACCGGCAATGGCGTGTGGTCGATCACGCCAGGGCTCTCGCTGGTCAAGACCTTCGACCCGGCGGTCCTGTTCGGTACCCTGTCCTACACCCATAACTTCGAAGAATCGTTCGACGACATCAGTTCCACCGTCAACCAGAAGGTACCGGGCAAAGTGCGGATCGGCGACAGCTTCCAGCTCGGTGCGGGCATTGCCTTCGCCTTGAACGAGAAGATGAGCATGTCATTCTCGGTCTCTGACCTGATCCAAAAGAAAAGCAAGCTCAAACAAGACGGTGGCGACTGGGAGTCGGTGACCTCCAGCGACGCCAACGCCGGTTACTTCAACATTGGCATGACTGTCGCCGCATCCGACAACCTGACCATCGTGCCCAACCTGTCCATCGGGCTGACCGACGATGCGCCGGACTTCACCTTTAGCCTGAAATTCCCGTATTACTTCTGATGCCCTCAGGGATATGTGATGGACACCTATCCCGAGGGCACTGCACAACTACTGTGGGAGCGGGCTTGCTCGCGAAGGCGGTCTGTCAGTGACATGGATCAACCTGACACACCGCCTTCGCGAGCAAGCCCGCTCCCACAATGGGTTGTGTGTAGGCTGTTCTAGCGAATCTGGTGCTTGTGCAGCAGACGATAGAACGTCGGCCGGGATACGCCCAGCACCCGGGCAGCCACGCTCAGGTTGTCGCTGTGCCGGTTGAGCACATCGCTCAGGGCCTGGCGCTCGGCGCGGGTCTTGTAGTCCTCCAGCGTGCCCATCGGCGCCGCGACGCCCTGGTGGCTGGCCAGGCCGAGGTCCCGGGCTTCGATTTGCCGCCCTTCGGCCAGCACCAGCCCGCGACGGACGCGGTTGGCCAGCTCCCGCACATTCCCGGGCCAGTCGTGCATGCCCATCGCCACCAATGCATCCTCGCTGAAGCTGCGGGGGCGGCGGCCGGTTTCCTGGCTGTAGAAATGGGAAAAGTGGCTGGCGAGCATCGCCAGGTCGCCATGGCGTTCGCGCAAGGGCGCCATCGCCACTTGCAGCACGTTCAGGCGGTAGTAGAGATCTTCGCGAAAACGCTTCTGCTCAATGGCCGCCTCAAGGTCCACATGGGTGGCCGCCAAGACCCGCACATCGACCGCAATCGGCTGGCTGCCACCGACCCGTTCAATGTGTTTTTCCTGCAGGAAACGCAACAGGTTGGCCTGCAATTCCAACGGCAGGTCGCCAATTTCATCGAGAAACAGCGTGCCCCCGTGGGCCGCCTCGATCCGTCCGATCTTGCGTTGGTGAGCGCCGGTAAACGCGCCCTTTTCATGCCCGAACAGTTCGGATTGGATCAGGTGTTCCGGAATGGCGCCGCAGTTGATGGCGATGAACGGCTTGTTGCGCCGATGAGACTGGCAATGCAGGGTGCGCGCCACCAATTCCTTGCCAGTGCCGCTTTCGCCGCGAATCAACACCGGCGACTCGGCAGGCGCCAACTTGCTCAATAACTTGCGCAGTTCGCGGATCGGCTTGCTGTCACCCAGCAGTTCATGTTCGGGCCGATCGATGTGAATCGAGCCCTGCCCCCGCAAGCGCGCCATGCCAAACGCCCGGCCCAGTGTAACTTGGACCCTGGACACGTCGAACGGCAAGGTATGGAAGTCAAAAAACCATTCGCAGACAAAATCACCGACGTTTTGCAGGCGCAACACTTCCTGGCTGAGCACGGCGATCCATTCGGTGCCGCTACGGCTGATCAACTCCTTGACCGCTTCCGGACGCTCCAGGTGAAAAGGCTGCAAACGCAACAGGCCGACGTCACAGGTTCGATCGCCGGCGTGTTCGAGGGCGCAACTGTCCACGTCCCAACCAATGGCGCGCAGACCTGGCAACAAGCGATGACAATCGTCGCAGGGATCAACCACGAGCAGACGACGTGACGTACTGGCTTCGATCATGACTGATCCTTGGCGCCAAAATAAAGAAATATGATTAGAAACAGTCGTTTGGCAAACCTGCATGTAACAGTAGCAAGAAGTTGACGCGCCCTTGTATCAATTGATTATCGAGAACACGTTAAAGTGGTTATAAGCGAGCGTTTCGTTAGTTGTTGCGGGCGGTTTTCTTTCAGGAAGCTTTCAAACAAAAGAGCAAAAGCCTGGTCTGAAAGAAAATCGAAATTTATTTAAATAATGTGTGACCCGCCTACGGGTTCGGGACATCAGTACAAGTAACCAGCCGCACGGTACGCCCAACCGACGGCACATCATTTGTTTGGGCACACTTAAGAGAAAATGCCATGAACGCCCCGCTCCGTATCAACGAAGCTCTTTTGATTGCCGACCGCGCATTCCGTCCTTTCCAATGCGTGGCCTGGGCTCCACAAGACGGTAACGGCGAACTTAGCCTGACCGTCATCGACCGCACCAATACCCATATTGGCCGCACTCAGATTCCAAGCAGCGCCTATACCGACCCGGTCCAACTGGCCGATCTGTTGAAACAGGCCCGTGCCGAGTTGAGCCAGGAAGGCTACACCTTGCAATCCTGGTCGATGCCTGAATAAACGCCGCTAGAGCCTGTTATCGATTGCAGGCTTGGCATTGGGTTGCAAAGCCATTGTTATGGCACGCATCGCCCGTGTAACTGCAGTACCTGACAGTTGTGCATTGTCACATTCAGGGATTGAATGTTGCCCTCATGCAGTCATCGCCCGTTCGGGCCGGTCGACACGCAAGGAGAGGCAGGCATGCTCGATCAGTTCGCGTTTGAACTCCCCCCGGCCGTGACCCACGCCGGGAAACTTGACCCAGGCTTTGCCGCCAACGGCAAAGCCTGGGTTCATTTCGAAGGCAGCACCTCGAGCCTGATCACCGGACTGACCCTCGACCGTGCCGACCGAATCCTGGTCGCGGCCAGGATCGAGACCGCCCATGGCAGCCGGTTCGGGCTGGCGCGACTCAACCATGACGGTTCGACCGATCCGGGTTTCGGCTGCCACGGCTGCGTGATCGGCGCGTTCGAACAGGGCTTCGAAGCGACGGCGGGCAAAGTGATCGAGCTACCCGACGGGCATATCCTGCTGTCCGGCCTGCACTACGAAAACAACGAGCACACCCTTCCCGCACTGGCGCTGTTCGATCAACAGGGCCAAGCCGTCCAGAACTTCGGCGATGCTGGCCGACACATCATCCGGCTCTGCGGCCACCTCTCCCAAGGCCTGCGCGATCCCTGGCTGCCGCCCGGTGTGCCGGGGCTCGAGGCCTGCGACATGCAAGTGCAGGCCGATGGCCGGATCCTCTTGCTCGCCAACCATCACTACCAATTGTCCGACCATGTCGGCGTACTGATCCGCCTCCTGCCGGACGGGGCCCTGGATACCTCGTTCAACGGTCGCGGTTTCGTGATGGTCCGACGCGCGTTGAAAAATACCTGGCTCGGCTGCCTGATGCTCCAGGCTGACGGCCATATTGTCGTCGGCGGCGCCATCGACTTGCCCCAGCATGGTTTGATCGCCCGTTATGACAGCAGCGGCAAGCTCGATGACAGCTTCGGCGAAGAGGGCTTCCTGTCCATCCTGGCGCAGGGTCATAGCGTGATGGTCAGCCAGATCGTTCAGGATGCGAACGGCGATCTACAAGCCTTCGGCAGCAGCCGCGATCCGATGCATAGCCTGTCCCTGAAAGTGCGCCTGGACGGCACGCCGGACCGTCATTGCAACCAGGGCCAGTGCCAGCTCATGGCGATCGGGCGCAACGCCAGCCAGTGGACTGCGGCCCAGCTTCAACCGGACGGCAAGCTGGTGACCGCCGGCGCGACCATCGGCGGTATCGAAGCCGACTTCGTGCTCGCCCGGCATTTGCCGGGTGCCAGCCTCGATCCGGATTTCGGTGAAGGCAAAGGCTGGGTTCGCACGCGACTCGGCTACAGCCTGGACACCGCCACCGCCCTGGCGCTGCAGGCTGATGGCAGAATCCTGGTGGGCGGCTACTCGCTCCAGGGGCATTATCGGGCGGTGGTTGCGCGGTATTGGGCCTGAGTCAGGTCGTCGTGGGCGAACGGTATTCATGCCTACGCTTGATATTCCCCATTTGTTACGGCAAGTTGCGCGCTTCTAATTAAAAGGAGCAGCCAATGTCCGGTTCGATGGCTCAAGCTTTCGCGCACAACTTTCTTGGGCATTCCCCGCGCTGGTACAAGGCGTGCATCATCACCTTTCTGATTCTCAATGCCGTGGTGTTGTGGACCCTCGGCCCGGTGGTCGCCGGCTGGATGCTGGTCGTGGAGTTCATCTTCACCCTGGCCATGGCCCTCAAATGCTACCCGCTGATGCCCGGCGGGCTGCTACTGGTCGAAGCCCTGCTGTTGGGCATGACCACCCCCAAGGCGCTCTACGACGAACTGCTGCACAACTTCCCGGTCATCCTGCTGCTGATGTTCATGGTGGCCGGAATCTACTTCATGAAGGACCTGCTGCTGTTCCTGTTCTCGCGCCTGCTCCTGGGTGTGCGCTCCAAGGCGCTGTTGGCCTTGATGTTCTGCTTTCTCTCGGCATTTCTGTCGGCGTTCCTCGATGCCTTGACCGTCACGGCGGTGATCATCAGCGCTGCAGTGGGCTTTTATTCGGTGTACCACCGCGTGGCATCGGGCAACGATCCGCGCCAGGACAGCAGCGTTGATGAAGACCACGACTTGCCGTCGCTGCACCATGGCGACCTGGAACAGTTCCGGGCATTTCTGCGCAGCCTGCTCATGCATGGTGCCGTCGGCACGGCGCTGGGCGGCGTCTGCACCCTGGTGGGCGAACCGCAGAACCTGCTGATCGGCCATGAGATGGGCTGGCATTTCGCTGATTTCTTCGTGAAAGTCGCTCCAGTGTCGCTGCCAGTGCTGGTTGCCGGGCTGCTGACCTGCGTGGCGCTGGAAAAGCTGCGCTGGTTCGGTTATGGCACGCTGCTGCCGGACAATGTCCGTGCCGTGCTGGCCGATTACGCTGAGCAGGACAATCGCGAACGCACCGCACGCCAGCGCGCAGCCCTGATCGTCCAGGGTCTTGCCGCGCTTATCCTGATCGTCTGCCTGGCCTTGCACATTGCCGAAGTCGGCCTGATCGGCTTGATGGTCATCGTCTTGATTACCGCCTTCACCGGCATCACCGACGAGCATCGGCTGGGCAATGCGTTCAAGGACGCCATGCCGTTCACGTCGCTGCTGGTGGTGTTCTTTGCAGTGGTGGCGGTCATTCACGACCAGCAGTTGTTCACGCCGCTGATCCAGTGGGTCCTGGCCCTGCCCGCCGACCAGCAGCCCGGCATGCTGTTCATTGCCAACGGCCTGCTCTCGGCCATCAGCGACAACGTGTTCGTGGCGACCATCTACATCACCGAGGTCAAGCAGGCCTTCATCTCCGGCCACATCAGCCGCGAACAGTTCGAGACCCTGGCGGTGGCCATCAACACCGGCACCAACCTGCCGAGCGTCGCGACACCGAACGGCCAGGCTGCCTTCCTGTTCCTGCTGACCTCGGCGATTGCACCGCTGATTCGCCTGTCTTATGGCCGGATGGTCTGGATGGCCCTGCCCTACACAGTGGTGATGGGCGGTTTGGGCTGGTATGCGGTGACCTACTGGCTGTAACCCTTGTGGGAGCGAGCTTGCTCGCGATGAGGTTTCAGCCAGCATTCATGTTGAATGACAGACCGCTATCGCGAGCAAGCTCGCTCCCACAGAGACTTGGGCGGTCTATCGCGGCAGGATGTACCGCTCGATCGCCAGGGCTGCGCCGTCTTCGGTCACGGCGGCGGTCACCACATCCGCCTGGCGCCTGATCGCCTCCTCCGCCTGGCCCATGGCAATCGACAATCCCGCCCGGTGAAACATCGCCGGGTCGTTGCCACCGTCGCCCATGGCCGCGGTCTGCTCCAGCGGCACGTCGAGGAAGGCGGCCAGGGTCGACAGCGCTTCCCCTTTGTTCGCCTTCATCGCCGTCACATCCAGGTAGATCGGTTGCGAACGCGACACCTGGGCCTGGCCCTTGAGCAGCGGATGCAGCCGAGCCTCCAGCTCCACCAGCAGGTCGGTGTTGGCGCTGGTGGCGACGATTTTGTCGATCCGCTCCAGGTAGGGTTCGAAACTCTCGACTTCGACCGGCGGGTAGCCCAGGCCCCGCGTCTCCACCGGCACCATCGGCCCGTGGGCGTCGCGCACCAGCCAGTCGCCATCGGCGAATACCCAGACTTCGATGCCCGGTTGATCGGCGTACAGCGCCAGTGTGGCCAGTGCAGCCTCCGGCGGCAGGTAATGGACAGCGAGGAAACTGCCGTCGGGATGAACCAGCGTGCCGCCATTGAACGCCGCCGTGGGCAGGTCGACGCCCAGGGCCTCGATCTGCTGCAGCATGGCCCGCGGCGGCCGCCCGGTGGCGAGGCTGAACAGCACACCGGCCTCACGCAATGCGCGAACCGCGGCGATGGTGCGCTGGTTGAGACTGTGATCAGGCAGCAGCAGTGTGCCGTCCATGTCGCTGAGTAAAAACCGGATGGGGCGCTTCACCAGATCACTCATCCCAGGCCATGCCAGACGCGATTGTCGCGGGTCAGCAAGTCGTCGGCGGCCGCCGGGCCATCTTCACCGGCCTTGTAGGGCTGGACCGTTGCGTCCTGCTGCCAGGCATCGAGGAACGGCTGCACGGCACGCCAGCCGTTTTCGATGTTGTCGGCGCGCTGGAACAGGGTCTGGTCACCGGTCAGGCAATCGTAGATCAGGGTTTCGTAACCCGTGGACGGCTGCATTTCGAAGAAGTCCTTATAGGCAAAGCCCAATTCGATATTGGCCATGTCCAGCGCCGGCCCCGGCCGCTTGGCCAGCAGGTCGAACCACATGCCTTCATTGGGCTGAATCTGGATTCTCAGGTACGTGGGTTGCAGTTCGTCGACTTCAGTGTCGCGAAACTGCGCGTAAGGCGCCGGCTTGAAGCAGATGACGATCTCCGTGTCCCGCACGCTCATGCGCTTGCCGGTGCGCAGGTAGAACGGCACGCCCACCCAACGCCAGTTATCGATCATGACCTTGAGGGCCACGTACGTCTCGGTGTTGCTGTCGGCGGCGACGTTGGCTTCCTGGCGATAACCGGTCACCGCCTTGCCAGCGACTTCACCGGCGGTGTACTGGCCGCGGATCGAGTTGGCGCGGGCCTGTTCCACCGACCAGGGCCGGATCGCCCCGACGACCTTGGCCTTTTCCCCACGTACGGCGTCGGCCCCAAACGCCGCTGGCGGCTCCATGGCCACCATCGCCAGCAGTTGGAACAGATGGTTGGGCACCATGTCCCGCAGGGCGCCGGTGTGTTCATAAAAACTGCCACGGGTTTCCACGCCGACGGTTTCGGCGGCGGTGATTTGTACGTGGTCGATGTAGTGGTTGTTCCAGAACGCCTCGAACAGGCTGTTGGAAAAACGGCTGACCAGAATGTTCTGCACCGTCTCCTTGCCCAGGTAATGGTCGATGCGATAGATCTGTTTCTCGCTCATGACCTTGAGCAGGCAGGCGTTCAGCGCTTCGGCGGTTTGCAGGTCGGAACCGAACGGTTTTTCGATCACCACGCGCCGGAAAGCCCCCTCCTGCTCCTGAAGCAGCCCGGCCGCACCGAGGCGGGCGACCACTTCACTGAAAAAGCGCGGCGCGGTCGCCAGGTAGAAGACCGCGTTGCCGGTGCCGCTGGCGGCGATTTTCGCCGCCAGCGCCTGGTAGGTGTCGTCATCGAGGAAGTCACCCTGGACGTAGCTGATGCCCTGGGCCAGCTTGGCCCACAGCGCCGGGTCGAGCGCGCGGTCGGCATCACCGCCCTTGCTCGCCGCTTCGTTACGGATGAAATCTTCGAGTTTCTTGGCAAAATCCACATCGCTGATGGCGTTGTGGTCAACCCCGACGATGCGCAGCCCATCGTCCAGCAGACCGTCGCGACTGAGGTGGTAAAGCGCCGGCATGAGCAGGCGCTTGACCAGATCGCCATGGGCGCCGAACAGGAACAACGTGGTCGGCGGCGCGGGTTCTGCCTTGGATTTGCTGGCGATCGAGGTCATTTCTTCGGCGTCTCCACGTGGCCGCCAAAGCCGAAGCGCATGGCCGAGAGCATTTTGTCGCCGTAGGTACTTTGCTGGCGCGAGCGGAAACGGGCGAACAGCGAGCTGGACAGGACCGGAACCGGCACTGCTTGCTCGATGGCGGCCTCGATGGTCCAGCGCCCTTCCCCACTGTCGGCGACTTCACCGGAAAAGCCGTCCAGTTTCGGATCGCTGGCCAACGCGTCGGCGGTCAAGTCCAGCAACCAGGACGACACCACGCTGCCGCGACGCCAGACTTCGGCGATATCGGCCACGTTCAGGTCGAAACGCTGCTCCGGTGGCAGGCTTTCGCTGGATTTGGTCTTGAGGATGTCGAAGCCCTCGGCGAAGGCCTGCATCATGCCGTATTCAATGCCGTTGTGGATCATCTTCACGAAGTGCCCCGAACCCGCCGGGCCCGCGTGAATGTAGCCACGCTCGGCACGGTCATCGTCGGATTTGCGGTCACGGGTGCGCGGGATATCGCCCATGCCCGGCGCCAGGCTGTCGAACAGCGGGTCCAGGCGCTTCACCACCTCGGCCTCGCCGCCAATCATCATGCAGTAACCGCGCTCCAGGCCCCAAACACCACCGGAGGTGCCGACATCGATGTAGCTCAGGCCTTTTTCCGACAGGGCCTGGGCGCGACGGATGTCGTCCTTGTAATACGTGTTACCGCCATCAATGATCACGTCGCCCGGCTCGAGCAGTTCGCTGAGGACGTTGATGGTGTCTTCGGTGGGTGCTCCGGCCGGCAGCATGACCCAGACCGCCCGTGGCTTTTCCAGGCCGGCGACCAGCGCCGGCAGGTCTGCGACGCCCGTGGCGCCTTCCTGGCGCAGGTTTTCGACAAAAGCGGCATTGCGGTCATAGACGACGGTGGCGTGCCCATTGAGCATCAGGCGCCGCGCAATATTGCCGCCCATGCGGCCCAGTCCAATGATCCCGAGTTGCATGTGCTGATGCTCCCTACTACAAATAAAGGTGTGTCAAAGATTTAACACTATCGACTAATGGAGGTTAGTCCAGAGCATTGCTGCATAGTTTCCGGGTAATTCGAGCGACCACAAGGGATAACGTTCAAGATCCGGCCGAAGACACAACGACCATGAAAAATAAAAAAGTTCCAATCACAAGCAAAAGAAATCAGAATCGGCGCCGATAGTAGAGGTGTCGACCAAATCATGGCGACATCTCTATAGTTGATGTACGCCATTTGCGAGGTGAGCAATGGGCCCTGTCGTTACCACACGTCCTCCCCAAACCCTTTATGTGACCATTCGTCGCGATGAATTGCGCCTACTCAAGGAAGAACGCGATCTACTGCTCGATGAAGTGACGCAGTTGCGCATGCAGCTGCAACACGCACAGCTGTCCCACCAGAGCCAGTCCTTGGCTCGGTAACCGCTCCAGAGGCACAGTCGAAGAAGTGACGCTGGTCAAACAGTGTCACTTCCATGCAAGTCCTGCCGTGCCCACTTGAGGCGAGAATTCTATCTGTGGGAGCAAGGCTTGCCCGCGATGAACGATAACGCGTTCAGCTGTTCGACCGCGGCGCGGCTATCGCGGGCAAGCCTTGCTCCCACAGGTCCCGCCCCTAGAGACAAATCCCCTTGCCACAGGTGCATTCGCACCTCACGTGCATTTTGTATCCGAAAAACTCACAAAGTTTTCACAACCGCCTCGTAATACTCCCCGCCTTTAGGGTTGCTCGGCGCAGGCCTGCGGTCACCAATCCGGTGCCGGCAGCTTCGTCGATATAAGGCTGGAGCGCTTGATGAGCTTGTTCAAACGCAGCAAAACGACTGCGAAAGGTTTCGACTGGGCCGGACTCGGCTGGCTGTTTCTGTTCTTCTGGTATTTCTCGGGTATCACCCAACTGCTCATCCTGCTGAGCGACACCTCCGGTTTCACCGGCTTTCGCCAAGCGTTCGTGATGAGTGCGGTGTGGCTGGCACCCCTGCTGCTCTTCCCCGCCCGTACACGCTTGTTCGCGGCATTGATCGGCGTGGTGTTGTGGGCTTGCTCCATGGCCAGCCTGGGCTACTTCTTCATTTATCAGCAGGAATTTTCCCAGAGCGTCATTTTCATCATGTTCGAATCGAACGTGTCTGAAGCCGGCGAGTACCTGACCCAATATTTTGCCTGGTGGATGGTGGCGGCGTTCCTGGCCCACACCGCTGTTGGCTATTGGCTCTGGACCCGCCTGCGTCCGGTGTATCTGCCCCGGGGACAAGCCTTGGCGGCAGCCGCGGTCATCGTGCTCGCGGTGGTCGGTTACCCGCTGGTCAAGCAGACCCTGCGCACCGGCAGTTTCGCCGGTGGCCTGGAGAAGTTCGAAGATCGCATCGAGCCGGCCGTGCCGTGGCAGATGCTGGTGGCCTATCGTCGCTACGGTGAACAGCTGGAAAACATGCAAGGCATGCTCCACAGCGCCAGCAAGATTGCGCCTCTGAGCAATCTCAAGGATGCCACCGCAGAACAGCCGGCCACCCTGGTGCTGGTGATCGGCGAATCCACCAACCGCCAGCGCATGAGCCTGTACGGTTACCCGCGGGAAACCACGCCGGAGCTGGACAAGCTCAAGGACCAGCTTTCGGTGTTCGACAATGTCATCACCCCGCGCCCCTACACCATCGAAGCGCTGCAACAGGTGCTGACGTTCGCCGACGAGGAGAATCCAGACCTGTACCTGAGTACGCCATCGTTGGTCAGCATGATGAAGCAGGCCGGCTACAAGACCTTCTGGATCACCAACCAGCAGACCATGACCAAGCGCAACACCATGCTCACGACCTTCTCCCAACAGGCCGACGAACAGGTATACCTGAACAACAACCGCAACCAGAATGCCGCGCAATACGACGGCGATGTGATCGAGCCGTTCAACAAGGCCCTGGGCGACAGCGCCCCGCGCAAGCTGATCGTGGTGCACCTGCTCGGCACCCACATGAGCTATCAGTACCGGTATCCGCCGACGTTCAACAAATTCACTGACCGCCAGGGCGTACCAGCGGGCCTGCGTGATGATCAGGTCCCGACCTACAACAGCTACGATAACGCAGTGCTGTACAACGACTTTGTCGTGTCCAGCCTGATCAAGGATTACGCCAAGACCGATCCCAACGGCTTCCTGCTGTACCTCTCGGACCACGGCGAAGACGTGTTCGACTCGCCGGGTCACGGTACGTTGGGCCGTAACGAAGGCAAACCGACCGCACCGATGTACACCATTCCTTTCATGGCCTGGGCTTCGCCCAAGTGGCGCGAAAACCATGACTGGAACTTTGCCGGCGACCTGTCACGGCCCTACAGCAGTTCACACCTGATCCACACCTGGGCGGACCTGGCCGGCTTGAGTTTTGACGAACTGGACCGCAGCAAGAGCCTGGTCAGCGACGACTTCAAGGCCCGTCCGTTGCTGATCGGCAACCCGTATCAAACTCCACGCAAGGCCCTGATCGACTTCAGCCTGATGCAGCCCAAGGCGCCACTGGCCGAAGTCGTGCAGAAATAACTAAAACCGAGCGGATGCCCGCTTTTACAGGGGCTTGATCCAGAACTGCATAGGGCCGTGGGCTGGGTCGAACATGCCGGGGGCAAAGCCGAACTTGGCGTAGCTGCCCTGTGCCACGGCATTTTCCTGGAGCACTTCCAGGGTAATCTTGCAGCAACCGCGCTGGCGGGAAATATCCTCGACCTTCTGCAGCATCTTCTGGCTCAACCCGAGGCCGCGAAACTCCGGCATGACCGCCACGTCGTGGATGTTCACCAACGGCCGGCAGGCAAAGGTTGAAAAACCTTCGAAACAATTGACCAGCCCCGCCGGCTCGCCGTTGACGAAAGCCAGCACGCTGAAGGCATGAGGCCGCTTGGCCAGTTCCTCGGGCAGGTGCAGCAGCACCTCGGCCGGCAACGGATGCCCTCCGCCCATCGGGTCCTGCGCATAGCCGTTGAGCACATGACAGATCGCTTCGGCGTGGATCGGGTTGGTGTAGCTGGCTTGCAGAACAAGGATGTCCTTGGCTTCTTCCATGACCTTCCATCTCACTTCGGTAGTACCGGCGGCTCGACGCCGTCGGCGGGATACAGGTCAGGCTGGCTGACCAAAACGTTGCATTTGCATTTCCTGGAGGCGACTGAGCGTACGGCGAAACGGGAATTGCAGATAGCCCTCGGTGTACAACTCATCCATCGGCACCGCAGCCGAAAGGCACAACGGAACCTTGCGGTCGTAGCATTCATCGACCAGGGCGATGAACCGTCGCACGCCGTCGTCGTGGACCGACAACTGCGGCAACTCACGGTCACCGGCCACCACCCGCTCAACGCCGTCCTCGGTGCCACGGGCAATGCGCCCCTCGCGCTGTTCGGCGCTCAGGCAGGGCACATCGCTGAGCAGGATGACGCTGAAGCGGTCGCACAACGCCATGAAATCCAGCGCCGAGAACGGTTGTTCGCACAGGTCGGCGTAACGGCTCCAAAGCACCGTATCGCTGGCCTGGACCGGTTCAAGCAGGCGATGGCCCACATCAATCGGCGTGCGGCTCGACACCTGCCCAGCGGTCAACAGGTTGAAGACATCGCCCAGCGGATCGGGCTGCCCGGGATCGCGCAGCCAATAACGCTGCTGCAATTGGCCTGGGTGCTGGCGATGGTCTTGCCAGCCGTTCACCGGCACGATCTGCATGTGCTGCTTGATCGCGGTGATGGTCGGCAGGAAACGCTCACGGTTGTGGCCGTTGGCATAGAGTTCTTCCGGTGGCAGGTTGGAGGTGCTCACCATCACCATGCCCAGCTCGAACATCACCTGGAACAAGCGCCCGAGGATGATCGCGTCACCAATGTCGTTGACGAACAGCTCGTCGAAACACAGCACCCGTACTTCTGCGCTCAACTCCCGGGCCAGGGCTTGCAAAGGATCCGGCGTGCCGGTGAGCTGGAACGAACGCTGGTGCACCCACGCCATGAAATGATGGAAGTGCTGACGGCGGGCCGGCACCTTGAGGCTTTCATAAAAACGGTCCATCAGCCAGGTCTTGCCACGCCCCACCGGGCCCCAGAGATAAACGCCCTTGATCGACTTGCGCCCTTCGTGCAACGCCTGGTGGCATTGCTCCAGCGCCATGATGGCCAATTCCTGGGCCTCGTCCTGGACGAAGCCGTGGTGTTCGATGGCATGCTGCCAGGCAGTCAGGGGGGAGTCGAAAGTCATACGGCCCGGGTCCGGAAAACGAAGGTGGGGAGTATGCCATGACAGCGAGGGAGCTTGCTCCCGCCGGGGCGCGTTGTAGGAGCTGTCGAGTGCAACGAGGCTGCGATCTTTCCCCAGACACTTGAATCTCAAGCGAAAGAAAGCGAAAGATCAAAAGATCGCAGCCTTCGGCAGCTCCTACGAATCGAGCGGGGCCAAAACAGCTCGACTGCAGAACTTAGATTGAGATATCCAACCGACTGATCTTGCCCTGCTCATCGAGCCGAAAGGTATAACGCAACTCCAGCGGGCTGCCGGGGAATGTTCCGGAGATCAGGTTCTGCACCAGCACCTTGCCAGTGCGTTGCTGCACATTGAGGACTTCCACCCGCGGCTGGAATCGCTGGGCGGTGTCTTCCATCCATTGGGCGATGGCCTGGGTGCCAGCGCGGTGTTGGCCTTCATCGAACACGTTGGCATCCTCGGCGAAGAAACGCGTCACCGCCGAACTGTCACGGGCATTGGCAGCCGCGATGTAGCCGGCGATGGCCGGGGCCAGGGAAGAGACGGGATTGGACATGGTACGGCTCCTTGTTTTATCGATCTGGCACCATGCTAGAACAGCGTTGTGTCAGTTTTTGTCAGGAGTGAAACGCCCGGTTTCGTCCAACTTCATCAACGCAAACCAATCCCGTAACAAATCGCTGCGCCGGCCCGGATACCGCTCGCCCTGCTCGGTGGCCGAGGCAATCCGGTCGGTGCGAAAGGTCCGATAGGCGCCGCGCAATTCGCACCAGGCCACCACCACCCGCGCCTCGTTGAAAAAGCCCAGGGCCAGCGGCCAGATCAGGCGTTGGCTCGGGGTCTTGTTCACGTCGGCGTAGTCGATGTGCAGCTTGGCCTGGGCACGGATGGCCTGGCGGTAGACATTCAGCTCCACGGTGTTCTGCGGATAGCCATAACCCGGCGGGCCAGGCAGTACCGTAGGGTTGCGCAACGCATCCCGCACATCCGGGGCCAGCACTGCGGCGACCTTCGCCAGGGCGTCGGCGGCCGCCTTGCCCAGCACCTCGTCGGCGCGCTGATCCACGTAGCGCAAGCCCAGCACAATGGCTTCGATTTCATCGGCGGTGAACATCAGTGGCGGCAGGAACAGGCCGCTGCGCAATACATAGCCAATGCCCGCCTCGCCCTGGATCGGCGCACCGAGGGCCGTGAGTTCGGCAATGTCGCGGTACAAGGTGCGCTCGGATACATTCAATTCACCCGCCAACGTCGCAGCGGTGACCGGGCAACGCTTGCCCCGCAAGACTTGCAGCAAAGTGAGCAGCCGAGTGGTACGCGACACGATGGACTGTCCGCAAAGAAAAAGATGACGCAGATTAGCAGAGGCTGGTGTCAGAAACTGTCAGGAGCCCCCTTACTATCCAATCGCTGTGGCATGGGCTTTTGTGGCGAGGGAGCTTGCTCCCGCTGGGCTGCGTAGCGGCCCCAAGCTTCTGCGGTTGCTGTGCAACCGAGCGGGAGCAAGCTCCCTCGCCACAAAATCGCCCTATCCAAGGGTTCGTTGGTTGCCGTGGGGCACCTGTGGGGTATCGTGCTCAATCGCTTCCGGTTTTTTCATTCTTTGAGAGTCAATCCATGCGCAGAATCCTCGGCCTTTCCGTATTCCTGATCCTGCTCAGCCTCAGCGCCTGCGCCCTCTTCCCGAACCGTGACCCGCTGAACATCAATGTGGTCGGTATCGAACCGTTGCCCAACCAGGGCCTGGAGGTACGCTTCGCCGTGAAACTGCGGGTGCAGAACCCCAACGAAACCGCCATCGACTACAACGGCGTGGCGCTGGACCTGGAGGTCAATGGCCGTACGCTGGCGACAGGGGTCAGTGACCAGACCGGCTCGATCCCGCGCTTTTCCGAAGCGATCCTGAGCGTCCCGGTGAGCATTTCGGCGTTTTCCGTGCTGCGCCAGACCCTGGGCCTGAGCCAGACCCAAAGCCTGGACAACCTGCCCTACGTGCTCAAGGGCAAACTCGCCGGCGGCGTGTTCGGCACCATGCGCTTCGTCGACCGCGGGACCCTCGAATTGCCGGGCTCCGCGGCGACGTGGTGAATCACGCCGTGAAGCGCACGCCAGGCTTGGCGCGCTCGTCCACCACCAGTTCGAACACGTCCGGCCTGGCGTAGTGCCCGACCACGTCATAGTCGTAGCGCGCCCGCACCAGGTCATCGGTGTCGATTTCGGCGGTCAGTAGCCCGGCAGTGTCTTTCAGTGGCCCGGCGAGCACATCGCCCATGGGCCCGACAATCACGCTGCCACCGGCAATCAGCGGCCGCTCGGCCGGCCAGTGCGCGACGTCGATACCCAGCGCCTGCGGCGAGGCCTGGACCTGACAGGCACTGACCACAAAACAACGCCCTTCGTGGGCGATATGCCGCATGGTCACCTGCCACATCTCCCGCTCATCCACCGTGGGCGCACACCAGACCTCCACCCCCTTGGCGTACATCGCAGTGCGCAACAGCGGCATCATGTTTTCCCAGCACACCGCCGCGCCGACCCGGCCAACCTGGCTGTCGATCACCGGCAAGGTCGAACCATCGCCTTTGCCCCAGATCAGCCGTTCGGTACCGGTGGGCATCAACTTGCGGTGCCGGGCCACCAGGCCCGCATCGGGCTCGAAATACAGCGCAGTGCAGTAGAGGGTGCTGCCGACACGCTCGATGACGCCCAGCACCAGGCTCGCCCCCGTACGCGCCGACAGCCCGGCCAGCGCTTCGGTTTCCACGCCGGGCACATCAATGGCATTGGCAAAATAGCGGGCGAACGCTTCACGCCCCTCCGGCAGCCGGTAACCCAGTTGCGTCCCGAACCCCTCACCCTTGGGATAGCCACCGAGCAACGCTTCAGGCATCACCACCAGGCGTGCGCCGGCCTGGCGAATGGCGTCTTCGTAGGAAAGGATCTGCGCCAGGGTCTCGCCCTTGCCACCAGGCAACGAACCGATCTGCAGGGCAGCCACAATGGATTTGGGCATGGTTTTCAACTCCTTGGTCATCAGGTGTTGCTGATTCTCAAGGAGCGGCCGATCATGAATAAAGCCCTGAATGCTGCTAAATGATATGAGCCTCATGAATATCGCCGACATCGACCTCAATCTGCTCAAGACTTTCGAAGCCCTGCATGACGAATCCAGCGCCAGCCGCGCCGCCGTGCGCCTGGGCGTGACCCAGTCGGCCATCAGCGCCGCATTGCGCAGGCTCCGCGGGTTGTATGACGATCAATTATTCGTGCGCACGGGCCGGGGTCTGGCGCCGACGCTGCGGGCCAACCAGCTGAAACCGGTGATCAGCGAAGCCCTGGACAAATGTCGCCAGAGCCTGGCGATGGTCGACCCTGATGCCAGCCACTATGACGGCCGCTCGGTCATCGTCGGCCTGTCGGATGATTTCGAGATTGCCCATGGGCGGCGCCTGATCGACGAAGTGGCCCGACGTGCGCCGGGCCTGCGCTTGATTTTCCGTCAGACCCACAGCCAGATCGTCGGCCGGGCCTTGATGGAGCGCGATCTCGACCTGGCGATCACGGCGGGTGGCTTCGCGCAGCGGTTGCTCAGCCGCCAGGTACTGGGTGAAGGCGATTACGCCTGCCTGTTGGACGCGGCGAGCCTGACGCACGGCCAACAATCCCTCAGCCTGGAGGCGTTCGTGGCCCGCGAGCATCTGCTGGTGTCTTCGGGGGGCTTCATCGGCATCACCGACGAAGGATTGGCCGGGCTTGGCCTGAGTCGGCGAGTCTGTGCCTCGACCACCCACTTTGCAGCACTGCCATTCCTGCTCAAGGGCAGCCAGGCCGTAGCGACGATTCCGGCCCATGCCGCCCGGGCCATCGCCGACCTCAGCGGCCTGGCCTTGCTGCCCTGCCCCCTGGCCTTGCCCCGCTACCCCATCGAACTGGGCTGGCGGACCCACACGCAAATGGATCCGGCAATGCTCAAGGTGCGCGAGGCCATTAGCGCGACGTTTACTTGAGGTTTACTTGTTGGCGGCCATCAGTCGATTGACTTCACTGCGCACCATGTTGGCGTATTCCGGCGGCGACATGCCGTCCAGTTCGGCACGCACCCACTCGGCCCACTTGCCCTTGCGCTTGGAGCGCTCGCCGAACAGGCGGGCGGCATCGCCCTTGGCCTTGCCCAGGTTGTTTTGCCACAGTTCAAAGAGTCGGGATTTTTCGTCTTCCAGCGCGGCGCGCTCGGCCAGGGGCTTGTCAGCCAGATTGAAGCTCATGGGAATTACCTGTTGCGTAAATAGGCGCCATCTTACACCTTGCTGGGAAACGTCTTAACCACGATTTGCGATGGATTGCCCTGCCAAGGCCGAGCGCTGCAACTTTTTAACCGGCGCGGCACTCCATTGTTCAATGCCATCATCCACACAAGGAGTACTTCCATGGCCCGTAAAGGCACCGTGCAAGCGAACGGAGAGCAAATCAAGGATCAAGCCTTCAGCGAATTGACGGCGCTGATTGAAGAATCGGAAAAGCTGCTCAAAAGCAGTGCCTCGCTGGTGGGCGAAGAGGCCGAAGACCTGCGAGGCCAGATAGCCCAGAAACTGCAACAGGCGCTCGACTCGGTCACCAGCGCCCGGGAGCGTACCCGTCCCATGGTCGATGCCACTGAGGTCTATATTGGCGGCCACCCCTGGCAGACCGTGGCGATTTCCGCGGGGTTCGGGCTGGTGGTGGGTTTGCTGCTGGGACGGCGTTAAACAATAGCAACCAGCCCCCGGACCTGATGTGGGAGCGAACCTGCTCGCGATGACGGTGTATAAGGCAACATCTCTGCTGCTGAACCACCGCCATCGCGAGCGAGCTCGCTCCCACAGGGACTTGTGATTGCCTTAAGCGGCGGATCCCGCCCGCAGGATCGACGTATCCTCCCCGCGGTACAACGCCTCCACCTTCCCCGCCCGCCACTGCAACACCGCCCGTTGGTTGATCGAACCCTTGTCGGTGATTTCACCACGGTCGATGGACGCCGGTTCATCGAGCAAGGCTATCCACTCCACGCGACTGGCGTTGCCGCTGGCTTCGCGGTTCAGGCGTTGCAGCCAGTCGGCGAACCATTGGCGTACCGGCGGGCTGGCGAGGACCTGGGCGTCGCTGGCGTTCGCGCCCAGGCCTGACAGGCGCCGGCACTCAGCAAGTCGTGGAAACACCAACGCACCCAGGCACTCGCGATCCGGGGCGGTGATCACCAGGTCCTGGACGTAGGGTGTGCCTTCCAGCACCGCCCGGTTACGCAACGGCCCGACGCTGACGAAGACACCGGAAGACAATTTGAAGTCCTCGGCGATCCGCCCGTCGAACATCAGCCCCAGTTGCGGATTGCTGGCATCGGCCAGTTTGATCGCATCCCCCGAGCAATAGAAACCGTCCTCGTCGAACACTTCGGCAGTCTGCTGCGGCGAACGCCAGTAGCCAGGCATGATGTGCGGCCCGCGAAAACGCCCTTCGAACTTGCCATCCACCGGCACCAACCGGACCTCGCAGCCCGGCGCCGGAAGACCGATGTAGCCGGCCATGGACAAGGGCCCGGTGGTGAAGGTGCAGGACGGCGACGCTTCGGTCATGCCCAGGCCCGCCATCATGCGGATACGTTCTCCGCAATGCTGCTCGGCAACCTTGTCCAGCCGGTCCCAGGTACTTTGGGACAAGCCCGCCGCGGCAAAGAAGAACAGGCTGATGCGCTTGAAGAAACGCTCGCGCAATTCACCGTCCTGTTCCAAGGCACTGACCAATTCTTCCCAACCCTTGGGCACGGTCAGGTAGGCAGTGGGCGAAATTTCCTTGAGGTTGCGCAGGGTCTCGGCGAAGCCCTGGGCGGTGGGTTTGCCGTCGTCCAGGTAGAACGTGCCGCCGTTGTACAGCACGATGCCGACGTTGTGGCTGCCGCCGAACGTGTGGTTCCACGGCAGCCAGTCCACCAGCACCGGCGGCGCCTCACCGAACACCGGAAAGGTTTGCAGCAGCATCTGCTGATTGGCGCACAACATACGCTGGGTGGTGATCACGGCCTTGGGCAGCTTGGTGGAGCCCGAGGTGAACAGGAACTTGGCGATGCTGTCCGGGCCGGTGGCGGCGAACGCCTGCTCGGCCTCCGCGCCGCCGGGTTGGGCCAACAGGCTGGCGAAGCTTGTCCTGGAGCGGCCCGCCATCTCGCCACGCACCGTGACCAAGGGAACGTTCGCCGGCAATACGGTATTGATCGCTCGTTCGAACGGGGCGGCTTCGCTGACAAACACTAACCCCGGCTGCAACAGATCGCAGACATGGCGCAGCTTGGCGAAATCCTGGGACAGCAATGAATAAGCCGGCGACACCGGGCAATAGGGAATGCCGGCGTACATCGCGCCGAGGGCCATTTGCAGGTGTTCGATGTCGTTGCCGGAGAGCAGCGCCAAGGGTTTTTCCGCTGACAAACCGTAACTGAGCAGGCTTTGGGCGATGGCCCGGACACTGTCGAGCATCTGCGCATAGCTGACCCGACGCCAGTCACCGCCCGCTTCACGGGCCGCGATAAACGTCTGCTGCGGGCGCACCTCGGCCCAGTGCACCAGGCGCTCGAGCAAACGCGCCGGCAACGGGGCCAGGGGTTCCAGGGAGCGCATGTGCAAAATGCCGCGCTCTTCCCGGACTTCGACGGCAGGATGACCAATCGACACCTGGCGATAACGCCCGGCCTCGGGTCGGGAGGACGATCTGGACTCGGAACTCACGTACATTTCCTCCACCAAGGCACGCTCGGGTCGCGATGCGAGCGGAGCGTGGCAGCGCGGGGCTGCGGCCTTGTCATTGTTATTCTGGCCTGCATCCGGGCGGCGGCTTTCGAGGCTCGACCGCCCGTGACGCGATGGGTTTCAGATCGGGTAATGCCGGGGACCGTTCTGCAAGGTCACCCAACGCAACTGGGTGAAATGCTCGATGGACGCCTTGCCGCCGAAGCTGCCATAACCACTGGACTTGACCCCGCCGAAGGGCATCTGCGCCTCGTCGTGCACGGTCGGCCCGTTGATGTGGCAAATGCCCGACTCGACCCGCTGGGCCAAGGCCAACGCGCGGGTGGTATCGCGGCTGAAGATGGCAGCCGACAGGCCGAACTCGGAATCGTTGGCCAGGCGCAACAGCGCTTCATCGCCCTCACCGCGCAACAGCACCGCCACTGGCCCGAAGGACTCTTCGCGGTACAGGCGCATCTGCGCAGTGACACCGTCGAGCAAGGTCGGCTGCAGGATGCTGCCGTCCAACTGGCCGCCGGTGACCAGCGTTGCGCCTTTGGCCAAGGCATCGTCGATCAGTCCCTTGATGCGCTGGCCGGCACTGGCATCGACCAACGAGCCCAGCACCGAATCGCCAGCCGCCGGATCACCGGCACGCAAGGTGGCGATCTTGGCGGTCAGTTTGGCGATGAACTCATCCGCCACGCGGGCATCGACGATCAATCGCTCGGTGGACATGCAGATCTGGCCCTGATTGAAGTAGGCCCCGAAGGCCGCCGCTTGCACGGCGGCGTCCAGGTCGGCGTCATCCAGCACCAGCAGCGGCGCCTTGCCGCCCAGCTCCAGCAACGCTGGTTTGAGATGGCGCGCCGAGAGTTCGCCGACGATGCGGCCGACGTGGGTCGAACCGGTGAAATTGACCCGGCGCACCGCCGGGTTGGCGATCAACCGTTCGACAATGGCCGGCGCATCCGCCGGTGCGTTACAGATCACGTTGACCACACCGTCACCCAGCCCGGCGTCCTGCAACACCTGGCCGATCAGCCGGTGCACCGCCGGGCTTATCTCGGAAGCCTTGAGCACCACGGTGTTACCGCAGGCCAGGGGCATGGCGATGGCGCGGGTGGCGAGAATCACCGGGGCGTTCCAGGGCGCGATGCCCAACACCACGCCACAGGGCTGACGCAGGGCCATGGCGAAACTGCCTGGCACGTCGGAAGGAATGATTTCGCCATTGATCTGGGTGGTCATGGACGCCGCTTCGCGCAGCATGTTCGCCGCCAGGTGCACGTTGAAACCGTACCAGTTGGCCATGGCGCCAGTCTCGCCGGCCGCGGCGATAAACTCGCCACTGCGGGCCTGCAACTGCTCGGCAGCCCGCAGCAGACGCGTGCGGCGTTCATTGGGTGCCAGCGCAGCCCAGGCGGGAAACGCCACTTGGGCGGCGGCCACGGCGGCATCGGCATCTTCCAGGGTGGCGGCGGCCACGCGAGACACCACTTCACCGGTCACCGGGTTGCAGCGCTCGAAGGTCCGGCCGTCGCGGGCCGGGCACGACTGGCCGCCAATCAACAGGGGCACGTCCAGCATGGTGATTCCTCTTTATTGTCTTTATCGGGAACACGTTCACAGTAGCGCCGAGGGCTTTGGACGAACAGCCCGCGGGCGCACGATGGCGCCCGCCGCGCGGTTGTCTCAGCGCTTGTAGGTCTGCAGGCCCGGCTTGATGCTCTTGTCGTCAAGGAATTGCTTCATCCCCTGCTCGCGGCCACCCTCGGTGTCGAGCAGGCGCGACTGGTCGAGCTTGGCGTACAGGTAATCTTCGTTCTGCTCCCAGGTCAGTTCGCGGCAACGCTTGAAGCCATGCTTGGCCGCGCGCAGTACCACCGGGTTCTTTTCCAACAGATTGCGGGCCAGTTCCACGGTGACTTCACGCAACTGCGCCAAGGGCACGCTCTCATTGACCAGCCCCATTTCGGCGGCTTTCTGCCCACCGAAGGTCTTGCCGGTCATGATGTAGTACAGCGATTGGCGATGGCCCACGGTGTCGGCCATGGCCTTGCTGACGAGGTTGCCCGGCGGGATGCCCCAGTTGATTTCCGAGAGACCGAAAGTCGCTTCGTCGGCGCAGATCGCCAGGTCGCACGCCACCAGCGGGCTGAAACCGCCACCGAAACACCAGCCATTGACCATGGCGATGGTCGGCTTGGCGTACATGCGCAGTAATTTCCACTGCCATTGCGACGCTTCGCGACGGATTTTTTCCTGGAGGATTTCCGGACCGGCATCCACTTCACGGAAGTATTCCTTGAGGTCCATGCCAGCGGTCCAGGCGTCACCGGCCCCGGTCAGCACCAATACCCCTGCGGCCGGATCCTGCTCCAGGGTCTCGAGCACGTCGATCATCTCGCGGTTGAGGGTCGGGCTCATGGCGTTGCGTTTTTCCGGGCGATTGAGGGTGACCCAGGCGATGCCCTCCTCGATATCGACCTTGACGGTTTTCCAGCGACCTTCGTAATTGCTCATGATGCGTGCTCTCTTGTTCTTGGCTGAAGATGATCAAAAACTAAACCGGAAATTTAGTTATGTCAATTAACTATTAATCGGTTTATCTGTATTTTCAGAGGCTGGATGGAAGGTTAAAAAATTCGAATCTGCAAAAGCCCGTAGCCAGGGCGCCGCAACCCCGGCAAACTGGATAGCCTTGTTAACCACTTACCTTGAGGACACTCACTTCGATGGCCAAGTCTTCCAAGCTTGCCGAACCCGCCGAGCCCCTGGTCGCCGGTACCGACGCACAGGTGCCGCTGGACTCCGCGTTGGACGACCTGATCGGTTACGCCCTGCGCCGCGCCCAACTGAAATTGTTCCAGAACCTGATTGGCCGGCTCGCCGTCCACGATCTGCGGCCCGCCCAGTTCTCGGCCCTGGCAATCATCGACCAGAATCCCGGCCTGATGCAGGCCGACCTGGCCAAGGCCCTGGCGATCGAACCGCCGCAAGTGGTGCCGCTGCTCAATAAGCTGGAAAGCCGGGCCCTGGCGGTGCGCGTGCGCTGCAAGCCGGACAAACGCTCCTATGGGATCTTCCTGAGCAAGACCGGCGAAACCCTGCTCAAGGAGCTCAAGCAAATCGCCGCCCAGAGCGACCTTGACTCCACTGCTGCCCTCTCAGGGGCTGAGCGCGAGGAGTTGCTGCGGTTGTTGAAGAAGGTTTACCAGTAGCAAGCCTGGCGCGGGTCCCTGCGGCACCGCTATGTGGGAGCAAGGCTTGCTCCCACAAGCGCTGGCCAACCGACTCGAAACTCACCAGATCGGCACGCTGTACGTCACCAGGAACCGGGTCTGGTTCTCGTCGCGAAACGCCGCCGTACCCGGGAAGTTGTTGCGATAGATCGATTTGCGCGCCAGAAACCCGACGTTCTTCAGTGGGCCGCCCTGGATCACGTACCCCAACTCCATCTGGAACTCGCGCTCCTTGCGATCCTCGGCATTGAGGGCCGCCAGCTCGATGTGATCGCCACGCACATAACGCAGTCGAGTCCTCAGGCCCGGCACGCCCACGGCGGCGAAATCGTAGTCATGGATCGCCTGCCATGTGCGTTCCTTGGCATTGAGGAAGTCCGAGCTCATGGTCATTTCACTCAAGCCCATCAACTCGGTGCCGGACACATAAGGCGTGGCCGTATCGCCACTGGCGTGCATGTAGCCCAGGCTCACGCGATGCCCGCCCAGGCGATAGCCGACCAGCGCCGAGACATTGCGGTTATCCACCTTTCCGGCTTTGGCCGCACCGTCGTCGTCACTGAAAAAGCTGCGCAGGTCGGTGGTCAGGACGCCATCGCCCAGGGGCAGGTTATGCAACAACGCCAGGGTGTTCTGCTGGTACAGATCCGCCACTTCGGCGTGGTAGGCCCGCAGGCTTAGGTCTTTGTTGACCTGGTAGTCACCGCCCACATACGCCATATGGGAAGAGGTCGCCGCGCCGTTGAATCGACGGTTGGGCGAGGCGATGCTCATCGGCTGGTAATCGGTGGAATCGCGGCGGGCGATGCGATCGATATAACCGGTGTTCAACGTCAGGCCGTCGAAATCCTTGGAGCTGAGCGTCGTCCCGCGAAAGGTCTGCGGCAGCAGCCGCGACGGGCTGGCAAAGGCAAACGGCAGGAAGATCGATACATCGCCGGTCTTCACCGTGGTTTGAGCGAAACGCAGCTTGCCGGTCACGCCCAGGCGCGAATACTCATCCGCCGCGCGCTTGTCGCTGCTGGACACCGGCAACAGTTCAGTGCCGCTGCGATCCGGCGACGAATCAAGCTTGATGCCCAGCAACCCCCTGACATCCAGGCCGAACCCGACCGTGCCCGGGGTGAACCCCGACTCCATGTTCATGAACACACCCTGAGCCCATTCCCGCGCTGCGGTCTTGGCGCCATCGTCCTTGTAGTCGCGGTCCATGTAGTAGTTACGCAGGGTCAGCGTACCGTGGCTGTCGTCGATGAAGCCTTCCGCCCACGATACGGGAGAACCGAGGCTCAGCCCGAGACAGGCCAGCAGAGGGACGAGGGATGAAACAGGGCGCGCCGTCAGCGTGTCCCGAGCAAGGTTTGGCATATTCGGTGTCCATTTATTGTTGTTGTTTTGATCGGCCCGAGCTTGGCGACGGGGGCCGTGCGGACAAAGAATGGAAACGGCACGGGCGCTTCGTCAATCGCCAATGTCCGATAATCGAACATTAATATAACTAACTAATTTACCAATTCATCCGGGAATGCTTTCCAAACCACTGATTTTCATACTGAACTGGCCACTTATGGACGCCCTTCCGGCACCCTTCATTTTTTAGTTAGCTTTGTTAATCTTAAACGTATCCGCTGGTTTTCCTTCGAGCGGTGTCCCCTCACAAAAACAATAAGAGGATTTGCCATGGACCGTCCGGCGCGTCGTGCGACGCTGACCATTGCCTTGTGTTTCATCGTTGCGTTGATCGAGGGTTTCGACCTGCAGTCAGCCGGTACCGCCGCCGCAGGGCTACGGCAGACGTTTGCCCTTGACCCGAAAATGATGGGCTGGGTGTTCAGCGCCGGGATCATCGGGTTGCTACCGGGAGCCTTCTTCGGTGGTTGGATTGCTGATCGCATCGGTCGCAAGAAAATCCTCATCGCCGCTGTCTTGCTCTTCGGCGTGTTTTCCCTCAGCACCGCTTATGTCGAACACTTCTCCAGCCTGTTGCTGGTGCGCTTCATGACCGGCCTGGGCCTGGGCGCCGCCCTGCCCAACCTCATTGCCCTGTGTGCCGAAGCCGTGGGTGAGCAGCGCCGGGGCACGGCCATCAGCGTGATGTATGCGGGGGTGCCGTTGGGCGGCGCATTGGCCGCCGTGGTCGCCATGCTGTTTGGCGAACACTGGCAGATGACGTTTTTCATCGGTGGGTTGGCGCCGTTGCTGGTGGTGCCGCTGATGCTCCTGTGGCTTCCCGAATCCAGCGCCTTTCGCCAGGTGCAGGATGACGGCTCATCACGCGGCTCCACCGCCCAGGCGTTGTTCGGTGAAGGTCGCGGCCGCACCACCTTGGCCCTGTGGTTGAGCTATTTCTTCACCCTGACGGTGATGTACATGTTGCTCAACTGGCTGCCATCGTTGCTGCTGGAACAGGGCTTCAGCAAACCCCAGGCGGGCCTGGTGCAGATGCTGTTCAACATCGGTGGCGCCCTTGGCTCGTTGCTGGGCGGCCTGTTACTGGACCGTTGCAATGGCATCAAGGTGGTGCTGTTCGTCTATGCCGGGCTGCTGAGCGCCCTGGCCGGGGTCGGGTTGTCCGTTGGTATCGTGCCCATGGCCATTGCCGGGTTCGCCGCCGGGTTGTTTGTCATGGCCGCGCAATTGGTTCTCTATGCCTTGGCACCGCCCTCCTACCCTACGGCCGTGCGTGCGACGGGGGTTGGTGCTGCGGTGGCCATCGGGCGCCTGGGCTCGGTGGCCGGACCTCTGGCCGCCGGGCAGATCCTGGCGGCCGGGGGTGGGACCACTGCTGTATTGCTGGCGACTTCTCCTGGCTTAGTGGTTGCGACGTTGGCTGTTCTTAGTGTGATTCGCCATTCGGCGGGTCCACGATTGAGGGCTACGAATCCGGTTGTGGAGCATTCCTGAGTAACTGCGCATATCCGTTATCAGGTAACGGATATGCGCCCCCATCCCAGAGCGCCCTCAGCCCCTCACCCACCCCGCCTGCCGACTCGACTCAGGCTTTTTTACGAAGACCTTCTGCGGCAGCAGCCACCAGGCCAGGGCGGGCAACAAGATCAAGGCCCCAAGCATGTTCACCAGGAACATGAAGGCCAGCAGAATCCCCATGTCAGCCTGGAACTTGATCGGCGAAAAGGCCCAGGTCGAGACTGCCACCGCCAGCGTCATGCCCGTCAGCAAGACCACCTTGCCGGTGAACAACAGCGATTGATAATAGGCCTGGGCCAAGGTATCGCCGGCACGCATGCGCGCCAGGATCACGCTCAAGACATACAGGGCGTAGTCGATGCCGATGCCCACCCCGAGGGCAATCACCGGCAGGGTCGCGACTTTTACCCCCATGCCCAGTGCGACCATCAGCGCCTCGCAAAGAATCGAGGTGAGCATCAGCGGCAGCACCGCACAGAGGGTGGCGCGCCAGCTGCGGAAGGTCACCAGGCACAACAGGCTGACCGCGCCATACACCCAGAACAGCATTTCACGCATGGATTTCTTCACCACGATGTTCGTCGCGGCCTCGATCCCGGCGCTGCCGGCGGCCAGCATGAACTTGACTCCCGGAACCTGGTGTTCGGCGATGAACTGCTCACTGGCCTCCACCACCCGGTTCAGGGTATCGGCCTTGTGGTCGGCCAGATAGACGTACAGCGACAACATCGAGCAACCCTGATTGAACAGCTCCCGCGGCGCGCGGGTTTGGACCGCGCCCAACGCACCATCATTGGGGATCAGCTCGAACCATTTGAAGTTGCCTTCGTTGTAACCGACCGTGGCCATCTTGCTCAGCGCCGCCATGGAAGTGGTCGACTCCACCCCCGGCAGTTGCTCCAGGCGCCAGGCCAGCGCGTCCACCGCCGACAGGCTGGCGTAGCGGGTGCATTGGTCTTCCGGGGTCTTGATCATCACCACGAAGATGTCCGAACTGGCCGCATAGTTGCGCGTCATGAACAATGCATCGCGGTTGTAGCGCGAATCAGACCGCAACTCCGGAGCGCCGGGATCCAGATCGCCGATCTTCAGATGCAGGCTCACGGCAAAACCGAACGCGGCCAGCAACAGCCCACCGAGCATGGCACCGATAGCCCAGCGCCGTTGGGTGAACAGATCGAGAAAACGCCACAAGGGATGCTTGGTGCGGGCCTGCAACTCGGCGGTTTCCGCACGCAGGCTGCGTTGTGCCGCCGCCGGGCTGACACCGATGTAGCTGAGCAGGATCGGCAGCAGGATCAGGTTGGTGAAGATCAGCACCGCCACGCCGAGGCTGGCGGTGACCGCCAAGTCCTGGATGACGCGGATATTGATCAGCAGCAGCACGGCGAACCCCACCGCATCGCAAAGCAATGCGGTCATGCCCGCGGCGAACAAGCGGCGGAAGGTATACCGTGCAGCCACCACCCGGTGGGTGCCACGACCGACGTCCTGCATGATGCCGTTCATCTTTTGCGCGCCATGGCTCATGCCGATGGCGAACACCAGAAACGGTACCAGCGCCGAATAAGGGTCCAGTTCGTAACCGAGGATGGCGAGCAGCCCCAACTGCCACAGCACCGCCACCAGCGAACAGGTGACCACCACCAGGGTACTGCGCACGCAGCGGGTGTAACCGTAGAGCACCACCACGGTCACCAATACCGCCACCACGAAGAACAGCAGTACCTGGGTCAGCCCCTCGATGAGGTCACCGACGATCTTGGTGAAACCGGTGATGTGAATCCGCAGGTCATCGGTCTGGTACTTGTCGCGCAAGGCTTCGAGTTGCCGGGAAAAATCACCGTAGTCCAAGGCCTTGCCGGTCTGCGGATTGATTTCCAGCAAGGGCACGAAAATCACGCTGGACATGAAGTTGCCCGCCACCAACTGACCGACTTCACCGGAGCGGGCAACGTTGGTGCGCACCTGCTCGAGGCTGGCCGCGGAACCGTCGTAGTCGTCGGGGATCACCGTGCCGCCGTCGAGCCCTTCTTCGGTCACGGCGGTCCAGCGCGTGGTCGGGGTCCATAACGATTTCATGTAGGGTCGGTCAACCCCCGGCAGTAGGTAGAGCTCGTCGTTGAGCTTGACCAGGGTGTCGAGGTAATCCTTGGTGAAAATGCTCCCCTGCTTGACCTCCACGGCGATGCGCAACGAGTTGCCCAGGCCGCTCAACTCACTGCGATTCTCGAGGAAATTGGCGACGTAGGGATGCCCGGTGGGAATGGTCTTCTCATAACTGGCGTTGATGCCGATGCGCGTGGCTTGCCAACCAAGCACCAAGGTCACCAGCAGACACAGCAGGATCACCAGCGGTCGATGGTTGAAGATCGCCCGCTCGGCGACATTGCCTGAAGCCTGGTCGAAGTCTGCCAGGCGGCCGATCACGGTTTGAGTTTTATCGTCTTTCAAGTCTGACTCCTGCTGCACAGGCCGTGGCCCGATAGTGCTACACCGTGAAATTTCAAGGTTTGCCGGATATCCGTGGATCCTGATCAGCGGCCACGCCGCTCAAGCCGACGCTTGCCAGGCTGCCCTCAACAGTCTGTTGCACGGCGGCAATCGTCCCGCCAGCGCGGCTCTGGCGTTTGTCGAAGCTGCGGCCCTGGTCATGGCTGAACAGAAGCTCACCGTTCTGGCTGGCCATCAGCAGGCTGCCGTCGCGCAGTTCGACGGCGCTCGCCAGTGTCGATTCGATGCCGGTGTCGAGACGCCGCCAACTGTCGCCACGGTCATCGGACCACCAGGCGTTGCCGCGCAAACCATAGGTCACCCAGGCGCCGCCACGGGTGCCGAGCAGACCGAAGAAGCTGCCTTCATAAGGTGATTTCAAGGCCTGGAAGGATTGCCCCGCATCGCGGGAGCGTAACAACAGGCCCCGTTCCCCCACGATCAGCAAGTCCTGGCCCAAGGCGCGGATGCCATACAGATTCAGGCCCTGTGGGTTGTCCACGTGCTGCATCCACGGTTGCCAGCTCTTGCCACCGTCCTCGGTGCGATAGATCTGGTTGTAGGCGCCGACAATGTAGCCGTGCAGCCGATCACTGAAGTACAGGTCGAGAAATGGCTTGTCCGGTCCATCGCTCAGTAAAAGCTGCGCCTTGCGCAGGTGGTCGGCGCCGTCGGGTTGCCCGGCGTCCCGCTGCGCGGCGCGGACCGCCAGCGCGGCGGCCATTTGCCCGTCGAGTTGTTTGTGCCAGGTTTCCCCGCCGTCCTCGCTGTGCAACACCACCCCCAGGTGGCCCACCGCCCAACCCTGCTCGGCATCGACGAATTGCACCGCCGTCAGGCTGACACTGACCGGCACGCGGGCCTGGCGCCAGGTCGTTCCGGAATCGTCCGAGAGCAACACAATGCCGCGCTCACCGACCGCCACCAGACGCTCCCCGGCCCGGGTCAAGCCAAGCAACACCGCACGCGGTGCCTTGGCCGTCGGTAACGCCGATTGCTGGAGCGCGGCGAACGTCGTGGCCGGTGCCGCGATGGCGCTATTGGCCAACAGGCACGACGCCAGGACACAGGCTCCCCAGCGCCGGGCAAAACTCGCAAAGCATTGTTCAACGTTCATGTCTTATCCCACTTCGAAAATCGCCAGCATCCGCGACGAGCCTCTCACTCGCCGCGGTGCTCCAGGGTTCAACGCATGTTTTCGTTCGCCATGGCATCCGGGGTGTAGAAGGACGCCGAAGGCGTGGCGATCTTCTGGTACTGGACCGTCAGGTCGTTGCTCGACGAGTTGAGGAAATAGGCACCGGTATCGAGGTTGTAGCTGCCCCACATGACCTGTGAGGTGAGGACCGGCATGTCCGGTGCCAACAGCGTCAGCGAATACATCTGCCGTCCCAGTTTGCCCTGGGCGTCATAGCCGTCGACCAACAGGATCTGCCAGGAATCCTCGTCAATGTAATAGGTCCGACGCGGCACCACATGACGCTTACCGGATTTGAGCGTGGCCTCGACCACCCAGACCCGATGCTTCTCCCAGCGCACCAGGTCAGGGTTGAGGAAGTTCGGTTTGACCAACTCGTCGCTCTTGACCAGGCCGGCGCGATTATTGTTGTAGGGAACGATCAGTTCTTTCTTGCCCGTCAGCTTCAGGTCGTAGCGGTCGGTGGGGCCGAACAGCATGAACGCTTCGTCGAACAGACCGACACCAGAGGTGACGAAGTCCGGCGTGTCATAGGCGATGTTCGGCGCCCGACGCACTCGGCGCTGGCCCACCAGGTACTGCCAGGCCGCACGGTTGCCCGGGTCCAGGTCCCAATGAGTCATCAGGCCTTCACCGGCCTTGGAGGATGGCAGCTCGGTCAGCAACTTGCCGACCTGGTACTTGCCAGCGAAGTGTTCCGGGCTGCCGTTCTCGGAATAGTAGGGAAATTGGTAAGTGAACAGGGCACGGGTGGCCTGGACTTTCTTGCCACCGGCGGTCATCAGCCACGTATCGAACGGGGCACTGATGGTCTCGGCCCCCTGCCAGGACAAGCGATAGTTCCACAACACTTGCGCGCCGTTGTCCGGGATCGGGAACGGAATACCGCCGAAGGCACCGCTGACTTTCTCGGTCTCGACATCCAGCGTGGCGCGGCCGGCATTCTTGGCGGTGTTGTCATACACCCATTGCGGCGCCGCCGCCGAGCGATGAGTGGGGTACACATCCAGCCGGTAGTCGGGGTATTTCTTCAACAGAAGCTTGGTGCCTTCCGCCAGTTGGCCGGCGTACTGCTCCATGTTGGAAGCCTTGATCGAGTACAGCGGCTTGTCGCCGGCAAACGGATCGGAACGTTTATCGCCCGGTTTGTAGCCGGCCACGACCTTGGTGTAGCCACCGTCCCAGACCGGGATACTGCCATCGGCGTTACCGGCGCGCTCGGCGCCGAGGGGCGTGAGTTCAGACTTCAAGCGTGCCACCTGTTCAGGCGACACCGCCGCCTGGGCCAGGCTCACGCCGGCCAAGGCCAGTGTCAGGAGGCAGGTGTTGAGCAATGTGTTGTTCTGCATGGCGAATCCACCTTATTAGAATGAGGTTTTCACGTAGAGCGAGACGAAGTCGCGGTCGGCCAGCGACTGTCCGTAACTGAAATTGCCGTCCTCGCGCAGCCCGGCTTTCGGCGCGCCGAAGAAGTTCACGTAGTTCAGGCCGACGTCCCAACGCTGCAAGTAGGTCGCCTTGAGCCCAACACTCCAGTCACCGGAGTGGGTGTTGCCAAAACCTGCCTTGCTGACGGCCGAGGAGCGCCCATCGAGTACCACGCCCATGCCAATCGGCACGGTCAGGTCGATGCCGTCGATCACCTGGAAGTACGCCGGCTCCAGCAGTACCCGCAACGCCGTGGCATCGCGGGTGGTATTGGAATCCAGGGCCGCCGCGTTCTTGGTGACGCTCAAGGTACGGTTCCAGGCCAGTTCGGCCAGCGCGGAACCGCCGTCCCAGAATGAGGTGGGCGACAACAGGTAAATCGCCGACAGGTTGGCGTGGGCGGTCTTGCCTCGGGCAAACAGCTCATTGTCACCGCCATCGACGTCCAGGCCTGGCGCGACCACTTGCAGATTGCTGACCAGCGGTGCGTTCCAGCGCACGGAGGTTTCACCGGCGAAGTTGAACGGCCCGTGGGCAGTGGAGAAACTGACGCCGGCGGTCTTGATGTCTTCGGCGTAGACCTGGCGATAGGAGCCCAGGATCGGCAAGCCAGTGGCCGCCGAGGCAGCGCCGTCGAGGTAGGCGTACAGGCCACTCGGGGCTTTGTCGTGGTACTGCGCGGCGTAGAAACCCAGCTCCAGTTCGGTCCCATCAGGCTTGTAGCGGATCTGCATACCGCCCTGCCCCGAATTGCGCGGCTTCAAGTCACCGGCATTGACGGTGTCGTTGCCAAACACTTCGCGCAACGGACCACTACCGTAGCCAATGGCATCGACATCACTCAGGTAGCTGCCGGCACCGGGGACGTTGGAGCGCTCCCACTCGAACTGATAGTAAGCCCCCACCGACAACTGCGGATTGATCTGCAACTGCCCGGAAATCTGATTGACCGGACGCAGGATCTCCTTGAACTGGGTCCCCGGCACGCTGAGCAACTTGACCACATCGCTCGGTCCCTGAGCATTGGCGATGCCGTTGCCGCCGTAGAACAGGCTTTCACCGTAGATGAGGCTGTGCCGGCCTACGCGCACCACGCCCTGGGAGTCTTCGCCAAGGTCGCCGCGCAGAAACACAAAGGCGTCGAGAATTTCCGCGTCACGGCCGTGGAGCTTGCGGGTTTCGCTGAGGAAGTGGGGCTGCTCGCTGCTGTCGGTGTCCTTGTTGTAGATGTCGTCGTACCAGGCCGCGCCGCTCACGCGCAGCCCGTAATTCTTCCGGCTGAGGTCCATTTCGGAGAACAGGTCCAGGCGATTGGAGACCAGGCCGCGACTGAAATTCTTATCGCCCTGGCTCTGGATCGAAGGGTACAGACCGTTGGCGGTCGAGGCGTTGGTCAGGCGGCTGTCCTGCCCCTGCAGGCGCCAAGCCTGGCTGTACTTGATGGTGTTGTCCCAGCGCAGCTTCCAATCGGAATCACCCAGGTCCATTTGCATGGCCTCGACCCGATCGACCATCACGCCGGTGCTGCACAACGCCAGGAACAAGGCGCAGTGTTTGAAACGAAAGCTATCTTTGAAGTTATCCATGGACGCTTCTCATTATTGTTATTTTTGGGCATGGCTTTGCCAGCCAACACGCTCAGGTCGCGGCTCACGCCGCTTTGCGCGGGTGCACATTCAGATGTAGGTGGAGGCCAATCCACCATCGACCGGCAGGTTGACGCCGTTGATCCAGCGCGACTCGTCGGCACACAGGAAAGCGATCACCGCCGCCACCTCATCGGCATAAGCGGGACGTTTCATGCGATGGGCATCGGCCTGGGTCCGGGCCTCGCCGAGCATGCTCACGAAGTCGTCGAGGATGGGCGTGAAAACCGGGCCTGGCGCGACGCTGTTCATGCGCACCGAATGCTCGAGGAACCAGGGTTGGGCCTGCAGGTAGTTCCAGACGATCAAGGCTTCCTTGAAGTACTGGTAGCAGGTCTGGTCCGGCACCGGGTGGTCGGCCAGCCAGGCTTGTGCGTCGGCAAAGTCGTCGATGCGCGCCAGCGCCTTGTGCTGTTCCAGGCGTAACGGCCACTCGGCACCGAGGATCGAGGCGATATTGACGATGCTGCCGCCAGCGTTAATGCGCGGCAGCAGCGCACGGCTCAAGTGGCGCAGCCCAAGGTAGTTGACCCGCGCCAGCAGTCGCGGGTTGGCAGTGCCCGGCACGCCGGCGATGTTGCACAGGCTGTCGAGCCGTGCGGGCAGTTGTGGCAGCAAGCGTTCGATGTTCTCGGCGCTGCTCAAGTCGCCCTGTACAAAACCGTCCAGGGTCATGTGCGGCGCCTTGAGGTCCACGCCAATCACCTGGGCGCCGTGAGCACGCAGCAGGCTCGCTGTGGCAGCACCGATACCCGACGAGACACCGGTTACCAGCACAATCTTGTTGTCGAGTTTCATGTTGAGTCCTCTTATTATTTTTGTGTACCCGCAGGGCCCTCAGCTCATCGGGCCCGGTAAAGACCGGCCTCTCAGAACGGGTAGATCGGCGCCGTATCCTTGACCGTCACCCACTGCCATTGGGTGTATTCGTCCCAGTCCGCCGGGCCGCCGACGCTGCCGCCATTGCCCGAGGCGCCGCGCCCGCCGAACGGGTTGACGCATTCATCGGCGACGGTCTGATCATTGATGTGCAACATGCCGCACTGCAACCGCTCACCGATGGCCATGGCCCGGCCCACGGACGGAGAAATGATCGCCGCCGCCAAACCGTATTCGGTGCGATTGGCCAATTCGATGGCTTCGTCATCGGTGGCGAAGCTGACCACCGTTGCCACCGGCCCGAAGACCTCCTCGTCGAAAGCGCGCATGCCCGGCTTCACACCGCTGAGCACCGTGGCCTGGTAGAACAGCCGATCGTGATCGCCGCCGGCCTCCAGTCGGGCCCCGGCGAGCACGGTGTCGCTGACGATGTCGTGCACCCGTTGCAGCTGCCGCTGATTGATCAGTGGCCCCATGGCGGCTTCTTCCCGAGCCGCGTTGCCGAGGGTCATGGCCTGGGCCTTTTCCACCAGTTTGCGGGTCAGCTCGGCGGCGATGGATTCATGGGCGAGAATCAATCCGGTGGCCATGCAAATCTGCCCTTGGTGCAGCCAGGCGCCCCAGGCCGCGTTCCGGGCCGCGAGGTCGAGGTCGGCGTCTTCGAGAATGATCAGTGGGTTCTTGCCGCCCAGCTCCAGGGCGACCTTCTTCAGGTTGCGCCCGGCCACTTCAGCGACCTTGCGGCCGGCGCCGGTGGAACCGGTGAAGGCGATCATGCGCACATTAGGGTCGCGGCACAGCGCTTCCCCGGCATCCGCCGCGCCGGGCAGCACTTGCAGCAAGCCCTTGGGCAGGCCTGCCACTTCGAACAACCGGGCGATGAGGAAACCACCACTCACCGGGGTCTGTGGATCCGGCTTGAGCACCACCGCGTTGCCCGCCGCCAAGGCCGGCGCGACGGAGCGCATGGACAGCACCAGGGGAAAGTTGAAGGGCGAAATCACCCCGACCACGCCATGGGGCTGGCGCCGCGCATAGGACAGGCGCCCCGCCTCGCTGGGCAGGACCACCCCATGGGCCTGGGACAGCAGACCGGCGGCCTGATGCAACAGCACGATGGCTTCACGCATTTCGTGCTGGCCCTTGAACAGCGCGGCACCGGTCTCCCGGGCCACGTACAGCGCCAGCTCGTCGAAGGACTGCTCGGCCACGTCGGCGGCCTTGCGGAAGATCGCCGCCCGTTGCCGCGGGCCCAGCGCCGCCCACGCCGGCTGCGCCAGGGCAGCCTCGCGACTGGCCTTGGCAATGTCGGCGGTGTCGGCCATGGCACAGCGCATCAGCCGTTCACCGGTGGCCGGCTCGATGATCGATTGCAGCGGGCCCGAGGCAGGCACCCAGTCACCGTTGAAGACGCATTCCGATTCGATCACCTGGGACAGCAGGTGGCTTTTGGGTGCAGACATTTAACACTCCCGGCTCTTTGTTGTTGTCATCGTTTGCCGCACCTGGAAGGTATCGACGCAAACGCCGTGCAAGTGCTTGAGCAAGCGCTGTGCCGGTTTTGCCCGCGGATCTTGATAAACCTGGCGCAAGGCTCTGGCTCAAGGTTCTTCGCCAGGCATGACGCACAGGGCGCCGCCGTCGATCTGGCCGTTGGCCATCTGCCACTTGTTCATTTGATAAAGTTATGCTTAATAACTATCTCGCCAGGTGATCATTTCGATCACCCCGTCATCAGGGGCATAACAATGAATAATCCCCACTGCCAGTTGCCGGATCATCGGATCGCCACCGAGCATTTCCATCCACGGGGTGATAGCAACGAGTTGAGCGACAGCAGTTCGCCCACGCCGGCAGAACTCACCGCCTGCCTGTTTTTCTCCCCCGACGATGGCCGTATCTGGCTCAACGACCAGCGCATGTTGCTGCTGCACAGTTCCTCCTTCGGTGCGTTGCGCCGGGAAATCATCGAACGCCAGGGGCTGGAGCAGGCCCGAGGCATGCTCACCCGCACCGGTTATTCCTCCGGCGCCCGCGACGCCCGGCTGATTCGTGAACGCTGGCCCCACGCCGATGCCGCGGCGGTGTTTCGCGCCGGCACGCATCTGCACACCCTCGAAGGCATGACCAAGGTCGAGCCGCTGCATTTCAAGTTCGACGCCGACTCGGGATTCTATGAGGGGGAATTTCTCTGGCATCACTCCTGCGAGGCCGACGAGCATGTCGCCGCCTATGGCACCGGGCAGGATCCGGTGTGCTGGACCGAACTGGGCTACGCCATCGGTTTCGTCAGCGGGCTGTTCGGGCAACTGGTGGTGTTTCGCGAAGTGGAATGCCGGGGCATGGGCCACGAACGCTGCCGAGTCGTCGGCAAGACCGCTGAACAATGGGGTGACATCGAGCAGGACCTGAATTACCTCAACGCCTCGCCGCCGAGCGTCGTCGCCCGCGCCGACACTCAGTCCGACAGCGTGGCCGGAACCGTCCCGTTGCCGGACAGCGAGCAGCCACTGATCGGTGCCAGCGCCGCTTTCAACGCCGCGACCCAGGCCTTGCAACGGGTGGCCTTGACCCCGGCCACCGTGCTGGTCAGCGGCGAATCCGGTGTGGGCAAGGAGATGTTCGCCCGCCAGTTGCACCAACTGAGCCGTCGCCGTGATGGACCGTTCATTGCTCTCAACTGCGCGGCCATCCCCGACAATCTGATCGAGGCTGAACTGTTCGGCGTCGAGCGCGGAGCCTACACCGGCGCCACCCATTCACGTCCCGGCCGTTTCGAGCGCGCCCACGCTGGCACGTTGTTCCTGGATGAGATCACCTGCCTGAGCCTGGCCGGGCAAAGCAAGTTGCTGCGTGCCTTGCAGGAGCGGGAAATCGAACGGGTCGGCGGCGGCCACGGCATCAAGGTCGACGTGCGCGTCGTGGCGGCCACCAACATCGACCTGCGCAAGGCCGTGGCGGACGGCGCGTTCCGTGAAGACCTGTTCTACCGGCTCAACGTCTACCCCATCGCCCTGCCGCCCTTGCGCGAGCGCCGCGATGACATACCGCTGCTGATCAACGCCTTTCTCACGCGTTTTTGCCAGGAATACGGCCGCACGCCGATGGGCCTGACCATGCGCGCCTTGAAGGTACTGTTGCGCTATGACTTTCCGGGCAACGTGCGGGAATTGCAGAACCTCATCGAACGTGGCCTGATCGCCAGCGAAGAAGGCCAGGCCATTGACCTGGTCCACCTGTTTCGCAATGAGCAACTGCCGGTGGACGCCTACTCGGTGGACCACCTCGGCGGCCTCTCGCCGATGGGCCTGGCCGCCAACGATGCCGCGGAAAAACCGGCGCTGCTCCAGTCCCTCAGCCAACTGGACGCGGACTTCTCCATTGACGGCCTGGAATCACGTCTGATCAACGAAGCCCTGCAACTGAGCAGCGGCAACCTCGCGGCGGCCGCACGCTCGCTGGGGCTGAGCCGGGCGCAGTTCGCGTATCGCTTGAAGAAGCATCAAAAAGGTGTCCCGGGCTGAACACCAAACCGGGGAGATGCTGCAAAGGCAGGTCTTGGGGCCGCTTCGCGACCCAGCGGGAGCAAGCTCCCTCGCCACGGGTGTGTCGCTGGCCTTAAATAAACAACATTACCTGTGGGAGCGAGCTTGCTCGCGATGGCGGTGGGTCAGTTGGCATTGATATTGGCTATATTGACGTCATCGCGAGCAAGCTCGGCTCCCACAATGAATCGGTGGTGTTTCTTGCCCCGCGTCCACCGCCAATCCCCCTGTGGGATCTGAGCTTGCTCGCGATGGCGGTGGGTCGGCTGCATTGAAGTTGAATGTGCCGTCGTCATCGCGAGCAAGCTCGCTCCCACAATGAATCGGTGGTGTTTCTTGCCCCGCGTCCACCGCCAATCCCCCTGTGGGAGCTGAGCTTGCTCGCGATGGCGGTGGGTCAGTTGGCATTGATATTGGCTGTGTTGACGTCATCGCGAGCAAGCTCGGCTCCCACATGGGTTACCGGGTGGCGGCTCCGTCAAGCAGGGCAAAAGCGCCCCGTCGATACTCGCTGGGGGTCTGGTTCATCTCGATGCGGAAATGCCGGTTGAAGTTGGACAGGTTGTTATAGCCCACTTCAAAACAGATGTCGGTCACCGGCATCTCACTCTGCAACAACAAACGGCAGGCGCGCTGGACCCGCAGCTTGCGCATCAAATCGATGAAACCGTGCCCGGTGATGCGCTTGAAGAACCGCGAGAAGCCCGGCTCGCTCATGTCCAATTGGCGGGCGATCACCGACAGGCGCAGGTCGCCGGTGAGTTCGGCTTGCAGGTACTCGAAGGCTTTATGGATGCGCTCGGAACTGCGCGCATCCAAAGTCGGCGCATAGCAAGGGCTCGCCAGGCTCAGGGCCTCGTCGCCGGGAGCTTGGTTGAGGGTGTGGAGCAGCTCCAGGAACAGCGTCAATCGCGCCAGTCCCTGGGCCGGGCCGATGGCTTCCAGCAGGTGCGCGGCCTGCTGTGCCGTATTGCCACCGAAGGCCAGGCCACGGCGAGCGCGTTCGAACAGCCCTTGCAGGTCCCCCAGTTCAGGCAAGGTGCGACGCAAGGCCAGCAGCGTGGCGCCGTCGAATTGCAACACCACGTCGCGCCCGGCCAAGTGCTCCTCCGGCGCCAGGTCGCCCATCCAGTCGTGGGGCAAATCCGGACCGATCATCGCCACATGGCCTGGGCCAAACGGGCCAATGTAATCGCCCACCAACAGTTTGCCGCTGCCCTGGCGGATCAAGTGGATTTCAAATTCAGGATGATGGTTCCAGCGCGCCAGCGGGTACGGGTAGTCATGCTCGTACCAGCGAAAACTGTGTTCGGGCTCGGGCAGGATGACTTCCAGTTCGGCCGGTCGCTGCTCGAACAGGGGCGTTCGGTGATCAGGCATGTCGCGCCTCTTTTATCGTTATAGCGGGCACCTTACGCCGAGTGCGCAACGCTTCGCCAGCCTCGGCCCGCCCGCCCACCGATACTTTTTTAACCTAGGCTGGCGGCACCGGCACAAGTTAAAAAAGTACCACCTCACCATCCTGCGCGGGTTTGTCGGTTTTCAACGGTACTGCTGTAATCGGCCTGCCATCGCCATTTGGTGAGTGCGACGCTGATTACCCTCTGATGCCATTGCAGCAAGGACCAAGCCCCATGAAACGACTGGAAGGAAAAAGTGCCCTGGTGACCGGCGCCGCCCGGGGTATCGGCAGGGCGTTTGCCCAGGCCTACATCGAAGAAGGCGCCACGGTAGCGATTGCCGATATCGACCTTGAGCGCGCCCAGGCCACCGCCGCCGAACTGGGCGACAGCGCCTACGCGGTCAAAATGGACGTAACCGACCAAGCCTCCATCGACCAGGCCATCGCGACCGTGGTGGCCCGGGCGGGCAAGCTGGATATCCTGATCAACAACGCCGCGCTGTTCGACCTCGCGCCCATCGTGGACATCACCCGCCAGAGCTACGAGCGGCTGTTTTCCATCAACGTCGCCGGCACGCTGTTCACGCTGCAGGCGGCGGCACGGCAGATGATCCGCCAGGGCCATGGCGGGCGGATCATCAACATGGCCAGCCAGGCCGGCCGGCGTGGCGAGGCCCTGGTGGCGGTCTATTGCGCCACCAAGGCGGCGGTGATCAGCCTGACCCAGTCCGCCGGGCTGGATCTGATCAAGCATCGGATCAACGTCAACGCCATCGCCCCCGGCGTGGTGGATGGCGAGCATTGGGATAGCGTGGACGCGCTGTTCGCCCGCCACGAAAACCTGCCGCTGGGGGAAAAGAAGCGCCAGGTCGGGCAGCAGGTGCCCTATGGCCGGATGGGCACCGCGCAGGACCTCACCGGAATGGCGATTTTCCTGGCCTCGGCGGAGAGCGAATACGTGGTGGCGCAGACGTATAACGTCGATGGAGGTAACTGGATGAGCTAATAATCCGGGTTTTTATGGCCTTGAAACGACGGAAATGGACTTATTCGCTTGAAAATTGATCCCACTACTTGAGGATTGTCCCGAACGGTACCCAACGGTGCCGTTCCAAGGGATTTCAAGAGAGCGTGAATACCGTTGCCCCAGCGGGGCAAAAATTGCGCATCATAGGCGCCGTCCGCTCAAGGGAGATTTACATGCGTGCCATTTCATCCGTCATGGGTCTTGTCGTGCTGTCGCTGGGCCTGGTATTCGCCACCAGCGCCACGGCCACCGAAGAGACGCAACTGGTCGAGTCCATCAACCTTTACCGCAGCCAATCCCAAAGCTGTGCCGGCCAGGCCTCGCTGGAGTTGCCGCCGCTGGCCATGGACTCTCGGCTGATCCTGTCGGCCAATGGCATCGGCGACCTGCAACAGGCGCTGGCGCGGGCGGCCTATCCCATGGTCAACGTGCAAGCCATCAGCCTGTCCGGGCCGCGCGATGCGCAATCGGCCATGAAAGCGGTGCAGGAAAGCTTCTGCCAGGTGGTGCTCGACCCGCAGTTCGTCGACATCGGCGTCAGCCGCCTGGATCGCGAATGGCGCATCGTGCTGGCGCGCCCGTTGTTGTCGGCACGCCTGGGTGATTGGCAGGCCGAAGGCCAGAAACTGCTGAAGCTGATCAACAGCGCCCGCGCCCAACCACGTCGCTGCGGCACCGAAGCCTTCGCCGCCACCACGCCGCTGGCCTGGAACGCCACCTTGGCCCTGGCCGCCGTCACTCATACCCGGGCCATGGCCAACAACAATTTCTTCGATCACAAGGACCGCGACAACCGCACGCCGGGCGACCGCGCCGAACTGGCCGGCTATCTGGGCCAATTGATCGGCGAGAACATCGCCGCCGGACAAGACACCGCGCTCAAGGTCGTGGACGGCTGGCTGGCCAGCCCGGGGCACTGCGCCAACCTGATGAACCCGCAGTTCCGCGAATTGGGCGCCGGGTATGCGACCGATCCGAAAAGCGATGCCGGGATCTATTGGACGGCAATGTTTGGCACCCAGTAGCACCGGCGCCATCGCGAGCAAGCTCGTTCCCACAGGGCTCAGTGCCTCAATAGGGGAACGAGCCTGCTCGCGATTCAATGCCCCCCGAAGATCAATGATCGATGCACGCCTGAACCCGCCCTCACCCCGTCCCCCACCGACAGCGCCACCGAGCCGAAGGGCATGGCCGCGTCGCCACAGACGAACACCCCTGGCACGCTGGTTTCCCGGGTCATGTCGCTCTGGATGAAGGCCCCCATCGGCCCGTCCTCGAATTCACAACCCAGGGACTCGGCCAACGGACTGGCGACGCGGGTGCGAGGCAGGACAAACAGGCCATCGATACTCACCACTCGACCATTGGCCAACACCACGTCGGCCCGGTCGCCTTCGATGCGCTCGACGTGCTCGGGCACCATCGTGACTGCGCGTCGCTCCAGGCTGGCACGCTGCTCAGGGTCGGGCTCGAACACGCCGCGTGTGAAGAACGTGGTCGGGCCCCAGTCCGGAAGCATCAGCGCATGGTGCAAGGACATTTCCGAGGTCGCCAGCACGCCGATCGGCCCTTGCTCCAGCTCATAGCCATGGCAATACGGACAATGAAACACGCTCTTGCCCCAGCGCTGCGCCAACCCTTCCACGTCGGGCAGCTCATCGATCACACCGGTGGCCAACAGCAGCCGGCGGGCATCGAAGCACTGCCCGTCGCTCGTTGCCAGGGTAAAGCCGTCCGCCACCTTGCTGGCATTGATCACCGTGCCCGATACCCATTCAACGGTCGGATAGGCCATCAGTTGGCGGCGCGCCTCCTCGGCGATGTCCCCGGGAGCCCGGCCATCCTGACCGAGAAAGCCATGGGAGCTGGCTGCGAAGCGATTGCGACGCTGGCCGGCATCGATCACCAATACCTTGCGGCGGGCACGGGCCAGTTGCAGGGCTGCGGACATACCGGCGTAGCTACCGCCTGCGATGATGACGTCATAGCGCATGATCATTCTCCAAGAAAGGTTTCGACGGGTGCGGCAATATCACGACACATCGTAAGTTCCTTGAAAAGCCACTGTCAACGATCTCGTAACTTTTGTAATTACAGGCGATACTCACACCCGCCTCTGCCACGGAGTTCCACAACGATCATGAGAACCGACACCCGCCTGTCCCGCATGCTCCATGTGCTGATCCACATGGACCGCCACCAGCAATCCGCCACCTCCGATACCATTGCGCAGATGCTCGGCACCAACCCGGTGGTGGTGCGTCGGACCATGGCCTTGCTCAAGGAAAAGGGCTATGTCACGTCGGAAAAAGGCCATCGCGGCGGCTGGACCTTGAGCAAGCCGCTGTCGGAGATGACGTTGCTGGATATCCACCAGGCCTTGGGCAGCACGTCGATCTTCGCCATCGGCCTGTCCACCGATCATCCACAATGCCTGGTGGAACAAGCGGTGAATGCGGCGTTGACGGATGCGTTCGATGAGGCCCAGGCGTTGCTGCTCAAGCGTTTGGGGGCGATTACCCTGGCGCAGTTGGCGGAGGATTTTGATCTGCGGTTTCGACAGGTTTGCGCAGAGGACGGGGCTGACCTTTCGCAGATGGGGCATTGATGTTGGTGGGTGTACCGCCATCGCGAGCAAGCTCGCTCCCACAGGGTTAACCGAATCAAAAAAAACGCCGCTCAATGAGCGGCGTTTTTGTACCTCACCAGACAGTGTCCGGCTTACAGCGCCATGTCAGCCGCTGGGTTGGCTTCGCGGGCTTCCGCCGGCTTGGCCGGTGCCGCAGGGGCGCTTGGCTTGCCGATGGCCGGTGGCGGGTCCAGTTGCAGGACCTCGCTGGTGTATGCCCATTCCTGGGCTACGCGCTCAGGGCTATCGTTGAGCTTGGTGCCGTAGCTCGGCACGATCTGGTGCAGTTTTTCCTGCCAGGCCGGGCTGGCGACCTTGTCCTTGAAGACCTTCTCAAGCACGGTCAGCATGATCGGTGCAGCGGTCGAGGCGCCAGGCGAAGCACCCAGCAGGCCGGCGATGCTGCCGTCCTGGGAGGCAACCACTTCGGTGCCGAGTTTCAGGACGCCGCCCTTCTCTTCGTCACGCTTGATGATTTGCACGCGCTGGCCGGCCTGCCACAGGCGCCAATCTTCTTGCTTGGCCTCCGGGAAGTACTCTTTCAAGGCGTTGAAGCGATCTTCATCCGACAGCATCAGCTGGCCGGCCAGGTATTCGACCAGTGGGTACTGTTCGATACCGACCTTGGTCATCGGCCACATGTTGTGGGTGGTGGTGCTAGTCAGCAGGTCGAAGTACGAACCGTTCTTCAGGAACTTGGTGGAGAACGTTGCGAACGGGCCAAACAGGATCACGCGCTTGCCATCGAGCACACGGGTGTCCAGGTGTGGAACCGACATCGGCGGTGCGCCCACCGAGGCCTTGCCATACGCCTTCGCCAGGTGCAGTTGGGCGACGGTCGGGTTTTCGGTGACCAGGAACGAACCACCCACCGGGAAACCTGCGTATTCACGCGCTTCCGGGATGTCGGACTTCTGCAGCAGGTGCAACGCACCGCCACCGGCGCCGATGAACACGAACTTGGCGTCGGTCTCGGTTTCGGTACCGTCTTTCAGGTTTTTGTACGAAACGCGCCAGGTGCCGTCTTCGTTGCGGGTGATGTCTTCCACTTCGCTGGACAGCTTGAGGGAGAAGTTCGGCTTGGTTTGCAGGTAAGCCGCGAATTGACGAGTGATTTCGCCGAAGTTCACGTCAGTACCCAGGGGACTCCAGGTGGCCGCGACTTTCTGGCTCGGGTCACGCCCTTGCATCATCAGCGGAACCCACTTGCTGATCTGCTCGCGATCTTCGGAATACTGCATGCCGGCGAACAACGGGCTGGCCTGGAGGGCTTCGTAGCGCTTCTTCAGGAACGCGATGTTCTCGTCGCCCCACAAAAAGCTCATGTGCGGCGTGGAGTTGATGAACGAGCGCGGATTCTTCAGCACACCGTTCTTGACCTGCCAGGACCAGAACTGGCGGGAGATCTGGAAGGCTTCGTTGATTTCGATGGCCTTGGAGATATCGACCTTGCCGTTCTTGTCTTCCGGCGTGTAGTTCAGTTCAGCCAGCGCAGAGTGACCGGTACCGGCATTGTTCCAGCCGTTGGAGCTCTCTTCGGCAACACCGTCCAGGCGCTCGACCATTTCCATGGTCCAGCCCGGCTCCAGCTCATTGAGCCAGACGCCGAGTGTCGAGCTCATGATGCCACCACCGATGAGCAAGACATCCACTTTTTTTGGCTCGGCGGCGTGCGTGGTCGCAAGACCCATCGCCATCGCCAGGCCCAGTAGCGCCGTGTGAGTTTTCTTCAACATGTGTGTATCCCTAGGATGAACGCCATTCCGTCCACCGGTCCTGATCAAGGATAGACCACATCCACAGCCAGCAAAGCCAGGGGGATGGGATCGAGACGGACTGGAGGATGGACCTACAGGGCCGAGCAGATTCGTCGGCCTCTCGTTTATGTCTCTCCGGCGCTGACTTCTTGTAGGTCTTGGCTTCAGCTGGGTGAGGGACGCTGTAAACGGTGCTCATCGGGCCTGGCGTGGCCGTGCCCGATTGTCGCAGCGGGGGGAGTTTACATAAGGAAATAAACAGACCGAAGCGCATTTTTACATTCTTGGCAAAAACGTCGACCAAATGACGGCATTTTACTGGCCCTGATCGGCGCCTTCCGTGGGGTCAGGGCCCTTCCGGTCAGAAGTACTTGAGGATCGCGATATCACGACGACGCTGTTTGAACCCGGCAAACCAACGTGTCGGGAAAAACAGCGCCACACCCAGCAGCACACTCCATAACCACACCATAGGCAAATCATCGAACCCGAAATAGGTCCCCTGGTTGGTACCCCAGACGGCAACTGCAATCAGGTACAGCGCCTTGAGCACGTATAGGTGCAGCAGATAAAAGAACATCGGTGCGCCGCCGTAGACCGCCAACAGCGCAATGGCTCCCCGCTCCTGGGCTTTTTCAAAGAGTGCCAGCAACATCAGCCCTATTCCCAGGGTCGGCATCAGGAACATCAACGACGGCGGGTACTTCGTCGCGCTCATGAAGCTCATGAAGGTGCGCAGCGCGTCGCCGGTCTGGACCCAGGGCTTGTCGCCGTACACATTCAGGTACCGGATGAACACGAAGGCCAGCAGCAAGCCCAAGCCCATCGTGAACAGCCGGCGCAAACGCACGGCGGGCTCGACGTCCTTGCCGAACCACGGCCCGATGGCCCATCCCAGCAGGATCACGCCGATCCACGGCAGCACCGGATACGTGGTGCGAGCGCGGGTGAACTCGGTGATATCGATGAACGCCCGCTGGTGAAGAATCGACCACGGCACGAAAAACGGAGAATCGGGCCCCAGCACCACACCGTCCAGCAGGTTGTGCCCGGCGACGATGACCACCCCAAGGACGATCAGCCAGCGGCGCTTGAAGTGCAGCAACGCGGCCAGGACGATCATGCAGATGCCGATGCACCAGATCACTTGCAACCACAAGGTCTTGGGCGGGAATTCGGCGTTCCAGGCGAAACACACGAAGGTGAGCTCCAGAAACACCAGGAACAGGCCGCGCTTGAGCAGGAACAACGAGGTCTGGCCGGCGCTGTGTTTCTGGCTGTAGAGCCAGGCCGACAAACCGGTGAGGAAGATAAAGACCGGGGCACAGAGCGTACTGAGCAGACGAGTGAAATACAGATCCGGGGTCACGCTCAGCGCATCGATGGGATCGGTGACCTGACGGTGCAACAGAAACGTCTCGCGAACGTGATCCACCAGCATCAGCAGCATGACGAAACCCCGCAGGGCATCGATGGCGAGCATGCGCACATGGTTTTTGGCGGTACTGGCTGCAAGTGCAGGCGCGATGACGCCGGACGGGCTCGTCATGCTTGGGGATTGGCTCATGGCATTACTCGGATGGAAGGTTGTTGGTCCCTGTAAGGCAGGAATGAGAATTCCTGCCAAACGAAATCGGATAACATAACATAAAATCGCTTTCCCGGGCAGGCTCGCTCCCACGAGAACTGGCAGCGGATGCGATTTCCATGACCTCCCACAGGGTTGATGCGATTTCGGGGAATACCCGAGTTTTGCGCTACCCGAGCATCTGACTCAACACCGCCCGCAACTTGCCAGGCTTGACCGGTTTGTTGAGCAGCGGTGCATCCAGCTTGCGCAAGGCGCGGCGGCACTGGTCGCTGCGGTCGGCGGTGATGATCACCGCCGGGATCGCCTGGTGGAAATGCTCACGCAGGTGCTTGACCACCTCACAGCCCACGACCCCATGATCCAGGTGAAAATCCGCCAGGATCAGCTCCGGCGCACGCCCCTGCAGCACGTCAAGGGCACCCGCCTCGTCGGTGGCGGTCAACACCTCGCAGCCCCACTGTCCCAACAGCGCGGCCATGCTTTGCAGGATGCTCAGCTCATTGTCGATCACCAACAAGCGCCGCCCCGGCAGCGGGTTGCCGGCGACCGCCTGTACCGGGGCCAGCGACACGGGCAGCGGTTTTTCACTGGACAGCGGCACCTCGATACTGAATACCGAGCCCCGTCCCGGCCGCGAACGCACCTGAACCCGGTAGCCGAGGATATGGGCGATGCGTTCGACAATCGCCAACCCCAGGCCCACGCCTTTGCGATCCGCCGCCCGGCCGACGTCCAGTTGGTTGAATTCGAGGAAAATCGACTCCAGGCAATCGGCGGCGATCCCCCGCCCCGTGTCCCAGACTTCCAGGCTCAAGCGCCCTCCCCGGCGCCGGGCCGCCAGGAGAATGCCGCCTTGATCGGTGTAGCGGCAGGCGTTGCTCAGCAGGTTGCGCAGGATACGGCTGATCAATCGCAGGTCGGTCAACACCGCTTCGTCGCCAAACCGAACTCGCAGCTCCAACCCGGCGGCACCCGCCACCGATTGAAACTCCGACACCAGCGGCCCCAGCAACTCATCCAGCCGATACGGCGCCAGGTCGGGCTTGACGGCGGCCTGATCCAGCCGGGAAATGTCCAGCAGGTCGGTGAGCAAGTCTTCGGCGCCTTCGAGCGCCTGGTGGGTGCGTTCGACCAGCACGTGCTCGGCGGCAGGCAGTTCGCGTTCACGTAACGTAGAGATCAGCAAGCGAGCCGCGTTGAGTGGCTGCAACAGATCATGGCTGGCGGCGGCCAGGTATTTGTCCTTGCTGCGGTTGGCGGCCTGGGCGACGTCCCGGGCATCGCGCAATTGCTGTTCTACCCGTTCGCGTTGGGCAATCTGCTGCTGCAGGTTGTGGTTGGCTTCCAACAGCGCATCGGTGCGCTCGGCCACCCGCTGCTCCAGTTGGTCGTTGAGCTGTTGCAGGTGTCGCCGGGCCTGTTCCAGCTCATCAAGGCGCGCCGTCAGTTCCGGATAATGACTCTTGCGCGTCGAGTGATTGCCCAGCCCCAGCAGCCCCTCCAAGGCTTTTTGCAGCTCGTCAGAGGGCTTCGCCATAGACGACCTCGACATCCCGCTGGCTCGACTCCCGAGGATTGGTGAGGATGCACGGGTCGTGCATCGCATGTTGCGACAGGAACGGAATATCCGAGGTGCTCACGCCGTGCAGGCCCAGGGTCTCGTGGAAACCGATGGTGTGCTTGAGGGCAATCAGGTGCTCCACCAACCGGGTGCGGATCTCCCGGTGATTGAGCCCCCGGCAATCGATGCCCAGGGTCTCGGCAATCACCTTGAAACGCTCCGGTGCCGAGTTGTAGTTGAACGCCACCACGTGCTCCACCAATACCGCGTTGCACAGGCCATGGGGCAAATCGAGGAACCCGCCCAGGCTGTGGGACATCGCGTGCACGGCCCCGAGGATCGCGTTGGAGAACGCCAGCCCGGCCTGCATACTGCCCAGCATGATTTTTTCCCGCAGGGCGATGTCCGCCGGGTTGGCGATCATCTGCACCAGGTTGCCATTGATCAGGCGCATGGCTTCCAGGGCATGGGGGTCGGTCAACGGGCCGTGACCGGTGGACACGAACGCCTCGATGGCATGCACCAGCGCATCGATGCCGGTACAGGCGGACAGGAACGGGTCCATGCTCAGGGTGGTTTCCGGGTCGATCAGCGACACGTCCGGCACCGCCGCCTTGCTGACGATGGAGAACTTCATGCGTTCTTGCTGGTTGGAGATGATCACGAATTGCGACACGTCAGCCGACGTCCCCGCCGTGGTGGGTATCAGGATCAGCGGCGGGCTGGGCACGTTCAGGGTATCGACGCCTTCGAACTCGAGGATACTGCGGCCGTGGGCAACGACAATGCCGATGCCTTTGCCGCAATCCATCGGGCTACCACCGCCCACCGCGACGATGACATCGCAATGGTTTTCCCGGTACAGGTCGGCCCCGAGCATCACTTCCTCGACCCGTGGATTGGGCGAGACCGCGCTGTAGATGCAGTAATCGATACCTTGGGCCTGGAGACTGGCTTCGACGTCTGCCACCCATCCGGCGGCGATGACCCCGGGATCGGTGACGATCAGCACTTTGCGTGCCCCGAAGGTCTTGGCGTAGTTGCCAACATTGTGCCGACAACCGGCACCGAACATGATTTCAGGAGAAACGAACTTGCGCAGCGGGCTGAGGCTCATCTTTTCAGTTACGTGGCTCATTGGTAAGCCTGTTGTTATTGTCAGGGGATACCTTGAGCCTAAAGCATCCCGCTGTGAATGCAATCAGACCAATGGGTAGCCCGGCCTGAATGTTCCAGGCCGGGCCAGCACTCATCGGTTGGCGAAGTACATCGTCACTTCAAAGCCGATACGCAGGTCGGTGTACGCGGGTTTAGTCCACATGGGTCTTTCCTCTTCTTGTACCGGGCCATTCCGGCAAGGTCATTAATGCACGCCACGCCCGGGGCTCGAATGCTACTTTCGAAGCGGTGGATGGGGTGCGTTGGTAGCAATTTCAGGAGAGCCGCAAAACCCATTGTGGGAGCAAAGCTTGCTCGCGATTAGTCGCCTCGGCTTGACCGCTTGACCGAGTCGTCTGTATCGCGGGCAAGCCTTGCTCCCACAGCAAGCTCGCTCCCACAGGGTGTAGCTGTGTTATCGGGTTAGAAGAACCCCAACGGATTGATGTCGTAGCTCACCAGCAGGTTCTTGGTCTGCTGGTAATGGTCGAGCATCATCTTGTGGGTTTCACGCCCCACGCCGGACTTCTTGTAGCCGCCGAACGCGGCATGGGCCGGGTACAGGTGGTAGCAGTTGGTCCACACGCGACCGGCCTTGATCGCCCGGCCCATGCGGTAGGCGCGGTTGATGTCGCGGGTCCACAGGCCGGCGCCGAGGCCGAACTCGGTGTCGTTGGCGATCGCCAGGGCTTCGGCTTCGTCCTTGAAGGTGGTCACACCCACCACCGGGCCGAAGATCTCTTCCTGGAACACACGCATTTTGTTGTGGCCCTTGAGCAGGGTCGGCTGGATGTAATAGCCGCTCGACAAGTCACCTTCCAGGTGCTCGGCCGCACCACCGGTCAGCAACTCGGCCCCCTCTTCCCGGGCGATTTCCAGGTAGGAAAGGATCTTGTCGTATTGCTGCTGCGAAGCCTGGGCACCGACCATGGTCTCGGTATCCAGTGGGTTGCCACGCTTGATCTTGGCGATTTTCTTCATCACCTCGGCCATGAACGGCGCATAGATCGACTCCTGCACGAGCGCCCGGGACGGGCAGGTGCAGACTTCGCCCTGGTTGAAGAACGCCAGTACCAGGCCTTCGGCGGCCTTTTCGATGAAGGCCGGCTCGGCCTGCATGATGTCTTCGAAGAAAATATTCGGCGACTTGCCGCCCAACTCCACGGTGGACGGGATGATGTTCTCGGCGGCGCATTTCATGATGTGCGAGCCCACCGGGGTGGAACCGGTGAAGGCGATCTTGGCGATGCGCTTGCTGGTGGCCAGGGCTTCGCCGGCTTCGCGGCCAAAACCATGGACAATATTCAGCACGCCAGGTGGCAGCAGGTCGGCGATCAGTTCGATGAACACAGTGATCGACAGCGGCGTCTGCTCCGCCGGCTTGAGCACGATGCAGTTACCGGCGGCCAGGGCCGGGGCGAGTTTCCAGGCGGCCATCAGCAGCGGGAAGTTCCACGGGATGATCTGCCCGACCACGCCCAGCGGCTCGTGGAAATGATAGGCCGTGGTCAGTTCGTTGATCTCGGCGGCCCCGCCCTCTTGGGCGCGAATGCAGCCAGCGAAATAACGGAAATGGTCGGCCGACAGCGGCACGTCGGCATTGAGGGTTTCGCGTACAGCCTTGCCGTTGTCCCAGGTTTCTGCAACGGCGAGGACTTCCAGGTACTGCTCGATGCGGTCGGCGATTTTCAACAGCACCAGGGAGCGGTCCTGCACCGAGGTCTTGCCCCAGGCGTCGGCGGCGGCATGGGCGGCATCCAGGGCCTTGTCGATATCGGCGGCGCTGGAGCGAGGGAATTCGGCAATGACTTCGCCGTTGACCGGGGACGTGTTGGTGAAGTACTCGCCGTTGACCGGCGCGACGAATTCGCCGCCGATGAAATTGCCATAGCGCGGCTTGAAGGAAACGACGGCGCCTGGGGTTCCGGGTTGTGCGTAGATCATGATGGGGCCTCTGCCTGGTCGATGCCTGTCACGGGACAAGCGATAGGCCGATGGTAGAGAGCCCCGCCGGCCGGACGAATGCGTCGTTGGCAGGGGGGACTCTCGTTATTTGGTCGTAGGTTTTGCTGCGATCCGAGGATGAGCCGGAGCTTTTTTGTGGGAGCGAGCTTGCTCGCGATGCGGTCGGCACCTCCAGCATGGAGGGTGGCTGATCGACCGCAATCGCGAGCAAGCTCGCTCCCACAGGTTCTACATTGCCAAGGTTGGCTCAGCGCTTGGCGACAAGCGCTTTCGGCAACTTGAAGGTCCAGAGCATGCCGCCCTGGTTGAAGTCCTTCACGCGCTTGGCCACCTCGCCACCCCACAGCGGCACCGCGCCGCCCCAACCGGACACCACGGAGACATATTGCTCGCCGTCCATTTCCCAGGTGATGGGCGAACCAAGCACGCCGGAGCCGGTCTGGAATTCCCAGACCTTTTCCCCGGTCTTGGCATTGAACGCCTGCAGGAACCCTTCAGGCGTGCCGGTGAACACCAGATTGCCCTTGGTGGTCAGGACCCCGCCCCACAGTGGCGCATAGTTCTTGTGCCGCCAGACTTCCTTGCCGGTCTTCGGATCGATGGCCCGCAGCACACCGATGTAATCCTCGTTCAGCGGCTTGATGGTGAAGCCGGCCCCGAGGAACGCCGCGCCTTTCTTGTAGGCGATGCCTTCGTTCCAGATGTCCATGCCCCATTCGTTGGACGGCACATAGAACAGGCCAGTGTCCTGGTTGTAGGCCATGGGCATCCAGTTTTTCGCACCGAGGAAGGCCGGCGCCACGAACACCGAACTGCCCTTGGCTTCGCTGCCCGGCGCACCCGGACGGCTGGCCTCGTTGTAGATCGGCCGGCCGTCCTTGTCCAGGCCGGTGGCCCAGGTGATCTTGTCGACAAACGGGAAGCCACGGATGAATTTGCCGTTAGTGCGGTCGAGCACGTAGAAGAAGCCGTTACGGTCGGCGGTGGCCGCGGCCTTGATGTCCTTGCCGCCTTCCTTGTAGTTGAACGAGATCAGTTCGTTGACGCCGTCATAGTCCCAGCCGTCGTGAGGCGTGCTCTGGAAGTGCCATTTGATGGTGCCGTCGTCCGGGTTCAGGGCCAGACGCGAGGAGGAATAGAGGTTGTCGCCAGGACGCAGGTGGGAGTTCCAGGGCGCCGGGTTACCGGTGCCGAACAGCAACAGGTTGGTTTCCGGGTCGTAGTAGCCACCCAGCCAAGGCGCCGCACCGCCGGTTTTCCACAGATCGCCCGGCCAGGTCTTGCCCGCCTCGCCGCCGGAAATGCCATTCTCGACCGCCTTGCCGTCCTTGTAGACGTAACCCATGTGGCCTTCCACGGTCGGGCGGGTCCACAGCAGTTCGCCGTTCTTCGGGTCGTAGGCGCTGATCTGGCCCACCACACCGAACTCGCCACCGGCCACGCCAGTGATCAGCTTGCCGTTGACGATCAGCGGAGCGGCACTGATGGAATAGCCTTCCTTGTGGTCGGCGACCTTCTTGCTCCACACCACTTTGCCGGTGTCCTTGTTCAATGCCACCAGCTTGGCGTCGAGGGTGCCGAAGAACACCAGGTCCCCATACAAGGCCACGCCGCGGTTGATCACATCGCAGCAAGGGCGGATGTCATCGGGCAGGCGCGCATCGTATTGCCACAGCTTCTTGCCGGTGCGCGCATCCACGGCAAACACCCGCGAATAGGAACCGGTGAGGTACATCACCCCGTCCTTGATCATCGGCTGAGCCTGCTGGCCGCGCTGCTTTTCACCGCCGAAGGAGAACGCCCAGACCGGACGCAGATCCTTGACGTTGCTGTCGTTGAGCGTGTCGAGCGGGCTGTAGCGCTGGCCCTGGACGCCCAGGCCATTGGTCACAATCTGCTCGGGGTTCTTCGGATCCTGGAGAATTTCCTGATCGGTCACGGCTGCAAGGGCCGAACCGGACAGCAGCATGGCACTGAACAGCAGGCTCACGGCGAAGGGTTGGCGACGTGCGGGATGACTCATGACGGCTACCTCTGCGGTTATTGTTATACCCGGGAAATTTTCCCGGTCTGCCACAGATTCTTGGCCTCGGGGCCGCTGCCAACAATTGCCCGCTGTGTTGAGTTTTCTAGTTCCTTGGTACATGTGGGTCTTGCACACACCCGTGGCGAGGGACCTCATACCACCAAGGCTATTGCGACTGGGCATCCACCCGCTTCATCCCCGCTCGCTCATAGCGCGAATAGAGATGGCTGACGCTACGAATCAACTCATACCGACTCAGGCTGATCCCGGCGAAGCGCTCGGGGATGGGGCTGCGGATCATCTCGGCCATGTCGTCGCCCCGGGCCGCGCCGTCGCGCATCAGTTGGTCGAGCCAGCCCAGGTAGTCGCGCATCTGCAAAAAAGGCCGGGCGTCGGTCGTGACTGGGCCATGGCCGGGCACGATCTGTTTCCAGGGCAAGGCCTGCAGGGTATCCAGGTCTTTGAGCCAGACCTCCAGCCCTGGGCTGTTGGGGGTGGTCAGGGCCCGTTCGTAGAACACCAGGTCGCCGGCGAACAATACGCCGGTGGTTTCGTCGAGGATTGCCAGGTCGGCCCCGGTATGCCCGGCCAGTTGCAGCAATCGCAACGCGTGATTGCCCACCTTGAGCACACCGGGCGCCAACACTTGGCTGGGCAGCACCACCTCGGTGCCGCGCATCCAGTCGCCCACCAGGCGGTACATGTTTTCCGCCATGGCATCGCCCTGCTGCCGCAGCAAGTCCGTGGTCCCGGCCAAGGCACCGATGGGCACGTCGCTGAACGCCTGGTTGCCCAATACGTGGTCGGGGTGATGATGGGTCAGCAAGACCTGGATGACCGGCTTATCGGTGGTCGCCGCAATGGCCTGGCGCAGCGCCTCGCCGTAACGCTTCGACGGCCCGGTGTCGATCACCACCACGCCGGCATCGGTGACGATGAAGCCGGTATTGACGATGTTGCCGCCGTTGGTCTTGGCAAAGTTCTCGGTGCTGCCTTCCAGCAGCCAGGTGCCTTCGGCGATCTGCCGGGGCTTGAGTGAATAATCGGTGGCGGACCATGCCGGCAGGCACAGGCCAAGACAGATCAGTAACAGCCAGCGCATCGCACGTTCCTTCTGGTCAGGGAATGGCCGCCTCGAACGCGTTGCCGCTGTTGTCGCGCAGCACCAGGCGGGTCTGTCCCGGGCCTTGGATATCGAAGCCCAGGTTGGGGTTTTCGCTGACCGCCGGGAACAGCTCCAGGCGCGCCAGCAGCTTGCCGTCGGCGTCCAACAGTTGCGCCTGGTTGATGAAGAACTCCGGGATGCCGCTCACCAGGCCGTTGTCCATGGGGTGGACAATTTGCAGGCGCAAGCGACTCGAATCCCCTCGCGGATAGCGACCACCCAGCACCTCGCCCAGATGCTCCTCCCACCCCGGCTGGGTGCGCACCACGCTGGGCGCGGTACAACCACCACCCGCCGCGTCGATCAGGGTCGAACCGACGTGCCAGAGCCCATCGCGGGTCTGCACGGCGGCCCGCAACGGCGTGGCTTGTTCGATGCGAATACGGATCGACAACCAGGGCAGCACCCGCTCCCCCGGTTGGAAGTCGACGATTTTCGGCAACGGATTCAGCTCGGCCCAGGCCAGCACCCGTACGACGTCGCCGGCGAAGGCCCGGGCATCGATTTCCAGCGGCACCTGGCGCGCGTCTTCGGCAAAGGGTGGCGCCAGCAGCCGTACCCGCTCGTCGAACACGAACGGCGCCTCCCCCAACAATTGCTTGTGATAAAAAGCCCACATCACCGACGGCACCGGATCCTTTCCTGGCTCGACCGCCATCGCCAGCCACGGCAGGCACCACAACAGCAGGCCATACGCTCGCCAGTTCATCCCTGCGCTCCTATTGGTACATCTCGGGCACTTCGTAACGCAGGCCGTAATGGGCGTAGACAGCCTTGACGCTGCCATCGCGGATCAAACCTTCCAGCGCCTCTTCCACCGCATAGGCCAACTGACGGTTGCTTTCATGCACCGCCATGCCGATTTCCCAGCGTTGCTTGCCCATGTTCGGATAGGCATTTTCCGCCAGTGCCAGTTGCGAATCGGCCGCTTCATGCACTTGCCAGTCGATTTCCCCGCGCATGGCCATGACGGCGTCGACCTCCCCGGCCTGCATGGCCCCGAAGGCTTTGGCGACGCTGGGGTAATGGCGGGTCTTGGCGCTGAGCATGCCGTTGAACACCGAGGTCAGGTAGAACGACGGCACGCTGTCGACTTCCACCCCGATAGGGTGTTGCTGAAACACCGCGACGCTGCCCACCGAATCCAGCCGGCGACGGTCATACGCCACCTGCCAGCACTCCTGCTGATAAGGCCCGAACATCACCACCTGGGCGTTTTCCAGCTCGCCGATGTCGTTGCGCTTTTGCACGTAGTCGTGATCGTACGGCACACGCATCATCAAGTCGGCCAGTTGCCGGTCATGCAGCGGGCTACTGCGCCAGATGTAATCACGCAGATCGTCATCGAGCTTCTCGCCGGGCGGCGCCCAGATCAGTCGCAGGCGCACACCCAGTGCCTTGGCCAAGGCCTGGGCCAGTTCGACGTCGACGCCCCTGGGCTGGCCCTGGTCTTCGAAGCTGTAGGGGGCGAAGTCCTTGTAGACCGCCACCTTCAGTTCCCCCGCGGCGATCATCTGATCGTAGCTGCGCACCTGGGCCTGAACCGCCTGGGCACCCAGCAACACGCAGCAGATTACCCAGGCGAACCAGCGCATGGCGATCACTCCTCGACGTGCACGCTGTCAAGATAAGTGCGCACCGCCCACAAGGCTTCCTGGCTCAGGTAATCCGCCATCTTCGGCATGTAGACCCGACCGTCGCGCACCGCGCCATGGCGCACGCGCTCGACGAACCATTCGTCTCCGGCTTCGGCGGCGTCCAACATGCGCAGGTCCGGGGCGATCCCGCCGGACTTGGCCTCCAAGCCATGGCAGGCCGCGCAGTTCTGGTTGTAGGCCGAGGCGCCGATTTCTATGGCTTTGTCACGTTCGGGGGAACTGCGATAGGGGTTCTGGGCGGCCCAACCATCGGCGTCCAACGGCAAGTTGCTGTCCTTGATCGGGGTCAGCCCCTTGGTTTCCACTGCCTGGGGCACTACGTTGCCATGGGCCCACGCGGAGCCTGCGCCGGTCAGCCCCATCAGTAATGCGGTAGCGATGATGGCGTTGCGTTTTGTTGTCATTGTTATGCCCTCTGGATTGCACGCAAGACCTCTGTGAAGAAGCCGTGCCGTCATCTTAGGAACGCTGGGGCGCCAGCCGAATGCTGCTTTGGTGGTCGGGGTCTAGTCCCTTGGTAGCAGGCCATCCGACGCAAGTCGCAAAGACAGGCGGTTCGGGAAGTCTTCCCGGCAAGGGCGGGATTTTTTCCGTATCGGCCAGGCACCGGCGCGACCCAACCTAGTCAGGCCAAAACCTTCACTGGGAACTGCCACCATGAGAATAAAAACGCTACCCGCCCTCTCCGCCCTGACTGTTGCCTTGCTGCTGGCCGGCAGTCTGTCGCTGAGCCCCTTGGCCAGCGCCGCAGCGCCAGGGGTCAGTTGGGAAGACATTGCCAACGACCACCTGACCACCCAGGACGTGCTGCAGTACGGCATGGGCACCAACGCCCAACGCTGGAGCCCGCTGGCCCAGGTCAACGACAAGAACGTCTTCAAGCTCACCCCGGCCTGGTCCTACTCGTTCGGTGACGAGAAGCAGCGCGGCCAGGAATCCCAGGCCATCGTCAGCGACGGCGTGGTCTACGTCACCGGTTCCTACTCGCGGGTATTCGCCCTCGACGCCAGGACCGGCAAGCGCCTGTGGACCTACAACCACCGACTGCCGGACAACATTCGCCCGTGCTGCGACGTGGTCAACCGCGGCGCGGCGATCTATGGCGACAAGATCTACTTCGGCACCCTGGACGCGCGCGTGGTCGCCCTGGATAAAAACACCGGCAAGGTGGTGTGGAACAAGAAGTTCGGCGACCACGCCGGCGGCTACACCATGACCGGCGCACCGGTGCTGATCAAGGACAAGACCAGCGGCAAGGTGCTGCTGATCCACGGCAGCTCCGGCGACGAGTTCGGCGTGGTCGGGCAGTTGTTCGCCCGCGACCCGGAAACCGGTGAAGAAGTCTGGATGCGCCCGTTCGTCGAAGGCCATATGGGCCGCCTCAACGGCAAGGACAGCACCCCGACCGGCGACGTCAAGGCGCCCTCCTGGCCCGACGACAAGACCACTGAAACCGGTAAGGTCGAAGCTTGGAGTCATGGCGGAGGCGCACCTTGGCAGAGCGCCAGTTTCGACGCCGAGACCAACACCATCATCGTCGGCGCAGGCAACCCCGGCCCTTGGAATACCTGGGCGCGCACGGCCAAGGACGGCAACCCACACGACTACGACAGCCTCTACACCTCGGGCCAGGTCGGTGTCGACCCCAGCACGGGCGAGGTGAAGTGGTTCTACCAACACACGCCCAACGACGCCTGGGACTTCTCCGGCAACAACGAGCTGGTGCTGTTCGACTACAAGGACAAGGACGGCAAGGTGGTCAAGGCCACCGCCCACGCCGACCGCAACGGCTTCTTCTACGTGGTGGACCGCAACAACGGAAAGCTGCAGAACGCCTTCCCCTTCGTCGATAACATCACCTGGGCCAGCCACATCGACCTGAAGACCGGCCGCCCGGTGGAGAATCCCGGCCAGCGCCCGGCCAAGCCATTGCCCGGCGAAACCAAGGGCAAGCCGGTGGAAGTCTCGCCTCCGTTCCTCGGCGGCAAGAACTGGAACCCCATGGCCTACAGCCAGGACACCGGCCTGTTCTACGTTCCCGGCAACCAGTGGAAAGAGGAGTACTGGACCGAGGAAGTGAACTACAAGAAAGGCTCGGCCTACCTCGGCATGGGCTTCCGTATCAAGCGAATGTATGACGATCACGTCGGCAGCCTGCGGGCGATGAACCCCACCACTGGCAAGGTGGTGTGGGAGCACAAGGAAGCGCTGCCGCTGTGGGCCGGCGTGCTGGCGACCAAGGGCAACCTGGTGTTCACCGGCACTGGCGACGGATTCTTCAAGGCCTTTGATGCGAAAACCGGTAAGGAGCTGTGGAAGTTCCAGACCGGCAGCGGCATCGTCTCCCCGCCCATCACCTGGGAACAGGATGGCGAGCAGTACATCGGCGTGACCGTCGGCTACGGCGGCGCCGTACCGTTGTGGGGCGGCGACATGGCCGAACTGACCAAGCCCGTGGCCCAGGGTGGGTCGTTCTGGGTGTTCAAGATTCCGAGTTGGGACAAGGCGACGGCGCAGAAATAGCCCGATCCCACCTGGGTCCTGACACACACCACAACCCCTGTGGGAGCGAGCTCGCTCGCGATGGCGGTGGTTCAGCCGGCATTCATGTTGACTGATATTGCGCTATCGCGAGCCAGCTCGCTCCCACAATTACCCGAGTTCATGTCATGAGATGCTTGTCATTGCTGCTTCTGTTCGTTGGTGCCTTTGCCAACGCCGACGACCTCGACACCCCGCTCACCCTCAACGGCTGCGTCATCGCCGAAGCCAGCCAATGCCCCGGCGCCAACCTGCGTGGCGCAAAACTGGCGAACCAGGACCTGCGCAAAATGAACCTCAGCGGTGCCGACCTGCGCGACGCCGACCTGCGGCACGCGCGGCTGGACCTGGCCAACCTTGAGAAAGCCCAGTTGCAGGGCGCCAACCTGACCCGCGCCAGCCTGCAACAAAGCAACCTGCGCCTGGCGGACTTCAGCGGCGCCACGCTCAAGGCGATCCAGGGCTGGGGGCTGTTCGCCCAGGGCGCGCAGTTCCAACGTGCCGACCTGACCGCCGCCTACCTTCAGTTCGCCCGCTTGTCCGGCGCGCGGCTGCAGGGTGCCAACCTGCAGGCCGCTGACCTGGAAATGGCCTGGCTGAGCAAGGCCGACCTCAAGGGCGCCGACCTGCGCGATGCCAACCTGCAGGAAGCCAAGCTCGGCGAAAGCAACCTGGAACAGGCCAACCTGAGCGGTTCTCGCCAGCACTATGGAAATTTCCAGGATGCGAATATGGAAGGCTGCACCGGCTGCCCGACTTCCTGGGATGAGTAAGGATTTCCACAACCCCCTGTGGCGAGGGAGCTTGCTCCCGCTGGGCTCTGTAGGCGCTGGCGAAGCCTGCGATCTTTCGCTTGGACTCAAGTGGCTAGGGAAAGATCTCGACAGCTCCTACCGCACGCCCCAGCGGGAGCAAGCTCCCTCGCCACAATGAACCTGGGATTCACCCCGCCACCCGCACCACCCCCATATCAATCCCCAAGTGCACCAGCTCGGCATGGGAGCTGACCTGCAACTTGCTCTTGAGCAACGTCAGGTGGTTGGACACGGTCTTGGCACTGATGCACAGCTGTTCGGCAATGGTGCGCGTCGGTGTGCCCTTGGCGAGCATGACGAATATCTCCAACTCCCGCTGGGTCATGCATTGCAGGCGTGGGTCGACATCCTGCCGGGAGCTGGCGCAGGCCAGTTGCGTGGCCAGGGACTGTTCGATGTAGGCATGGCCGGCCAGCACTCGGCGTACCGCTTCCACCAACACCTGGGGCGCCGAATTCTTGGTCAGATAGCCCGCGGCGCCGGCGTCCAATGCCTGGCGCACCAGTGGCAATTCGTCGTGCATGCTGAAGAACAACACCCGCAATTGCGGCAGGCGCTGACGCAGCCGGCGGGTGGTTTCCAGACCACTGATACCGGGCAGGCCAAAGTCCATGATCACCAGGTGCGGCACCTGCTCCTGCACCTGGCTCAGCGCCTCTTCACCAGTGGCCGCTTCGCGGACCTGCAGGTCCGGCATCAGCACCCGCAACAGGCTGGCGTAGCCCTGCCGAACCACCGCATGGTCATCCACCAACAAAATGTTCATCACGCCTCCAGGGCAATATTCAAGGCCAGCGCCCAACCGGCGCCAGGCTGGCTGATGATGCGCAACTCCCCACCCAGGCTGCGCGCCCGTTCGGACATCGAGTGCAAGCCCACACCGGCGCGCGGTGGTTGCGTCGCACCGCGGCCGTTGTCGCGCACCAGCAAGCGCAGGCGCCCGGCGCGATGTTGCAGGCGAATCCTTACCTGCGTGGCACCGGCATGCCGGGCAACGTTGGTGAGTGCTTCCTGCAACAAGCGATACAGGTGGGTTTTGTCCGATCCGGACATGGGTGGCAAGGCTTCGTCGATCCGCAGCTGACAGGCGATGCCCTGGCTGGCCTGCCATTGTCCGGCCAATAGCCCGATGGCCTCGCATAACGGCAGGTGCTGCAACACCACCGGGTACAAGTCATGCACCAGCGCCCGGAAACCCTGTTGCAAATGCTCGCAATGGTCTTCGAGCTGGCTGACGGTCTGCTCCAGCGCCGACGGCTGATCCATCACCAGGCGCAACAGGCAGGCGCGGGCACGAATGCCGGCCACGTATTGGCCCAGATCGTCGTGCAGGGTCTGGGCCAGCCGGGTGCGCTCCTGCTCCTGCACGGCCAGCAAGGCCTGGGTGAGCCGGGCGTTATCGGCTTGGGCCTCTGCCAGAGCGGCGGTCATGCGATTGAAATGCCCCGCCAGTTGCTGCGCTTCCGGCACACCTTCAGTGCCCAGGCGCACCTGCAGGTTCCCGGCAGACACCTGACGCAGTGCCTGCAGCAATTCATCGAGCAAACGCATGCCCCGGCGTACCGCCCAGCGAATCACCAACAGGCTGAGCGACAGCGCCAAGGCGCAGACGTACAACAGTTGCACCAACGAATCGAGAATCTCGTCGATCTCGTCCCGCGGATCGACGGCGATCCAGGCCCGCCGACCGTCAGGCAACTCCACCACCTGGGCCGCAGGGCCATCGTCCAGTAGCTGGCGGCCGAGCCAGGCTTTCATCCCGTCTTCATCCGCGGGGAACCGTTCCCCAGGGGCCAGCCAACGGACCCGCACATGACGCAGGCTGCCGGTCAACCGCGGCTGGAGACTGGCCGGGTCGCGCTCGGCGGTTTCCCGCAGGTAATGCACCACCGACTCGGCCGATTGCAATTCTCGCTTCACATCGGCCATGGCCTGGTGCAACAGCAGGACGGCACAGGCCAGGGTGACCAGGGCGAAGAAGGCTGACACCCAGAGGTTGATGCGCCAGAGGGCCGACATGGCTAGTGCTCCACCCCTGAATCGATACCCCCACCCTGTGGGAGCGAGCTTGCTCGCGATGACGGCGGCACAGCCAGTACCGAGGCCGACTGAACCACCGCTATCGCGAGCAAGCTCGCTCCCACAGGAGGGGTTGGAGAGTTCCAGGCTTTGGGACGATCCACCCCGATCAAGCTCAGGATCAGCAGCAACGTCAGCAGCAGGGTCTTGAGAATCCGCATGGTCTGTCCCTTCCTGGGCAATGACGATGCCTTGCATCCTAAAACCCCGGCTTCCAAGGCGAGTTACTACCTTGGTACTGCCCCGGCGGTACTTTCTGCATATTTCCCCAGGGCCATAGCCTTCCTATGCTGGCGCTACCCGCAATGGAGAACGTCATGCGCCGGCTCGTCAGTTACGCCCTGGTTTTTCTGCTGGCAGCGACGACCGCTCACGCGGGCGATGCCACGCCGCTGCAAGTGCGCATCGGCTACTTGGGTTATCGCCCCGACCCGGGCCCGCTGCTGTCCAACGTCATTGCCGAACCGGCCGATGCCGGGTTGCGCGGCGCTGAGCTGGCCATCGTCGACAGCAACAGCACCGGGCGTTTTCTCCAGCACGACTATCGCCTGGAAAGTGCCAGCGTCGACAGTCCCGAAGCCCTGCTCCAGGCCGCCCACGCTCAACACGACCAGGGCCTGCGGCTGTTCGTGGTCAATGCACCGGCCGCCAGCCTGCGCGATCTCAGCGCCGCCCTGCCCGACAGCCTGCTGTTCAACGCCGGCAGCCCCGACGACAGCCTGCGCACCACCGATTGCCTGGGCAACGTGCTGCACAGCCTGCCCGACCGCGCCACGCTCGCCGATGCCCTGGTGCAGTTCAGCGTGGTGCGCAAATGGCAGCGGGCCCTGCTGATCGTCGGCCAGACGCCCGAGGACCAGGCCTATGCCGCCGCATTGCGCCGGGCCATGAAACGCTTCGGCATGAAGATCGTCGCCGAAAAGACCTGGCAGTTCGACAACGACCAGCGCCGCAGCGCCCAGGCCGACATGCCGCTGTTCACCCAGACCGCCGAGTACGACGTGGTGCTGGTGGCCGACGAGCGCGGCGACTTCGGCGAATACCTGCCCTACCAGACCTGGTACCCACGCCCGGTGGCCGGCACCCAAGGGCTGACGCCCACCGGCTGGCACAAGACCGTGGAAACCTACGGCGCGGCGCAGTTGCAAAAACGCTTCGAAGCCCTGGCCGGACGCTGGATGAACGACCGCGACTTCGCGGCCTGGATCGCCGTGCGCAGCATCGCCAGCGCGGTGAGCAAACTGCGTCAGACCGACCCGTTCGCCATCCGCCAACTGGCCCTCAGCGACCAGTTGCCCCTGGACGGTTTCAAGGGACGCAAGCTCAGCTACCGGCCGTGGAATGGCCAACTACGCCAACCGATTCCCCTGGTCCAGCCCCGGGCGCTGGTCAGCACCTCGCCCCAGGACGGTTTTCTGCACCCCTCCAATGAAATGGACAGCCTGGGCTATGACCGGCCCGAAGTGAGCTGCCGTTACCCTTGATCGATAACAACAATAAGGAAAATCGCCATGCGCCGCCCGCTGTTCAAACCGGCCCTGCTCTGCCAAGTCCTTGCCCTGGGTGCTGTTCTGCTGGCTGCCGGTCCCGCCGCTGCCAGCATCGCCTGGGTCTCCAACGAAAAAGACAACAGCCTGAGCCTGATCGACATGCAGAGCCTGGAAGTCATCGAGACCTTGCCCGTGGGCCAGCGCCCCCGGGGGCTGCTGCTGTCCCATGACAATCGCCTGCTCTACATCTGCGCCAGCGACTCGGACCGGGTCCAGGTGATGGACGTCGCCACCCGCAAGATCATCAAGGAGCTACCCTCCGGCAAGGACCCGGAGCAGTTCGCCCTGCACCCCAACGACCGCTGGCTGTACGTCTCCAACGAAGACGATGCCCTGGTCACAGTGATCGACACCCAGACCTCCGAAGTGCTGGGCCAGATCGGTGTGGGTGTCGAGCCCGAAGGCATGGCCGTCAGCCCCGACGGCAAGTGGGCGGTCAACACCAGTGAAACCACGAACATGCTGCACTGGATCGACACCAGCACCCAGACCCTGGCCGACAACACCCTGGTGGACCAACGGCCACGTTTCGTCGAGTTCAATCGCGACGGATCGCAGCTCTGGGCCTCGGCGGAGATCGGCGGCACGTTGACCGTGCTCGACGTCGCCACGCGCCAGGTGCTCAAGACCCTGACGTTCCAGATCAAGGGCGTGCACCCAGACAAGGTGCAGCCGGTGGGCATCAAGCTCAGCGCCGACGGCAAGCTGGCGTTCGTCGCCCTGGGCCCGGCCAACCATGTGGCGGTGATCGACGCCAAGACCTTCGAAGTGCTGGATTACCTGCTGGTGGGCCGGCGCGTCTGGCAACTGGCGTTCACCCCGGACCAGAAGCAACTGCTGGCGACTAACGGCGTCAGCGGCGATGTCTCGGTGATCGATGTAGCGAGCCGCAAAGTCCTGAAGTCGGTGAAGGTCGGGCGCTACCCTTGGGGCGTGGTGGTCACGCCATGAACGCCCTGGAAGTCAGCGACCTGAGCTTTGCCTATGGCGCGCGCGAAGCCCTCAAGCAGATGAATTTCAGCCTGTCCGCCGGCCGTTTCGCCGCGCTGCTGGGGCCCAACGGCGCCGGCAAGTCGACGCTGATCGCCCTGCTCACGCGCCTGTACGACCTGCAACGGGGCGATATCCGCGTCGGCGGCCACTCCTTGCACAAGTCGCCACGACCGGCCTTGCGCCAGTTGGGCGTGGTGTTCCAACAAAGCACCCTGGACCTGGACCTGAGCATCGAACAGAACCTGCGCTATCACCTGGCACTGCATGGTTTTTCGCGGCGCCAAGGCAGCGCCCGCATCGATGCCGAACTGACCCGCCAGCACCTGACCGAGCGCCGCCACGAGCGGGTGCGCGACCTCAATGGCGGCCATCGACGCCGGGTGGAAATCGCCCGCGCCCTGCTCCATGAGCCGCGCCTGTTATTGCTGGACGAACCCAGCGTCGGTCTCGATCCGGCCAGCCGCCTTGCCCTCGGCCTGCACGTTCGGCAACTGTGCAGCGAACAGGGCATCAGCGTGCTCTGGACCACTCACCTGCTGGACGAAGTGCAACCCAGCGACGACCTGTTGATCGTGCACCAGGGCCGCCTGGTCGCCAGCGGCCAGGCCGACGCGGTGAGCCTGGAACACGGTGGCACCCTCGGCTCGGCCTTCAGCCATTTGACCGCCTCGGGAGTCCGGCCATGAACGCCTACTGGCACTGTTTCAGCGGCATCGTGGTGCGCGAATGGCTGCGCTTCGTGCTGCAACGCACCCGGCTGCTCAGCGCCCTGGTCCGGCCACTGCTGTGGCTGCTGGTGTTCGCCGCCGGCTTTCGTGCGGCACTGGGCATCGCCATCATCGCGCCCTATGACACCTACATTCCCTACGAGGTGTACATCGTACCGGGGCTGGCCTGCATGATCCTGTTGTTCAACGGCATGCAGGGCTCGCTGTCGATGGTCTACGACCGGGAAATGGGCAGCATGCGCGTCCTGCTCACCAGCCCCCTGCCCCGGGCTTTCCTGCTGGCGAGCAAGTTGCTGGCGACCTCGCTGATCTCGCTGTTACAGGTCTATGCCTTTCTCGCCATCGCCTGGCTGTACGGCATCCAGCCACCGACCATGGGCCTGCTGCTGGCCTTGCCAGCCTTGCTACTGGTGGCCCTGATGCTCAGCGCCCTGGGCTTGTTGCTGTCCAACGCCATCCGGCAACTGGAGAACTTTGCCGGGGTGATGAATTTCGTGATCTTCCCGATGTTCTTCCTGTCCTCGGCGCTGTACCCACTGTGGAAAATGCAGGAAGCCAGCCCCTGGCTGTACTGGCTCTGCGCAGTGAGCCCGTTCACCCATGGCGTGGAATTGGTGCGGTTTGCCTTGTATGAGCAGTTCAACCTCCTGGCGATGGCGGTGTGCCTGGGCTTGACCCTGGTGTTCACGTTCTTGGCGGTGTGGACCTTCAATCCGCAGCATGCGGCGTTGCGCAAGGCCAATTGATCTTGCCGATAACGATCCTCTTGGAAGAAAGCTTTTGTGGGAGCTGAGCTTGCTCGCGATGACGGTGGATCAGCTTGCCACGATGCTGACTGTGCCGCAGCCATCGCGAGCAAGTTCGGCTCCCACAGGGTTAACTGTTGTCCTCACCCTTGCAGGCATCCAAAATTACTACTTTAGTACCGGTTTTCCTGTCTATGGTCGCATTCACAAGACCTCGACCCTGGCATGTAATGGGCGCATAACAAAAAGGATAAACCCTATGCCCCGTTTGCTGGCGATCCTCTTGCTGGGCCTGGCGCTGAATGTCGCGCAGGCCGAGACCACGCTGTTTTCAGCGCAGGGCTACCGCATCGCACAATACCGCAGCCCGACGCCCGCCACCGTCGACGGCGCCCAGACCCTCGACACCCAGGCCCTGCAACGCCTGCTCGGCCAAGCCTCGCCCCCGCTGCTGATCGACGTTTATCGTCGTCCGTGGGTCCAAGGGCGTTTCATCGACAACGAGCCCCACGCCAACCTCCCCGGCAGCTTGTGGCTGGCCAATACCGGTGATGGCGATCTCGACCCGACCTGGCAGGACTACTTCAATCATCACCTGCGCACGGCCACCGGTGGGCGGCTGGATCTACCGCTGGTCTTTTATTGCCGCGCCGATTGCTGGTTGAGTTGGAACGCGGTAAAACGCGCCGCTGCCATGGGCTATAAGCAAGTGTACTGGTATCGCGATGGCCTCGATGCCTGGGAGGCGGCCAACCTGCCCCTGCAGGCAGCCCGCCCCGAACCCTTTCCCTGATTTTGCAAAGAAATGCGCGCAACTGCCCTGCCCCACACGACAATAACGAGGTGAATGGCCATGTATAAAATCCTGATAGCCGACGATCACCCACTGTTTCGCGAAGCCATCCACAACGTCATCAGCGACGGTTTTCCTGGCAGCGAGGTCATGGAAACCGCCGACCTGGACAGTGCCCTGGCATTGACCGCCGAGCACGACGACCTGGACCTGATCCTACTGGACCTGAACATGCCCGGCATGCACGGGCTCAATGGCCTGATCAACCTGCGCAACGAGGCACCGACCATTCCCGTGGTCATCGTCTCCGCCGAGCAGGACAAGCAAGTGGTGTTGCAGGCCATTACCTATGGCGCGGTGGGCTTCATCACCAAATCCTCGCCACGCTCGCAGATGACCGATGCCATCGAGCAGATCCTCAACGGCAACGTGTACCTGCCGCCGGACATCATCCGCACGCAAAAGAGCCCGGTGGGCCGGCGCCTGAACGAAAACCCGGCCTTCCCGCCGGAACTGCTCCAGGCCTTGACCCGCAAGCAACTGCTGGTGCTCGAACGCATGACCAAGGGCGAGTCGAACAAGCAGATCGCCTACACCCTGGATATCGCCGAAACTACGGTCAAGGCCCACGTCTCGGCGATCCTGCGCAAGCTCAATGTGCACAACCGGGTGCAGGCGATCCTCAGTGCCGGGGATATTGATTTCGGGGCTTATCTGCGGCGTTGATCATCAGGGCATGACAATCCTGTGGCGAGGGAGCTTGCTCCCGCTGGGCTGCACAGCAGCCCCGATCAGGCTGACTCAATGAGTCTGACACACTGAGGTGCCGGGCTTTTGGGGCTGCTTCGCAACCCAGCGGGAGCAAGCTCCCTCGCCACAACAGTGTTTGGCTCAAGATCGGGGGGGATTCAGCAGATGACTCATCGCAATCTTGAGCTTCATCGGCCGCACCGGCTTGTGCATCAGGGTGTGCCCACGCTCTCGGATCTGCTGCTTGAGTTCGTTGCTGTAGTTGGCGGTGATCATCATCGCCGGGATCGGTGAGGCCCGGCGGGCGTTGATCCGGGCCACGGCATCGACACCGTTCTGATCGTGGTCCAGGTGATAGTCGGCGATCAGCAGGTCCGCCTCGGCGTGGTAGTTGTCCACCTGGCGGGCCAGGTCCTGTTCCGACAGCGCGGTCACCACCCGACACCCCCAGCCTTCCAGCAAGGTGCGCATGCCGGCGCAGATCGCCGCATCGTTATCCAGCACCCAGACCCGTGCCCCGCGCAGTCGTTCTAGCATTGGCTCGCTCATGTCCAGGCACGGCGCCGGTTTGGGCGCGGTGGCGCTCAGCGGCACGTCGATGGCGAACATCGAGCCCTTGCCCGGCCAGGAGCGCACCTGGATCCGGTGTCCGAGGATCCCGGCGATTTTCTCGACAATCGCCAGGCCCAGGCCCAACCCACGGTCCTGGTTCGGGCGCTGCACATCGCCGCGCTTGAACTCCTGGAATATTTCCTCCAGGCGGTTCTCGGCGATGCCGATGCCGCTGTCCCAGACCTGGATCGACACGCGCTGGCGATGTCGGCGGCAGCCCAGTACCACCCGCCCGCTGGGGGTGTAGCGAATGGCATTGCTCAGCAGATTACGCAGGATCCGCGCGAGCAGTTGCATGTCGCTGCGCACCAGCACCGAACAGCCGACAAAGTGCAGTTCCAACCCTTCGCTGCGGGCGATCTGGGCGTATTCGGCGGCCAGGTTGTCCAGCAACTCACTGAGGCCGAACGGCGCGACATCGGCCTTGATCACCCCAGCGTCCAGCTTGGAGATGTCCACCAAGGTGCCCAACAGGTTCTCCACGTCCTCCAGCGAATTGCTGACGTTGCGCACCAGTTGCGCGTTGGCGACCGGCTCGCGGCGCTCAAGCAAGGCGCTGGTGAACAACCGGGCAGCGTTGAGCGGTTGCAGCAGGTCATGGCTGACCGCCGCGAGGAATTTGGTCTTGGACAGGTTGGCCTGCTCGGCCTCGCGCTTGGCCTCCCGCAGGCGCAATTCCACCCGGCTGCGCTCGTCGATCTCGCGCAGCAACTGGTCATTGAGCGTGGTCAGTTCGGCGGTGCGTTCCTGGACCCGCTGTTCCAGGTTCTGGTAAGCCTGGTGCAAGGCTTCGGCGGTGCGACGGCGTTCAGTGATGTCGCGGATCAGCACGAAAATCCCGACCACTTCGCCATTGGCCAAGCGGTTCGGCACGTAGGAGCGCAGCATGTAGCGCTCCTGGTTGTTGATGTTGGTCTCGGCGAATTCGAACGTCACGCTCTCACCCGCCAGCGCCCGGGCCACATAGGCTTCCAGGCGCTGGTAATGCTGCTCGCTATGGGCTTCGCGCAGGCTCTGGCCGAGCATCACGCCACGGGGCCAGCAATACCATTGCTCGTAGACCTTGTTGGTGAACTCGTAGACCAGGTCGGCGTTGAGGTAGGCGATCAGCGCCGGCACATGGTCGGTGATCAGCCGGATCCAGCGCTCGCTTTCGCTCAGTGCCTCGGCATGCTGGTAGCGCTCGGTGATGTCGGTGAAGGTGTTGACGTAGCCACCAGTGGGCAACGGATGCGTGCGAATCTCCAGCACCCGGCCATCGGACAGGCGCTGCTCGCATTCGTGGATCAGCCGGCCGTTGCTGTCGCGGCTGGCCGGGGTCAGCAGTTGCAACTCACTGTCGGCAATCACTTCGTTGAACGACCGATGGGCCGCCACCGGCGCCAGGCCACTGAGTTCGAGGAAGCGCCGGTTCCACAGCTCCAGCACGCCTTGGGCATTGACCATCGCCACGCCCTGGGACAGGTTGTCCACCGCCCGCTGCAACAGATGGGATTTCTGCGCGATGGCCTGCTCGCGGCGCACGGTTTCGCTGAGCTTGACGTCGGTGATATCGGTAAACAGGATCACCCGCCCGCCTTCCTGGGTCGGCCGCTCGCTGACTTGCAACCAACGCCCGTTCTGCAAGCGATACAACACGTGCTCGTCGGCTTGGCCCCGGGGTTCTTCGCTGAACAAGCCGTTGGCGGTCATCAAGCGCTTGACCTCGGACAGACGCATGCCGGCGATGATCCGTACCCGGCTGTTCGCCCAGAAGGCCTTGAAGCGGCTGTTGAAGAGGACGATGCGTTGCTGCTCGTCGAACAGCACAAACGCGTCGGAGATGCTTTCGATGGCGTCGATCAAGTGCCGATGGGCGGTTTCCGCCCGCAGCCGCGCCTCGCCCAGCAAGTGATTGCCGGCCTTGAGTTCGGCCATGGCCTGATTCAGGGCATCGGTGCGCTCACGCACCTGCTCGGCCAGCACCACCGAGTGTTGGAATGCCGCATAGGGGTCGTTGCCCCGGGTGACGCCGGACTCCACCCGCTCGATCAGCGCCTCGTTGATGCGCCGCAACTTGCGGTTCTCGTGCTGCAGGCTGGCGAGCTGAGCCTGTAGGTCAGCGATGGCCGGGGACGCGATGTCGGGCAATGGCAACTCCGGTGAACGTCTGGTTGATGTGCATGCCATTGAACTGTTCTCCATAGGTGTTGAACCCCATCACCCGTTGTTCCCGCAGGAACTGGCCAATCTGCTCCAGGCCGCCACGATCTTCCAACTCCAGCCGCCGGAGGAAGCAATCGCAGCCGATGGTCAGCAGCAAGTCGCCGAGGCGCGCCTGCAAACCGTCGAACAGCGTTTGCAGGTTGTGCAGCAAGGGGCCGGGAGTCATCGCGGTGAGGACAATGCCGTTCTCCACCGCACAGTAGAAACTCAGGCTCAAGTCGGGGTGCACCTGCTGGATCGCCCGTACGTAGTACTGGTCATTGATGCGCACCGCCAGGGGATGAGCGGCGAAGACCCGGTAGTCGAGCGCACTCACCGGCACGCCGATGTGCCGGGCATATTCCTCGGCAGCGGGTTCGGCGTTGAGCTCATAGACCCGTCGCGAGGCGCTGTCCGCACCGGTCACCACCAGCTTCTCTTGTCGAGGCAGGATGTGATGGGTGGTGAAGACTTCGAACTCCAGCCAGGTGTTGATCAGCACCACCACGGCCGCGCCACTGTGGAATTGGCCTTCGAAGTAGACGTGGGTGTGGGTCAGGTAGTTGTCATCGCCGGCCGAACCGCCGAAATGCGGGATGTCCCCCAGGGCGGCGCTCAAGGCCGCCAGCACCATTTCCTCGCGGCTGGACAGGCCATCGAGCAGGGTCAAGGCGAAACTATGGCCCTTGATCGGCGCCAAGGCGTTGCTGCGACAACCGCTGGCCAGGCGCTCGACCATTTGCTGGGCGTCGATCAGACTGAAGTGTTCCATTTCCCCGATCAGCTCGGCGGCAATGGAAAAGTGCCGATGATCAAAACCCACCGCCGTCACACAGTTGCGGCCGTAGCCCTGGGGGGTGATTTCCCCGGCGCTGGTGCAGCCCACCAGGCGAATCCCGCCGAAGCTCTGGGACAGCGCCTGGCCCAGGGCCGGCAAGTCGTATTCGGCGGAACAGAAAAACAGCACGAACCCCAGGTGCGGGTGCAACAACTGCCGCGCCAGCGCCTGGGCCACCTGCTGGACGTCGCTCGCCTGGGACATGGCACTCACCACACCTTCGCTCTGGGCCTGCTGCATCGTCGCCTCCGGCGGGTGCGTGATAGGAGCCCTGAGTGTACGAAGCCGCGCCGGCTCGACGAATGCTACTTGGGTAGTGGGTGGACGCTTCCATGGGATGAGGTTGATGCGCAATGTGGCGAGGGAGCAAGCTCCCTCGCCACAAAGGCGGTTCGGCATACAAGCAACATTGCCCGATATCAGTGACTCATCGGCGCCATCGCGCTCGCCTGCCCCAGCAGTTTCTGGTCGATGTCTTCCAGGCGCAGCACCCGACCGCCGCTATCGCTGGCGAGTTTGTGTGCCGCCTGGGGATCGGAGAACGAGGCCAGTACCACGCCCATGGCGCCTTTGAGCCCGCTGCCGATGACGAAGTAGGCGGTGCGGGCGTCGATCAGGTGAGCGTCATCCGGCGTATCCCAATGGCTGCGGCCCATGTCATGGACATACAGCTTGACGTCGGCCCGATGGTTTTCCGGCTGCAGCCACCAGCCCAGCATCTCCGCCGGCGAGCAGAACTTCTTCACACCCCCTACCCCGACTGCCGCGCCCTTGGGCCCGGGAAAGTCAGTGATGACCATGCCGCACACATGGCACTCGTCACTGGGATGGAACGCCAGCGCCGCCTCGCTGGCCGCAGGTGGCTCGGCCTTGTCGCAAGCTGCCAGCGCCAGACACACCAATATCCCGGCCAAGAGACGGCCTGCCTTGAAGGACACCTTGTTCATCGTTGCATGCTCCCTTGTTCAAGTTTAGAAATCATGGACACCGGCGATTGAACAACCGGTAGGCCAGCCACAGCGGAGCCGCCATCCACAGGCCCAGGCACAACCAGAGCCAAGGCCCCGACACCGGCAGGTCGCTGCCCAGGGTCAGCACCGCGGCACCGCTGGACGCCGCATCGAACCCGGACAGGTTGATCAGCCGATAGACGTCGGTAGGGTTGAACAGCAGCAGCCATGGCAGCAGCTCCGGGCTGAACCGCCCCTCGCTCAGCACCAGCAGCGCCAGCAACGCCAGGTCGAACACCAGCACGAAGAAAAACCACACCCCCAGCGCCAATCCGGCGGCGGTGGATTTCTCTGCCGACAGGCTGCTCAGCACATAGGCCAGCCCGAGGAAAACCCAGCCCAGCAATGTGCTGGACAGCATGAACCGACCGAAGGCCCAGAGCAGCAGGCTCAACTGGACGTCGTCCACCAATAGGGCAATGGCCAGCATGGCGCAGCCAAAACCGATGAAAGTGGCCAGGGCCAAGATCAGGCCATGGCCGACAAACTTGCCCAGCAGCAATTGACCGCGCCCCAACGGGTAGGTCAGCAACAGCAGCAAGGTGCCGTTCTCGTCCTCACCGACAATCGCGTCGTAGGCCAGCAGCAAGGCAATCAGCGGCATCAGGAACGTCGCCAGGCTGGACAGGCTCGCCACCGTGGCGGGCACCGAGGTAAACCCCAGTTGACCGGACGCCGCCGCGCCGAGCCAGGCGATACCGATCGCCAGCACCGCGAATAGCAGGCTGATCGCCAACAACCAGCGATTGCGCAGGCCATCGCTGAATTCCTTGCGGGCCATGTTCCAGACCGGGTTCATAGGCTGGCCTCCTCGGCTGCGGCACGGAGCATGTAATGCCGGTACAGATCCTCCAGCGACGGCGGCTTGATCTCGACATCCGACGGGTCATCCTGGGCCAGTAACTGACGTAGCAATTTAAGTTTGCTGCCGTCCGGCGCGGACACTTGCACCCCTTCGGCGCCCCACCCTTGGGTGGCGTGCCCTTCACTGCGCCAATGCTGGCGAAGCCAGTCGGCCCGCGACAGGCCCGAGGCACGGATCAGCGTCGGCAGCCCGGCGTCCTCCCGCAGCCGGGCCAGGCTGCCCAAGGCCAACAGACGCCCCTGGGTGAGAATCGCGGCGCGGTTGATGTGGGCTTCCACGCCAGGCAAGACGTGGGAGCAGAGGATGATGCTGGTGCCCTGCCAACGCAGGCGGTCGAGCAGTTGATAGAGGTCCTGGGTGGCGATGGGGTCCAGGCCCACGGTCGGTTCGTCCAGCAATAACAGGCGCGGTTGGCCGAGCAGCGCCTGGGCCAGGCCGAGACGCTGGCGCATGCCCTTGGAATACGTTTTCACGCGCCGTGTCGCGGCACCGGCCAGCCCGACCTCTTCCAGCAAACGCGCCACTTGCTCCGGGGCAGCGCCTTTGAGCCGGGCAAAATGGCGCAAGGTTTCCACCCCACTCAATTGCGGGTAGAACATGACGTTCTCGGGCAGGTAACCGAGCATCTGCAGCACGCTCGGGTCGCTGGGCGCGCGACCGAAGACACGAACCTCGCCCTCGCTGGCCCGCAGCAAACCTAGGATCAACTTCATGGTGGTGGTCTTGCCCGCGCCGTTGTGCCCGAACAGCCCGAGCACCTCGCCCTGGGCCAGGTTCAAGTCCAGCCCGCGCAGCACGGCGACATCACCATAGCGCTGGCTGACCCCTTCGATCTCGACGACGTTCAAGACGCGTCCTCCTCGGCACTGTTGCGTGGCGGGGGCTGGACAGGGGTTTCCATCAGCGGATGACTGTCCATCACCCCGGGGGATTTCATCACCGGGAAAGCCCGCTGTACCCAGCGCAGCAGTTCGATTCCCGGACTGTTCATCAACAGCCGCACCTGGGGATACAGCCACAGCAGGCGATCCACGTTGTCGTTGGGTTCATAGGCCACATCGCCCAGGCCGTCGCCGTTGCGATCCCAACCCAGGTAGTCGCTCCAGTAATTGCCGCGCCCGTCCGCCGACCACTCCTGCAACCGCGTGGCCACGTATTTGACCTGGCGCTGGTTGTGGACGAAGGCGTTGCCGGCGATGCGGTTGTCCTCCGAGCCGGCCGTCAGATGGATGCCCACGGCGCTGCGCTCGAAATGATTGCCTTCGATACGGTTGAACAACGAGTTGTAAATGAACAGGGCCTTGCCCTCGGCGCCGGTGATCATGGTGTCGCCGGTGGACCCGTCGCGCACGTCGCTGACGAAGTTGTCACGCAGGGTGGAATAGGTGATGTAGTTCATCAGGAACCCGTAGTTCTGGTCCTGTTCGGAGCGATTGCCGATGACCGTCAGCTGGCGGCTTTGCATCAAGGCATAACCGGTTCGGGTACGCCGGGTGACGTTGTCCAGCAGGCGGTTATCGTTGGCGAACATGTAATGCACGCCGTAACGCAAATCTTCCAGGACATTGCCCTGGAGCAGGTTGCCGCTGGAGGTATCGATGTAAATGCCATCGCGGGTTTCGCGCACCTGATTGCCGATGACCCGGGCACCGTGCACGGCATAGAGATGGATGCCGTTGCCCCGGTCCTGGGAGCGCAGGCTGGGGTCGCCCTGGATGCGGTTGTCGATCAGGTTGACGTCCCGCGTGCCATCGACCCAGATACCGAAGCCTTGGCCCTGCATCCGGCTCCCGCGCACCACGGCGCCTTTTGCCCCAGGCTGGATGAACACGGCGGCATTCATGGCCGTGAGGTCGTGGCCCCAGTCCAGGAAGGTACAGCCCTGGACCTGGACGTTCGGGGCGCGAATGATCAATCCATTGCCCTCGCCCTGCCCCTGGAATACCGCATCCGGCGCACAGGTAAGGGTCATGGGTTGGTCGATGCTGAACGAGCCCCGGTACTGGCCCGCAGGCAGGCGCCATTGCTGGTCGCCTTCGGCCTGTAGAGGTAAATCGGTGATCGGCTGCGGCGCGCCGAACGCGCCGCCCGGTAACAGACAAAGCATCAGCGCAATGACCGGTTGGCGGGCGTGTTGCGGCTTTTTCCCGGTCATCGCACCTGTCTCCTTGTTGAGCCGACTCAGGCCTTTTCAACCAACATGCGCCCGACCATTTCCATGTGCAGGGCGTGGCAGAACCAGCTGCAGTAGTACCAATGCAAGCCAGCCTTATCGGCGGTGAAGGTGATGGATGAGGTTTGTTGCGGGCTGATCTCCATGCTCACACCGTGGTTGGTCATGACAAAGCCATGGCTGACGTCCTCGATCTGGTCGATGTTGGTGATCGTCACCGTCACCTCGTTACCTTGCTTGACGGTGAACTCCGTCAGGCCATAGGCCGGCGCCATCGAGGTCATGTACACCCGGACCTTGTTGCCGTCGCGGATGACCTTGTTGTCGGTTTCCAGGTTGATGCCGTCCTTCTTCGCCAATTCCACGGTGCCGGCAAAGAACGGATCGTTGCGGTTCCAGATTTTCTGGGTCTTGATCTGGTCGCGCCGCGCGAGAATGCAGTCATGGGGTTCCGCGAAAGCCGGGCCGTCGTGCACCAGCTTCATTTCTTCACCGGAAATGTCGATCAACTGATCGTTCTCCGGGTGCAGCGGGCCGGTGGGCAGGAAGCGGTCCTTGGAGAATTTGCACAGCACCACCAACCATTTGCCGTCGGCCTCGCTGGTTTCGGTGAGGGACGCATGGTTGTGGCCGGGCTGGTACTGAACGTCGAGTTTCTGCTTGATGTAATTGACCTTCTCGCCCTTGTAGGCGCGGATGGCCTCGTCCATGTTCCACTTCACCACCTGGCTGTCGATGAACAAGGTGGTGTAGGCATTGCCGCGGCCGTCGAAGGTGGTGTGCAACGGTCCCAGGCCCAGTTCCGGTTCGGCGACGATCACTTCGCGCGGGTCCTTGAAACGGTCGGCGAACAGATCATCCAGGCGGTCGATGGCGATCATCGAGACGGTAGGCGACAGCTTGCCGTTGGCGATGAAGTATTTGCCGTCGGACGAGGTATTGAGCCCATGGGGGTTCTTCGGTACCGGGATGTAGCGGGTAAATTCTGAATCTTTGCCATCGGTTTTACGACCATCGACGACCGGCACCTTGGAGCCGTCCAGGGTGATGAATTTGCCGGCCTTGATCGCCGCTTCGATGCGCGGGATGTTGTACACCACCACCCAGTCGCGCTCGTTGCGCATCATGCCGCCCAGGTCGTAGGCCTTCTCGGAGTTGTAGCAGGTGCTCGCGGCATACTTGCCGGTGTAGTCGGCGTCGGTGTTGTCCAGGTTGCCGTCGACGATCACCTGGAAGGCCATTTCCATCTTCTCGGCATCGATGGCGTTGAACATCGTGAAGCTGTTCTTGTCTTGCAGGTCGAAAGTATGGCCGTCGTTAGGGTGCGGGATCACGAACTCGCCATTGGCAAACACATACTTGGTGTACGGCACCTTTTGCAGGCGCAGGCCATGGATGGCTTGCACGTTGGGCACCGTGAGGATCTTGTCGCACTTCATGATGTCCAGGCGAATGCGCGCAACCCGGGAGTTGGCCTTGTCGTTGATGAACAGGTATTTGCCGTCGTATTTGCCGTCGGTCATGGAGATGTGCGGGTGGTGGCAGTCGCCATTCTGGTACTTGGCGCTGTCCCCCAGGATGCGCTTGCTTTCGTTGGTCAGGCCCCAACCGGTGGCCGAATCGACGTTGAACACCGGGATGCGCATCAGCTCGCGCATCGACGGTATGCCCAACACCCGCACCTCGCCCTGATGGCCGCCACTCCAGAAACCGTAATACTCATCGAGTTCACCAGGACCAACGTGAATCTTGGACTTGGCCTCCTTGGCCGCCGCAGCCCAGGACTCACGGGTGAACGTTCCGGCCCCCAGCGCCGTCGCGCCGGCCAGCACCGCCCCCGTTACCGCTCCGGTGCCGAGAAAACTGCGCCGGCTAACACCCCGGGGTTCTTCTACCGCGTCAGGGGTTTGGTCTTTTTTGTCGCTCATGCTGTGTGCTCCATGAAGAATGAAACGGTCAAGGGACAGGCCATTGGGGTGCCTCAAGGCGCCGGGTTTACCTGCACCACGGGAATCAGTTGCGCATCGGTCACGGTCGCCTTGCCGCGCTTCTTGCGCTTGTTGATCAGCGGCGGGCATTTGTTTTCGTTGTGCCAGGTCATCTGGCAGTCGAGGCAGTAATGGCATTCGTTGGCATTGATCCGGCCATCGGGATGAATCGCCTGGATCTCGCATTCCTTGGCGCACAGTTGGCAAGGGTTGCCACACTCCTTGCGGCGCTTGAGCCAGTCGAACAGCCGCAACCGGGTCGGCATCGCCAGGGCCGCGCCCAGCGGGCAGACGTAGCGGCAATAGACTTTGCGGGTAAACAGGTTGATCAGCAGCAGGCCCACCGCGTACGCGACGAACCACCACTGGCGGTCGAACTTGAGGGTGATAGCGGTCTTGAACGGCTCCACTTCAGCCAGCCGTTCGGCGGTGGCCATCGACTCCAGCGAGACACCGAACAGCGCCAGTAAAATGATGTATTTGATCGCCCACAGTCGCTCGTGAACGGCGAACGGCAGCTCGTATTGCGGCACCTTGAGCTTGCGCGCCAGTTCGTTGATCAACTCCTGCAACGCGCCGAACGGACACAGCCAGCCGCAGAACACCCCACGTCCCCACAACAGGATGCTGCCGGCGGTGAACACCCAGAGAATGAAGATCAGCGGATCGGTGAGGAACAGCTCCCAGCGAAAGCCTTCGAACAGTGCGTGGACGAAGGTCAGTACATTGACCACCGACAGTTGCGCCAGCCCATAGCCCCCCAGGAACACCACGGTGAAGAGCAGGTAACCGCGGCGAACCCAGTGCAGCAGCTTGGGCCGCCGGGCCAGTGAGTCCTGGAAAAACAGGATGGCCGTCAGCACCAGCAAGGCTGTGCCAAGCACGCTGATTTCGACACTTTTCTGGTACCAGAGCGTCAGCCACATCGGCCGGCTGGCCTCCTCGGCGGCTGCCAGTTGCTCGGCGGTGGGCAATGGCCGTTCCAGGTACGGTTCGGGCAGTTGATAGGCCAACTCGAAGCTGCTGAAGGTACCGCTGACCGGGCCTGTCTGGCGGCGCACCAGCAGCTCCAGGTTCCAGGGCGAGCCGGGGTCGAAACGGTGGGAGGCGCGGATGATGAAAATCGCCATTTCATCGAAGTCCGGCATGTCGTCGAGGGCCACATCATCGAGGCGCTGGAAATCCAGGTCGCGAAAGCTGATGGTGTCGCCCGATTGGCGCAGCTGCACCCGGTCGAAAATACCGCCACGCACGTATCCCGAGCCCTTGAAGGAATAACGCCCGCTGCCCATCACCGCGATGGCCTGTTCGCCCGGCTTGAGCTCGGCCATCAGCGTGCGGTATTGCGCCTCGCCCAGCAGGTTGCGGCCAATGGTGGGCGGGTTGAGGTGGGTGGTGTAGAGGTCGATGAAGGTGTCGTTGACTTGGTCGCCGCTGGCGGTTTCGACCTGCTCGGCTTCGGTGCCCTTGAAGGACGCATCGACCTGGCCACGGGTCAGGTGCAGGCGACGGACAGCGCCGTTGCCGGTCAGGGTCTTCCAGTCGGCGGGCTCGTAGATATCCGCGCGCACGCGCGCCGGCGCCACGGCCAAGCCTGCGTCACTCTTGACCAGGCCCAGGGACACCGCAACATCGTGGGCGGCGCGCATGATCACTTCGTTGACCACCATCGCCGTCACGGTCGCGCCGGCGATCGCATCGACAGTCACCGCATTCGGGTCGCTGGAATGGCCCACCACCACCCGCTGGTTGACCTTGATGCCGCTGTAGCGCGCACTGAACGCGTGGAGTTTTTCTTCGGCGATGCCGATCAGCAGGATCGGTTCGTGGTGTTCCAGCACATAGGCGTCGAGGATCACGCCAGCGGGATCGAGAATGACCTGGACATTGATCGGTTTGCCGGAATAAGCGGGAATGTCCACCACATCCAGGCTCTGGAACACATAGCCCACGACCTTGCCGGCAGCGGACAGTTTGCGAACCTTGAAGGAGCCTTCGGGCTCGGAGATCGAGTCGGTCTGGTTCAGGACGTGATGGATGCGCTGTTGCGGGATGTCACCGTAGTCCTTGGCCTGGGCGATTCCGGCGAACATCAGCAGGAGAACGAACAGCCCGGGGAGCCAGGAGCGGGATGAGTACAACATCACAGAGGGACGGGTCATGAGCGCCAGGGCTTGAAGACAGGATCTTGGCGGTCATTGTGGGGGCTGTCCCTGGCTTGGCCCCTTGATTGAAATCAACTTGGAAGACTTAACCCTGAATCCGTGAGCAGCCAGATGAAGACATCTTGTGTGGCGAGGGGACAAGCTCCCTCGCCACACAAGCAGTTCAGCAGTGTGTCCCGGGCTATCTGTGCTCAGCGCAACCCATGGGAATAGATGCGACCGTCATGATTGTCGTACCAATTGCCATTGGCCCAGAACACCCGGTCCTGCGCCGGTTGAAAACCGAGGACGCCCAGGTAACCGCCGATGGCGAGGCGCTGCCAGGAGCGGCCCCAATCCTTGGAATAAAACACCGCATCAGCGGAGATGTTCGCGTCCGACCACCAATAGAGCCAGCGCGGTGGATGGTGATTGCTGGTGGTGTTGATCAGCAGGGTGTTTTGCCCCATCCAGAAATTGCTGCCACGCACCTGGCTATCCGACGCCAATGGCGCGAACACACTGGGCAGGTCGCTCAACGGCGTCCAGGTCAACGCGGCGGTATCCAGTTCGGCGACCACATCTTGCCCGCGCTCCCCCTGGTCAATCAGTCCAATCACCCGCCCGGCATCGTTTCGTAGCAGCTTGCTCACGAACAGGTTGTCGTCACGCTGCCTATCCACCACCTGCCACTGCCCTGCCTTGGCCTGCAACCGGGCCCGTGTCGTGACATTGACCGCGATACTGTGGCTGACGCCATCGGGATGGCCACCCCAGAAGCGTTGGGACACCCAGATAAAGGCCGTCTGTGCATCGAGCTGCAGGACATGGGTCTGGGTTTCCCCCTGTTCGCCTGCGTTCGTGCCCCAATCAGTGATGTCAGGACGTTTGCCGCGGGCATATTCGGCGGACACCAGCAGCGACTCGGGCGCCATTATCGGCGAGCTGTTCGCACCGCGATCGGCCGAGTAAAAGACGCCGGTGGAAACGGCTGTCGGTTTTTCCTCATCGCTGTCTTCATCCGCCACGTCCGGTGTGCCCACGGCCCAGACTTCATTCGAGCCGTGGAAATAGGGAACCAGGTTCCAGGCCAACGAATCGGCCTCGGGAAACCAACCCTTGGTCAACCAAGTCCAGCGTCGGCCTTGATCATCACTGCGAAGGATCACGGTTTGATCGGGCTCATGGGTATTCGCCGTTTCAGGCCGACGCAGGCCCGTGAGCAGGAATACACTGGTCCCGTCGGGGCTGGTCACAAGACAAGCGGCTCCGCTGACATGGGCCACGAGCTGAAATTGCCCTTGGGCATCCAGACGGGAAATGAAGGAAGTTTCCTTTTCGGCACGAGAGAACAATCGGGCAAAGGTCCCGGGCTCCTGCGGCTCTTCAGCCTCAGCAGGATTGCCATAGACCACCGCATCCAGGTCCACGACATCAGCGGACGGTTCAAGCGTCTGGGCCTCTTCCTCCAGGCGTCCCACCAGCCAAGTCCCCTGCGGTGTCACCGTCACGCCCGTGCAATACTGGGTCATCGCCCGCAAGCGGGTATCCTTCACGGCGCCCAATTGCTGCTGATCGGGGCTATCGCCACCCCACTCCAGCTTGGCACTGGTGATCATCCACATGTACCACAGCGCCGCGCCGGCCAGCAGAGCGACAAACAATCTAGAGAGCAGTTTTGAACGAGGCATGGGGAGGTCCGTATCCGGGGGAAAACTGCGAAGCTTTTCTCATCTCTTTTGTCCGGAGTAAATTTTTATCGCACGAGAATGGACGAACCCGGTCGCATAATTGTCAACGCTGTGACCCAGCTTCCATTCTCTGCGTGACGCCGCTTCACCTGAAAGCCCCAACGCGTTAAGCAGACGCCCACAAGGAACGCTCCATGCCCGCAAGCTCCGGCCCCGCCACCGTCTCTTCATTGCCGCACGCCACCGGTTTCGTCCGAGTGCGTGGCGCCCGCGAACACAACCTCAAGAATGTCGACGTGGACATCCCTCGCGATGCCCTGGTGGTATTCACTGGCGTATCGGGTTCCGGCAAGTCGTCGCTGGCCTTCTCCACGCTCTATGCCGAAGCCCAGCGTCGCTACTTCGAATCCGTCGCGCCTTATGCGCGGCGCCTGATCGACCAGGTGGGCGTACCGGACGTGGACAGCATCGAGGGCCTGCCGCCGGCAGTCGCCTTGCAGCAACAACGCGGTACCCCCAGCGCACGTTCATCCGTGGGCAGCGTCACCACCTTGTCGAGCCTGATTCGCATGCTTTACTCCCGCGCCGGCAGCTACCCGGCCGACCAACCCATGCTCTACGCCGAGGACTTCTCGCCCAACACGCCCCAGGGCGCCTGCCAGGAATGCCACGGCCTGGGCCGGGTCTATGAAGTGACCGAAGCCTCCATGGTGCCAGACCCATCGCTGACCATCCGCGAACGCGCCGTGGCTGCCTGGCCCATGGCTTGGCAAGGCCAGAACTTGCGGGACATCCTGGTGACCCTGGGGTATGACGTCGACATCCCGTGGCGCGACCTGCCGAAAAAGCAAAGGGACTGGATTCTCTTCACCGAAGAAACTCCCACCGTTCCCGTCTACGCCGGACTGACGCCGGCCCAGACCCGCACCGCCCTCAAGCGCAAGCTCGAACCCAGTTACCAAGGCACGTTCAGCGGCGCCCGACGCTACCTGCTGCACACCTTCATGCACTCCCAAAGTGCCCAGATGCGCAAACGCGTGGCGCAATACATGCGCGCCAGCCCGTGCCCGGTGTGCGAGGGCAAACGCCTCAAGCGCCAGGCGCTGACCGTGACCTTTGCCGGCCTGGACATCGCCGAGCTGTCGCACCTGCCGCTGCTCGAACTGGCCGAGGTGCTCAAGCAGGTCCTGGCGCCCGACTACCTTGCACAGGCCGAAGAAACGGGAGAGGTCCTCAGTCATCGGCAAACCCGCGAGGCCCGTGAGCAGCGCGCCGCCAGGGGCGACAATCCCCATGCGGGCGGGCCCGACGCCCGCCACACACCCAACCTCTCCCTGGAGAAACGGCTGGCTGCCCAACGCATCGCCGCCGAGTTGCTGGAGCGGATCGTCACGCTGATCGACCTGGGCCTCGGCTACCTCGCCCTGGAACGCAGCACGCCGACGCTTTCGTCCGGCGAATTGCAACGCCTGCGCCTGGCGACCCAGCTCAATTCCCAGTTGTTCGGCGTGATCTATGTGCTGGACGAACCCTCCGCCGGCCTTCACCCGGCCGACAGCGAAGCATTGTTTGGCGCCCTGCAACGCCTCAAGGCAGCGGGCAACTCTGTGTTTGTGGTCGAACATGACCTCGATACCATGCGCCGCGCCGACTGGCTCATCGACGTGGGCCCGGACGCAGGTGAACAAGGCGGCAAAGTCCTCTACAGCGGTCCGCCGGCAGGCCTTGGCCAGGTGCCGGAATCACGCACCCGTGCCTATCTTTTTGGCGAAGGAAACACTGCGATACGCAGTCCACGAGCACCCAAGGATTGGCTGCGCCTGGAAGGCATCACCCGCAACAACCTCGACAACCTGAACGCGGCCTTCCCGTTGGGCTGCTTCACCGCCGTCACCGGCATCTCTGGCTCAGGCAAATCCAGCCTCGTCAGCCAGGCCCTGCTGGATCTGGTCGGCGCGCACCTGGGCCAGGCCAGCCCCAACACCGAACCCGACGAGCAAAGCCTGGAAGACGAACCCGTGCAAACCAGTGCCGGGCGCGTTGTTGCCGGGCTCGATGCGGTCAAGCGGTTGGTCCAGGTGGACCAGAAACCCATTGGCCGTACCCCGCGCTCCAACCTCGCCACTTACACCGGCTTGTTCGACCACGTGCGCAAACTGTTTGCCGCCACAGAACAGGCGCAGGCACTGGGATTCGATGCCGGGCGGTTTTCCTTCAACGTCGCCAAGGGGCGTTGCGAAACCTGCGAAGGTGAAGGCTTCGTCAGCGTGGAGTTGTTGTTCATGCCCAGCGTGTACGCCCCCTGCCCCACCTGCCACGGCGCCCGCTACAACCCACAGACCCTGGAAGTTCGCTGGCAGGGCCTGGACATTTCCCAGGTGTTGCAGCTGACCGTGAACCAGGCACTCGAGGTGTTTGCCGAACAAGCAGCGGCCAGGCGTTCGTTGCAAGTGCTGCAAGATATCGGACTGGGCTACCTGCGCCTGGGGCAACCGGCCACGGAGCTGTCCGGCGGCGAAGCCCAGCGGATCAAGCTGGCGACAGAACTGCAGCGCAAGGCCCGGGGCGCAACCTTGTATGTGTTGGATGAGCCGACCAATGGGCTGCATCCCCAGGACGTGGATCGCTTGCTGGTGCAGTTGAATCGCCTGGTGGAGGAAGGTCATACGGTGGTTGTGGTGGAACATGACATGCGAGTGGTGGCGCAGAGTGACTGGGTCATCGATATCGGTCCGGGGGCTGGCACCCAGGGCGGAAACGTGGTGGTTTGCGGGGCTCCGGAAACGGTGACGAAATGCCAGGAGAGTCGAACGGCAGCCTTCCTGAAAAGGGCTATGTACGGTGAAAAATAAAGGTTTTTTAATGTTTCTCGCTGTTGCGAAAAAGCTGTCTATACTGTCCTCCAGTTAATCGTTTCAGTAGTCGTAATTAACTACAACCTCAGGGGCAAAGGGCTGAGGTTACACCGGCAAGGACGCAAAATGACATCATCTCAATTGAGAGAGCAGGCATTACACGGCGGCATGAGGGGTAATCATCGCGCCCTGAAGCGAACCCCGATGAACAGGAAAACCCCGCCCGATACTCCAGCCCCTTTCACAGCCCCGATAGCGGTCACAAAGCAGCGTGCGGATGTTGATGGCAACGCTATAAAACTTCCCTCCTCCGCTTGGCGAATATCAAGGTGAAGCCTTTGCTACCTACAGGTATTCACATTAATATTTTTCGAGCGCGCCTACTATGCTCAAGCCCATTTCAAGCCAACTGCTCAATTTAATTCAAGAGGTGGAGAATAATATTCCAGGAAAAAGCCACGAAGAGTACACCGAGATACTCGGCTGGATATTCTCGAAACTAGGGCTTGAAAAATTTGCTTATGTTCACTTGGAGCCCATGCCCTTCGACAATTCAAAAGTCTCCATCCACAGCAACTATCCCGCCGAATGGGTGGACACCTACCGCAAGAACTCACTGCACAAATCAGACCCTGTGATGGCCAACACAGCCATTACCGCCATGCCTTTTTTCTGGGATGAAATCCCACAAGAAATCGACAATAATCCGGAAATATTTGATCAATCCGCGTCCTATGGCATCAAGCAAGGGTTCACTGTTCCGATTCATGAGCCCGGCAGATCGTTCGGCTCCGTTCACCTGTCTTCGGAAGAAAATGATCCCGATTTCCCAACCATAGTCAGGGAAAACATATTCATTATTCAAACGCTCAGCTTCATCGCCAACCAGCACCGCCCGGCTGAGACCGTTGTCGAGAGCACACTCAAGCTATCGCCCAGGGAAATTGAATTCCTGCGTTGGCTTGCGCTTGGCAAAAACTATAAGGAGATCGGTTTGATCATGAATATCACCGAACGAACAGTGAAATTTCATGCCAAGCAAATGACTGAAAAAATGGAGTGCACCAATGTCAAGCAAGCCATGTTCAAAGCGGCGCAGTTGAACCTCATCTAAATAACGCTTTGCGTTAAAGCCTACTTACTGCACAGCCCTGGCACCGCCCGCATTCGACGCCATCAGAACACAATCAGACGAAATTCACCTGGGATGCGATATTGAAAAGCATGCCACAGGCGAACAACCCAATCACCAGAGAAATGGCTCGATTTAAAAATCGTCCAGATACAATCGCGTGAAATTTTCGACCACAAAAAGCGCCAGCTGCGATCCACACAAGCCCTACCGGAAAAATAATGGCTGTAAATAGCAGAATGAATGACAGCCAATTCTCCAGCGACAGGAATGTGCCCGCCGGCGCAACGAAGGAAACAAAAAACAACCCCTTGGGATTTGTCAGCGTTGCCACAAACAAATCCGGAACGGTAATACCCGTCGTTGCACCAGGCGCATGCTCTTTGACCGAGAACCAAAGTTTCAAGGAAATATAAAACAGAAAACACACGGCAAAAATCTTGGTAGCGATCACCACCCACGAGTGATCGGTCATCAGCAAGTCAATGAATACCCCCCACATCGTCATCTGAATAACGTATGCCAACCACTCGGCTGCGACGAAGCGCATCGAACGCGTGTTGAACCCTCTACTGATACCAGCTTGCAACAACAATGAATTCGTCGGTCCCGGAACCAACAATACGGTCAACAACGAAAGCGCAATATAATTCATAGTATCCATCCATATCAGAAGCCTGTACGGCTCATTTTCAGGGTCAGATCAATCCATCATCTTTCCACATGACTTCAAGCACAGTGACATGAAGTCAGCCATTTCAGTCATACGAGGTCATACAACCAACTTAAATAGAGCAATCACACTAGACCAACATCAATCTGCCACATACCAAAATCCACTCGCCTATCGATATCCCTTGGATTCACATCCGATTAATCACCCCGCGTAAGAAAGTCACCATACCCATTGCCAGATGACCGTTTGCTTACAGACACTGAACTCTATCTGAGCGCGTCAATTTTTTGAACAGCTAAATATCAATCAGTTACGACTGAGATTTTTATCATCGTCAAAAAAACAATAAATCGAGCCTGGTTCGACTCATGTAATGCCACTCAACCAACACCTGTTTGCCACCATGCTGCACCTGTACTTTTTTGGATTCTCAGCGATACAAATCCACAACTAACAAGCTCACCAGCAATTTATAAGCCGCTCACAAAATCGTACCCACTAATTAGGCTGCACACTCTATAAATCAAAGACTGTACTTTAGGACAGTTGAAATACCGTAGTGCAAAGTTAACAGTAGCTTCACCTGCAGCCAAGAAGTCGCATCCATGAATTACTCCCCATGCACCTATGGATTTTCCGACGTATCCACCAGCATCGTAAGCTACTCAAAAATCCCCCTTAAAACCCTCGAACAAATACTGTCCATTCGCAAACTCGCCTTCATCGATAGAAAGAAGTGGGACATTGAAAGTTATCAAGGCAGCGATTATGAGTGGGATGAATACGACGACCCCGACGCGATCTATATCTATGCCCATGAAAACGACCGCGTTACCGGTTGTGTTCGACTACGCCCCTCCAACAAACCCACATTGATGAGCGGCCCCCTGAGCTTTATCCTGCCAACCGAAAAAACCAGACCGCACTTGGGTCACTGTTGGGAAGCCACAAGATTCGCACTTTCAACTAATAATTTCTCCACGGGAAAACTCACCCGAGCTAATGTAGACATTCGCACGGCGGCACTTTTCCTGTCAATGATTAAGTTCGCTCAACAACAAAAAATTCACGCCTATGAAATCGTCGTGGACACCTTGATGGAAAAAATCCTGAAACGTTCTGGCTGGCCAATTGAAAGACTCAATACGGCATTAGGCTCGAAGGGAGAAAACATAATTTACGGCACCTTGCCATGCACGCTTAAAACTTATGACGAGGTCCTCAGCAAGAACGCCATCAACAGAACAACGGTACATACCACCCCCCACATGACACACCGCTCGTCAGATACACTCCATAACGCCTTGGATACTACCCAGATGCTCCCCGCTCGAAATATTCCGGCAACGATACCCATGCACACTGAGTTTCAGCTCTAATCAAATAATTGGACGATTTTGGAGAAAGGATGAACCTACAACGATTATTCCCGCACGTTGGTAAAGTCATTGCCAGTACAGGCAGTCGCAATTTCCCGCGTATGTTGCACGACCTGATACTCACGGAAATACCCGTGGATGCAACACATATTACCGAACAACGGATCGGCACAAGTAATATGTCTGAACCCAGCACCTCCAGCATAGGTTGCGTCGGCCTCGACAACGCTTGCGTCGGTGCACTCATGGACACCCACACCGCCAAGCCATTTTTCCTGGCCGACGACATACTCTTTGGAGATGCAGCACCGCAGAAAATACCCAACTTTTCCCGGTGCCTGCTTAAATCCGAGCGATCAGAAAAAGCTCCCGGTTACAGCACGACGACGCAATTACACCTTTCGACCCGAAAGAATGGTCGTCGTTATGTACTGTCCATCTATCGATCGCCTCTTTCGAAGGGATTTACCGCACAAGAACATGCCTTATTGAAAGACTTTTCCTGTCTTTTGTTGCCCATGGTCGAGGAGCACGTGGCAGCCCTTGTTCCACCGGAATCCACCCAGCAGGACCCTTTCCTGGCTTTGGACGCTTCGGAAAACGGCGGCATGGAAGCGCTGCGCCAAAGGTTCGCCGATCGATTGCTACTGTCAGGATTGAGTCTGTCCTCTCGCGAAACGGAAGTGTGCGTAGGTTTGCTGGCCGGACGCACTGCCCCCGAACTTGCCGAGCAACTGAACCTGAAGGTCAATACAGTCGAAAGCTATTTGAAGCGCGCCGCCATAAAGATGGGGATTGGTGGGCGTCGTTCGCTGATCCGCTGGATGCATTCGATGGATGCCACACCGGCTCACATGGAATGGAATGGCAATAGCCCGATCCAACAAGCCGTTTAAACCCACCCCCAACGATTGCTCGTTCACTGACCGAATCGAGTACTTGTTGGGGGAATATTGTTTTCCCCCTCAAACTTCCTCTAGCGCCCCCTCTTCCATTGGCGATCGAGTGCGACGCTTCAGCCATTCAAGCGCATCGTCCACGTAAGTGAAAATCACCGGTACCACCAGCAGGCTCAACAACGTCGACGTCAGCAAACCACCCATGACCACCACCGCCATCGGTTGTCTGAAACTCGGGTCTTCGCCCATTCCCATCGCCGTCGGCAACATCCCGGCCCCCATCGCAATGGTGGTCATCAGGATCGGACGGGCACGCTTGTGGCAAGCATCCACCAACGCATCGTATCGACCCAGGCCATAATCGCGGCGAGCCATGATGGCGTACTCCACCAACAGAATGGAGTTTTTGGTCACAATGCCCATCAACATCAACAAGCCGATGACCGACGACAGGGAAAAACTGAAATTGCACACCAGCAAGGCCAACAACGCGCCACCCAGCGAGAGCGGCAAGGCCGAAAGAATCGTGGCTGGTTGCAAGAAGTCGTGAAACAACAACACCAGGACTGAATAAATACAAAACACGCCGATGGCCATGGCCAGGCCGAAGCTGGCGAACAATTCCGTCATCAACTGCAATTCGCCCTGTTCCACCAGTTTCACTTCGGCTGGCAAGTTGCGCATCACCGGCAGTTGGCGGGCCTCGGCCATGACCTCACCCAGGTTGCGACCGTTGAGTTCGATAGACAGGGTGACATTGCGCAGACGGTCCAGTCGGCTGATTTGCGCCGGCCCACTGCCCATGCTGATGTCCCCCAACGAGGCCAGGGCGACCTGGCCGTCTCGACCGGTTACCCGCAATTGGCTGATCGCCTGCAAGTCGTCGCGCAACAGCGAATCCATGCGCACTCGCACGTCCACCTGGCGCTGGGACAAATTGATCTTGCCCAGTTGCGAGGAGTATTCGCCGTAAGTCGCCATGCGCAAGGTATCGGCGATGTCCTGGCTGGTGATGCCCAATTCCGCTGCCCGGGCAAAATCCGGCCGCATCTGGATTTCCGGTCGTTGCAAGGCGCTGCTGGACGAGACATTGCCGATCCCGCGCAACTCACGCAACTGGGGCTCAAGGGCGCTTGCCGTGCGCTCCAGCAGATCGCCGTCATCACTGGCAAGCACAATATTGAGCTTCTCTCCGCTGCCATCGCCGCCAACATTGATGCGTACTCCCGCAAGCGTGCGCAACACCTGGCGCATCTGCGCTTCGACCTCCACCTGCTTGCGATCGCGGGCATTGCGAGGCGCCAGCTCCACCGTCAGGATCGCATCGCCGGCGCCAGTGATATCGCCAGGCCCGGCGCCCGAACTGCTGGCGGTCCCCACCGAGCTGAACACATGCGTGACGTCGGGGAGTTCGCGCAGCCGCTCGCTGGCCTGCAAGGCCATCGCGGTGGTGTGTTCCAGTGTCGTTCCTGGCGGCATCTCCAATGTTATCTTGCTGCGGCCGGTGTCCTGCGCTGGCAGGAAGCTGGTGGGCAGCAACGGGACCAGCGCCAGAGCCCCGACGAAGCACAGGCCGGCCAGGCCCATCGTGGTCTTGCGCCAAGTCAGGCTGGCATGGATCCAGCCCAGGTAGCGAGTCATCAACGGGCTGTCATGGTCGGCTTCATGCCTTGCCTTGAGGAAATAAGCCGCCATCATCGGCGTCAGCAGCCGTGCCACCAGCAGTGAAAACAGCAGCGCCGCCGACGCCGTCACGCCGAACTGGCGGAACAGCTTCCCGGCGATCCCCCCCATGAACGCCGTGGGCAGGAACACTGCGACCAGGGTGGCCGTGGTGGCGAGCACCGCCAGACCGATTTCATCCGCGGCTTCGGTGGCGGCCTGAAGCGGGGTTTTGCCCATGCGCAAGTGTCGCGCGATGTTCTCGATCTCGACGATGGCATCGTCCACCAGCACACCGATGACCAGCGCCAGGGCCAGCAGGGAGACGGCGTTGAGGGTGAACCCGGCCAGGTACATCACGCCAAAGGTGGGGATGATCGACAGCGGCAGTGCCGTGGCGACGATGAGCGTGGCGCGCCAGTCCCGCAGGAACCACCAGACCACCAGCACCGCCAACAGCATGCCTTCGTACAGCAAATTCATCGAATCGTGATAGTTGGCGAGCACGGCCTTGACCGTGTCACTGGCTTCAACGATCTGCACGTTGGGATGCTGTTTTTCAAACGCGATCATGGCCTTGCGTACGTCATTGGCGACGCCGACATCGGAGAACCCCAGGGAACGGGTGACCTGGAAACCGATCACGGGCCTGCCATCGCGAAACGCCCGGGTGCTGCGTTCGGCGTGGGTGTCGCGAATGTCGGCCAACTGCCCCAGGGCGAGCAGGCGACCGTCGCCGCTGGGAATGTCGATGGCACCGAGGGCCGCCGGATCGTCAATGGCACCCAGGGTCCGCATGGCTTGCTGGCCACTGCCCAGATTGCCCTGGCCACCGGAGTTGTCCTTTTGCATCGCCCGTAACTGGTTGGCGATGTCCGTGACACGAATACCCAGGCCCGCCATCAGGGCCGGATCGAGATTGACCTGGACTTCCCGGTCGACACCGCCCATGCGCGCGATCATTGCCACCCCGGGCACCGCCAGCAGCTGTTTGCTCAACTCATTGTCGACGAACCACGACAACGCTTCTTCATCCAGGTTATCGGAGTCGATGACATAGGTGAGCAATGCCGAGGCGCTGGTGGTCAGCCGGGAAACCGAGGGTGTGTCCAGGCTCGCCGGCAACTGCGCCATGGCACTGTCGACCGCGTTACGCACTTCGTTGAGCGCCTCGTTGCCATCCTTGTCGATGTCAAAGCTGATGCTGATGTTGACGGCACCATCGGTGATGGTCGTCGTCACGTGCTTGAGCAGGCGCAGGGACGTCAGCTTGTCCTCGATCTTGCGCGCCACTTCCGTTTCCAGTTGCTCCGGGGCTGCGCCCTCCAGCGTGGCGCTGATCACCACCACTGGCAGGTCCATGTCCGGGAAATCCTGGATGGCGAGCTTCTCGAAACCCGACAGGCCAAAGAGCGTCAGCAGAATGAACAGCATGACGGCCGGGACCGGATGGCGGATCGACAGGGCTGAAATGTTCATGGCTGGGCTACCTGGGATTGAACGAGGGTCACACTCGCACCATCGTTGAGGAACGCACCGCCAGCACGCACGATTCGGGCAGGCTCATCGAGGCCGCTGAGAATCTCCACGGCCTGATGCAAGCGTCGGCCGACCACCACCGGTCGCTGGACCACGCGCATGTCATCATTGAGCGTGAACACATAGGAACGCCCGTCCCGCAGGATGACGGCAGTGTCTGGCACCGTGACGGCCTCGCGGGGCGCCAGCTCGATCTGGCCGCTGGCATACATACCGGCCTGGGCGGCGCTGTCGGTGGGCAGGGAGACGTAGATCAATCCCCGGCTGGTCTTGGTATTCAACGTGGGCGATACCAGCCGCACGCGCCCTTCCAGGCTCTGGCCGTCGGGCAACGTCATACGGGCAACCTGGCCTGGCTGAACCTGGGCCAGTTGGCGGGCATCCAGCTCGGCCTGCCATTCGATGCGGCCATCGCGCACCATGCGAAACAGCTCGTCGCCGGCGGAGAGCACCTTGCCAAGCAGCGCCGTGCGCGCCGAAATGATGCCATCGTCCACGGCGAGGATGCGGGTTTGTCCGAGCCTGATCCGCGTGCTCTGCAATTCGGCACGGGCGCCGGCGAGGTCAGCCTCGGCGAGTGCGACCTTGATCCGGTAGTCTTCACGCTGTTGCTCCGACAGGGCCCCGCCCTGCCCGACGACCCGGGCCCGACGATCATTGGAACGGGCCTGCTCCAAGTTGGCGCCGGCCTGGGCGACGAGCGCCTTCTGCTTGTGCTCTTCGGCAACCACCGTTTCGCTGGCCAGCGTGGCCAACAGTTGACCCTTCTTCACCCGGCTGCCCACATCAGCCTCGATGCTGGCGATGCGCAGGTTGCTGGTCTCGGCATTGATGACCGCTTCCTGCCAGGGGGCGAGCGCGCCATTGGCAAACAGTAACTGTGGCCAGACCTGGCGTTGCGCCTGGACGACTTCCACGCTCAAGCTGCTGACCTGGGGGGCGGCCTCGACCGGCTCGGCGCCCCGGCGAAAGTAGATCAACGCCACCACGATCGCGCACACCGCGATCGCCAACGCGAACTTGCCTGGTCGCGACCTCACGCGCCGTCCCCGCCCGATGCCCGACTCCGCACCAGGGGCTGATCCGCTTGCCAGCCGCCCCCCAGTGCCTTGTACAGAGCGATCCAGTAGCGCACTTGATTCTGCTGCAAGGTGATCAATTCAATCTCGGCTGTCAGCGCCTGGCGGCGTGCGGTTTCCCGGTCCAACAGGCTGACATTGCCGGCCTGCCAACTACGGTCGATGGCCTCGAAAGACTCCCGGAAACCTGCGGTGGAACGCTCCACATCCGACTCCCGGCGACGTGCCGCATCGAGACGCACCAGGGCCTGCTCCACTTCCATCACACCGGTGCGCAGCGTTTGGCGATAGACCGCCAGGGCCGCGTCATACGAGGCCTTGGCACCCTCCGCCGCCGCGCGCCGCTTGCCACCGTCGAACAGCGGAATCGACAGCACCGGGCCCAGCGACCAGGAACGGTTGCGCTGGCCCACCATGGTTCCCACGGAAATCGTCCCGGAAAGACTCAGGCTCGGCAGGCGATCAGCCTGGGCCACGCCGATCTCGGCATTCGCCGCTGCCAGCTCGCGCTCGTCGGAGGCAATGTCCGGGCGCTGGCGCAGCAAGTCGGCCGGAACCTGTTGCACGTTGAGTTCGGCCGGATGCGGCAGTTGCGCCGGCGTGTGGCCCAGCACGTCCAGCAGTCGCCCTTCATCACTGCCTGTCAGTGCCACCAGGCTCTTGAGCAGCACCTGGCATTCACTCTGCTGCTGGACCAGGGCCGCAGCGCTGCTGGCGGCACTGGCATCGGCCAGCGCGGCGTCGGCGGAGGACGTGAAGCCCGCCCCGAACGACTGGCGCGTCATGCGCGCGGTGTCTTGCTGTGACTGGGCCTGGTCACGGTAAGCCAATACCAACTTCTGGCAGCCCCGGTATTGCACGTAGTAATCACCCACCTGGGCCGCCAGGGAAACCCTCGCGTCATGCCAGTCATCCACCCGTGCTTCGACGCGGGAGTTGGCGGCTTCATTGTTGCGGCGCAACTTGCCGAACAGATCGAGCTCCCAGGCGGCATCCATCGTTGCAGAGGAACCTGAGCCCCCCAGGCGCTGCGAACCGGTCTGCTGCCCGCCTCGGCCACCGGACAGCCTGCCGTCGAACTTGGGCAAGGCATCGGCGGCGTCACTGTCGGCGGTCGCACGGGCCAGCGAGATATTCGCCCAAGCCTGGTCCATGGACGGGCTATCGGCTTCGGCCAGGCGCAACAGCTCGGTCAATGCCGGGTCATCGAATTGCCGCCACCAGTCGGCCAACGCGGCCACGGACGCGCCATGGGGCACCGGTGCCTGCCATTTGGCGGCGATCGGGACGTCTGGCACCCGATAGTCAGGGCCCAATACGCAGCCACTCAAGGCCACCGCACACAGTGTCACCAGCAATATGCTCTCTGGAGGCTTGAAGACATGCATAGGGTTCTCTAGGGGTGTCAAAGGTGAAAACAGCAAGCACCCGGCACCGGCACAACTCAGGGAGATGGCGGATTATTAACGATGGCTTGATGAGGCTCGTATGGCAGTTATTTAACCTTGCGCCCGTTCCAATGTCTGGCGTGGAAATTGGGGACAGGTGTCGGCAGGAAAACTCGCGATAAAGACGGGGGCCTGTTGAAATGATCCCGACCTGCCCAGTAATGGCTGCACTTGCTGTCGAGCATGAATGGCCCCGCTCGGTTCACGTTCCATAGCCAATGGATGATCGAATATGGAAGCACTCACTTACCTCGAAAACGTCGAGTCGAACGCACGTACCTATGCACAGACTTTCCAGCGCCTGTTCGTCAGCGGCAAGGGCATGCGTATCAAGGATGCCAGCGGCCAGGAGTTCCTCGATTGCCTGTCGAACGCCGGGACACTGGCCCTGGGGCACAACCCGCCCGAGGTCCGGGATGCGGTGATGCGTTTCCTCGACAGCGATCACCTGCAGCAGGCATTGGACCTGGCCACACCGGCCAAGCATGCGTTCGTGCAGGAGCTGTTCTCGATGCTGCCTGCGCAAATGCGTGACACCAGCAAGATTCTCTTCTGCGGGCCCAGCGGTTCGGATGCCGTCGAGGCCGCCATCAAATTGGCCCGCCACTACACCAAGCGCTCGCCATTGATGGCGTTCCACGGCGGCTACCACGGGATGACGGCCGGCGCACTGTCGGCGATGGGCAAGCTGTCCCCCAAGACCGGCGATGGCCTGATCGCACAAGGCACGCACTTTCTGCCCTTCCCCTATCGGTTTCGATGCCCGTTCGGCACCAATGGCGAGCATACCGATCAACTGTCCATCGACTACATCCGTACCGTCCTCTCGGACCCGGAAGGCGGCATCGCCAAACCGGCGGCGGTCATCGTCGAGGTGGTGCAAGGCGAAGGCGGTTGCATCCCGGCCTCGGCCAACTGGCTGCGGGCGCTACGGGAAATCACCCTCGAGCAGGACATCTTGCTGATCGTCGATGAAGTCCAGACCGGCCTGGGTCGCACCGGCAGCACATTCGCCATCGAGCACGCCGGCATCGTCCCCGATATCCTGGTGCTGTCCAAAGCCATCGGCGGTGGCTACCCACTGGCGGTGATCGTCTACGCCGAACATCTGGACACCTGGGGCCCCGGCATGCATGCGGGGACCTTCCGCGGCAATCAGATAGCGATGGTCGCTGGCGCCGCCACCATGCAGCAAATCCGCAAAAACCATCTCGTCATCCATGCCGCCCGAATGGGCGAACGACTGGAAAGCGGCCTGCGGGAAATCGCGCAGCGTTTCCCATTCATCAGCGACATCCGCGGTCGCGGACTGATGATCGGCGTGGAAATCACCAAGCCGACCGACAACCAGCGCGCCGGCCAGGCCGACGGTGCTCGGGCACACGCGATCAAGCTCAACTGTTTCGACAACGGCTTGATAATGGAAACCGGTGGGCGCCATGGCGCAGTGCTCAGGTTCCTGCCCCCCCTGACCATCACCGAGACCGAGGTCGGCATGGTGCTGGACCGCTTCGAACAGGCGGTGAGGAAGGTCGGCGAGACTCGCCCGCATGCGGCACGCGTAGCGGTATAAGGCGCCAGGCACACCTTATGTGGCGAGGGAGCTTGCTCCCTCGCCACAGGGTTCCCTACCTGGCTTCAAGCCTGGGTAGCCCGGGTCAGTCCCGTGCCAGTGCATTGATCGGATCGAGCCGCGCGGCATTGCGCGCGGGCACGAAGCCGAACACGACGCCGATCAGGGTCGAACAGACGACAGCGGTGACGATCGATCCCACCGAGAACACCATCTGCCACTCCTTGACGAAGATCGAAAAGACGTAGCCGATACCAAACGACAAGGCGATGCCAATCGTGCCCCCCATCAGGCACACCATCACCGCCTCCACCAGGAACTGCTGGCGGATGTCGGACTGGCGTGCACCGACAGCCATGCGGATACCAATCTCCCGGGTACGCTCGGTCACCGAGACCAACATGATATTCATTACACCGATGCCACCGACCACCAGCGAGATGATCGCAATCAGCGAGAGCAGCAGCGCCAGCGATTGACTGGTCTTCTGCACCGTTTGCATCACACTGTCGAGGTTGTAGGTGAAAAAGTCCTTGATACCATGACGCTGCTCCAGGAGCTTGACGACGTTATCCTCCACTAATTTGCTCGGTTGCCCGTCCTTTATCCGCACCGTGATGCTGTCCAGGAAACGCTGGCCCAGCAACCGACCGGCCGCGGTTTCATAGGGCATCCAGATGTTCAGGTTCTTGCTGGTGTTGAAGACGCTTTTGCGGTCTTCGGTCACGCCGATGACCGTGCAAGGCAGGTTGTCGACGAGAATCACCTTACCCAGCGGGTCTGTGTGCGAGCCAAACAATCTGTGACTTGTGTTGTGGTCGATGACTACCACTTGCGATTGCCGCCGGGCATCGTCCTTGCTGAACGCCACACCCGAGCCGATCTTGATTCCGCGAACCTGGAAATAACTCGCGCTCACACCGTTGACGGTCGCATTGACATCGATGTTTTCATAACGCAATAGCAGGTTGCGACCCAGGTTGGGCGTCGCACTGTCGATGTAATACTGGTCGCCCAGGGCGGTCACATCGGACAGCACCAACGTTTCGATAGCCGTCGAGCGACTGTCCCCCCAGTCGGACCCAGGCATGATTTCGATCGTGTTGCTGCCGATCGCCTGGATGTCCTTGAGGACATATTGCTTGACCCCTTCGCCAATCGCCACGATCGATACCACCGAGGTGATACCGATAATGATGCCCAACATGGTCAGCAGGGTTCGCATTCGATGCGAGACCAGCGCCACCCAGGCCATGTTGAACGCCTCGCTGAACAGGCCGAAGCTGGCGAGCAGGCCGTTCGTGGGCTTGACCTTGGCCGGACGCGTGTCTTGTGCCGGCAGATCTTGCAGCGGCCTCTGCGGATTGGGACGATCACTGACGATTTCACCGTCGCGGATCTCGATGATGCGCTGGGCGTGAGCCGCCACTTTCTCATCGTGGGTCACGATGATGACCGTATGCCCCGCCGCATTGAGCTCCAGCAGGATCTTCATGACTTCCTTGCCACTGGTGGTGTCCAGCGCACCGGTGGGTTCGTCCGCCAGAATGATCTCGCCGCCATTCATCAGTGCCCGAGCGATACTCACCCGCTGCTGCTGGCCACCCGAGAGTTGACTCGGCCGATTGCTCAGGTGCCCCACCAACCCCAGGCGCTTCAACAGGTCCCCGGCACGGTTGTGGCGCTGTGACTCTGCGGCACCGGCGTAAATAGCCGGCATCTCGACGTTGTGCAAAGCGCTCAGGTGCGGCAGCAAATGGTAGCGTTGGAAAATGAAACCGAAGTGGTCGCGACGTAACCTGGCCAGTTCACGGTCGTCCATCGAACCGGTTTCGCACCCGTCCACCTTATAGCTTCCGGCGTCCGGATGATCGAGGCAGCCGAGTACATTCATCAAGGTCGACTTGCCGGAACCGGAAGCACCGGTGATCGCGACCACCTCGCCCGCATTGATCGTCAAGTTGATGTTCTTGAGCGCTATGAACGCCTTTTCGCCCGCAAGGAAACTGCGGGTGATGCCCTCGAGTTCCAACAGTGGTCGCGTCATGGTCAGGCTCCTGCCACGGCGGGGGTCGGCTCGCCGATGACAACCTTGTCACCTTCAGCCAGGCCATCCTTGATCTCGGCCCTGACGTTGTTGTTGATGCCCGTCTGCACGTTGCGCGGCTGAGCCTTGCCTTCGGCATCGAGCACGCGGACCACGAAGCTGCCATCCTGGTTTTTCGCCCCCAGCGCGGCGACGGGAACCGTCAACACATCCTTGGCTTTGTCCAAGACGATACGAACCTGGGCAGTCATGGAGATACGCAGGCGATGATCGGGGTTCGGCACATCGAAGAGGCTGTTATAGAACACCGCGGTGTTCTGTTTGGGCGCCCCGGCTGCCTGGGTTTCGAGGAAGTTCTGCGGCGCAGGCTCGGTGCCTCGCAGTGTGGCGTAGTAGCGCTTTTCCGACTCCCCCAGGATGGTGAAATACACCTCTTGGCCGGGAACGATGTGAATCACATCGGCCTCCGATACCTGCGCCTTGACCGTCATGGTGTCCAGGTCGGCGAGCTTGAGCAGGACCGGCGCCAGTTGCTCGGCGATCACAGTCTGGCCTTCCTGCGTCACGATCCCCACGACATAGCCGTCTATCGGCGCGACGATGTGGGTGTAGGCCAGGTTGACCCGTGCGGTTTCCACCTGGATACGGGCGTCCTTTATCTGCGCATCGAGAGAGAGCAGGTTCGCCGCTTCCACTTTGTAGTTCGACTCGGCAGTCTCGTACTCCTGCTTGGAGATCGCGTCGTCCGGCTGCAGTTTTTTGTAGCGGTCATAGGTGGCCTTGGCGTCCTTGAGTTGCGCCGCCGTGGCCTGCCGCTTGGCCATCAGGTTTTCTTCGTTGACCTGGGTCTGGCGCAATGAGTTCTGTGCCAGCATGGGGTCGATTTCCGCCAGCCACTGGCCCTTCTTGACCTTGTCGCCCAACTTGACCTTGAGCGATTTAAGCTGGCCCGATACCTGGGCACCGACGTCGACTTGCTTGACCCCCTGGAGCGTCCCGCTCGCCAACACCGAGTTCTCGATGTCAGCCCGCTCGACCGTGGCGGTCAGGTACTCCGGCGGTTTGCCCGGCGATTGCGCGCTGTAGAAAATCAGACCGGCCACCACGACCAGTACGAGCACGATAGCGATTTTGCGAAACTTCGACTTTTCCATAAATAACCATGAGTGCGTTGATTTTTCAGACCCGGCCAATGTGGCGCCGGGCTCCATGGATGCGCGTCAAGGAGAGACAGTCATACGTAGTCACTGGCGGCCTCCTCGTCGAGCATGGGAAGGCCGTCCTGCCACCAGGCTGCCAGGTTGTGTACGTGAGGGGCCTTGAGGATCGTGAAGTGGTTGCCCGGACCGTACCAGATACTGAGGTCGGGGATATGCTTGCGCCATCCTTCGATCATTTGTTCCTGTTCGCGTTTGTTACCGGCCGTGTCCAGGGTTGGATCATCGGCCAGCACCAAGCGCACCGGCCCGGTGTAGCGATGTTGCGGTTGATACACCGTGCGCAGGGCCGTACCGAAGGCCCGCGCCGGACCGCGCATCGAATCCACCGCCGAACGCTGCGGCAGCATGCCGGCCCGTACCATGCCCGCATGCAGCAAACGCATCTGCGCGGTATCGTCCTGGGTACCGAAGACCGTGGCATCGATCCCCAACGACTTGCCAGAAGCCAACTGCATCGCCTCGATCAGCCGATTCAGCACCCCCGTCGCGGTATAGGGCTTGCCCACCACCCCGTTGCCGCCCGGCGACTCACTGTCGATCAGCGTCAACGAGGCCACCTTGCGACCCCGGGCATGCAGGCGGGCCGCCATTTCGAACACGATCCAGCCGCCGAAGGAATGGCCGAGCAGATGCACCGGCCCCTCCGGTTGGACCTTGTCGATCGCGTCGAGGTACACCTGGGCGGCCGTCTCCACGAGGCTGAAAGGCTCCGTGCTGCCATCCAGCCCGCGGTGCTGCAGCCCATGGATAGGCCAGTCAGGACCGAAGGCATCGGTCAACCCGATAAAACCGGTGACGCTGTCGCCGGCACCTGGCACGCAGAAGATCGGCGCTCGATCGGCACGCCCGCCCTGGATCGTCAGCAGCGGCTGGTAACCGCTCTTCGGTGAGGGGGCCGGACGCGATGCAGCGGTGTGGAGTGCAGCAGTGATGGCCTGGCCCAATGCCTTGACATGAGGCGCTTGCATCATGCTCTGGTGGTTACCCGGAACCTTGACGCAATGCAACTTAGACGTGGGCAGGACAGCGTCCCAGCCCAGGTAGCCGGAGTGCTCGGGCGCGTCGTCCTTGCGTTCTTCGGCCACCAGCAGATGCACCGGTACGGAAATCGGATACACCGCGTAATGGGCCAACGCGTGACCATGGGCCACTTCGCGATCGAGGTACTGCCAGAGCTGCTCCGCGCTATAGACGGCCAGCTCGGCAGGCAGCAACGCCTCGTCACGGCAATGCTGCACCAGGCCTGTGAAATCGAATCGATCCAATTGTCCTTGCAGATCGGCCAGATTCTCCAGGATCACTGCAAGTACTTCTTCGCCAGGCAACGAAGCCCTCCAGAAAACATCGCAGCGGTCCAGCAGATGCAGCTTGTGGGCTTCGTCCAATGCCCAGCGCGACCGGCCCTGATCCACCAGCCGAGGCAGATAGCTGTCGATGAGACCGACGAACTCGACCTCCTCGTCCAGGCCGATCAGCTGGATCGCGGTCTCGTAGGCCAGCACGCCACCGAACGACCAGCCGGCCAGGCGATAAGGCCCTTTGGGTTGTACCGAACGAATGATCCCCACCAGGCGCGAGGCCATGCACTCCATCGTTTGCAACTGCGGCTCACCCCATTCGACGGCAGGCAAGCCATACACCGGGATATCCGGATCGATGTGCTTGCCCAGCATCGGGAAGTACAGGTCCAGGCCACTGAACTCGTGCACCAGGAACAGCGGATTCTGCTGGCCAGTGGTACGCACCGGTACGATGGCCTCCTTGACCTGGGCATCCTCGGTGCGGGCCAGCAGCATCGATGCCATCGACGCGACGCTTTCGTGCTGGAACAGCTCGGCCAGCGAGATGGTCAGGTTGGCCTGTGCCAGCAATCCGACCAGCCGGATCGCCAGTAGTGAATGACCGCCCAGCTCAAAGAAGTTGTCGTGACGACCGATCTGCTCCAGCTTCAGGACGTCGGCCCACAAGCCAGCCAGCGTGACTTCCAGGTCGCCTTGCGGCGCCTCGTAGTCCTGGCTCCCATAAGCGTGCATTTCCGGTACCGGCAACGCCCCGGTGTTGACCTTGCCGTTCAGTGTCAGCGGCAAAGCCGTCAATCTCACGTAGGCCGCCGGGATCATGTATTCCGGCAGCACGGAGCGCAGTTGGGCGCGCAGGACGTCCGCATCGAGGTCCCCACCGTTCTCGTGCTCGGTGTAATACGCGATCAGGCGCTTGTCGCCCGGACTGTCTTCACGCGCTACCACCAGGGCCTCGCGCACCCCATGGCACTCGTGCAAACGGGCCTCGATCTCACCGAGCTCAATACGGAAGCCACGTATTTTGACCTGACCGTCATTGCGATCCAGGTATTCGATGGTGCCGTCGGGCAGCCAGCGGCCAAGATCGCCACTGCGGTACAGGCGCGCGCTCCCCGAATCGCTGAACGGATCGGCAATGAAGCGTTCCCCGGTCAGGTCCGGCCGGTTCAGGTAACCAAGGGCCACCCCGACACCCCCGATATGGATCTCCCCCGCGACACCCACAGGTACTGGTTGGCGCGCGGCATCGAGGATATACACCCGGGTGTTGGCAATAGGACGGCCGATCGGAACACTCGTTGCGCCATGTGGCACGGCAGAGACCACATGGGTCGTCGCAAAGGTGGTGGTCTCGGTGGGACCGTAGCAATGCACCAGCCGCAGCGAAGGAGCATGGGCCAACAGCCGCCGGAAGGAAGCCGGATCACCGCGCTCGCCACCGCACAGCAGGATCCGCAAGCCTGCCAGAGCATCCGGGATCAAGACCAGGTACTGATTGAACATGGCGGTGGTGACGAACAGCACCGACACCTCGGCCTCTGTCAGCGCCTGGGCGAATTGCGTCGGGCTGAGCAACGTTTCGTGATCAATGATCACAACGCGCCCGCCGTTGAGCAATGCCCCCCACACTTCCATCGTACTGGCGTCGAACGCCGGGTTCGAGGCGAACGCCACGCGATCCTGTACACCGAAATCCGCGTAGCCGTTATTGATCGCCAATCGGCCTATGGCCAAGTGCGGCACGATCACCCCTTTCGGGTGGCCCGTGGAGCCCGAGGTGTACATGATGTACGCCGGTGTATCGCTGGTTTGACCGGGGAATACCGCCGGCCGTGCAGCCTGGATCAATTGCAGTGTGTCCAGGTCCAATCGCGGCATGTCTTCCGGCAAGGCCCTGTCACGGGTCGTCAACACCAGCACCGCGGCACTGTCTTGCAACATGAAACGCTGCCGCTCCTCGGGCGCATGGTGGTCCAGCGGTACATAGACGGCGGCGCACTTGAGGATCGCCAGTTCGCTGATGATGAGCTCGAACGAACGGTTCAGCATGATCGCGACTCGAGACCCTGGCTGGACGCCCCGTTCAAGCAAGCAATGCGCCAGGTGATTGGCTCGCTCGTGCAGCTCCCGGTAGGTGAGTTGCTGCGCCCCATGCTGGAGTGCAATCGCGTCAGGCCGGGCCCTGACCTGGGCCTCGAACAAGCCGTGGACCGTCTCTTCGCGGGGATAGACCGTGTCGGTCGCATTGAAGTCGACCAGCAGTTGCCGGCGTTCCGCCGCTGGCAATATCGCCAGCTCACGCACGGGTGCCTCGGGCGTGCGCTCAAGCGCATCGACCAGGCTTTCCAGCGCCGTGTGCATGTAGCCGCAGATGCGTTCTGCCCCGATGCGCGACTCCGCCAGGGCGGTCAGCACAAAGGCCTCGCCGAGGTCGTCGATGTTCAGCGACAGTGGATAGTTGCTCCACTCCTCGCCGCCGAGCCCCTCGATCCCGTTCCAGGCCGACTGGGCCTCCTCGGTGACCTGCGTTGCAGTGTGCCGGTAGTTCAGCAGTGCACTGAACAACGGCGTCGACGTAGCGACACCGCTGCAACGCTGTGCCAGTGCCAGCGACGCATGCTCGTGTCCCAGCAGCGCGGTGAGACGCGCATGCGTTGCCTTGACGCCTGCCCGGGCCCCGTCGACGCCGACGTCAACCCGCAGCGGCAAGGTGTTGATGAACAACCCTAGCGCCCGATCGGCCCCCTCACCGCCCTGCATCCGGCCCATCAGTACGGTACCGAACACCACGTCTTCGCGCCCGGACACGGCGCCCACCACCCGCGCCCAGGCCAGGTGATGCAGGCTCGCCGCGCTGACGCCAAGCAGTCGCGATTGTGTCCGCAGACGACGATTCAAACTGTCGTCCACGCCCAACCGGGCCTGTTCGATGACATGGCTGTCGCCCTGCACGTCCTGCAGACCGAATGGCAGGGTCGGCTCCTGGATATCCTGGAGCATGTCCCTGAAGAACGCCTCGTGGGCGCTTTGCGTCACGCCAAGCCGCGCCTGGGCCACGTAGTTGCGATACGGCACAGCATCGCCCAACTGAGCCTGCTGCCCGAGCAAGTACGCTTGCATATCGTGCTGGATCACCTCCAGCGCGGTGTGGTCGAGTGCAATGTGATGAAACAGCAGCAGCGCGACCCAGCGCTGGTGCTCGTCGTCATAGGCACAGGCAAGCCGCATCATGGGCGCCTGGCGCACATCGAGCCGAGAGTGCCGAGGGTCGAAACGCTCACGAAGCTGCGTCGCCACGTCCTCGCCCGGCTCGACCGTACAGGTCTGCACCGCCAGCGGCGCTTCCCGCAGCACCACCTGCACCGGCTCGCGCAAGCCCTCCCAAAGCACAGCCGTGCGCAGGATATCGTGGCGGTCGATCACGCCTTGCAGCGCACTCACGAACGCATCCAACCGGGCACGGTCCTCCAGGTTGAACATGGCCTGCTGCACATAGAGATCGCCCTGCGACGAAACCAGGTGGTGATACAGGATCCCTTCCTGCAATGGCGCCAGGGCGTAGATGTCCTGGACATTGCTCACGCCACCGGGCACCCAGGCAACGATGGCGTCGACTTCCTGCTGTGTCAGGTCGGCAAGCGGCAACATCTGCGGGGTGATCCGCTCACAACCCGGCACGATGCCGTTGTCCGGCACCACGATTTCCGTCGTACCGCCCACGGCTGCCGCCAACGCGGCCAGGGTCGGCTGGCCGAACAGCACGCGCACATCGGCGCTCAAGCCGGCCTGGCGCATGCGCTCGATCAACGTGACCGCCAACAACGAGTGCCCACCCAATTCGAAGAAGTGGTCATGACGCCCCACCTTTTCGACCTTGAGCAGCTCGGCCCACAGTTGTGCCAGTGTCGTTTCCACAGCGCCCTGCGGCGCTTCGTACTCACGGGTAATCACCGACGCCAGGTCCGGCGCCGGCAATGCCTTGCGATCCAGCTTGCCATTCGGCGTCAGCGGCAGCGTATCGAGCCGCACGTAGGCGCTCGGCACCATGTATTCCGGCAGTTGGGCTTGCAACTGTGTTCGCAGGTTTTCGATCTCGACACTGTGCTCGTCACCGTGCACGGTGAAGTAAGCCACCAGGCGCTTGGCCCCCGGCACGTCTTCGCGAGCCAGCACCACGGCTTCCTTGATCGCCTCATGCTGGGCAAGCTTGGCCTCGATCTCGCCGAGTTCGATACGGAACCCACGGATCTTCACCTGATCGTCGTTACGCCCTAAATAGTCGATGTTGCCATCCGGCAGGTAGCGACCCAGGTCGCCGGTGCGGTACATCCGCGCATTCGCCGCACGGCTGAACGGATCCCGCAGGAAACGCTCGACGGTCAGTTCCGGACGGTTCAGGTAACCCCGCGCCACTTGCACACCGCCGATGTATATTTCCCCGGCCACGCCCATGGGCACCGGTTGTTGATGGCTATCGAGCAGGTAGATCCGGGTGTTGGCAATCGGCTTGCCGATCGGCGTGCTGTCCGGGGTGTCCGTCCCCGCGCAATCCCACGCGGTCACGTCCACCGCCGCTTCGGTCGGACCGTACAGGTTGTACAGGCCAGTGTGCGGCAATTGCGCCTTGAAGCGCCGCACCAGATGCCCCGGCAACGCTTCGCCGCTGCACATCACCTGACGCAACCCCTCGCACTCGCCAGCTTCACCATGGGCCAGGAACACATCGAGCATCGACGGCACGAAGTGCAGCGTGGTGATGCCCTGGGCCTGGATCACTTCGCGCAGGTACGCCGGGTCGCGATGCCCGCCAGGACGGGCCATCACCAGGCGCGCACCGCTGAACAGCGGCCAGAAGAACTCCCACACCGACACGTCGAAGCTGAACGGGGTCTTTTGCAGCACCGCGTCTGTGGCGGTCAGTCCGTACTCGTCCTGCATCCACAGCAGGCGGTTGACCACCGCGCCATGCTCGTTCATCACGCCCTTGGGCAGGCCGGTGGAGCCCGAGGTGAAGATGACATAGGCCAGGTGATGGGCATGCAGGCCTTCGACCTGCGGATTGTCGGTTGGCTGCGTCGAGAACCCTTGCGCCTCATCCAGCAGCAAGGTTAGCGCCTGCGTCACCGGCAGGCTCGCCTGCAACGCACGTTGGGTCAGCACCACCATGGGCGCGCTGTTCTCCAGCATGTAGGCCAGGCGCTCGTGAGGATAATCCGGGTCCAGCGGCACATACGCCGCACCGGCCTTGAGAATCCCCAGCAGGCCCGCGACCATGTCCAGGCTGCGATCGGCACAGATCGCCACGCGGTCATCCGGGCGAATGCCCAGTTCCAGCAGGCGATGGGCAATCTGGTTGGCCCGCTCATTGAGTTGCGCGTAACTCAGTTGCGCCTCGCCGGAGACCACGGCAACCGCGTCCGGACTGGCCGCGACCCGCGCCTCGAACAGGCCGTGCAGGGTCAGGCCCTGCGGGTAGTCGACCGCAGTGGCATTGAGCGTTTCCAACAGGTTCTGACGCTCGTTGTCACCCAGCAGCGGAATCTGCGCCACGAGGGTCTGTTCATCAGCAACCATGGCCCGCAGGACACTCTCCAGGTAGCCGAGGTAACGCTCCATCGTGGCGGGGTCGAACAACGCCGTGGCGTATTCCAGTGCCCCGAACAGGCGCCCGTCGATCAGGGCCATGTCCAGCAACACGTCGAATTTCGCGGTGCGGCTGGTCACACCCAGCCCTTGCAGCGATATATCGCCCAGTTCCAATCCCGTGGCTTCGTTGTTCTGCCATGACAGCATGGCCTGGAACACCGGGCTATGGGACAGGCTGCGCAATGGCCGGACCACCTCCACCACCTGTTCGAAAGGCAGGTCCTGGTGCGCCTGGGCATCCAGGGTCCGAACCTTCACTTGTTGCAACAAGGCTTGCACCGTCAGTTCATCCGCCACATCGACGCGCAGCGCCAGCGTGTTGACGAACAGGCCGATCAAGCCCTCGACTTCCGCCTGCATGCGGTTCGCCACCGGCGTGCCGATGACAACATCGTGCTGGCCGGAGAGGCGACTGAGCACCGTGGCCCAGGCGGCCATGACCGTCATGAACAAAGTGGCACCATGGCGCTGGCTCAACGCCTTGAGGCCTTGGGTCAGGGTTTCGTCGAGGACAATCCCCACCGCCGCGCCGGCGTGATCCTGCTGCGCAGGCCGTGGCCGATCGGTGGGCAACGTCAACAGGGCCGGTGCGTCGGCCAGGGTTTGCCGCCAGAAGCGTTCCTGTTGGTCCAAGACCTCCCCGGTGAGCCAGCGCCGCTGCCAGAGGGCATAGTCCGCGTACTGAATCGGCAACGCCGGCAATGGATCGTCCTGCCCCTGACGGAACGCCTCATACAGCACGCCCAACTCATGGGTCAGCAGATCGGCGGACCAACCATCCGAGACGATATGGTGCAGGGTCACCAACAGCACGTGATCATCGTCCGCCATCCGCACCAGTCGGCCACGTACCAACGGGCCGTGGGCCAGGTCGAAAGCCTGGCGAGCCTCTTCCTCGGCCAGGGCCATCAGTTCGGTTTCGGCGTCCGCTCGCCCTGCCAGGGCCTGCAACCGCAACGCGAAGCCGACATCCACCGGGGCAATGCGCTGCTCTACTTCCTGCCCCTGCGCCTGCACAAAAGTGGTCCGCAAGGCCTCGTGGCGGGCCACGATACGGTCCAGTGCACGCGTGAGCGCCGAAGTATCCAGCGTGCCTCGCAGGCGCAGGCCCGTGGGGATGTGATACGCCGCACTGGTCCCATCCAATTGCGCCAGGAACCAGAGGCGCTGCTGGGCGAAAGACAACGGCAACGCCTGTTCGCGGGACACCGGCACGATACCGGGCCGGGTGCTGTGCGCCGCCTGGGAGAGCACCTGGGCCAGCGCACTCAATTGCGGTTGGGCAAAGACCTCCCTCAGGTTCAGCTCCACGCCCAATTGTTCGCGCACCTGGGCGATCAAGCGCATCACCAGCAAGGAATGCCCACCCAGTTCGAAGAAGTGATCGTGGCGGCCCACCGACTCGACCTTGAGCAGGGTTTGCCAGATCTGCGCCAGAACGATTTCCGTGTTGCCCTGAGGCGCTTCATGGGTGCGGCTGGCGTACGCCTCGGCATCGGGTGCCGGCAACGCCTGGCGGTCGAGCTTGCGGTTCGGCGTCAGCGGCAGCGCGACCAGGCTGACGAACGCACCTGGCAGCATGTACTCGGCCAGCTGCACCGACAACTGCGCACGCAAGCTCGCCGCGGTCAGGTTCACTCCAGCCTGCGGCACCACATAGGCCACCAGGCGCTTGTCGCCCGGCGTGTCTTCGCGCACGATCACCGCCGCTTCCTTGACCCCGGCACAGTCACCCAGCCGGGCCTCGATCTCGCCCAGTTCGATACGGAAGCCACGGACCTTGACCTGGAAGTCGTTGCGCCCCAGGTATTCGAGGCGTCCGTCCGGACGATAACGGGCCAGGTCGCCGGTCTTGTACAGGCGCGCATCGGGCTGGTCGCTGAACGGGTCGGCCAGGAAGCGTTCGGCGTTGATGGCGTCAAGGTTCAGGTAACCCCGCGCCACACCGTCGCCCCCGATGAAGATTTCCCCCGCGACCCCGAACGGCACCGGCTGGCGGTGCGCATCGAGCAGGTAGATACGGGTGTTGGCCATCGGCCTGCCGATGCTGGCATTGCCGAGGATGCCATCGACCGCGTCATGCTCCATGTAGGCGGCGGTGCAGGACACCGTGGCCTCGGTCGGGCCATAGGTGTTGACCAATCGGGTATGCGCCGGACGAACCGCGTCCCACATCTGCAGTTTCTGCGTCGACAAGGCGTCACCGGTGACGTTGATCAACCGCACGTCGCGCAAATAGTCCCGAGCCTGGGCCGGCGAGTTGTGCCATTCGGCCGCGAGGGTATGCCAATGGGCCGCTGTCAGGTGCAGGAAGGTCGGGCGAATATCGCCGTTTTGTTGCAACTCGGCACTGCCAAACAGCTGTCGGGTCGGCGCCAGGGTGGCACCGGCCAGCAGCGCCGGGAAGATCTCTTCCACCGACAGGTCGAAGTTCAAGGTGTTCTGCTGCAACACCGTGTCGTCCGGTGTCAGGCCGAACAAGCGGACCGCATCGACGCAGTAGTTGACCAGGCCCCGGTGTTCGATCATCACCCCTTTGGGGTTGCCGGTGGAGCCCGAGGTGTAGATGACGTAGGCCAGGTGACGCACGCCCAGGGACGCAACGAGCGGATTGTCGTCGCGACCGGCGGCAATGCCACAACGCACGCGCTCGGCGCGGTCGAGCAGCACCACCGGCACCGTCAACGCGGGCAGACGATCTAGCAACTCACCTTGGCTCAGCAGCGCCACCGGGGCACTGTCGGCGAGCATGTAGGCCAAGCGTTCGGCTGGAAACGCCGGGTCGAGCGGTACGTAACCGGCACCGGCCTTGAGAATGGCCAACAGACCGATGAGCATGTCGGCACCGCGTTCAACGCAGATCGCCACCCGATCATCCGGGCGGATGCCCAGGCCGATCAGGTGATGAGCCATCTGGTTAGCCTGGCGGTTCAGTTCGGCGTAACTCAGTCGCTCATCACCGAACGCGACAGCGATGGCGTCCGGTCGAGCCTCGACCTGGGCTTCGAACAACTGGTGGATGGTCTGTTCACGTGGGTATGCGGCCTGGGTCGCGTTGAGGCCTGCCAGCAAATGCTCACGTTCGGCGTTGTCCAGCAGCGCGATCCGTTCGATCCGGGTCTGGTCACTGGCGACCATGGCCCGCAGCAGGCGTTGGAAGTAGCCGAGGTAACGCTGCACCGTGCCCTCGTCGAACAACGCCGTGGCGTATTCAAGGGCACCAAACATCTGCCCTTGGATCTCGCTCAGTTCCAGGGACACGTCGAATTTGGCAACGTTGCTTGCCGCACCCAGGCCTTCGAGTTTCAAGTCCCCCAGCACCAGTTCGGTGTTGTCATGGGTCTGCCACGACAGCATGGCCTGGAACAGCGGGCTGTGGGCAAGGCTGCGCACCGGTTTGAGCACCTCTACCACTTGTTCGAATGGCAGGTCCTGATGCGCCTGGGCGCCAAGGGCCTGGGCCTTGACCCGGGCCAGCAAGGTTTCCACCGTCGGCGCCCCCGAGAGATCGATGCGCACGGCCAAGGTGTTGACGAAGAAGCCGATCAATCCTTCGACTTCCGACCGCGTGCGGTTGGCCACCGGCGAGCCGATCACCACTTCATCCTGGCCCGAAAGCCGGCTCAACAACGCCCCCCAGGCCGCCATCATGGTCATGTACAAGGTGACGCCGTGGCGCTGGCTCAGGGCCTTGAGGCTCGCGGTCAAATCGGCGTCGAAGACCACCGGCAATGTCGCCCCGGCATAGTCCTGTTGCGCAGGACGCGCACGGTCGGTGGGCAGCATCAACAAGGCTGGCGCATCGGCCAGGGCCTGTCGCCAGTAATCGCTTTGGGTTTGCAGCACCTCGCCGCTCAACCAGCGACGTTGCCAGACAGCGTAGTCGCTGTACTGCACCGTCAACGCCGGCAGTGGATCGTCCAGGTCATGACGAAACGCTTCATAAAGCGCCGTCAATTCCTTGATCAACACGCCAATGGACCAGCCGTCCGAGACGATGTGGTGCATGGTCAGCAGCAACACATGGTCTTCGCTGCCGAGGCGGACCAGCCGGCCCCGGATCAATGGCCCCTGCTCCAGGCTAAAGGTATCAGTGGCTTCCTGCGCCGCCAGTGCGTGCAGTTGGCCCTCGGCATCGGCCAGGCCGCAGAAGTCATGGTGCAGTAGCGCGAACCCGACATCGACGGGCGCGATACACTGCCGAGCCTCCTGTCCCCGCACCTGCACGAAGGTGGTACGCAGGGCCTCATGGCGGGCGACAATACGGTCCAGAGCCCGCTGCAAAGCGAGGCGGTCCAGCACACCGCGCAAGCGCAGCCCGGCGGGTATGTGGTAGGCCGCGCTCGCCCCTTCCATCTGTGCCAGGAACCATAGGCGCTGTTGGGCGAACGACAAGGGCAAGTCGTCCTTTCGAGAAACCCGGACGATCTCCGGCAACGTGCTGCGCCCGGCAAGGGCCACTGCCTGCGCCAACCCCATGAGCTGGGGCTGGGCGAACAGTTCGGTCAGGCCCAACTCCACACCCAGGCGCAGACGCACCTGGGAAATCAATTGAATCGCCAGCAACGAGTGGCCCCCCAGTTCGAAGAACTGGTCATGACGACCGACCTGTTGCAGGCCCAGCAAGTCTTGCCAGATCTGCGCCAAGGTGGTTTCGACCTCGCCTTGCGGGGCTTCGTAGCCACGGCTGATGACGGCATCCAGATCCGGCGCCGGCAGCGCCTTGCGGTCGAGCTTGCCGTTCGGTGTCAGTGGCAACGCGTCCAGGCGTACGTAGACGGCGGGCACCATATAGGCCGGCAGTTGCGTTTGCAGGTGCGTGCGCAGGGTTTCGATTTCTACTGCTTCGTCAGGCGAATGTTGGGTGAAATAGGCGACCAGGCGCTTGTCGCCCGGTACGTCCTCACGGGCCAGGACTACGGTTTCGTTCAAGGCATCGTGTTGCGCGAGCTTGGCTTCGATCTCGCCCAACTCGATGCGGAAACCACGGATCTTCACCTGGTCATCGTTACGGCCCAGGTATTCGATGTTCCCGTCCGGCAGGTAGCGGCCCAGGTCACCCGTGCGGTACATGCGGGCGTTCGGAGCCGTACTGAACGGATCCTTGAGGAAACGTTCAGCCGTCAGGTCGTCGCGGTTCAAGTAACCACGAGCGACCCCGGCACCACCGATGTAGATTTCACCCGGCACGCCCAGCGGCACGGGTTGCCCGTGTTCATCCAACAGATAGAACTGGGTGTTCGCCACCGGTTTGCCGATATGCGCGGCAAATCCGTCTTCGCGGGCCATCGATACCCAGCTTGAGTAGGTCGTGGTTTCCGAAGGGCCGTAGAGGTTGCACAGGCGCTTGACCTGGGTCTGTTCGAACAAGGTTTCAACCAGGCTGCGCTTCAAGGCTTCACCGGCGACGTTGACCGTGTCTACACCCTCGCCCAGCCCACCGGATTCCAGCAAGGCCTTGAGCGCCGAGGGCACGGTGTTGATCAGGGTGATGTCGTGCTCGCCCTGCTGCAGTTCCAGCACATTAGTGACCACTTCGATGCTGCCACCCGAGGTCAACGGCGCGAAGCACTCGTAGACCGCCAGGTCGAAGTTCAGCGACGTCGAGAACAGGGTTTTCGACAGGGTTTGAGCGTCAAATGAGCGATGGGCCCAGGTCAGGAAGTTCACCGTGTTGCGGTGTTCGATCATCACGCCTTTAGGCAGACCGGTCGAACCCGAGGTGTAGATGACATAGGCCAGGTGCGACGAGCTCAGGCCCGGCACCTGCGGATTGGGCGCCGCCTCGTCTTGCCAGATGCCTTTGTCGAGGTCGATCACCGGTATCGCCGTTTCGCCCAGCAAGTTGCGCGTAGTCCCTTGAACCAGGATCGCCGCCGGGGCGCTGTCTTCCAACATGTAGGCGATGCGGTCCAGCGGGTACGCCGGATCCAGCGGCACATAACCGCCGCCGGCCTTGAGAATTGCCAGCAGCCCCACGACCATGTCGATACCGCGCTCGACGCAGATCGCCACCCGCGAATCGGGCTCCACGCCCTGTTTGCGCAGGTAATGGGCCAAGCGGTTGGAGAGCCCATTGAGCTCACGATAATTGAGCTGATGCCGGCCATGGCGCACCGCCACGGCGTCCGGCGTGCGCAGTACCTGAGCCTCGAACAGGCCATGGATGGTCTGCTCTTGCGGATAGTCAGCGTGGGTGGCGTTGAAGTCCACCAGCAACTGTTCGCGCTCGGCTGCCGGCACAATCGGCAGTTCACGCAACGCCCGTTCAGGCGTCTGCTCCAATGCTGCCACCAGGCTTTCCAGCGCTGTATGCATGTAACCGCAGACACGTTGGGCACCCACTTCGATCACTGCTTGAGCGGTGAACCGGAAGCCTTCGCCCAGGTCGTCCACGTTCAAGCACAAAGGATAATTGGTGCGTTCTTCCATGTGCAGGGTTTGCATCCCCTGCCAGGCCGAGATGGCCTGGTCGGACACCGCTTCAGCCGCGCTGTGTCGATAATTGAGCAAGGTGCTGAACAATGGCAGCGAGGTCGGTACGCCACTGCAACGCTGCGCCAGGGACAACGAGGCGTGCTCGTGCCCCAGCAAGGCCGACAACCGGCCATGGGTCGCCTTGACTCCGGCGCGGGCGCCTTGAGCGCCGACACTGACGCGCAATGGCAACGTATTGATGAACATGCCCAGGGCCCGATCGGCCCCGTCGCCGCCCTGCATCCGCCCCATCAGCACGGTGCCGAACACCACCTCTTCACGGCCCGAAACCCGCCCGACCACATGCCCCCAGGCCAAGTGAACCAGGCTTGCCGCGCTCACACCGAGCTGACGGGCCTGGGCCCGCAGGCGCTGCGCAAGCGCAGCGTCCACGTCCTGATGTGCTTCTTCGATACCGCTGCCATCACCCTGCACATCCTGCAAGCCGAACGGCAACGTTGGCTCATCGATATCGCCGAGCATCTCACGGAAAAACGCTTCGTGCTGCTCACGACTGACCCCCAGTCGCGCCTGGGCCACATGATTGCGATACGGCACCGCGGGCGAAAGCAAGTGCGCCTGGCCCAAGAGACTGGCCTGCATCTCGTGCACCACGACCTCAAGCGCCGTGTGGTCCAACGCCATATGATGGAACAACAGCATGCCGACCCAGCGCTGATTCGCCACATCCTGGGCAAAGGCAAAGCGCATCAGCGGTGCCTGGGCGATGTCGAGACGGTAATGACGCGGATCGAAACGCCCGTGCAGTTGCTGCACCACCTCGCCCCCCGCCGGATCCACCTCGATCTCTTCAAGGCCCAGGGTCGCATGGCGCCATACCACTTGCACCGGTGCTTCCAGACCTTGCCAGACCATGCTGGTGCGCAAGATGTCATTACGCGACACCACGCTCTGCAAGGCCAGGGCAAAGGCTTGCAACCGTTCGCGGTTGTCAAAGCCGAACAGCACCTGCAACACGTAGGGATCGCCCTGCTCCGCGGCAAGGTGGTGGTAGAGAATCCCCTCCTGCAATGGCGCCAGGGCGTAGATATCCTGCACGTTCGTCACGCCACCCGGCACCGTGGCCACGATTCGGTCGATGGCGTCCTGGTCCAGATCAGCCAGGGGCAACATGTCCGGGGTGATCCGCGTGCAACCGTCCGCAATCGCATTGCCCGGTACCACGACCTCCCTGACACCGCCCACCGCGGCGGCCAACGCGGCCAGCGTCGGCTGGCCGAACAGCACCCGCACATCGGCGGCCAGGTCGACCTGGCGCATACGTTCGATCAGTTTCACAGCCAGCAACGAATGGCCGCCCAGCTCGAAGAAATTGTCGTGACGACCGACCCGTCCAAGCTTGAGCAAGTCCTGCCAGATCCGCGCGATGGTTGTCTCGACCTCGCCTTGCGGGGCTTCGTATTCACGGCTGATCACTGCCGATTGATCCGGCGCTGGCAAGGCCTTGCGATCGAGCTTGCCGTTAGTGGTCAACGGGAACGCGTCAAGGATCACGAAGGCGCTGGGGACCATGTGTTCTGCCAGCGACCGCAACAACTGTGTACGCAAGTCGACCGCCGACGGTTGGGCACCCTCTGTGGCAATCACATAAGCCACCAGGCGCTTGTCGCCCGGCTCGTCCTCGCGAGCGATGACCACTGCCTCCCTGACCCCCTCGCAGGCGGCCAAGGTCGCTTCGATCTCGCCCAGCTCGATCCGGAAACCGCGGATCTTCACCTGGTCGTCATTGCGGCCCAGGTACTCGATGCTGCCGTCCGCCAGCCAGCGACCCAGGTCGCCAGTCCGGTACATCCGCGCATTCGGCTCGGGGCTGAACGGGTTGTCGAGGAAGCGCTCGGCGGTCAGTTCGTCGCGGTTCAAGTAACCGCGGCTGACACCCGCGCCACCCACGTACATCTCACCCACCACCCCCACCGGCGCCGGCTCGCGCTGGGCATCGAGCACGTACAGTTGCAGGTCGGGAATGCGCTTGCCGATGGGGCTGACACCCGTCGACTGTGCGTCAGCCGCTTCAAGCGCTCGATACGTCACGTGCACCGTCGTTTCGGTGATGCCATACATGTTCACCAGTTGTGTCCCGGCATTGGCTACACGGGCATACCACGGCTTGAGCATGCCGGTTTCCAGCGCTTCGCCGCCAAAGATCACCTGGCGCAGGCTGTGGCGCAACTCGCTCTCGCCCTGAGCCACGATCAACTGCCGGAAAGCACTTGGCGTCTGGTTCAGCACCGTGACCCCGGCCTCGCACAACAGCGCATAGCAGTCTTGCGGAGAACGGCTGACCAGTTGCGGCACCACCAGCAAGCGGCCGCCATGGGTCAACGCACCCCAGATTTCCCAGACCGAGAAATCGAAGGCGAAAGAATGGAACAGCGCCCACACGTCCTGCGGACCAAAATCGAACCAGGGTTGGGTCGCCGAGAACAGCCGCGCGACGTTGCGGTGCTCGACCATCACGCCCTTGGGCAATCCGGTCGAACCCGAGGTGTAGATCACATAGGCCAGGTGGCTGGAATCCAGGCCCGGCACTTGCGGGTTGGCGACGGATTCGTCCTGCCAACTGCCGTCATCGAGTTGCAGCACCGGTATCGAGACACCCGCCAACAGACGATGCGTGGCGGCGTGGGCCAACAGCGCAACCGGCATGCTGTCACGCAGCATGTAGGCAATGCGTTCCGTCGGGTAGGCCGGGTCCACCGGCACATAACCGCCGCCGGCCTTCAGAATCCCCAACAAGCCGACGATCATGTCCAAACCACGCTCGACACAGATCGCGACCCGATCATCCGGGCGAATACCCTGCGCCAGCAGGCGATGAGCGACCTGGTTGGCCCGGGCGTTGAGCTCGCTGTAGGTCAGCGTCCGCTCTTCGAACATCACCGCCATAGCCTCGGGCTGTGCTGCAGCCCAGACTTCAAACTGAGCATGGATCAGCGCGTCCTGGGCAAATGCGACGCCCGTGCTGTTCCAGCTCTCGAGCAATTGCCGACGCTCGGCCGGCGGCAGGATCTTCAACCCGCTCAAGGGGGCCAGCGGCGATTGCTCCAGCGCCTGAACCAGATTCTCCACAACGCATTGCACATAATTGCAAACACGCTCGGCGCCAATGGGTGCCTGAGCCATGACGGTCAGGTTGAAACCTTCACCCAAGTCATCCACCGACAACGTCAACGGATAGTTGGTGCGCTCCTCACCTTCCAGTGTCTGGATACCCTCCCAGGCCGCAATGACTTCGCTGGATGGCGCCTGCGCACCGAGATGGCGATAGTTGAGCAGCGCGCTGAACAACGGCGTCGGTGCCGCCACGCCACTGCAGCGTTGCGCCAGGACCAACGAGGCGTGCTCGTGCCCCAGCAGCGCCGTCAAGCGTGCATGGGTCGACTTGACGGCGGCACGCACACCTTGCGCGCCCAGGCTCACCCGCAACGGCAAGGTGTTGATGAACATCCCCAACGCACGGTCGGCGCCCTCACCGCCTTGCATGCGCCCCAGCAGTACGGTGCCGAAGACCACGTCTTCCTTGCCCGACACTTTGCCCAGCACCAGCGCCCAGGCCAGGTGATACAAACTTGCCGCGCTCACGCCAAGCTGACGCGCCTGCACCCGCAGACGCTGGCCAAGCTCGGCATCGACTCTCTGGCGGACCTCCTCGATATCGTGCCCGTCACCCTGTACATCCTGCAAACCGAAGGGCAGCGTCGGTTCAGCCACATCACCCAGCATCTCGTGGAAAAATGCTTCATGTTCCTCGCGGCTGACGCCGAGCCGCGCCTGTGCCACGAAGTTGCGATACGGCACCGACGCCGCCAGTGCCTGTTCGCCGCCAGACATGTGCGCGCCAATTTCCGCCGCGAGCATGGCCAGCGAGGTCGCATCATCGACCATATGGTGGAACAACAGCATGCCCACCCAGCGGTCGTTCGCCACGTCTTGTGCGTAGCCAATGCGCATCATCGGCGCCTGACGAATATCCAGGCGATAGTGGCGCGGATCCAGACGTTCGCGCAGTTGCCGGGCGATATCCCCCGCCGCCGGGTCCAACATGATCTCATCGAACCCCAGCCGCGCCTCGCGCCAGACCACTTGAACCGGTTCGTCAATGCCTTCCCAGACCACGCCGGTGCGCAGGATGTCGTGCCTGGATACCGTGCTTTGCAGTGCCTTGGCGAAAAGATCCAAGCGGGCACGGCTGTCAAAAGCGAACAGTATGTATTGCAAATAAGGATCACCTTTGGCCGCCGCGACGTGGTGATACAGAATGCCCTCCTGCAGCGGCGTCAAGGCATAGATGTCCTGCACATTACCCACGCCACCGGGCACCGTCGCCACGACGCGGTCGATCTCGTCCTGGCTCAACGTGGCCAGCGGCAACAGGTCCGGTGTGATCCGCGAACAGTCGTCCGGGATGAGGTTGGCCGGCACCTGCACTTCCTGGCAACCGCCCACCGCAGCCGCCAACGCCGCCAACGTCGGCTGGCCGAACAGCACGCGGACATCGGCCGCCAGGTCGATCTGGCGCATGCGCTCGACCAACTTTACCGCCAGCAACGAATGGCCGCCCATTTCAAAGAAGTGGTCGTGGCGGCCGACCCGCTCGACATGCAGCAGGTCTTGCCAGATCCTGGCAATGGCGATCTCGACCTCGCCTTGAGGGGCCTCGTATTCACGGGTCACCACCGACGACTGGTCCGGCACCGGCAATGCCTTGCGGTCCAGCTTGCCGTTGGTGGTCAACGGGAACACCGTCAACATCACGAATGCGCTGGGCACCATGTATTCGGCCAGCGAACCCAGCAGCTCATCGCGCAGCTCGGCAGCCGATGGCGGCTCGCCTTCCTCGGCAATCACATAGGCCACCAGGCGCTGATCGCCCGGCGTATCCTGGCGCGCCACCACCACGGCCTCCCGTACACCATTGCACGCGGCCAGCTTGGCTTCGATCTCGCCCAATTCGATACGGAAACCGCGGATCTTCACTTGGTCGTCATTGCGGCCCAGGTACTCGATGCTGCCGTCCGCCAGCCAGCGACCCAGGTCGCCAGTCCGGTACATCCGCGCATTCGGCTCGGGGCTGAACGGGTTGTCGAGGAAACGCTCGGCGGTCAGCTCGTCACGGTTCAAATAACCACGACTGACCCCGCCGCCGCCCACGTACATCTCACCTGTCACCCCCACCGGCACCGGCTCGTGCTGGGTGTCGAGCACGTACAGTTGCAGGTCGGGAATGCGCTTGCCAATCGGGCTGACGCCGGCCAACTGGGCGTCGGCTGCGTCAAGCGGACGATACGTCACGTGCACCGTCGTTTCGGTGATGCCGTACATGTTGACCAACTGCGTCCGGGCATTGGCCTGGCGGGCGTACCACGGTTTGAGAATCCCGGTTTCCAGGGCCTCGCCACCGAAGATCACTTGCCGCAGGTGGTGACCCAGGTCGCTTTCACCTTGGGCCGCAATCAGCTGGCGGAAGGCACTCGGCGTCTGGTTGAGAATGGTCACACCCGCTTCACACAACAAGGCATAGCAGTACTGCGGCGAACGGCTGACCAGTTGCGGCACCACCAGCAAGCGGCCACCGTGGGTCAAGGCGCCCCAGATTTCCCAGACCGAGAAATCGAAGGCAAAGGAATGGAACAGCGCCCACACATCCTGCGGGCCAAATTCGAACCAGGGCTGGGTCGCCGAAAACAGCCGGGCGACGTTGCGGTGCTCGACCATCACGCCCTTGGGCAGGCCGGTGGAGCCGGAGGTGTAGATCACGTAGGCCAGGTGGCTGGCGTCCAGGCCTGCCACGTCGGGATTGTGCCGCGGTTGCTGGCTCATTTCATCGGTGTCGGCCGGGTCGAGCACCAGGGTGGGCACCGGCAATACCGGCAGGCTGTCGCGCCATTGCGACTGGGTCACCACCGCCACGGGGCTGCTGTCATGCAGCATGTAGGCGATGCGCTCGGGTGGATAAGTCGGGTCCAGCGGTACATACCCCGCGCCGGCTTTCAGGATGCCCAGCAGGCCAATGATCATGTCCAGGCCGCGCTCGACACAGATGGCGACCCGATCATCCGGACGAACACCCAGGGCCACGAGGCTGTGGGCCAGTTGGTTGGCGCGGGCATTGAGCTCGCCGTAGGTCAGTACCTGCTCTTCATGCACAACGGCCACGGTGTCGGGTTGAGATGCGGCCCAGCCCTCGAATTGCCGATGGATCAGGGCATCATCGGCATAGGTGACGTCGGTCGTGTTCCAGGTTTCGAGCAATTGCCGGCGCTCGGCCGGTGGCAGGATCGCCAAGGCGTGGAGCGGGGTTTGCGGTGCCTGCTCCAGGGCCATGACCAGGTTTTCCAGGGCCACCTGCATATAACCGCAAATACGCTGCGCACCGATGGCCGTATCGACCATCACCGTGAGGAAGAACCCGTCACCCAGGTCATCCACGTTGAGGGTCAAGGGATAATTGGTCCGCTCATCACCGCCCAGTGCGTTGATCCCGCTCCAGGCCGACAAGGCGTCCTGGGTCACCTGGACCGCGCTGTGGCGATAGTTGAGCAAGGCGCTGAATAGCGGCGTCGGCGCCACCACGCCACTGCAACGTTGCGCCAGTGCCAACGAGGCATGTTCGTGGCCGAGCAAGGCGGTCAAGCGCCCGTGAGTGGCCTTGACGCCGCTGCGCACGTCCTGGGTGCCCACATCCACCCGCAACGGCAAGGTGTTGATGAACATCCCCAGGGCACGGTCGGCCCCGTCGCCGCCCTGCATCCGGCCCAACAGGACTGTACCGAACACCACCTCCTGCTTGCCCGATACCTTGCCCAGCACCTGTGCCCAGGCCAGGTGCACCAGACTGGCAGCACTCACCCCCAGGTGGCGTGCCTGCACTCGCAGGCGCCTGGACAGCGCAAGATCGACAGGCTGGCGATCCTCATCGATGCCATGCCCCTCACCCTGCACGTCCTGCAAGCCAAAAGGCAACGTCGGCTCGTCGATATCGCCGAGCATCTCGCGGAAAAACGCTTCGTGCTCTTGTTCGCTCGTGCCCAGGCGGGCCTGGGCCACGTAGTTGCGATAAGGCATCGCTTCGCCCAACTGTTCGCCCAGTCCCAGCAAATGCATTTGCATTTCATGTTGCATCACGTCCAGGGCGGTGTGGTCCAGCGCCATGTGATGGAACAACAGGATCGCGACCCAGCGGTCCTGGGCCTCGTCCCGCGCATAAGCCAGGTGCAACAACGGTGCCCGGCCCAGGTCCAGACGATAGTGCCGCGCATCGAAGCGGTTGGCCAGTTGCGTGGCAACGTCGCCAGCCGTGGCGTCCGGCACAATGCACTGTGATTCAAGCAGCACCTGGCGCCAAACCACTTGCACCGGCTCATCCAGCCCTTCCCAGAGCACACTGGTGCGCAAGATGTCGTGACGATCGATCACCATCTGCAGCGCCCCGATGAAGGCATCCAGGCGTTCACGGTTGTCGAAGGCGAATTGCGATTGCAACACATAGGGGTCGCCCTGCTCGGCGGCCAGGTGATGGTAAAGAATCCCTTCCTGCAACGGTGCCAGTGGGTAGATGTCCTGCACGTTGCGCGCACCACCGGGAACGGTGGCGACGAGACGGTCGATGGCGTCCTGGGACAGGTTGATCAAGGGCAACAAGTCCGGGGTGATGTGTTCGCAGTGCAAAGGAATCAGGTTCGCCGGAACGCTGACTTCCCTGCCGCTGCCAATCGCCGCGGCCAGTGCGGCCAGGGTCGGTTGGCTGAACAGCACGCGCACGTCGGCGCTCAAGCCGGCCTGGCGCATGCGTTCGATCAGCGTGACCGCCAGCAACGAGTGCCCGCCGAGTTCGAAGAAGTGATCGTGGCGCCCCACCTGCTCGACCTTCAGCACGTCCGCCCAGATTTGCGCCAGGGTCTGTTCCACCTTGCCCAGCGGCGCTTCATATTCACGAGAGGCATAGGCCTCGGCATCCGGCGCCGGGAGTTCACGGCGATCCAGTTTGCCGTTGGCGGTCAGCGGGAAGGCTGGCAGTACCACGAACGCGCTGGGCAGCATGTAATCGGCCAACACGCTCGACAATTGTTCGCGCAAGGCATGTACCGACAAGGTCACGCCCCGCTCAGGGATCACATAACCCACCAGGCGCTTGGGACCGGCATCGTCTTGCCGCGCCAGCACGACCGCGTCTTTCACGCCTGGGCATTCGCCCAAGCGGGCTTCGATCTCGCCCAGCTCGATGCGGAAACCACGGATCTTCACCTGGTCGTCGTTGCGCCCCAGGTAATCCACCGTGCCGTCCGCGCGCCAGCGCGCCAGGTCGCCGGTGCGGTAGAGCAAGGCACCGGGATCGGCATTGAACGGGTCGACAACAAACTTCTCGGCGGTCAGCTCGGGACGATTCAGATACCCTTTCGCCACGCCATCGCCACCGATGTACAACTCGCCGGCCACGCCGATGGGCACTGGCTGACGATTGGCGTCCAGCACGTAGACACGGGTGTTGCCGATCGGGCGACCAATGGGAATACCGCCCTCGCCTACGCTCTTGATCTCATGAGTGGTGGTAAAGGTGGTGGCTTCGGTCGGGCCGTAGCCGTTGAGCAGATGAGCCGGTGCGCCTTCCTTCAAGACTCGGCCGATCACTGCTGGGTCGAGCACATCGCCACCGACGATCAGGTAGCGCAGCTGGGCGAACACCGACATCAGCCCCGCGGCGTATTGATGGAACAGGCCGGCGGTCATCCACAGCACGCTGACCGATTGTTCGAGCAACAGCGCGTGGAAATCCGCCTGGGACAACAGCACGTCCTGGTCGACCACCACCACGCAACCGCCGTTGAGCAATGGAGCCCAGACATCAAGGGTGCTGGCGTCGAAGGCCGGGTTGGAGGCAAAGGCCACCCGGTCCTGGGCGTTGAAGTCGGCGTAGCCGTTGTTGATCACCAGTCGGTTGATCGCCCGGTGCGGCACCAGTACACCTTTCGGGGTGCCGGTGGAACCGGAGGTGTACATGATGTAGGCCACCGATTCGGTGCTTTGTATCAGCCGCAGGTCATGGTCCGCCTCGGTCTCCAGGACCACGCTATCCAGATCCACACGGGCAACCCCCTCAGGCACCGCCATCGCGCTCAGGGTCAGGAGCGTCCGGGCACCGCTGTCACGCACCATGAAATCCTGACGTTCGAGTGGTGCGCTGACGTCCAGCGGCACGTAGACCGCGGCGCACTTGAGGATCGCCAATTGGCTGACCAGCAGCCCGACTGAGCGTTCCAGCAGAATCGCCACGCGATCACCCGGTTGCACCCCCAGGCCAATCAAATGACGGGTCAGGCAATTGGCCCTGCGGTTCAACTCGGCGTACGTCAGGCTGTGGCCGTTGTGCACGACCGCGGTTGCCTCCGGAAGCTCCTTGGCCCGTGCCTCGAACAGGCCATGGACGGTCCTGTCCTGGGGATAGCTACGGGTGGTGGCGTTGAAGTCCACCAGCAATTGCCGACGCTCGGCCGGCGGCAGGATCGACAGGCTGTGCAACGGCGTCTGCGGAGCCTGTTCCAGCGCTTCGACCAGATGCTCCAGGGCAATGTTCATGTAGGCACATATCCGCTGCGCACCGACCTGCGGCACTGCCAGCGCCGACAAGTGGAAAGCTTCGCCCAGGTCATCCACCGACAAGGTCAGCGGGTAGTTGGTACGCTCTTCGTTGCTCAGCAGTTGAATACCGTCCCAGGCCACCAAGGCTTCGTTTGAGGCAACGCCTGCGGCACTGTGTCGATAATTGAGCAAGGCATTGAACAGCGGCATCGGCGCGACCACGCCGCTGCAACGCTGGGCCAACGCCAGCGAGGCGTGCTCGTGCCCCAGCAGGCCGGTCAGGCGAGCGTGGGTGGCTTTTACGCCGTCACGCACACCTTGGGCGCCGACGCCCACCCGCAATGGCAAGGTATTGATGAACATGCCCAGTGCATGCTCAGCGCCGTCGCCGCCCTGCATCCGCCCCATCAGCACGGTGCCAAACACAACGTCCTGCTTGCCGGACACCTGCCCCAGCACTTGCGCCCACGCCAGGTGATGCAGGCTCGCGGCGCTCACGCCCAACTGACGGGCCTGGGCCCGCAGACGGCGGCTCAGGTCGGCAGGCAGGCTCAGTCCGGCCTCTTCGATATCGCTGCCATCGCCACGTACGTCCAGCAAGCCGAACGGCAATGTCGGCTCGTCGACATCACTCAACATGTCGCGGAAGAACCCTTCGTGCTCCTCACGGCTCACGCCCAAGCGGGCCTGGGCCACGTAATTACGGAACGGCACGGCTTGGCCCAACTGGTCGGCCTGGCCCAGCAGGTGCGCCTGCATCTCGTGTTGCACCACTTCCAGCGCCGTGTGGTCGAGGACCATGTGATGGAACAACAACATCGCCACCCAGCGTTGATTGGCCGGGTCGTGGGCGAATGCAATGCGCATCAGCGGCGCCTGCTGCATGTCCAGGCGGTAATGCAGCGTGTCGAAGCGCTCGCGCAACTGCGCGGCGATATCGCCTGCCTCGGCGCTCAGCGCCAATTCTTCCACCGCCAGTTGCGCTTTGCGCCAGACCACCTGCACCGGCTCGTCCAGGCCTTCCCAGACCACCGAAGTACGCAGGATGTCGTGGCGATCGATGACGCCCTGCAGGGCCTGGGCAAACGCCTCCAGCCGCTCGCGATCCGCGACGGTGAACGTGGCCTGCAACACATAGGGATCCCCCGTGTGCGCAGCGATGTGGTGATAGAGAATACCTTCCTGCAACGGCGCCAACGGGTAGATGTCCTGCACGTTGCGCGCACCACCGGGCACCGTCTCCACAAGACGATCGATGTCCTGCTGATCCAACGCCACCAAGGGCAGCATCGACGGCGTGATCCGGGTGCACCCCAGCAGGATGCCGTTGTCCGGCACCACAACCTCGCCACCACTGCCGACTGCGGCGGCCAGCGCCGCGAGCGTTGGCTGGCTGAACAGCACCCGCACATCCGCCGACAAACCGAGCTGGCGCATCCGGCCAATCAGGCTGACGGCCAACAGCGAGTGTCCACCCAGCTCGAAGAAATGGTCATGCCGCCCCACACGTTCGACCTTGAGCAAGTCCTGCCAGATCTGGGCCAGGGTGGTTTCGGTTTCGCCTTGCGGGGCTTCGTAGCCACGGGTGATGACGGCATCCAGATCCGGCGCCGGCAGCGCCTTGCGGTCGAGCTTGCCGTTCGGCGTCAGTGGCAGTGCCTCCAGGCGCACGTAGGCGGCCGGCACCATGTAGGCCGGCAACTGCGCTTGCAGGTGCGTGCGCAGGGTTTCGATGTCCGCCGATTCGTCTGGCGAATGCTGGGTGAAATAGGCCACCAGGCGCTTGTCGCCCGGCACGTCTTCACGGGCCAGGACCACGGTTTCCTTGATGTTTGGAGCCTGGGCGAGCTTGGCTTCGATCTCGCCCAGTTCAATGCGGAAACCACGAATCTTCACCTGATCGTCGTTGCGGCCCAGGTATTCGATGTTGCCGTCCGGCAGGTAGCGACCCAAGTCGCCGGTTTTGTACATTCGGGCATTGGGAACCTTGCTGAATGGATCTTTCAGGAAGCGCTCAGCCGTCAGGTCATCACGATTGAGATAACCGCGAGCAACCCCGGCACCACCGATGTAGATTTCGCCCGGTACGCCCAGCGGCACGGGTTGTTTGTGCTCGTCCAGCAGGTAGAACTGGGTGTTCGCCACCGGTTTGCCGATGTGCGCGGCAAACCCGTCTTCGCGAGCCATCGACACCCAGCTCGAATAGGTTGTGGTTTCCGACGGACCGTAGAGGTTGCACAGGCGTTTGACCTGGGTCTGTTCGAACAAGGTTTCAACCAGGCTGCGCTTCAAGGCTTCACCGGCAACGTTGACCGTGTCGACGCCCTCGCCCAATCCGCCGGACTCCAGCAAGGCCTTGAGCGCCGACGGAACGGTGTTGATCAGGGTGATGTCGCGCTCACCCTGTTGCAGTTCCAGCACATTAGTGACCACGTCGATGCTGCCGCCCGAGGTCAGCGGCGCGAAGCATTCGTAGACCGCCAGGTCGAAGTTCAGCGACGTCGAGAACAGGGTTTTCGACAACGTGGCGTCATCGAACGAACGATGGGCCCAGGTCAGGAAGTTCACCGTGTTGCGGTGTTCGATCATCACGCCTTTAGGCAGACCGGTCGAACCCGAGGTGTAGATGACATAGGCCAGGTGCGAGGAGGTCAACTCTGCCACCTCGGGATCCAGGACGGATTCGTCCTGCCACAAACCGCTGTCCAAATCGATCACTGGCATCGACGCGTCTGCCAGCAATTCGAGGGTCGCCTTCTGCGCCAATACCGCCGCTGGGGCGCTGTCGTCCAGCATGTAGGCAATCCGATCCAACGGATACGCCGGGTCCAACGGCACATAACCGCCGCCGGCCTTGAGAATTGCCAGCAGCCCCACGACCATGTCGATACCGCGCTCGACGCAGATCGCCACTCGCGAATCCGGCTGTACACCCTGCTTGCGCAGGTAATGGGCCAGACGGTTGGCCCGCTCGTTCAACTCGTGATACGTCAGGCGTTGCTCGCCACGGATTACCGCGACGGCCTCCGGCGTACGCTGGACCTGTTCTTCGAACAGGCCATGAATCGTCTGCTGCTGCGGATAATCCGCCTCGGTGGCGTTGAACGTCACCAGCAATTGCTCGATTTCCGCTGCGGGCAAGATCGACAGACGATGCAGTGCCGCCTGTGGCGTCTGTTCCAGCGCCAGCACGAGCGTTTGCAACGCTGCGTGCATATAAGCGCAAATCCGTTGGGCGCCAATCTCCTGCCCGACCAACACCGTCAGGTTGAAACCGGTACCCAGGTCATCGACGTTCAATGTCAGCGGGTAGTTGGTCCGTTCTTCACCACCCAGCGCCTGCATACCGCTCCAGGCCGACGATACTTCGTTCGACGTCGTCGTGGCGGCATGGCGGTAGTTGAGCAAGGCACTGAACAACGGCAACGGTGCCGCCACGCCACTGCAACGTTGGGCCAGCGCCAGCGAGGCATGTTCGTGCCCCAGCAAGGCAGTCAGTTGCCCATGGACAGCCTTGACGCCAGCCTTGACGCCTTGCTCGCCCAGGCTCACGCGAAGCGGCAGGGTATTGATGAACATCCCCAGCGCCCGATCGGCGCCCTCGCCGCCCTGCATCCGGCCCATCAGCACCGTACCGAACACCACCTCCTGCTTGCCGGAGACCTTGGCCAGCACTTGCGCCCACGCCAAGTGCACCAGGCTGGCGGCACTCACCCCCAGTTGACGCGCCTGGGCCCGCAGGCGCTGGTCCAAGGCGTCATCCAACGCCTGGTGGGCCTCTTCGATATCGTGTCCGCCAGCCTGCACATCCTGCAAATTGAATGGCAGCGTCGGCTCATCGATGTCGCCGAGCATGTCGCGGAAAAACGCTTCATGCTCTTCGCGATTCACACCCAGCCGTGCCTGTGCCACGTAATTGCGATAGGGCACCGCTTCGGCCAGTTGCCCAGCTTCACCCAGCAGGTACGCTTGCATCTCGTGTTGCACCACTTCCAGCGCCGTATGGTCCAGGGCGAGGTGATGGAACAACAATGTCGCGACCAGCCGATGATTGGCCTCGTCCCGTCCATAAGCCAAGCGCATCAGTGGTGCCTGAGCGATGTCCAGGCGGTAATGCCGCGAGTCGAAACGCTGGCGCAGTTGCTCTGCGACATCGCCAGCGACCGGGTCAAGATCGATCGTTTCGAGGTGCAGCCTGGCCTCACGACGGACCACTTGCATGGGCTCGTCCAGACCTTCCCATACAATACTGGTGCGCAAGATGTCGTGGCGATCGATCACCACCTGCAGCGCCCCGATGAAGGCATCCAGGTGCTCACGGTTGTCGAAGGCGAACTGTGACTGGAGCACGTACGGGTCGCCCTGCTCGGCGGCCAGGTGGTGGTAAAGAATGCCTTCCTGCAGCGGCGCCAGCGGGTAGATGTCCTGCACGTTGCGCACACCGCCCGGCACTGTCGCCACGAGACGGTCGATGGTCGTCTGGGACAGGTTGGCCAGCGGCAGCAGCTCGGGGGTGATGCGTTCGCAGTCCAGCGCAATCAGGTTCGCCGGAACGCTGATCTCCTTCCCGCTGCCGACAGCGGCCGCCAGCGCGGCCAGGGTGGGTTGGCCGAACAGTACGCGCACGTCGGCGCTCAAGCCGGCCTGGCGCATGCGCTCGATCAGCGTGACCGCCAGTAGGGAATGCCCCCCCAGTTCGAAGAAATGGTCGTGCCGGCCCACGCGTTCGACCTTGAGCAAGTCCTGCCAGATCTGCGCCAGGGTGGTTTCGGTTTCGCCTTGCGGGGCTTCGTAGCCACGGCTGATGACGGCATCCAGATCCGGCGCCGGCAGCGCCTTGCGGTCGAGCTTGCCGTTCGGTGTCAGTGGCAGTGCCTCCAGGCGCACGTAGGCGACCGGCACCATGTAGGCCGGCAACTGCGCTTGCAGGTGCGTGCGCAGGGTTTCGATGTCTACTGGCGAATGCTGGGTGAAATAGGCCACCAGGCGCTTGTCGCCCGGCACGTCTTCACGGGCCACAACCACGGCTTCGCTCAAGGCATCGTGTTGCGCGAGTTTGGCTTCGATCTCGCCCAGTTCAATGCGGAAACCACGGATCTTCACCTGGTCATCGTTACGGCCCAGGTATTCGATGTTGCCATCCGGCAGATACCGGCCCAGGTCGCCCGTGCGGTACATGCGGGCGTTTGGAGCATTGCTGAATGGATCTTTCAGGAAGCGCTCGGCCGTCAGGTCATCACGGTTCAGATAACCGCGAGCGACCCCGGCACCACCGATGTAGATTTCGCCCGGCACGCCCAGCGGCACGGGTTGTTTGTGCTCGTCCAGCAGATAGAACTGGGTGTTCGCCACCGGTTTGCCGATGTGCGCGGCAAACCCGTCTTCGCGAGCCATCGACACCCAGCTCGAATAGGTTGTGGTTTCCGATGGACCGTAGAGGTTGCACAGGCGCTTGACCTGGGTCTGCTCGAACAACGTCTCCACCAGGCTGCGCTTGAGCGCTTCACCGGCGACGTTGACCGTGTCGACGCCCTCGCCCAATCCACCGGACTCCAGCAACGCCTTGAGCGCCGACGGCACGGTGTTGATCAGGGTGATGTCGTGCTCGCCCTGCTGCAGTTCCAGCACATTAGTGACCACTTCGATGCTGCCACCCGAGGTCAGCGGCGCGAAGCATTCATAGACGGCCAAGTCGAAGTTCAGCGACGTCGAGAACAGGGTTTTCGACAGGGTTTGAGCGTCAAATGAACGATGGGCCCAGGTCAGGAAGTTCACCGTGTTGCGGTGCTCGATCATCACGCCTTTAGGCAAACCGGTCGAACCCGAGGTGTAGATGACATAGGCCAGGTGCGAGGACGTCAGCTCAGTGACCTCGGGATTCTGGACGGATTCGTCCTGCCAATCGCCGCTGTCGAGATTGATCACTGCCATCGAGGCATCGCTCAACAAGCCGACTGTAGCGTCCTGGGCCAACACCGCCGCCGGCGCACTGTCTTCCAGCATGTAGGCAATCCGATCCAGCGGATACGCCGGATCCAACGGCACATAACCGCCGCCAGCCTTGAGAATCGCCAGCAATCCAACAACCATGTCGATACTGCGTTCGACGCAAATCGCCACCCGCGAATCGGGCTCTACGCCCTGTTTGCGCAGGTAATGGGCCAGGCGGTTGGCCCGCTCATTCAACTCGCGGTAGCTCAGGCGCTGCTCGCCACGGATCACCGCCACGGCATCCGGCGTACGCTGGGCTTGCTCTTCGAACAACCCGTGAACCGTCTGCTGCTGCGGATAGTCGGCCTCGGTGGCATTAAATGTCACCAATAGTTGCTCACGTTCCGAGGCCGGCAGGATCGACAATCGCTGCAAGGGCATATCTGGCTGCTGCTCGAGCATCCAGACCAGATTCTCCAATGCCTGACGCATGTACCCAGCAATGCGCTGAGCGCCCATTCCGGCCAGGGCCAATACGCTGAGACTGAAGCCTTCGCCCAAATCATCCACCGACAAGGTCAACGGATAGTTCGTGCCCTCTGCGCCTCCCAGCGCATGCAAACCTTCCCATGCTTCAAGGGTCTGGGACGAAAGTGCTTGGGCTGTGCTGCTATGCCGATAGTTGAGCAAGGCACCGAACAGCGGAGCGGGTGCAGCCACACCGCTGCAACGTTGGGCCAAGGCCAACGAGGCATGCTCGTGACCGAGCAACGCCGTCAGGCTTGCATGGGTATTTTTTACGCCTTCGCGCGCACCGTGCCCGGCCAGTTTCACGCGCAGCGGCAGCGTGTTGATGAACATGCCCAGGGCGCGGTCGGCGCCGTCGCCGCCCTGCATCCGCCCCATCAGTACCGTGCCGAACACCACGTCCTGTTTGCCCGAGAGACCGCCCACCACCCGCGCCCAGGCCAAGTGATGCAGACTGGCGGCGCTGACACCCAATTGGCGCGCCTGTGCCCGCAAGCGACGGCTCAACGAGGCATCGATCGGCAAATGGGCTTCCTCGATCACCGACTGGCCCTCAGGTACCTCGGCAAAACCCAGTGGCAAGGTCGGCTCATCGACATCGGCCAGCATTTCGCGGAAAAACGCTTCATGGGAATCACCGCCCACACCCAGGCGGACCTGTGCCACGTAGTTGCGATAAGGCACGGGGTCGGGCAATTGGTGGGCCTGCCCAAGCAGGAACGCTTGCATTTCACCCTGCACCAGTTCCAGTGCCGTATGGTCTATCGCCATGTGGTGGAACAGCAGGATCGCCACCCAACGGTCGTTGTCACGATCCTGCGCGCAAATCAGTCGCATCAGCGGCGCCTGCCCCACATCCAGACGATGATGGCGGGTGTCGAAACGCTGTTGCAGTTGCCACACGGCATCACCGGCGGCAGGGTCAAGCACGACTTCCTCCAACGCCAGCGTGGCCTCGTGCCAGACCACTTGCACCGGCTCGTCCAGTCCCTCCCAAACCACCGAGGTACGCAGAATGTCATGGCGATCGATGACGCCCTGCAACGCCTGGGCAAAGTCGTCCAGGCGTGTCCTGCGATCGGCACCGAACAAGGATTGCAGCACGTAGGGGTCGCCCTGCTCCGCCGCCAGGTGATGGTAAAGAATGCCTTCCTGCAACGGTGCCAGCGGGTAGATGTCCTGCACATTGCCCGCGCCGCCGGGCACCGTATCGACAATCCGGTCGATCTCTTCCTGCGTCAGGTCAGCCAGGGGCAGCATGTCCGGCGTGATCCGGAATGCCGGACTCAGCCAGTCGCCACCATTTCTCTCCACCAGGTCGAGCAGTTCCTGCTTATGGACGGTAAGGCTCTCCCATAGCGCGTGGTCCATTCTTTCGTCGTCGCCTAGGATCACGAGGTTGTCGCCATCTTGTTGCAGACGGATCGGATGCTGGGAAAGAGCTGCCATCAATTCGCTGAATTGCATCGAAGAACCTGCTTTTCTAATTCGGAGTGGTTGACGATAAAAATGTGTTTTTCAGGTACGGCGCAGCGCCTGGACGGCGGTGGGGCCGACCTCGGCGCATGAGCCAAAGCGATGGATAATCGTCACGTTCAACCGAAGGTGGCGGTTTGCGAACCGCTGCCTTACAGGCCAAAAAAAATTAGAGCATTCGGTAGGTGATGTCTGTCATGGGAAGCAGGGACAAGCCCCAACGGCGGCCAGACACGACATACAGATGGGCAGGATTCAGGGCGAGCGCCCTGCCCGGAAAGCCCGGGACAGGGCATTCACCCTTCGGTTGGAGGTTGCCGACTCAGATGCTGCGTTTGCGCGTCAACGCGGGAATTTTCGTCATCGGCACATCGATATGCCGTACCTCGCCCACGGCGGCAGCCACCAGGGCCAGTGTCGGCTGGCCGAACAGCACACGGATATCGGCCTCCATGTCGTCCTTGCGCATGCGTTCGATCAGCGTCACAGCGAGCAACGAGTGACCACCCAGTTCGAAGAAGTGGTCATGCCGCCCCACCCGTTCGACCTTGAGCAACTCTGCCCACAGCGCTGCAAGCTTGATCTCCATGTCACCCACGGGAGCTTCATACAGACGCGTGGTGTACGCATTGCTGTCGGGGGCCGGTAGCGCCTTGCGGTCGAGCTTGCCGTTCGGCGTCAGTGGCAAGGCCTCCAGGCGCACGTAGGCAGCGGGCACCATGTAGGCAGGCAGCTGCGCTTGCAGGTGCATGCGCAGGGTTTCGATCTCTACTGCTTCGTCCGGCGAGTGTTGGGTGAAATAGGCCACCAGGCGCTTGTCCCCCGGCACGTCTTCCCGGGCCAGGACTACGGTTTCCTTGATGTTGGGAGCCTGGGCGAGTTTGGCTTCGATCTCGCCCAGTTCGATGCGGAAACCACGGATCTTCACCTGGTCGTCATTGCGGCCCAGGTATTCGATGTTGCCGTCCGGCAGGTAGCGGCCCAGGTCGCCAGTGCGATACATGCGGGCGTTCGGAGCCGTACTGAACGGATCCTTGAGGAAACGTTCAGCCGTCAGGTCATCACGGTTGAGATAACCGCGAGCGACCCCGGCACCACCGATGTAGATTTCACCCGGCACGCCCAGCGGCACCGGTTGCCCGTGTTCATCCAACAGATAGAACTGGGTGTTCGCCACGGGTTTGCCGATATGCGCGGCAAATCCGTCTTCGCGGGCCATCGACACCCAGCTTGAGTAGGTCGTGGTTTCCGAAGGGCCGTAGAGGTTGCACAGGCGTTTGACCTGGGTCTGTTCGAACAGGGTTTCCACCAGGCTGCGCTTGAGCGCTTCACCGGCCACGTTCACCGTATCGACGCCCTCGCCCAGCCCACCGGACTCCAGCAAGGCCTTGAGCGCCGAGGGCACGGTGTTGATCAGGGTGATGTCGTGCTCGCCCTGCTGCAGTTCCAGCACATTAGTGACCACTTCGATGCTGCCGCCCGAGGTCAGCGGCGCAAAGCACTCGTAGACCGCCAGGTCGAAGTTCAACGACGTCGAGAACAGGGTCTTCGCCAAGGTCTGCGAATCGAAAGAACGATGGGCCCAGGTCAGGAAGTTCACCGTGTTGCGGTGTTCGATCATCACGCCCTTGGGCAGACCGGTCGAACCTGAGGTGTAGATGACATAGGCCAGGTGTGAGGACGTCAGCTCGGCCACCTCCGGATTCTGGACGGACTCGTCCTGCCACAAACCACTGTCGAGATCGATCACTGGCATCGAGGCTGCGGCCAGCAATCCAAGGGTCGCCGTCTGCGTCAATACCGCCGCCGGCGCACTGTCTTCCAGCATGTAGGCAATCCGATCCAGCGGGTACGCCGGATCCAGCGGTACATAACCGCCGCCGGCCTTGAGGATCGCCAGCAACCCAACAACCATGTCGATGCCACGCTCGACGCAGATCGCCACCCGCGAATCGGGCTTCACCCCCTGCTTGCGCAGGTAGTGGGCCAGGCGGTTGGCCCGCTCGTTCAGTTCCCCATAGCTCAGGCGCTGCTCGCCACGGATCACTGCCACGGCATCCGGCGTACGCTGGACCTGGGCTTCGAACAGACCATGAATCGTCTGCTGTTGCGGATAGTCGGCCTCGGTGGCATTAAATGTCACCAGCAGTTGCTCACGTTCAGAGGCCGGCAGGATCGACAGGTGCTGCAAGGGCAGGTCCGGCTGCTGTTCGAGCATGCCCACCAGGTTTTCCAGCGTGTGCTGCACATAACCACACAGCCGCTGCGCACCAATGCGCGCCGGGGTCATGACGGTAAAGCTGAACGCTTCGCCCTGGTCGTCCACCGACAACATCAGCGGGTAGTTGGTCCGTTCTTCGCCACCCAGCACCTGAATACCGTTCCAGGCCGACAATGCCTCGCTCGACACCGCCGTGGCGGTGTGACGGTAATTGAGCAAGGCACTGAACAACGGCGTCGGCGCCTGCACGCCACTGCAGCGTTGCGCCAACGCCAAGGAGGCATGTTCATGGCCCAGCAACGCGGTCAGGCGGGCATGGGTCGCCTTGACCCCTACGAGCACACCTTGCGCCCCCAGGCCTACCCTCAACGGCAAGGTATTGATGAACATCCCCAGCGCGCGGTCGGCCCCCTCGCCGCCCTGCATCCGGCCCACCAGCACCGTGCCGAACACCACATCGTCCTTGCCCGACACCTGGCCCAGGACTTGCGCCCAAACCAGGTGATACAGGCTCGCCGCACTCACCCCGAGCTGACGCGCCTGGGCCCGCAACCGGCGACTCAGGTCGGTCGAGACATCCTGGCGCACCTCCTCGAGGCCGCTGCCATCGCCTTGCACATCCTGCAAATCGAACGGCAACGTCGGCTCGTCGATATCGCCGAGCATGTCGCGGAAGAAGGTTTCGTGCTCCTCACGGCTCACGCCCAAGCGGGCCTGGGCCACGTAATTGCGGTACGGCACCGACGCCGACAGCCGCTGCGCCTGGCCGAGCATGTGCGCCTCGATTTCCGCGGACAGCACCGCCAGTGACGTGACGTCGTCCACCAGATGGTGAAACAACAGCATGCCCACCCAGCGTTGGTTCGCCGTGTCCTGCGCATAGACAATCCGCATCATCGGCGCCTGGCGAATGTCCAGGCGGTAGAACCTGGGGTCGAAACGCTGGTGCAACTGTGTGGCGATATCGCCCTGGGCCGGATCCAGCGCAACCGACTCGAAACTCAATGGCGCGTCACGCCAGACCACCTGCATGGGCTCGGACAGCCCCTCCCAGAGCACACCGGTGCGCAGGATATCGTGTCGGATAATGACGGCTTGCAACGCGTGGGCGAAATCTTCCAGGCGGGTGAAATTGTCGAAACCGAATATCACTTGCTGCAGATAGGGGTCACCTTCGGCGGCGGTGAGGTGGTGATACAGAATCCCTTCCTGCAGCGGCGCCAGGGCATAGATGTCCTGGACATTGGTCGCGCCGCCCGGCACCGTCGCGATAATTCGCTCGATCTCCTCTTGAGACAGTTCGGCCAGCGGTAGCATGTCCGGTGTGATGCGTGTGCAACCGGCCGGGATACCGTTGGCCGGCACCACAACTTCCCGATAGCCACCGACGGCGGCGGCCAATGCGGCCAACGTGGGCTGACCGAACAAGACCCGCACATCGACGCTCAGGTCGACCTGGCGCATGCGTTCGATCATTTTCACCGCCAATAGCGAGTGCCCGCCCAGCTCAAAGAAATTGTCGTGGCGACCGACTTGTTCGAGCTTGAGCAAGTCTTCCCAGATCCGGGCAATGCGGGCTTCCACTTCGCCTTGTGGGGCCTCGTATTCGCGGGTGATCACCGCGTCCAGGTCCGGTGCCGGCAGCGCCTTGCGGTCAAGCTTGCCGTTGGGGGTCAGCGGCAGCGTATCGAGCCGCACGTAGGCGCTCGGCACCATGTATTCCGGCAGTTGCCCTGACAGATGGGTACGCAGGGCCTCGATATCCGCCATTTCATCCACTGAGTGCGGGGTGAAATAGGCCACCAGGCGTTTTTCACCCGGTGCATCTTCACGGGCCAGCACCACGGCTTCCTTCACCGTCTCGTGTTGCGCCAGCCGCGCTTCGATCTCGCCCAACTCAATGCGGAAACCACGGATCTTCACCTGGTCATCGTTGCGCCCCAGGTAGTCGATGTTGCCGTCCGGCAGGTAGCGACCCAGGTCGCCGGTACGGTACATCCGCGCATTCGCCGCACGGCTGAACGGATCCCACAGGAAACGCTCGACGGTCAGTTCCGGACGGTTCAGGTAACCCCGCGCCACCTGCACACCGCCGATGTAAATCTCCCCGGCCACGCCCATGGGCACCGGTTGTTGATGGCTATCGAGCAGGTAGATCCGGGTGTTGGCAATCGGCTTGCCGATCGGCGTGCTGTCCGGCGTTTCGGCGCCCGTGCAGTCCCACGCGGTCACATCCACCGCCGCTTCGGTCGGTCCGTACAGGTTGTACAGCCCAGTGTGCGGCAATTGCGCCTTGAAGCGCCGCACCAGATGACCCGGCAACGCCTCGCCGCTGCACATCACCCGCACCAGACCTGCGCATTGACTTGCCTCGCCATGGGCCAGGAACACATCGAGCATCGACGGCACGAAGTGCAGCGTGGTGATGCCCTGGACCTGGATCACTTCGCGCAGGTACGCCGGGTCGCGATGCCCACCCGGACGGGCCATCACCAGGCGCGCACCACTGAACAGCGGCCAGAAGAACTCCCACACCGACACATCAAAGCTGAACGGAGTCTTTTGCAGCACCGCGTCGGCGGCGGTCAAGCCGTATTCGTCCTGCATCCACAGCAGGCGGTTGACCACCGCGCCATGCTCGTTCATCACGCCCTTGGGCAGGCCGGTGGAGCCCGAGGTGTAGATGACATAGGCCAGGTGATGGGCATGCAGGCCTTCGACCTGCGGATTGTCGGTGGGCTGCGTCGAGAACCCTTGCGCCTCATCCAGCAGCAAGGTTCGCGCCTGCGTCGCCGGCAGGCTCGCCTGCAACGCACGTTGGGTCAGCACCACCATGGGCGCGCTGTTCTCCAGCATGTAGGCCAGGCGCTCGTGGGGATAATCCGGGTCCAGCGGCACATACGCCGCACCGGCCTTGAGAATCCCCAGCAGGCCCGCGACCATGTCCAGGCTGCGATCGGCACAGATCGCCACGCGGTCATCCGGGCGAATGCCCAGTTCCAGCAGGCGATGGGCAATCTGGTTGGCCCGCTCATTGAGTTGCGCGTAACTCAGTTGCGCCTCGTCGGCCACTACCGCTACAGCGTCCGGGCAAGCCTCGACCCGCGCCTCGAACAGGCCGTGCAAGGTCAGGCCCTGCGGGTAGTCGACCGCAGTGGCATTGAACGTTTCCAACAGGTGCTGGCGTTCGGCCGCCGGCAGGCTCGCGAGGGCCTGCAATGGCGTATCCGGAGCCTGCTCAAGAGCGGTGACCAGGCTTTCGAGTGTGGTCTGCACGTATTCGCCGATACGCCGCGCACCGGTCCCGACCAGCGCCTGCACCACCAGGCTGAAGCCCTCGCCTTCATCATCCACGGCCAGCGTCACGGGGTAATTGGTACGTTCTTCACCGCCAATCGACTCGATGCCTTGCCACGCCGTCAGCGCCTGCGCGGTCACCTCAACCCCGCAATGACGATAGTTGAGCATCGAACTGAACAACGGCGTTGGCGCAACCACGCCACTGCAACGCTGGGCCAGTGCCAACGGAGCATGCTCATGGCCCAGCAGGCCGGTGAGTCGCTTGTGGGTCGCCTTCACCGCTGCGTATACACCTTGTCCAGCCAGGCTCACCCGCAATGGCAGGGTGTTGATGAACATGCCCAGCGCCCGATCAGCCCCATCGCCGGCCTGCATGCGCCCCAACAGCACGGTGCCGAAGACCACGTCGTCGCGACCGCTGACACGGCCCAGGACTTGCGCCCAGGCCAAGTGCATCAGGCTGGCCGCGCTGATGCCCAACTGGCGGGCCTGGGCACGAAGACGACGGCACAGGCCCGCCTCCACGGCCAGCTTCACCTCTTCCACGCCATTGCCATCGCCTTGCACGTCCCGCAGGCCGAATGGCAGCGTTGGCTCGTCGATGTCGCCAAGCATGTCGCGGAAAAACGCTTCATGTGCCTGTTGATCGACACCCAGGCGCGCCTGGGCCACATAGTTGCGATAAGGCACCGATTCGCCCAGTTCATGCACCTTGCCCAGCAACTGGGCCTGCATTTCACGCTCCAGCACTTCCAGGCCGGTATGGTCCAGGACCATGTGGTGGAACAGCAGCATGGCAACCCAACGCTGGTTGGCGACATCCTCGGCAATGGCCAGGCGCAGCATCGGGGCCTGACGCACGTCCAACCGGTAATGCCGGGCATCGAAACGCTCATACAGCCGGGCAACGGCATCGCCGGCACTTGGGTCCGCCTCCAACTCATCGACGCTGAGCCGAGCCTGTCGCCACACCACCTGCATCGGTTCGTCGAGGTTTTCCCAGACCATCGAGGTCCTGAGAATGTCGTGCCGGTCGACCACCCCCTGCAATGCCTGGGCAAAGTCATCCAGGCGGGCCCGGCTGTCAAACCCGAACAGCGTCTGCAGCACGTACGGATCACCCATTTTCGCCGTCAAATGGTGATAAAGGATGCCTTCCTGCAACGGTGCCAGCGGATAGATGTCCTGCACGTTACGCGCCCCACCCGGCACGCTCGCCACGATCCGATCGATGGCCTCCTGGCTCAATACAGCCAGCGGCAACATGGCCGGTGTGATGCGCTCACAGCCTTCGACGATGGCGCAGGCCGGCACCACCACTTCACGATGCCCGCCCACCGCAGCGGCCAGCGCCTGCAGCGTTGGCTGGCTGAACAGCACACGCACATCCACCGACAGCTCGACCTGGCGCATGCGCTCGATCAGCCTCATCGCCAGCAACGAATGCCCGCCCAATTCGAAGAAATTGTCGTGGCGCCCGACCCGTTCCACTTTCAGCAGCTCGGCCCACATACCGGCCAAGACCTGTTCGATCTCGCCCTGGGGTGCCTCGTAGGCCTGGCTCGCGTAAGCCTCGGCGTCCGGCGCCGGCAGCGCCTTGCGGTCCACCTTGCCGTTGAGCGTCAACGGGAACGCCGGCAACATCACGAACGCCGCAGGCACCATGTACTCAGACAGGGTCGCGGACAATTGCTCGCGCAACCCGGCCACGCTCAACGTAACCGCCGGCTGGGCAATGACATAGGCCACCAGGCGTTTCTCGCCGGACTCATCGGCCCGCACCAGCACCACCGCGTCCTTCACGCCGTCACAGGCCACCAGCTTGGCTTCGATCTCGCCCAGCTCGATGCGGAAACCGCGGATCTTCACCTGGTCATCGTTGCGCCCCAAGCACTCCAGGCTGCCTTCCGGCAACCAGCGACCGAGGTCACCGGTGCGGTACAGCAGCGCGTCGGGTTCGTGGCTGAACGGGTCGGCGATGAATTTTTCCGCGGTCAGGTCCGGTCGATTCAGATACCCCTTGGCCACGCCCTGGCCGCCGATGTACATCTCGCCGACGACACCCAAGGGTGCCAATTGCTGGCGTGCATCGAGCACGTACACCTGGGTATTGCCGATCGGTCCGCCAATGGGCACGCATTCGGCGTCCGCCGCCACGGCCTTCACCTCGAGGGTGGTGGCGTAGGTGGTGGTTTCGGTCGGGCCATAGCAGTGCACCAGGCGCAAACCGGGCGCCAGGTCCAGCAAGCGCCGGAACGACGCCACATCGGCCCGTTCACCGCCGCACAGCAGGATCCGCAAGCGGCCGAGGGCCTGGGGAATCAGTTGCACGTATTGGTTGAAGATCGCCGTGGTCACGAACAGCACCGTAACCCCCGAGTCCTGCAAGACCTGGGAGAACCTTGACGGCTCAAGCAGGGTTTCGTGGTCGATCACCACCACCTGCCCGCCATTGAGCAAGGCGCCCCAGACGTCCATGGTGCTGGCGTCGAACGCCGGGTTAGAGGCGAAGGCGATGCGGTCCTGCGCGTTGAAGTCGGCGTAACCGTTGTTGATCACCAAACGGTTGATGGCTCGATGGGGAACCAGCACGCCTTTCGGGGTGCCAGTGGAGCCCGAGGTGTACATGATGTAGGCGATCGACTCGCTGGACTGCGCCAATGCCGGGTTGTGCGCCGGGCCCTGGCTGTCCAGCGTGTCCAGGTCGATGCGCGATGCACCCTCGGGCACGGTCTCGGTACTGAACGTCAGCAGGCACTTGGCCTGGCAGTCGTCGAGCATGAAGCCCTGGCGTTCCAGGGAGGCGTTGCGGTCCAGCGGCACGTAGGCCGCCGCGCACTTGAGGATCGCCAATTGGCTGGCCAGCAGCTCGATGGAACGTGGCAACAGGATCGCCACGCAGTCGTCCGGTTGCACGCCAAGGCCGATCAGGTGATGGGCCAGGCGGTTGGCCTGCTCGTTCAACGCCGCGTAGCTCACTTGCCGCTGCCCGTGCACCACCGCAATCGCCTGCGGCAGGTACGCGGCCTGGGCCTCGAACAGCGCCAGGACGGTTTGCTCATGTGGATAGGTGCGCTGGGTGGCGTTGAAATCCTCCAGTAGCTGGTTACGTTCGCTTTGCGGCAGGATCTCCAGTCGGTTGAGTGGCGTCTGCGGCGCGTGTTCGAGGGCCTGCACCAGACTTTCCAGGGCCGTGTGCATGTAGGCGCAGATGCGCGCCGCACCGATGCCTTGCAACACCAGGGCGCTCAGCATGAAGCCATCGCCCAGGTCATCCACCGATAGGGTCAGCGGGTAATTGGTCCGCTCTTCGTTGCTCAGGATTTCCATGCCCTGCCAGGCGCTCATGGCCTCGGCTGAAGCCGAACCGATCGCGCTGTGCCGGTAGTTCAGCAGCGCACTGAACAACGGGGCCGGTGCGGCGACGCGGCTGCAACGTTGCGCCAGGGCCAACGAAGCGTGTTCGTGACCGAGCAATGCAGTCAGTCGCCCATGGGTGGTCTTGACTCCCGCGCGGGCCCCCTGCTCATCCAGGTTGACCCGCAGCGGCAAGGTGTTGATGAACATGCCAAGGACCCGGTCAGCGCCCTCGCCGCCCTGCATCCGCCCCATCAGGACCGTGCCGAACACCACGTCCTCCCGTGCGGACAGGCGCCCCAGCACCTGCGCCCAAGCCAAATGATGCAGGCTCGCCGCACTCACCCCGAGCTGCCGCGCCTGCGCCCGCAAGCGGTGGCTCAAAACGGCGTCCACTTCCAGCTTGGCCTCCTCGATGCCGCGACCGTCACCCTGCACCTGTTGCAATCCCAACGGCAGGGTCGGCTCGTCGACATCACCGAGCATCTCGCGGAAAAACGCCTCATGTTCTGCCTCGCTGACACCCAGGCGCGCCTGGGCCACATAGTTGCGGTACGGCAGCGCGGCGGCCAATTGTCCGGCCTGGCCGAGCAGGTGCGCCTGCATTTCCTGCTGCACCACCTCCAGCGCGGTATGGTCCAGGGCAATGTGGTGGAACAGCAACATCGCCACCCAGCGCTGGTTGACCGGGTCATGGGCATAACGCAGGCACATCAGCGGGGCCTGGCGAATGTCCAGGCGATGATGACGAGAGTCGTAACGTGCATGCAGCTGGGTCACGGCATCGGCGTCCGACGCGTCCAGCTGCAGTTGCTCGACGCTCAACAGCGCCTTGCGCCAGACCACCTGTATCGGCTGCTCCAGTCCCTCCCACATGATCGAGGTGCGCAGGATGTCGTGCCGGTCGATGACCCCTTGCAGGGCCTGGGCGAAGGCGTCGAGGCGTGCCTTGTCCTGGAAGGCGAACAGCGCCTGCAACACGTAGGGATCGCCCTGCTGTGCCGAGACATGGTGATAGAGAATACCTTCCTGCAACGGTGCCAGCGGGTAGATGTCCTGCACGTTGGGCACACCACCCGGCACCGCGGCAACGATCCGGTCGATCGCCTCCTGGGTCAATGTCGCCAGCGGCAGCATCTGCGGGGTGATCCGTTCACAATCGGGGGTGATGCCGTTGGCCGGCACCTCGACCTCATTGCCGCCCCCCACCGCCGCGGCCAGTGCCGCAAGGGTCGGCTGGCCGAACAGCACACGGACATCGGCACTCAAGCCGACCTGGCGCATCTGCTCGATCAGATTGACGGCGAGCAAGGAATGGCCGCCCAGTTCGAAGAAATGATCGTGGCGTCCCACCCGCTCGACGTTAAGGACTTGCTGCCAGAGGCGAGCCAGGGTGATTTCGGTGTCGCCCAGTGGGGCTTCGTAGCCCCGGGTAACGATCGACGCCTGATCCGGCACCGGCAGGGCCTTGCGGTCGAGCTTGCCGTTGGGGGTCAGCGGCAGGGCATCGAGCCGCACGTAGGCGGCCGGCACCATATAGTCCGGCAAGCGGCTTTGCAGGTGCGCGCGCAGGGCTTCGATGTCCGCGCTGTCATCCGTTGAATGCAAGGTGAAATAAGCCACCAGGCGTTTTTCGCCGGGAACGTCTTCACGCACCAGCACCGTCGCCTCTTTCACCGCAGCGTGTTGCCCCAGGCGGGCTTCGATCTCCCCCGGTTCGATGCGGAAGCCGCGGATCTTCACCTGGCCGTCGTTGCGGCCCAGGTACTCGATATTGCCGTCCTCCCGGAAGCGTCCGAGATCGCCGGTGCGGTACATCAGGGCCTGGGCGTTCTGGCTGAACGGGTCGAGAAGGAATTTCTCGGCGGTCAGGTCCGGTCGGTTCAAGTAACCTTTGGCGACCCCCAGGCCGCCGATATACAGCTCGCCGGCCACGCCTTGGGGCACGGGTCGCTGCTGCGCATCGAGGATGTAGACCCGGGTGTTGCCCAAGGGCCGGCCAATCGGGACGCTGCCGTCGCCAATGGCCTGGATTTCGTAGGTGGTCGAGAACGTCGTCGCTTCCGTCGGGCCGTAGCCGTTGAGCAGATGGGCCGGCGCGCCGTCCTGCAGGACGCGGGCGATCACCGCGGGGTCCAGCACATCGCCCCCGACAATCAAGTAGCGCAACTGGGCGAACACGTCCATCAGGCGGTCGGCATATTGGTGAAACAGCCCCGCCGTCATCCACAACACATTCACCGCTTGCTCGAGCAACAGCCTGTGCAAGCGTTCCTGGGACAACAGCACGTCCTGGTCGACCACAACGACGCAACCGCCGTTGAGCAACGGTGCCCAGACTTCCAGTGTGCTGGCGTCGAAGGCCGGATTGGAGGCGAAGGCCACCCGGTCCTGCTGGTTGAAGTCGGCATAACCGTTATTGATCACCAGCCGGCTGATGGCCCGATGTGGCACCAGCACGCCCTTGGGCGTCCCCGTGGAACCTGAGGTGTACATGATGTAGGCCGGCGCTTCGCTCGATGCGGGTTGCTGGCTGTAATGGGCCGCTGGCTCGGGAAGGTCGACACTGTCCAGGTCCACCCGACGCACATCCGCCGCCAAGGCTTCGCGGCTGTGGGTCAAGGCCAGTACGGCGTGACTGTCCTCGATCATGAACTGCTGGCGCTCGCCGGGCGCGTTGATGTCCAGTGGCAAGTACACCGCCGCGCACTTGAGGACGGCCAACTGGCTGACCAGTAGATCGAGCGAGCGCGGCAGCAGGATCGCCACGGTTTGACCCGCTTGCAGGCCAAGGTCGAGCAGATGCCTGGCCAGACGCCCGGCTTGGCTGTCCAGTTCGCGGTAAGTCAGGACTTGCCCACCCTGTACCGCTGCCGGCGCGTCCGGGCGCGCCTCGGCCTGGGCCTCGAACAAGGCATGAATCGGTTGTTCCCGCGGATAATCAAGGTCGGTGTCGTTGAACGACAGCAGCACCCGTTCACGCTCCGATTCTGGCAGGAACGACAGGCTGTTGAGCATCGCTCCGGGCGCAGACTCCAAGGCGGCGACCAGGTTTTCAACGGCTGCCTGCATGTAATCGCCGATGCGTTGCGCGCCGATCAGCGCAGTGGCTTGCACCGACAAGGCGAAGTCATCGGAGAAATCGTCCACCGAGAGGATCAGTGGGTAGTTGGTGCGTTCTTCCGCGCCCAGGGCCTCCATCCCGTCCCAGGCCAGGCTGACTTCAGCCGCGGGGGTATGCGCCGCGCTGGCACTGTGACGGTAGTTCAGCAGCGCGCTGAACAGCGGCGCCGGCGCCGCCACGCCGCTGCAACGTTGCGCCAGGGCCAGGGAGGCGTATTCGTGACTGAGCAGGCTGCTCAACCCGGCGTGGGTGCTTTTCACCCCATCGCGCACGCTCTGTGCACCTACACCCACGCGCAGCGGCAAGGTATTGATAAACATGCCCAGGGCCCGGGTCATGCTTTCACCGGCCTGCATGCGACCGAGCATCACCGTGCCGAACACCACGTCGTCACGGCCCGATACACCGCCGAGCACCTGCGCCCAGGCCAGGTGAAAAATGCTCGCCGCGCTCACGCCAAGCTGACGTGCCTGCGTGCGCAGGCGGCGACTGAGGTCTGGGGCCAGTGCCAGATGGCTTTCTTCGATGGCACTGCCGTCGCCCAGCACATCCTGTTGGCCAAAGGGTAAGGTCGGCTCCTCGACGTCCCCCAGCATCTGGCGGAAGAACCTCTCGTCAGCCTGGCGCTGGCCAGCCTGTCGGGTCCGAGCGACATAGTCGCGGTAAGGAGCGGCCGGCTGCAATTGCCCGGCCTGCCCCATCAGGTAGGCTTGCATTTCACTCTGCACAACCGTCAGGGCTGCGTGGTCGAGGGCCATGTGATGGAACAGCAGCATGGCGGCCCAGCGCTGCTTGGCTGGGTCCTCGGCGACCACCAGCAGCAACAGCGGCGCCTGGCTGACGTCCAGGCGATAATGTCGAGGATCGAAGCGCGCCTGCAATTGCGCCATGACGTCACCCTCGGCGAGGTCGGCACTGATGTCCTTGACGCCCAACCGGGCCTCGCGCCAGACCACCTGCACCGCTTCTTGCAACCCCTCGCGGACGATGGCAGTGCGCAGGATATCGTGGCGGTCGATCACGCTTTGCAAGGCGTCGACAAAATCCGTCAGGCGCTCCTGCCGGGAGATGCTGAAGTGCGCCTGCAATAAGTAGGGATCGCCCTGGGTGGCGGTCAGGTGGTGATAAAGAATCCCCTCCTGCAACGGCGCCAGCGGGTAGATGTCCTGCACGTTGGCCGCACCGCCCGGCACAGTGGCCACGATGCGGTCGATGGCCGGCTGGTCGAGGGTCACCAGTGGCAGCATCTGCGGCGTGATATGCCTGCAACCGGGCGCGATGGCATTGGCTGGGATGTCGATTTCGCCAGCCTTGCTGTCATCGTATTCCCCGGCCTGGATCAACTCGATCAACGCGGCTTTGTGCTCGCGCAGCAAGGCCAGCACCGCCGGCTCGCTAAGAGACTGTTTGCGGCCCCGTACCACGAGCTGATCGCCCTTGACTGAAAGCTGTACGTCTTTTTCTTTTAGTGTCGCCAACAGTTCGATCACACTCACAGGACAATCTCCATTTTTTCTGTCGTTGCCGCGTATTCCGAGAGCGTGGGCTGCTCGAACAACGTCCGCACATCCGCTTCCAGACCCTCTTGGCGCATCCGTTCCATCAGGCTGACGGCAAGCAAGGAATGCCCGCCCAGTTCAAAGAAGTGATCGTGACGCCCTACGCGCTCTACGTTGAGCACTTCAGCCCACAACTGGGCCAGTGTGATTTCGGTTTCGCCGATGGGGGCTTCGTAGCCCCGGGTGATGAAAGCCTCCAGGTCCGGCGCCGGCAGTACCTTGCGGTTGAGCTTGCCGTTGGGGGTCAGCGGCATGGCGTCGAGGCCTACATAGGCCACCGGCACCATGAAGGTCGGTAGTTGGGCCAGCAGCCAGGTACGCAGCGCGTCGATGTCCGCCGCTTCGTCCGGCGCGTATTGGGTGAAATAGGCCACCAGGCGTTGTTCCCCCGGTACGTCCTCACGGACCAGCACCGCGGCCTCCTTCACCCCATCGTGCTGGGCGAGCTTGGCTTCGATCTCGCCCAGTTCGATACGGAAGCCGCGGATCTTCACCTGATCGTCATTGCGCCCCAGGTACTGCAAGGTGCCGTCAGGCAGCCAGCGGCCGAGGTCGCCGGTCTTGTACAGGCGCGCGTCGGCCTTGCCGTAGAACGGGTCGGCGATGAAGCGTTCGGCGCTGAGTTGCGGCAGGTTGAGGTAACCGCGGGCCACACCGACACCGCCGATATGGATCTCGCCGGGTACACCCACTGGCAGCAGTTGCCCGTGGGCGTCCAGCACATGCAATTGCATGTTTCGGACTGGCCGGCCAATGGGGATCGACTGGTGCCGGTAGGTCTCAAGGTCGCTGTCGGCGGTGTACCAGGCGACCACGTCGCTGCACTCGGTCGGCCCGTAGCTGTTGATCACCGTGGGCCGTGGCTGGGCGAGTTTTTCCAGCATGGCGACCTGGATCGGCTCGCCCCCCAGGACTACCCGTTTCAGGCAGGCCAGGGCTTGCCCGTGGTCGGCGTCCACCAGTGCGTGGAAGGCGCTGGGCGACATATTGAGGTGGGTAATCCCGGCCTCGGCGACCTGGGCGACAATGGCGCCGGGGTTGAAGGGTTCGGCGGCCAGGTGCAACGAGGCCCCGACCATCAGCGGTGCGAGGATGTTTTTCTGGGTCAGGTCGAAGTTGTAGGAGGACGCCAGCAGCACTGCGTCGCCGGCGTGGAAAGCCAGGTCCTCGAGGTACCAGTCCAGCAGGTTGCGCAAGCCGCGATGTTCGACCATCACCCCTTTGGGCAAGCCAGTGGAGCCGGAGGTGTAGATCACGTAGGCCAGGTGGGCCGGCGTCAAGCCGGTGATCTGCGGGGTATGCTCCGGCTCGTCTTGCCATGGACCGTCGTCCAGGTCGATCAGTGGCACCTGAACCTGCGACAAGAGCCCTCGGGTCGCTACCTGGGCCAGCACCGCAACCGGCTCGCTGTCGACCAGCATGTAGGCAATCCGCTCGGCGGGATAAGCCGGATCCAACGGCACATAACCACCGCCCGCCTTGAGAATCGCCAGCAAGCCGATCACCATCTCGGCGCTGCGCTGGACACAGATCGCCACGCGCGAATCCGGTTTCACGCCCTGCTTGCGCAGGTAATGCGCCAACTGGTTGGCTCGCGCGTCCAACTGGCGATAGCTCAACGCGTGCTCGCCATGCAGGACGGCCACGCTCTCTGGCGTGCGTTGGGCCTGGGCTTCGAACAGCCCGAGAACGGTCTGCTCCTGCGGGTCATCGGCACCACCGGTATTGAACTCGGCCAACAGTTTCAAACGCTCGCTCGGCGGCAGGATCGACAGTTGGTGCAACGGCGCCTCTGGCGTCTGCTCAAGCATCTGGATCAGGCCTTCCAGCGCCACTTGCACATAACCGCAAAGCCGCTGCGCACCAATGCGCGCCGGGGTCATGACGCTGAAGCTGAACGCCTCGCCCTGGTCATCCACCGACAACGTCAGCGGGTAGTTGGTCCGCTCCTCACCACTGAGCACCCGGATACCGTCCCAGGCCGACAGCGCTTCGGCTGAAGCCGCCGCGCCGGTATGGCGATAGTTGAGCAAGGCACTGAACAACGGCGTCGGCGCCTCCACGCCGCTGCAACGTTGCGCCAGCACCAGCGAGGCGTGCTCATGGCCGAGCAACGCGCTCAGGCGCGCATGGGTCGCTTTCACACCGGCACGGACACCGGTCTGCCCCAGGCTCACTCGCAACGGCAAGGTATTGATGAACATCCCCAGTGCACGGTCGGCGCCCTCGCCGCCCTGCATCCGCCCTACCAACACGGTGCCGAACACCACGTCGTCGCGACCCGACACCGTGCCCAGTACCTGGGCCCAGACCAAGTGATACAGGCTCGCCGCGCTCACTCCGAGCTGACGTGCCTGGAGCCGCAGCCGACGGCTGAGGTCGGCCTCGACCTCCTGGCGCACCTCTTCGATGCCGCTGCCGTCGCCTTGCACATCCTGCAAATCGAACGGCAACGTCGGCTCGTCGACATCGGCGAGCATGTCGCGGAAGAACCGTTCATGGGCTTCGCGACTCACGCCCAACCGAGCCTGGGCCACGTAGTTGCGATACGGCACCGATGCCGGCAGGCGTTGTGCCTGGCCGAGCATGTGCGCCTCGATCTCCGCCGACAGCACGGCCAGCGAGGTGGCGTCGTCCACCAAGTGATGAAACAACAGTATGCCCACCCAGCGCTGGTTGGCCGGGTCTTGCGCATAAGCGACCCGCAGCAGCGGCGCCTGGCGGATGTCCAGGCGATAGTGCCGAGGGTCGAAACGCTGATGCAACTGCGTGGCAACCTCCCCGGCCGCCGGATCCAGGTCAACCGACTCGACCACCAGCCGCGCCTCACGCCAGACCACCTGTACGGGCTCGGCCAGGCCTTCCCAGAGCACCCCGGTGCGCAGGATATCGTGACGGCAGACGACGGCTTGCAGCGCCTGGGTGAAGTGTTCCACATGGGCGAAGCTGTCGAACGCGAACATCACGTACTGCAAGTAGGGATCGCCTTGGGCGGCGGCGATGTGGTGATACAGGATCCCTTCCTGCAACGGCGCCAGGGCGTAGATATCCTGCACATTTGCCACGCCACCCGGGACCATGGCCACGATCCGGTCGATGGCGCCCTGGTCCAGGTCGGCCAGGGGCAACATCTGCGGGGTGATCCGCGTGCAACCGTCCGGGATGGCGTTGCCCGGCACCACGACTTCCGTGTACCCGCCCACCGCGGCAGCCAGGGCCGCCAGCGTCGGTTGGCCGAACAGCACCCGCACGTCGGCACTCAAGCCGACGTGGCGCATGCGCTCGATCAGCTTGACCGCCAGCAGCGAATGGCCGCCCAGCTCGAAGAAGTTGTCGTGACGGCCGATCCGCTCGAGGTCCAGCAGGTCTTGCCAGATCGCGGCAATGACCGTCTCGGCCTCGCCTTGCGGCGCTTCGTATTCGCGGGCCGCCACCGCCGACTGATCCGGCGCCGGCAAGGCCTTGCGGTCAAGCTTGCCGTTGGTGGTCAGCGGGAACGCCTCAAGGACCACGAACGCGCTGGGCACCATGTAGTCCGCCAGCGAAACCAGCAATTGTGCGCGCAGCTCAGCGGCTGACGGTTGCGCGCCGTCTGCGGCAATCACATAGCCCACCAGACGCTTGTCCCCCGGCGCGTCTTCACGGGCTATCACCAGCGCCTCGCTGACCCCCTCGCAGGCGGCCAAGGTCGCTTCGATCTCGCCCAGTTCGATGCGGAAACCGCGGATCTTCACCTGGTCGTCGTTGCGGCCCAGGTATTCGATGCTGCCGTCGGCCAGCCAGCGGCCGAGGTCGCCGGTCCTGTACAGGCGCGCCCCTTCACAGCCGCTAAAGGTGTCGGCGATAAAACGTTCCTGGGTCAACTCGGGCCGGTTCAGGTAACCCCGCGCCACGCCTGCGCCACCCACGTACATCTCACCCACCACGCCTACCGGCACCGGCTCGCGCCGGGCGTCGAGCACATACAGTTGCAGGTCGGGAATGCGCTTGCCGATGGGGCTGACGCCCGTCAACTGCGCGTCGGCCGCTTCGAGGGGACGGTAGGTCACGTGCACCGTCGTCTCAGTAATGCCGTACATGTTCACCAACTGTGTCCCAGCATTGGCTACACGGGCGTACCAGGGCTTGAGCATCGCGGTTTCCAGCGCTTCACCGCCAAAGATCACCTGGCGCAGGCTGTGGCGCAGATCGCTTTCGCCCTGGGCCACGATCAGTTGCCGGAAAGCGCTTGGCGTCTGGTTCAGCACGGTCACACCGGCCTGGCACAGCAGCGCGTAGCAGTCTTGCGGGGAGCGGCTGACCAGCTGTGGCACCACCAGCAGGCGTCCGCCATGGATCAACGCACCCCAGATTTCCCAGACCGAGAAATCGAAGGCGAAGGAATGGAACAGTGCCCAGACGTCTTGCTGGCCGAACTCGAACCAGGGTTGGGTCGCCGAAAACAGCCGCGCGACGTTGCGGTGCTCGACCATCACCCCCTTGGGCAACCCGGTGGAACCGGAGGTGTAGATCACGTAGGCCAATTGCGACGAGGTCAGGCCCGGTACTTGCGGGTTGGCAGTGGACTGGCTGCGCAACGCCGGACTATCGAGTTCGATCACCCGTACCGACTCTTCGGCCAGCAGCGCCTGGGTGGCGGCATGCACCACGATCGCCACGGGGGCACTGTCCTCGAGCATGTAGGCGATACGTTCCGCCGGGGAAGCCGGGTCCAACGGCACATAGCCGGCACCGGCTTTCAAGATCCCCAGCAGGCCGACGATCATGTCCAAGCCGCGTTCGACACAGATGGCCACCCGGTCATCCGGGCGAATGCCCAGGGACAACAAGCGATGAGCGAGCTGGTTGGCCTGGGCGTTGAGTTCGCCGTAGGTCAGAGCCTGATCCTCGAACACCACCGCCACCGCGCCGGATTGCGTCGCAACCTGGGCCTCGAATTGACGATGGATCAGCGCGTCATGGGCATACGTCGCCTCTGGCGCATTCCAGGTTTCCAGCAGGTGCTTGCGTTCGGCCGGTGGCAATACCGCGAGGTTGCGCACCGCCGTCTGCGGCGCTTGTTCCAAGGAGTCAACCAGGCTCTGCAGGGCCTCCTGCACATAGTCACAGATACGTTGCGCACCGATCCGGGACTCGACCTGAACCGTCAGGCTGAAGCCTTCGCCCAGGTCGTCGACGTTCAGCGTCAGCGGATAGTTGGTACGTTCCTCGCTGGACAAGATTTGCATGCCGCTCCAGGCGGACAATGCCTCATCCGTCACCTGCAGCGAACTGTGGCGGAAGTTCAGCAGCGCGCTGAACAGCGGCGCTGGCGAGGCCACGTCACTGCAGCGTTGGGCCAGGGCCAGGGAGGCATGCTCATGCCCCAGCAACCCGGTCAGCCGCGCATGGGTCATCTTCACCGCGTCCCGCACGCTTTGCTTATTCACCGGCACGCAGATGGGCAAGGTGTTGATGAACATGCCCAGGGCCCGGTCAGCCCCGTCCCCGCCCTGCATCCGGCCCAGCAGGACCGTGCCGAACACCACGTTCTCCTGGCCCGACGCCACGGCCAGGACTTGGGCCCAGGCCAAATGGACCAGGCTGGCGGCACTGACACCCAGCTGGCGGGCTTGCGTGCGCAGGCGCTGGCTCAGGGCGTCATCGACAAACACCTTCGTTTCTTCGATGCCGTGCCCGTCGCCTTGAACCTGGGCCAGGCCGAATGGCAGCGTCGGCTCGTCGATATCGCCAAGCATGTCGCGGAAAAACGCTTCGTGCTCCTGTTCACTCGTCCCCAGGCGGGCCTGGGCCACGTAGTTGCGGTACGGCACCGATGCGACCAGGTGTTCGTCCTGGCCCAGCAGGTGCATTTGCATTTCATGCTGCATCACGTCCAGGGCGGTGTGGTCCAGGGCCATGTGATGGAACAACAGGATCGCGACCCAGCGATCCTGGGCCTCGTCCCGGGCGTAAGCCAGGTGCAACAACGGTGCCCGGCCCAAATCCAGGCGACTGTGACGCGCATCGAAACGGCTGGCCAATTGCGTGGCGATGTCGCCGGCCGTGGCATCGAGAACGATGCACTGCGGCGCCAGCACCACCTGGCGCCAGACCACTTGCACCGGCTCATCCAAGCCTTCCCAGACCACACTGGTGCGCAAGATGTCGTGGCGATCGATCACCACTTGCAGTGCGCCGATGAAGGCATCGAGGCGCTCACGGTTGTCGAAGGCGAATTGCGATTGCAACACATAGGGGTCGCCCTGCTCGGCGGCCAGGTGGTGATAGAGGATGCCTTCCTGCAATGGCGCCAACGGGTAGATGTCCTGCACGTTGCGCGCACCACCGGGAACGGTGGCGACGAGGCGGTCGATGGCCTCCTGGGACAGGTTGATCAAGGGCAACAAGTCCGGGGTGATGTGTTCACAGTCCAAAGGAATCAGGTTCGCCGGCACGCGGACTTCCCTGCCGCTGCCAATCGCCGCGGCCAGTGCGGCCAAGGTTGGCTGGCTGAACAGCACCCTCACGTCGGCGCTCAAGCCGGCCTGGCGCATGCGTTCGATCAGCGTCACCGCCAGCAGCGAGTGGCCACCCAGCTCGAAGAAGTGATCGTGGCGACCGATCCGCTCCACTTTCAACAACTCGGCCCACATACCGGCCAAGACCTGTTCGATCTCGCCCTGGGGCGCCGCGTAGGCCTGGCTCGCGTAAGCCTCGGCGTCCGGCGCCGGCAGCGCCTTGCGGTCCACCTTGCCGTTGAGCGTCAACGGGAACGCCGGCAACGTCACGAACGCCGCAGGCACCATGTACTCGGACAAGGTCGAGGACAATTGCTCGCGCAACCCGGCCACGCTCAGCGTGACTTGCGGTTGGGCAATGACATAGGCCACCAGGCGTTTCTCGCCGGTTTCATCGGCTCGCACCAGCACCACCGCGTCCTTCACGCCGTCACAGGCCACCAGCTTGGCTTCGATCTCGCCCAGCTCGATGCGGAAACCGCGGATCTTCACTTGATCATCGTTGCGCCCCAGGCATTCCAGGCTGCCTTCCGGCAACCAGCGACCGAGGTCACCGGTGCGGTACAGCAGCGCGTCGGGGTCATGGCTGAACGGGTCGGCGATGAATTTTTCCGCGGTCAGGTCCGGTCGATTCAGATACCCCTTGGCCACGCCCTGGCCGCCGATGTACATCTCACCGACGACACCCAACGGCGCCAATTGCTGGCGTGCATCGAGCACGTACACCTGGGTATTGCCGATCGGTCCGCCAATGGGCACGCATTCGGCGTCCGCCGCCACGGCCTTCACCTCGAGGGTGGTGGCGTAGGTGGTGGTTTCGGTCGGGCCATAGCAGTGCACCAGGCGCAAACCGGGCGCCAGGTCCAGCAAGCGCCGGAACGACGCCACATCGGCCCGTTCGCCGCCGCACAGCAGGATCCGCAAGCCGCCGAGGGCCTGGGGAATCAGTTGCACGTATTGGTTGAAGATTGCCGTGGTCACGAACAGCACCGTGGCGCTCGAGTCCTGCAGGACCTGGGCAAACCTTGACGGCTCAAGCAGGGTTTCATGGTCGATCACCACCACCTGCCCGCCATTGAGCAAGGCGCCCCAGACGTCCATGGTGCTGGCGTCGAACGCCGGATTCGAGGCGAAGGCGATGCGGTCCTGCGCGTTGAAGTCGGCGTAGCCGTTGTTGATCACCAGGCGGTTGATGGCCCGGTGTGGCACCAGCACGCCCTTGGGCTGCCCGGTGGAACCCGAGGTGTACATGATGTAGGCGATCGACTCGCTGGACTGCGCCAATGCCGGGTTGTGTGCCGGCCCTTGGCTGTCCAGCGTGTCCAGGTCGATGCGCCGCGCGCCCGCAGGCACCGCCTCGGTACTGAACGTCAGCAGGTACCGGGCTTGGCAGTCGTCGAGCATGAAGCCCTGGCGCTCCAGGGAGGCGTTGCGGTCCAGCGGCACGTAGGCCGCCGCGCACTTGAGGATCGCCAGTTGACTGGCCAGCAACTCGATGGAGCGTGGCAGCAGGATGGCCACGCAGTCGTCCGGTTGCACGCCGAGGCCGATCAGGTGATGGGCCAGGCGGTTGGCCTGCTCGTTCAACTGCGCGTAGCTCACTTGCCGCTGCCCGTGCACCGCTGCAATCGCCTGCGGCAGGTACGTGGCCTGAGCCTCGAACAGCGCCAGGACGGTCTGCTCATGTGGATAGACGCGCTGGGTGGCGTTGAAGTCCTCCAGCAACTGATTGCGCTCGCTTTGCGGCAGGATCTCCAGTCGGTTGAGTGGCGTCTGGGGCGCGTGTTCGAGGGCCTGCACCAGACTTTCCAGGGCCGTGTGCATGTAGGCGCAGATGCGTGCCGCACCGATGCCCTGCACTACCAGGGCGCTCAGCATGAAGCCATCGCCCAGGTCATCCACCGATAGGGTCAGCGGGTAATTGGTCCGTTCTTCGTTGCTCAGGAACTCGATGCCCTGCCATGCGGCCTGGGTTTCATTCGAGACCTCGGCCGCTGCACTGGCGCTGTGCCGATAATTGAGCAGCGCGCTGAACAGCGGCAGCGGCGCAACCACGCCGCTGCAACGCTGGGCCAAGGCCAGCGAGGCGTGTTCATGGCCCAACAACCCGGTCAGCCGTGCGTGAGTGGCTTTCACCCCCTCGCGCACGCCTTGGCTGCTCACGTCGATCCGCAGCGGCAAGGTATTGATAAACATGCCCAGCGCCCGGTCAGCACCATCGCCGCTCTGCATCCGGCCCAACAGGACCGTACCGAACACCACATCGTCCTTGCCTGACACACGCCCCAGTACCTGCGCCCAGGCCAAGTGGACCAAGCTGGCGGCACTCACGCCCAACTGCCGGGCTTGCGCCCGCAGACGCAGGCTCAAGGTCGCCTCGACAACCTGCCGGGCCTGCTCGATGGCCTGTCCGTCGCCGCTCACGTCCTGCAAGCCGAACGGCAAGGTCGGCTCGTCGACATCGGCGAGCATCTCGCGGAAGAACCCTTCGTGCTCTTGTTGACTCACCCCCAGGCGCGCTTGCGCCACATAGGCGCGGTACGGCATCGCCACGGGCAGTTGGTCGGTTTGGCCCAGCAGGTGCGCCTGCATCTCTTGCTGCACCACTTCCAACGCCGTGTGGTCGAGGGCCATATGGTGGAACAACAACACCGCGACCCAACGCTGGTTGAGCGCGTCTTCGGCAAAGACCAGACGCATCAGCGGGGCCTGGGTGATGTCCAGCCGGTAGCGTTGCGGGTCGAAACGCTCCTGCAACTGCGCCGTGATCTCGCCCTTGGCAATGTCCAGGGCGATCTCTTCCAGATGCAGCTTCGCTTCGCGCCACACCACTTGGATCGGTGCGTCGAAGCCTTGCCACACCACACTGGTGCGCAGGATGTCGTGGCGATCGATGACGTATTGCAGCGCGTCCACAAACGCCGCCAAGCGGTCGCGACTCTGCAGTTCGAACACGGTTTTCAGCACATAGGGGTCGCCCTGCTCGGCGGCCAGGTGATGGTAGAGAATGCCGTCCTGCAGCGGCGCCAGCGGGTAGATGTCCTGCACGTTGCGCGCACCACCCGGCACCGTGGCGACGAGTCGGTCGATGGCGGCCTGGGACAGGTTGACCAGCGGTAACAGATCAGGGGTGATGTGGTCGCAATGCAAAGGAATCAAGTTCGCCGGAACGCTGACTTCCCTGCCGCTGCCAATCGCCGCGGCCAGTGCGGCCAGGGTCGGCTGACCAAACAGCACGCGCACGTCGGCGCTCAAGCCGACCTGGCGCATGCGTTCGATCAGCGTGACGGCCAACAGCGAATGGCCGCCCAGTTCGAAGAAATTGTCATGGCGACCCACTTGCTCAACCCTGAGCAGCTCGGCCCAGAGTTGTGCCAAGAGCTGCTCGACCTCGCCCTGCGGCGCTTCATATTCACGGCTGACGTAGGCTTCGCTGTCCGGCGCCGGCAGTGCGCGGCGGTCGAGCTTGCCGTTGGCGGTCAACGGCAGTGTGTCGAGGCGAATGTAGGCCACCGGAATCATGTAGTCCGGCAATTGCCCCTGCAAATGAGTACGCAGGGTCTCGATGTGTGGCGCAACGTCCAGGTCCCGCGGCGTGAAGTACGCCACCAGGCGCTTCTCACCCGGGACGTCTTCGCGCACCAGCACCACGACATCCTTGACCTCGTCATGCTGGCCTAACCGGGCTTCGATCTCGCCCAGTTCGATACGGAAACCACGGATCTTCACCTGGTCGTCGTTACGTCCCAGGTAATCCACCGTGCCGTCCGCCCGCCAGCGCGCCAGGTCGCCGGTGCGGTAGAGCAAGGCACCGGGATCGGCATTGAACGGGTCGACAACAAACTTCTCGGCGCTCAGCTCGGGACGATTCAAGTACCCTTTCGCCACGCCATCGCCACCGATGTACAGCTCGCCGGCCACGCCAATGGGCACTGGCTGACGATTGGCATCCAGCACATAGACACGGGTGTTGCCGATCGGACGACCGATGGGAATACCGCCCTCGCCCACGCTCTTGATCTCGTGGGTGGTGGTAAACGTGGTGGCTTCGGTCGGGCCATAACCGTTGAGCAGATGAGCCGGCGCGCCTTCTTTCAGGACGCGGCCGATCACTGCTGGGTCGAGCACATCGCCACCGACGATCAGGTAGCGCAATTGGGCGAACACCGACATCAGCCCCGCGGCGTATTGATGGAACAGACCAGCGGTCATCCACAGCACGCTGACCGATTGTTCGAGCAACAGCGCGTGGAAATCCGCCTGGGACAACAGCACGTCCTGGTCGACCACCACCACACAACCGCCGTTGAGCAACGGTGCCCAGACGTCGAGGGTGCTGGCATCGAAGGCCGGGTTGGAGGCAAAGGCCACCCGGTCCTGGGCGTTGAACTCGGCGTAGCCGTTGTTGATCACCAGTCGGTTGATCGCCCGATGTGGCACCAGCACGCCTTTCGGGGTGCCGGTGGAGCCGGAGGTGTACATGATGTAGGCCACCGATTCGCCGCTTTGCGTCAGGTGGAGGTTATCGGCGGCTTCATTGAAGACCAGCGTATCCAGATCGACCCGTTGCGAGGCTTCAGGCGCTACCGCCGTGCCCGACGTCAGCACGACCTGTGCCCCGCTGTCCTGCACCATGAACTGCTGACGCTCCAGAGGCGCGCTGACATCCAGTGGGACATAGACGGCGGCGCACTTGAGGATCGCCAGTTGGCTGACCAGCAGCTCGAGCGAACGCTCCAGCGCAATCGCCACCCGATCCCCCGGTCGCACGCCGAGACCAACCAGATGACGGGCCAGGCGATTGGCCCGGTGGTTCAACTCGGCGTAGGTCAGGCTGTGCTCGTTGTGCACGGCGGCAACGGCTTGCGGACGCTCGTTGGCTTGCGCCTCGAACAGGCCATGGACGGTCCTGTCCTGAGGATAGCGTCGGGCAGTGGTATTGAAGCCGGTCAGTACCTGATGACGCTCGGCTTGCGGCAGTACCGCCAGCGTTTGCAAGCGTGATGTCGGGTCGGATTCCAACGCCGTTGCCAAGCTTTGCAGCGCGGTCGCCATGTAGGCACAGACTCGCTGCGCACCGACACCGCTCGTGGCCAGGACGGTCAGGGCGAAATCTTCACCCAAGTCGTCGATACACAGCGTCAATGGATAGTTGGTACGTGCTTCGCCACCCAGTGTCTCAATGCCGTGCCAGGCCAACTGCGCCGCTTCTGTATCGGCCTGTTCGCTGGAGTTGCGGTAGTTCAACAAGGCGCTGAACAGCGGCAGTGGTGCCGCCACGCCGCTGCAACGCTGGGCCACTGCCAGCGAGGCGTGCTCGTGGCCCAACAGTGCGGTCAATTGCCCATGGACCGCCTTGACGCCGGCCTTGACGGCCTGATCGCCCACGCTCACACGAAGGGGCAAGGTGTTGATGAACATGCCCAACGCACGGTCAGCACCCTGGCCGCCCTGCATCCGCCCCATCAATACGGTGCCAAACACCACGTCCTGCTTGCCGGACGCTTGCCCCAGCACCTGGGCCCAGGCCAAGTGATGCAAACTGGCAACGCCCACGCCCGACTGGCGTGCCAGGCGCCGCAACCGACGACTCAAGTCGCCGTCGAGCACCAGGCTCGCATCCTCGATGTCATGGCTGTCACCCTGCACCTGCTGCAAACCGAACGGCAGCGTGGGTTCGTCGACATCACCCAGCATCTCACGGAAGAACCCTTCCTGCGCTTCACGATCCACACCCAAGCACGCCTGGGCCACGTAGTTGCGATACGGTACCGGAACGTCCAATTGACCGGCCTGCCCCAGCAGGTAGGCCTGCATCTCGCTCTGTACGACTTTCAGCGCCGCGTGATCGAGGGCGATGTGATGGAACAACAGCATCGCTACCCAGCGCTGGTTCGGCTTGTCTTGGGCAAAGGCCAGGCGCATCAGCGGTGCCTGGGTCATGTCCAGGGCATAGTGCCGGACGTCGAAACGGTGCTGCAGCTGTTGGGCGATCGCTCCGGCCTGCGGGTCCAGCACCAATTCTTCAAGCCCCAGCCGCGCTTCGCGCCAGACCACTTGTCGAGGCCCGTCGAGACCTTCCCAGAGAATCGCGGTGCGCAAGATGTCGTGGCGGTCAATGACACTTTGCAGGGCCTGGGTGAACCCGTCGAGGCGTTCGCGGCTGTCAAAGGCAAATTGCGCGTGCAAGACATAGGGATCGCCCTGCTCGGCCGACAGGTGATGGTAAAGAATGCCTTCCTGCAACGGTGCCACTGGATAAATCTCTTGCACGTTGCGCGCCCCACCTGGAACGGTCGACACGATGCGGTCGATGGCGTCCTGGTCGAGGCTGGTGAGCGTCAGCATGTCAGGTGTGATCCGCTCGCAGCCGAACGGGATGCCGTTGACCGGCACGTCGATTTCGCTGCCGCCCCCCACTGCCGCCGCCAGCGCGGCCAGGGTGGGCTGGCCGAACAGTACGCGCACGTCGGCGCTCAAGCCGGCCTGGCGCATGCGCTCGATCAGCGTGACCGCCAACAGCGAATGGCCGCCCAGTTCGAAGAAATGGTCGTGACGGCCGACGCGTTCGACCTTGAGCACGTCTTGCCAGATCTGCGCCAGGCTGATCTCGACCTCGCCTTGCGGGGCTTCGTAGCCACGGGTGATCAGCGCATCGAGATCCGGTGCCGGCAAGGCCTTGCGGTCGAGCTTGCCGTTGGGGGTCAGTGGCAAGGCATCCAGGCGCACGTAGGCCACCGGCACCATGTAGGCCGGCAACTGCGCTTGCAGGTGCGTGCGCAGGGCTTCGATCTCTACTGTTTCGTCCGGCGAGTGTTGGGTGAAATAGGCCACCAGGCGCTTGTCCCCCGGCACGTCTTCCCGGGCCAGGACTACGGTTTCCTTGATGTTGGGAGCCTGGGCGAGTTTGGCTTCGATCTCGCCCAGTTCGATGCGGAAACCACGGATCTTCACCTGGTCGTCATTGCGGCCCAGGTATTCGATGTTGCCGTCCGGCAGGTAGCGGCCCAGGTCACCGGTTTTGTACATACGGGCGTTTGGAGCCGTGCTGAATGGATCTTTCAGGAAACGCTCGGCCGTCAGGTCATCACGGTTGAGATAACCGCGAGCGACCCCGGCACCACCGATGTAGATTTCGCCCGGCACGCCCAGCGGCACGGGTTGTTTGTGCTCATCCAGCAGATAGAACTGGGTGTTCGCCACCGGTTTGCCGATGTGTGCGGCAAATCCGTCTTCGCGGGCTATCGACACCCAGCTTGAATAGGTCGTGGTTTCCGACGGGCCGTAGAGGTTGCACAGGCGCTTGACCTGGGTCTGCTCGAACAACGTCTCCACCAGGCTGCGCTTGAGCGCTTCACCGGCGACGTTGACCGTGTCGACGCCCTCGCCCAATCCGCCGGATTCCAGCAAGGCCTTGAGCGCCGAGGGCACGGTGTTGATCAGCGTGATGTCGTGCTCGCCCTGTTGCAGTTCCAGCACATTAGTGACCACTTCGATGCTGCCGCCCGAGGTCAGCGGCGCAAAGCACTCGTAGACCGCCAGGTCGAAGTTCAGCGACGTCGAGAACAGGGTTTTCGACAGGATTTGAGCGTCAAATGAACGATGGGCCCAGGTCAGGAAGTTCACCGTGTTGCGGTGCTCGATCATCACGCCCTTGGGCAGACCGGTCGAACCGGAGGTGTAGATGACATAAGCCAGGTGCGAGGACGTCAGCTCAGTGACCTCGGGATTCTGGACGGATTCGTCCTGCCAATCGCCGCTGTCGAGATTGATCACTGCCATCGAGGCATCGCTCAACAAGCCGACTGTAGCGTCCTGGGCCAACACCGCCGCCGGCGCACTGTCTTCCAGCATGTAGGCGATGCGGTCCAGCGGATACGCCGGATCCAGCGGCACATAACCGCCACCGGCCTTGAGAATCGCCAGCAACCCCACGACCATGTCGATGCCACGCTCTACGCAGATCGCCACCCGCGAATCGGGCTTCACCCCCTGCTTGCGCAGGTAATGGGCCAGTCGGTTGGCCCGCTCGTTCAACTCGTGATAAGTCAGGCGCTGCTCGCCACGGATCACCGCCACCGCATCCGGCGTACGCTGGACCTGTTCTTCGAACAAACCATGAACCGTCTGCTGCTGCGGATAATCCGCCTCGGTGGCGTTGAATGTCACCAGCAGTTGTTCACGTTCCAAGGCCGGCAGGATCGACAGGTGCTGCAAAGGCTGGTCCGGCGTCTGCTCGAGCATGCCGACCAGGTTTTCCAATGTGTGCTGCACATAACCACAAAGCCGCTGCGCACCAATGCGTGCCGGGGTCATGACGGTAAAGCTGAACGCTTCGCCCTGATCGTCCACCGACAACGTCAACGGGTAGTTGGTCCGTTCCTCGCTACTGAGTATCTGGATACCGTCCCAGGCCGGCAACAGCTCGATCGCGGTTGTCGCTCCGGTATGACGGTAGTTGAGCAAGGCACTGAACAATGGTGTTGGTGCTTGCACGCCACTGCTACGTTGCGCCAACGCCAAGGAAGCGTGTTCATGGGCCAGCAACGCGGTCAGGCGGGCATGGGTCTCCTTGACGCCGGCACGGACGCCGGCTTGCGCCACGCTCACCCGCAAGGGCAGCGTATTGATGAACATGCCCAACGCCCGATCGGCGCCCTCGCCGCCCTGCATCCGGCCCATCAGCACCGTGCCGAACACCACATCGTCCTTGCCCGACACCTGGCCCAGGACTTGCGCCCAAACCAGGTGATACAGGCTCGCCGCGCTCACCCCGAGCTGACGCGCCTGGACCCGTAACCGGCGACTCAGGTCGGCCGCGACGTCCTGGCGGACCTCCTCGATGTCGCTGCCATCGCCTTGCACATCCTGCAAGCCGAACGGTAGCGTCGGCTCGTCGACGTCGCCGAGCATGTCGCGGAAAAAACGTTCGTGGGCTTCGCCACTCACACCCAGACGGGCCTGGGCCACATAGTTGCGATACGGCATCGCGGCGCCCAACTGCGCCGCCTCTCCCGAGAGACAGGCCTGTATTTCGTGTTGCATCACGTCCAGCGCGGTGTGGTCCAGCGTCATGTGGTGGAACAGCAGCATCGCCAGCCAACGGTCATTATCCGTGTCGTGGGCATGCACAAGACGCAGCATCGGTGCCTGGGTAATATCCAGACGGTGATGCCTGGAATCGAAGCGTTCATACAGTTGCGCCGCGGCATCGCCGTCGACCGGAGCCAGGGCGACCTCTTGCCGTCTCAGCAGCGCTTTGCGCCAGACGATCTGCAAGGGTTGCTCGAATCCCTCCCAACGTATCGACGTCCTGAGAATGTCGTGACGATCGATAACCTGTTGCAACGCGCGCGCGAAGTCCTCCAGACGGTCCTGGGTCTCGAAAGCGAACAGCGTCTGGAGCAGGTAGGGATCGCCCTGCTCGGCCGAGAGGTGATGGTAGAGAATACCTTCCTGTAGCGGGGCCAGCGGATAGATGTCCTGCACATTGCGCGCCCCCCCCGGTACTGTCGATACGATGCGCTCGATGGCGTGCGGGTCCAGAGCGACCAGCGGCAGCATCGCCGGGGTAATGTGTTCACAGTCCAAGGGAATCAAGTTCGCCGGGACACTGACCTCACTGCCACTACCGACGGCGGCGGCCAGCGCGGCCAGGGTCGGTTGACTGAACAGCACGCGCACGTCGGCGCTCAAGCCGACCTGGCGCATCCGCTCGATCAGGCTGACGGCCATGAGCGAATGCCCGCCCAGCTCAAAGAAATTGTCGTAGCGACCCACCTGCTCGACCTTGAGCAGCTCGGACCAGATCCGCGCCAATGCCGTTTCGACTTCGCCTTGCGGGGCTGCGTAGCCGCGTCCCGAATAGGCCTCGCTGTCCGGGACAGGCAAGGCCCGATGGTCGAGTTTACCGTTCGGGGTCAAAGGCAAGGCGTCCAGGCACATGTAGGCCGCCGGCACCATGTGGCTGGGCAGGTGCACCTGCAATTGCTCGCGCAGATTATCGGCTGTCAGCGCTTGATCCAGGGTGTCGTGCGCCGTGTAATACGCCACCAGGCGCTGGTCATCCGGGGCCTCTCCCACCGCGACGACAACGGCCTCCCGGACTCCGGCGCAAGCGCCGAGCCTGGCTTCTATTTCACCCAGCTCGATACGCAAGCCACGGATCTTCAGTTGGCTGTCGTTGCGCCCCAGGTAGTCGATGTTGCCGTCCGGCAAGTAGCGCCCCAGGTCACCGGTGCGGTACATCCGCGCGTCCTGCACAGGGCTGAACGGGTCCTTCACAAAGCGCTCGGCGGTCAATTGCCCACGGTTCAAATAACCCCGGGCAACCCCGGCGCCACCAATGTACAGCTCACCTGCCACGCCGACCGGAACCGGTTGCAGGTGGGCATCGAGCAGGTAGACCTGGGTGTTGGCCACCGGCTTACCGATATGCAACACCGCCTGCGAGGCATCGATCCGCCCCGAGGTAGCCACCACCGTCGTTTCCGTGGGGCCGTAGTTGTTGATCAGTTCGAAGGGCAGATCGGCCGGTAGCTTGCGCAGGCGGTCGCCACCAATCAGCAAGGTGCGCAGTTGATCGTGTCCCAGGTTGCGGCCAAACGCGTATTCGGCAATGGGCGTGGGCAGGAAACACACATCCAGCGCCTGGGCCTGCCACCAGTCGAGTAGCGCGCCGACGTCCTCGCTGCCCGCATGGGCCGGTGGCAACAGCAACGTCGCCCCCGCACACAACGAAGGCCAGATCTCCCAGGCCGCCGCATCGAAACCGAAACCGGCGACACTGGAGGTGCGGCTACCGCGTTTCACATTAAAGGCCTGGCAATGCCAGCCCACCAGGTTGCTGAGGTTGCGATGCTCGACCATCACGCCCTTGGGCAGACCGGTCGAGCCGGACGTGTAGATCACGTATGCCAGGTGACGGGCTTCGAGCCCTGGCACCGCGGGGTTGGAGACGGACTCGTCCTGCCAACCGGCGTTATCGAGATTGATGACCGGCACCGCGCCAGCGGCCAGCAAACCCTGGGTGACGGCCTGCACCAACACCGCAACCGGTGCGCTGTCCTGCAACAGGTAGGCAATACGTTCCGCCGGGTAGGCCGGGTCCACAGGGACATAGCCGGCCCCGGCCTTCAGCACGCCCAACAGGCCGACAACCATTTCCAGGCTGCGTTCGACACAGATCGCCACTCGATCATCGGGGCAGACGCCCAAGGCCAACAGGCGATGCGCGACCTGGTTCGCCCGGGCGTTGAGCTCACAGTAAGTCAGTGTCTGGCCTGCATGCACCACTGCCACCGCTTGCGGGTGTGCCGCGGCCTGGGCCTCGAACTGCCGATGGATCAGCGGGTCATGGGCATAGATCGCCGCTGTCGCGTTCCAGGTTTCAAGGAGTTGCTTACGTTCGGCCAGCGGCAATATTGCCAGGCTGCACATCGGCGTCTGTGGCGCATGCTCCAACGCCTCGACCAGACTTTCCAGCGCCACTTGCATATAGCCGCAGATACGTTGGGCACCCACCCGAGACTCGACCAGCACCGTCAGGCTGAAGTCTTTACCCAGGTCATCGACGCTCATCGTCAACGGATAATTGGTGCGTTCTTCGCTCCCCAGTATCTCGATACCCTGCCAGGCTGACGAGGTTTGCAGCGCAATAGGCTCGGCGACCGAATGACGGTAGTTGAGCAATGCACTGAACAGTGGCGTCGGTGCAGCCACGCCACTGCAACGTTGGGCCAACGCCAGGGAGGCATGTTCATGGCCCAACAAGCCGCTCAACCGCGTATGGGTCGCCAGTACAGCGTCGCGGACGCTTTGCGCACCGACCTGCACGCCAATCGGCAAGGTGTTGATGAACATTCCCAAGGCACGGTCGGCGCCTTCGCCGCCCTGCATCCGCCCCATCAGCACGGTGCCGAACACCACGTCTTCGCGCCCCGAAACCCGACCCAGTACCTGGGCCCAGGCCAGGTGATGCAAGGCTGCCGCACTCACCCCCAGGCGACGGGCCTGGGTCCGCAGGCGTCGACTCAAGTCGGTCGCGATAGCCTGTCGGGCTTCTTCGATACCGCTGCCATCGCCACGAACATCCTGCAGGCCGAACGGCAGCGTCGGTTCGTCGATGTCGCCGAGCATCGCGCGGAAAAACGCTTCGTGCTCTTCACGACTCACACCCAGGCATACCTGGGCCACATAGTTACGGTAAGGCACCGCATCGCCCAACTGACCGGCTTGGCCCGAGAGGTGCGCCTGCATCTCGTGACGCACCACTTCCAGCGCCGTGTGGTCGAGCGCCATGTGATGGAACAGCAAGGTCGCCAGCCAACGCTGGTTGACGGCGTCCTCTGCGAATCGGACGCACATCAACGGCGCCTGGCGGATATCCAGACGGTGGTGACTGACGTCGAAGCTCGCCTTCAACTGGGCGAGAATGTCACCCTCCTCATCGTGCGGGATGACGTGCTCAACACCCAGCACCGCCTTGCGCCAGACCACTTGCACCGGCTCGTCCAGCCCTTCCCAGGCCATGGATGACCTCAAGATGTCGTGGCGGTCAACGACGCTTTGCAGGGCCTGGATGAAAGCGTCGAGGCGTTCGCGGTTGTCGAAGGCGAACTGCGTTTGCAGCACGTAAGGGTCGCCTTGTTCGGATGCGAGGTGATGGTAAAGGATGCCTTCCTGCAAGGGGGCCAACGGATAGATGTCCTGCACGTTGCGCGCACCACCCGGTACGGTGGACACGATGCGGTCGATGGCGTCCTGGTCGAGGCTGGTCAGCGTCAGCATGTCAGGCGTGATCCGCTCGCAGTCGAGCGCGATCCGGTTGACTGGCACCACGATTTCGTTGCTGCCTCCCACTGCCGCCGCCAACGCCGCGAGGGTTGGCTGGCCGAACAATATGCGCACGTCGGCGCTCAAGCCGGCCTGGCGCATGCGCTCGATCAGCGTGACCGCCAGCAGGGAATGCCCCCCCAGTTCGAAGAAGTGATCATGGCGACCGACCTGTTGCAGGCCCAGCAAGTCTTGCCAGATCTGCGCCAGGGTGGTTTCGGTTTCGCCTTGCGGGGCTTCGTAGCCGCGGCTGATGACGGCATCCAGATCCGGCGCCGGCAGCGCCTTGCGGTCGAGCTTGCCGTTCGGCGTCAGTGGTAACGCATCCAGGCGCACGTAAGCCACCGGCACCATGTAGCTCGGCAACAATGCCTGCAGATAGGCGCGCAAGGCTTCGATGTCTACCGACTCGTCTGGCGAATGCTGGGTGAAATAAGCCACCAAGCGTTTGTCGCCCGGTACGTCCTCACGGGCCAGGACTACGGTTTCGTTCAAGGCATCGTGTTGCGCGAGCTTGGCTTCGATCTCGCCCAACTCGATGCGGAAACCACGGATCTTCACCTGGTCATCGTTACGGCCCAGGTACTCGATGTTCCCATCCGGCAGATACCGGCCCAGGTCACCGGTTTTGTACATACGGGCGTTTGGAGCCGTGCTGAATGGATCTTTCAGGAAACGCTCGGCCGTCAGGTCGTCGCGGTTCAAATAACCACGAGCGACCCCGGCACCACCGATGTAGATTTCGCCCGGCACGCCCAGCGGCACGGGTTGTTTGTGCTCATCCAGCAGATAGAACTGGGTGTTCGCCACCGGTTTGCCGATGTGCGCGGCAAACCCGTCCTCGCGAGCCATCGACACCCAGCTTGAATAGGTCGTGGTTTCCGACGGGCCGTAGAGGTTGCACAGGCGCTTGACCTGGGTCTGCTCGAACAACGTCTCCACCAGGCTGCGCTTGAGCGCTTCACCGGCGACGTTGACCGTGTCGACGCCCTCGCCCAATCCACCGGACTCCAGCAAGGCCTTGAGCGCCGACGGCACGGTGTTGATCAGGGTGATGTCGTGCTCGCCCTGTTGCAGTTCCAGCACATTAGTGACCACTTCGATGCTGCCACCCGAGGTCAGCGGCGCGAAACACTCGTAGACGGCCAGGTCGAAGTTCAGCGAAGTCGAGAACAGAGTTTTCGACAACGTGGCGTCATCGAACGAACGATGGGCCCAGGTCAGGAAGTTCACCGTGTTGCGGTGCTCGATCATCACGCCCTTGGGCAGACCGGTCGAACCGGAGGTGTAGATGACATAGGCCAGGTGCGAAGACGTCAGCTCGGCCACCTCCGGATTCTGGACGGATTCGTCCTGCCACAGGCCACTGTCGAGATCGATCACCGGCATCGAGGCTGCTGCCAGCAATTCAAGGGTCGCCGTCTGCGCCAACACCACCGCCGGCGCACTGTCTTCCAGCATGTAGGTAATCCGATCCAGCGGATACGCCGGATCCAGCGGCACATAACCGCCGCCAGCCTTGAGGATCGCCAGCAGCCCAACAACCATGTCGATACCGCGTTCGACGCAAATCGCCACCCGCGAATCGGGCTCCACGCCCTGCTTGCGCAGGTAATGGGCCAGGCGGTTGGCCCGTTCGTTCAACTCGTGATACGTCAGGCGTTGCTCGCCACGGATCACCGCCACCGCATCCGGCGTACGCTGGACCTGGTCCTCGAATAACCCATGAATCGTCTGCTGCTGCGGATAGTCGATCTCGGTGGCGTTGAATGTCACCAGCAACCGATCACGCTCCTGCGCTGGCAAGATCGTCAAATCAGACAATGACGTTCCAGCCGCACACTCCAACGCCACGACCAGGCTCGTCAATGCCGCTTCCATATAGGCGCCGATCCGCCGTGCGCCGATTTCGGCCGCTGCCTGAACGGTCAAGCTGAAGCCTTCGCCGAGATCATCCACGGACAGCACCAGTGGATAGTTGGTGCGTTCTTCGCCACCCACTTCCTCGATCCCTTCCCAGGTCGACGACGCTTGTAACGCATTAGGCTCGGCGACCGAATGACGGTAGTTGAGCAATGCACTGAACAATGGCGTCGGTGCAACCACGCCACTGCAACGTTGGGCCAACGCCAGGGAAGCATGCTCATGGCCCAACAGACCGCTCAGCCGCGCATGGGTCGTCAGCACGCCGTCGCGCACACTTTGTGCACCGACTTGCACACTGATCGGCAAGGTATTGATGAACATTCCCAAGGCCCGGTCGGCCCCTTCGCCGCCCTGCATCCGCCCCATCAACACGGTGCCGAACACCACGTCCTCGCGACCCGAAACCCGGCCCAGCACCTGGGCCCAGGCCAGGTGATACAGGCTCGCGGCACTCACGCCCAATTGGCGCGCCTGCAGGCGCAGACGGCGGCTCAGCTCCGTCGAGATGGCCTGCTGGGCTTCTTCGATACTGCTGCCATCGCCACGGACATCCTGCAAGCCGAACGGCAGCGTCGGCTCGTCGATGTCGCCGAGCATCGCGTGGAAAAACGTTTCGTGCTCTTCACGACTCACACCCAGGCACACCTGGGCCACATAGTTGCGATAAGGCACCGCGTCGCCCAACTGACCAGCGTGGCCCTGCAAGTGCATCTGTATCTCGTGGCGCATCACTTCCAGCGCCGTGTGGTCGAGCGCCATGTGATGGACCAGCAAGGTCGCCAACCAACGCTGGTTGACGGCGTCCTGAGCGAACCGAACGCGCATCAACGGCGCCTGGCGGATATCCAGGCGGTGGTGACTGACGTCGAAGCTCGCCTTCAACTGAGCGAGAATGTCACCCTCCTCATCGTGCGGGATGACGTGTTCAACACCCAGTACCGCCTTGCGCCAGACCACTTGCACCGGCTCGTCCAGCCCTTCCCAGGCCATGGATGACCTCAAGATGTCGTGGCGGTCGATCACACCCTGCAAGGCCTGGGTGAAATCGTCCAGGCGTTCGCGGCTATCGAAGGTGAACTGCGCTTGCAGCACATAAGGATCGCCTTGTTCGGCGGCCAGGTGATGGTAAAGAATGCCTTCCTGCAGCGGCGCCAGCGGATAGATGTCCTGCACGTTGCACGCACCGCCTGGCACCGTCGATACGATGCGGTCGATGGCCTCCTGACTCAACTTCGCCAGCGGCAGCATGGCTGGGGTGATGTGTTCGCAACCCAAAGGAATCAGGTTTGCCGGGACAGTCACCTCGTTGCCAGTGCCCACTGCGGCAGCCAGCGCGGCCAAGGTCGGTTGATTGAATAGTATGCGCACATCGGCGCTCAAGCCGGCCTGGCGCATCCGCTCGATCAGGCTGACGGCCAGCAGGGAATGCCCGCCCAGTTCGAAGAAATGGTCGTGCCGGCCGACGCGTTCGACCTTGAGCACGTCTTGCCAGATCTGCGCCAAGGTGGTTTCGGTTTCGCCTTGCGGGGCTTCGTAGCCACGGGTGATCAGCGCATCGAGGTCCGGTGCCGGCAGGGCCTTGCGGTCGAGCTTGCCGTTCGGCGTCAGTGGCAACGCATCCAGGCGCACGTAGGCCACCGGCACCATGTAGGCCGGCAATTGCGCTTGCAGGTGCGTGCGCAGGGCTTCGATCTCTACTGTTTCGTCCGGCGAGTGTTGGGTGAAATAGGCGACCAGGCGCTTGTCGCCCGGCACATCTTCCCGGGCCACGACCACGGTTTCCTTGATGTTGGGAGCCTGGGCGAGCTTGGCTTCGATCTCCCCCAGTTCAATGCGGAAACCACGGATCTTCACCTGGTCGTCATTGCGGCCCAGGTACTCGATGTTCCCGTCCGGCAGGTAGCGGCCCAGGTCACCGGTTTTGTACATACGGGCGTTTGGAGCCGTGCTGAATGGATCTTTCAGGAAACGCTCGGCCGTCAGGTCATCACGGTTGAGATAACCGCGAGCGACCCCGGCACCACCGATGTAGATTTCGCCCGGCACGCCCAGCGGCACGGGTTGTTTGTGCTCATCCAGCAGATAGAACTGGGTGTTCGCCACCGGTTTGCCGATGTGTGCGGCAAATCCGTCTTCGCGGGCCATCGACACCCAGCTTGAATAGGTCGTGGTTTCCGACGGGCCGTAGAGGTTGCACAGGCGCTTGACCTGGGTCTGCTCGAACAACGTCTCCACCAGGCTGCGCTTGAGCGCTTCACCGGCGACGTTGACCGTGTCGACGCCCTCGCCCAATCCACCGGACTCCAGCAAGGCCTTGAGCGCCGACGGCACGGTGTTGATCAGCGTGATGTCGTGCTCGCCCTGCTGCAGTTCCAGCACATTAGTGACCACTTCGATGCTGCCGCCCGAGGTCAGCGGCGCGAAGCATTCATAGACGGCCAGGTCGAAGTTCAGCGACGTCGAGAACAGGGTTTTCGACAACGTGGCGTCATCGAACGAACGATGGGCCCAGGTCAGGAAGTTCACTGTGTTGCGGTGTTCGATCATCACGCCCTTGGGCAGACCGGTCGAGCCTGAGGTGTAGATGACATAAGCCAGGTGCGAGGACGTCAGCTCAGTGACCTCGGGATTCTGGACGGATTCGTCCTGCCAATCGCCGCTGTCGAGATTGATCACTGCCATCGAGGCATCGCTCAACAAGCCGACTGTAGCGTCCTGGGCCAACACCGCCGCCGGCGCACTGTCTTCCAGCATGTAGGCAATCCGATCCAGCGGATACGCCGGATCCAACGGCACATAACCGCCGCCAGCCTTGAGAATCGCCAGCAATCCAACAACCATGTCGATACTGCGTTCGACGCAAATCGCCACCCGCGAATCGGGCTCTACGCCCTGTTTGCGCAGGTAATGGGCCAGGCGGTTGGCCCGCTCGTTCAACTCGTGATAAGTCAGGCGCTGCTCACCCCGGATCACCGCCACCGCATCCGGCGTACGCTGGGCCTGTTCTTCGAACAAACCATGAACCGTCTGCTGCTGCGGATAATCCGCCTCGGTGGCGTTGAATGCCACCAGCAGTTGCTCGCGTTCCAATGCCGGCAAAATCGTCAAATCCGCCAGGGGCGATTCAACCGCACGCTCCAACGCCGCCGCCAGACTCGTCAATGCCGCTTCCATATAGGCGCCGATACGCCGCGCGCCGATTTCGACCACCGCTTGAACGGTCAGGCTGAAGCCGTCACCGAGATCGTCCACGGACAGCGTCAGCGGATAGTTGGTGCGTTCTTCGCCACTCAGAATTTGCGCCCCGGCCCAGCGACGCCCTTCACCGACCGCCTTGGGTGCCTGCGCCGCCACGGCAGTCTGCCGGTAATTCATCAGCGCGCTGAACAAGGGGGTCGGCGCCGCGACACCGCTGCAACGCTGCGCCAGGGACAATGGCGCGTGTTCATGCCTCAGCAGGGTCGCCAACCGTGCGTGGGTCGCTTTCAGCGCGGCCAATACCCCCTGCCCCCCCGCTTCGACGCGCAAGGGCAGTGTGTTGACGAACATGCCCAGGGCATGGCCGGCTTCCTGCCCACTGTGCAGGCGGCCCATCAGCACCGTGCCGAACACCACATCCTGGCGACCGGACAAACGCCCCACCACCTGACCCCAAGCCAGGTGATGCAGGCTGGCCGTACTCACTCCCAGGCGCCGCGCCTGGGTACGCAACCGCTGGGCCAGATCGGCGGCCAGCGGCAACACCGTCTCTTCGACACCGACGCCGTCGCCCTGCACATCCCGCAGACCGAACGGTAATGTCGGCTCGTCTATGTCCCCCAGCATCTCGCTGAAGAACGCCTCATGGTGTTCCTGATTGCCGGCCAACCGCACCTGCGCCACATAGTTGCGGTAAGGCACCGATACCGGAAGTTCGGCCGAACGGCCCTCCAGATGCGCCTCGATCTCCTTGCCCAGCATCCCCAGGGAGGTGGCGTCGTCAATCAGGTGATGGAACAACAACACCGCGACCCAGTTGCCGTGGGCGACATCTTCGGTGAAATGAAGGCGCATCATCGGCGCCTGGCGCAGATCGAAGCGGGTGTGACGTGGATCGAAACGGCGCTGCATCTGGCCAGCGATATCACCTTCAGCCACGTCCAGCCCGAGCTCTTCGACCATCAGTTGTGCCTGGCGCCAGACCACTTGGACCGGCTCGCCCAAGCCCTCCCACGCCACCGAGGTACGCAGAATGTCATGGCGCTCGATCGCCACTTGCAAAGCCTGCACAATAGCATCGAGCTGTTCGCGACTGTCGATGCGCAACAGAATCTGCAACAGGTACGGATCGCCTTCCTCGGTCGCCAGGTGGTGATACAGGATGCCTTCCTGCAACGGCACAAGCCCGTAGATATCCTGGACATTGTCCACGCCGCCCGGCACTGCCGCGACCACTCGATCGATCTCGTCCTGGGTCAGCGTTGCCAGTGGCAGCATGTCCGATGTGATGCATTCGACCCCGTGGGCAATCATGTTGTCCGGCACCACGATGCCCTTGCTGACACCCGTGGCGGCGGCCAGCGATGCCAACGTCGGCTGGCCAAACAGAACCCCCACATCGGCGTGCAGCTTGACCTGGCGCATGCGTTCGATCAGCTTGACCGCCAGCAAGGAGTGGCCGCCCAGTTCGAAGAACCGATCGTGTCGACCCACCTGTTCCACACCAAGCAGTTCGGCCCAAAGCCTGGCCAGGACAGTTTCCACTTCGCCTTCCGGGGCTTCGTAGCTGCGCCGGGCATAGGCCTGTGAATCGGGCGCCGGCAGGGCTTTGCGGTCCAGCTTGCCGTTGGTCGTCAATGGGAGCGCATCCAGCAACACGAATGCACTCGGCACCATGTAGTCCGCCAACAAGCCCAGCAATTGGTCTCGCAGGTCAGCCACCGAGAGTTGCCGACCTGCGTCGGCCACCACATAAGCCACCAGGCGCTTGTCCCCCGGGTTGTCTTCCCGGGCGATCACCACCGCTTCGCGCACCTGCGCGCATACCGCCAGCTTCGCTTCGATCTCGCCCAGTTCAATGCGGAAACCACGGATCTTTACCTGTTCATCGTTGCGCCCCAGGTATTCCAGTTCACCATTTTTCAGCCAGCGGCCAAGGTCTCCGGTACGGTACATTCGCCCATGAGCCCCACCGTCGAACGGGTCGGCCAGGAATCGCGCTTCGTCAAGCTGGGGCCGGTTCAAGTAACCCCGCGCCACGCCAGCGCCCCCCACATACAACTCGCCCTCCACGCCTACTGGCACCGGTTGGCCGTACTTGTCGAGCAGGTACAGGCGCAGATCGGGAATCCGCTTACCGATCGGGCTGACGCCGGTCAACTGCGCATCCGCGGCACACAACGCACGATAAGTCACATGCACAGTCGTTTCGGTGATGCCGTACATGTTCACCAGTTGTGTCCCGGCATTGGTCGCACGGGCATACCACGGCTTGAGCATGCTGGTTTCCAGCGCTTCACCGCCAAAGATCACCTGGCGCAGGCTGTGGCACAGGTCGCTGTCACCCTGGGCCGCGATCAACTGCCGGAAAGCACTTGGCGTCTGATTCAGCACCGTGACCCCGGCCTCGCACAACAGCGCATAGCAGTCTTGGGGAGAACGGCTGACCAGTTGCGGCACCACCAGCAGACGGCCGCCGTGGGTCAACGCGCCCCAGATTTCCCAGACCGAGAAATCGAAGGCGAAGGAATGAAACAGCGCCCACACGTCCTGCGGGCCAAAGTCGAACCAGGGCTGGGTCGCCGAGAACAGCCGCGCGACGTTGCGGTGCTCGACCATCACCCCCTTGGGCAACCCGGTCGAACCCGAGGTGTAGATCACGTAGGCCAAGTGGTGTGAGGCCAGGGTGCGCACATCAGGGTTGTAGCGTGGCTGTGCGGTGATACCCGCCGCATCGGCCTGGTCAAGCAACAACACCGGAACTTGCGACGCCGGCAGTTGAACCTGCAGCGTCGATTGAGTGAGCAAAGCAACCGGCGCACTGTCGTCGAGCATGAATGCCAGGCGCTCCTGGGGATAGGCCGGATCCAGCGGCACATAGCCGGCACCGGACTTCAGAATGCCCAACAACCCGATGATCATGTCCAGACCGCGCTCAACACAGATCGCCACGCGGTCGTCCGGGCGGACTCCGAGGATCAACAGCCGGTGCGCCACCTGATTCGCCCGGGCGTTGAGTTCGCCATAAGTCAGGCAACGGTCTTCATGCACCACCGCTACCGCGTCAGCCCGCACCCGCGCCTGCGCTTCGAACAGCCCATGGATCGTGTGGTCATGCTCATACGTGCGCGCATCGCTCGCGTTCCAGGCCTGGAGCATGTCCGCTTCGGCCGCAGTCGGCAGAACGAAGCCTTCGATCGGCAATGTATCGTCACGCAAGCCCTGCTCCAGCACATGCATGAATCGGTCGGCCATCGACTCGATTTCATCGGCCTGGAAATAGCTTTCGTTGTAGATCCAGTGCAGCCAGGCATTGTCGTCGTGCGGGTTGCTTCGGATATGGATGGACAGCGGCATCTGTTCCTGGCCGTTCGAGCCCATCACAAAATGAGCCGGCGCCTGTCCGAACATGAACCGACGATCTTCCTGCTCATAGGAAAACGAAACGTCGAACAGTTGCGCGCGGTTATCGCGCCGCAACTCTAGCGAACGGTTCATCTCGCTCAGGGGGAACCGCTGGTTGCGATAGTCCTGTTTGAGTGTGCGGGTCACGCCACGTATCAACTCACCAAATGACAAGTCGCTGGCGAACTTGAAGCGCACGGCACTGACCTGCGTGAACAACCCCGCCGTTTTCTTGAAGGTTGCATTGGGGCGGTTCAGGATCGGCAGGCCGATCACCAACTCATCACGCTGGGTGGTCCGTATGAAAAAGACATACAGTGCAGCCAGCAGCACCGAAAAACGTGACGCCTGATGCGCTTGCGCCAGGACATCGATTCGATCGCTCAAAGTGTGGGCGAAGCGATACAAGGCTTGAGCACTGGGAGCCAGGACCCCGGGTGGCTGATCGTGGTGACGCGCGATGAACAGTGGATCCGGAACGTCCTGGTATTTGTCCAGCCAGTACGCCTCATCGAGCTTGAAACGAGGGGAGTCACGATAGCGGGCATCCTCGTCGATGAATCCGACATAGGACGGTGCCGACAAGTCAGGCGGCTGGTCGTTCTCCAGGGCGTCATAGAGTTCGCCCAGCGAAGTCAGCACCAGACCGACGCCCCACCCGTCCAGGATGATGTGGTGAAGGTGCATCACAAAATAAAACGATGCGTCACCGAGTTTAGCCAGATAGAACCGGAACAACGGGCTTTCATCCAACCTGATGGCGACCGCCATCCTTTGTTGCATCCAGGCATGGACCGCTGCCTCTGGGTCGGGCCGATCGGAAAAATCCAGCACGGGAACCCGCGCCTCCAATGTCTCGGCCATTGTTTGCATGGGCACGCCGTCGGCGCCGTAATGCAATACCGTACGCAGGGCATCATATTTCTCAATCAACAGGTCGACCGCCCGCTGAAAACGCTCCGGGTCGACGGCGCCCTGGATATGGAGATAGCCACCAATGTTGTACAGGGGAGAATCGCCCTTGGTCATCTGGTCCAGCCAGATGTCCCGCTGCGCTGTCGTCAGAGGGTAACTTGTCGAGAGCTGGAAAAACTGATTCATACCTGCCCCTCCGACACGCGCACGCACACCCACAACGCACTGCCCGAAGCCCTGGGGGCCCGGCGTTTTTCATGACACCGGTCAGCCGACAGGCCTGTTGCAACAACGCCATCCACAGCACGCGCAAAGATAAATTCCATACGTTCCTTCTCAGAGATTTGTCAGTGCTGCCCGGGTTGAATGCAACAGGCACGCCTGGAGTTGATGCAAATCCGCGCGGCTAGCCAGCGCGGCATGGGGTCGGTCGAACGATCGGAGCGTTCTTGCATGGCATCGCCACCCGGCGGCGGATACACGTCTGCCGGGGGGATGCCAAGCGTTTATCACGGGTGTTCAGCAGTCCTGTCGCGACATCGCAAGCCGGACGATGGAGCCTGAATGGGCATCAGGCTCGCTTGTCGCGCAGGGCGCAGTTGATGTCGGAAACGATCTGGCCATCCGACAACTTGATGATGCGATCGGCCAGTTGGAAATACTGGTCGTCATGGGTAATGATCAGCACCGTCTTGCCACGACGCTTGAGGTCAGGCAGCAGTTCCTCGTAGAAGAACTTCTTGAACGGCGGATCCTGGTCCGCGGCCCATTCGTCCAGCACGTAGACCGACCGATCTTCCATGTAGGCGCACACCAGTGCCAGGCGTTTTTGCTGGCCATAGGACAAGGCCTTCAGGGTTGAATACCCCTGCCCTTCGATCTTGATCTTGTCGGCCAGCCCCAGGGTTTCCAAGTACTTGCTCGCCAGTGTCGGGCTGCCGTCCTCTTCGTCGGGGCCAATGAGGCGATTGAACAGATGGAAATCGGAAAATACCGCGGAGAACAGATCGCGATAGTCGTTGCGATTTTCATCCGTGACAGGCTTGCCATCGAGCTGGACCTCACCCTCCTGGGGGATGTAGAGCCCGCAGAGGAGCTTGGCCAAGGTGCTTTTACCGCAACCGTTGCCACCGACGATGTAGATCAACTCGCCGGCCTGCACCGTCAGGTCGATGGGCCCCAGGGAGAAGCCGGTCTCGGCGTGCAGCTCCTGGTAATGCATGCGCACGGCTTTCAATTCGATGCGATTCCAGGACTTCTTGTGCTCCAGCAGATGAACCTTGGGCACGTCGGTCTCGATAGGCTCCGGGTGCGGATCGTTGATCGAGAAACCGAATTCCGAAAGACGCGTACACGCCACCCGTCCCGCCGCCAGCAAGGGCATCGCCCCGACCAGCAACGACAGCGGGCCCATGATGTACAACACCGCCAGGACGCTGGCGGTCATGATTTTCGGCTCGATGGCACCGACCAGGGGCGCGGCGAACAGCAGGCAACCGATCAGCAGCGACAGCGTGAATTGCCCAACGTTGTCGGCAGCGGTGTACCACAGGCGCTCGACGAAGTTGTAGCGCGCCACACGGGTCGAAGACGCCTCGATGGCCGAGCGACCGAACCAACGACGCCGCACGCCATTGAGCTTGAGTTCCTTGAGGCCGAACACCAGGGCGTGGGTGTATTCATTGAACGCGGTGTATTCGTCCCGCACACGAGAGGTGTTCCGCACGCCACAGGAAAAGAAGAACAGATACAGCCCCACCCCCAGGATCATCAGTGACACAGTCAAGGCCAGCACGACCCACGACAGGTAGGCCAGGTAGCCGATGCCGAACAGAAAGACCGTCGTCTCCACCAGGATGGTAGGCATGATGATCAATGTCGTATTCAATTGCGGGATGTCGTTGGTCAGCATCGTCAGCACATTGGGCGGGCCGCGCCGGTCCACTTCTTCCAGTGGCGTGGCGAGAATCTTGCGACAAAGCGCAATGCGCAAGCGCGTCATGATCCGCATGCTGGCGTAGGCCGGGAACAACGCCGCACCGTTGCGCAGGATCAGCGCCGTGGCACTGAGCCCGATGAACCAGTACAGCGCCTGCAGGCGCGAGCCGTCATTGTAGAGAGCGTCGTTGATCACGCTCACCACCGCGATGGACGCCACTCCGCTGATGACACCGCAGATCAACGTAAAGAGCGTCAGCCAGGGATGGTTACGCCACAACAGGCGCATGACCGAGCCCGCTTTGGGCTTCTTCGCTTTCTTCTCTTTTTTCATGGGTTGCTATCCTTCAATGGAGTCGCGAAAGGGCTCACGCCGGTCGCCATACATCGCCCCGGGCGGTCATTTCGCCCATCGCCACAACGATAAGGCGTGGTTCCTCGTAAGGATCGCGAGCGTGGGCGGCCAACATGTTGTCGAGCATCACCACATCGCCCTTGCGCCAGGCGAACCTGACCGCACAGGCCTCATAGGCCTCGCCGAGCAACGCCATGACGTCGTCTTCAATCGGCGTTCCATCGCCGTAACTGACCATGCGCGGCAGACGATCGGCGCCGAACATATCGAGCAGGTCTTCGCGCATTTCCTCGCCGAGACAGAACGGATGGTGCAGCTGCACCTGGTTGAAAAAAGCCCGCTCCCCGGTCACCGGATGTTGGATAACCGCTGGACAGAGGGTGCGCACCTGCAGGGTTTCGTCGTCGAGCCATTCGAAATCGGTGCCCTGTTCCCGGCATCGCTGTTCGACGGCCGCGCGGTCGCTGGTGCCGAAGAACGATGCCCAGCTCGGCTCGACGCCAGCGGTAAAGGTGCGGCTGTACATCAGGCCTTTTTGTTCGAACCGAGCCACCACCTGCGGCGGCAGGCTTTGCAGCACTTGGCGGATGTCGGCCAGCGGCGTCGCACCGCCAACCCGTGACGGCTGCTCGCAATAGAACCATTGCTTGCGCGGCCAGCTTTCCAGGTGCGAGCTCTCGTTGTGATACAGGATCATCTCGCGCTCGGGATACGGCGTGGAGCGGTAGACGTTGCGTCCGCCCTCCTTCTTCGGCAAGTCGCCGTAGCTGCCGTGCAACCCGGGCGACAAGGCTTCGGCGAACGCCTCGAAGGCCGGCACCGAGCCGAGGTCAAAACCACGAAACAGCACCGCGCCGTGACGACACAGCAACGCCTCGATAGCCTCGCGATGGGTGTTGGCCCACAGCGAAGGATCCAGCCCCGGTTCGATCGGTTCGATCACCACCGGCAAACTCAAACCGTCGGCGAGCAATGACAGCCTGACCGATTCGCCGGCCCCGTGACCTGGCCAGACAAGCGAATCCGCCATCCCGTCAGCGGGCATGACGGGCGATGCGTCAGTTTGAAGACTCATGAATAACTCCTGAACCACGGATCATCGGATCCACGTCGCAGGGCCGGACCAATGCGCCCCACCATCGGGCAAGGATAAAAACACTGATCCGCGGTGATGTCTGGCACCGCAAACCGGGACAGAGGGGGTCATGGTGTCTACTTGAGCCGTTTGCGGAGCGGCAAATTCTTGTCCCCATTTCCCGCGACAGACGCCGACACGAAGTCGGTGCTGAAATGCGTCAGCTGCGAATTGCACAGGTACCGCAAACGATGCCGTGGGTCGCAGTGACGTCTCGAGCACATCGGTTTGCGCAACATGCAAACACGCTGTGCCTGGCATTTAACAGGAGCGTTAGTCATGCCGATTAAGAACACTGGCGGATCGGTCAATCCCGCGCCAGCCCCTCTCACGCCCGGTGCATTCCTGCATGAAACATTCGTCGCCCGGGCCCGTGAATTCCCTGAGCGAACCGCGGTTTCCGACGCCTCTCGCTCATTGAGCTACGCACAACTCGACACGGCTTCGTCGCAGTTGGCGGCCAGGCTTCGCCAGGAAGGCGTCCAGGACGGTATGTTGGTGGGGATGTGCCTGCCACGTGGCGTCGACCTGGTCATCAGCCTGCTGGGTATCCTCAAGGCCGGCGGCGCCTACGTCCCGGTCGACCCGCAATACCCCGGTAAACGTGTCGAACACATCGTGCGCGACAGCGGCCTGGGCCTGATGATCGGTGAACTCGCCGAACTGCCGCCGAGCGCGTCCGTACGCGTCCTGTCCCTGGCCGAATTGCTGGCCGGCCCGACCCTGCAACCGCTGCCCGCCAACGACCGACGCAACCCCGACGAGGCCGCGGCCTATGTCATCTATACCTCCGGTTCCACCGGTGAGCCCAAGGGCGTCTTGGTGGCGCACGGTAACGTCAGCCGCCTGTTGGAAAGTACCCAGCGCTCGTTCGCCTTCACCGAAAACGACGTCTGGTCGATGTTCCACTCCATCGGTTTCGACTTTTCGGTGTGGGAAATCTGGGGCGCCCTCGCCCACGGTGGCCACGTCGCCGTGGTGCCCTACGATGTTTCGCGCTCGCCAAGTGGCACGCGTCAATGGCTGGCCGACCAGGGCGTGACTGTCCTGAGCCAGACGCCATCGGCGTTCCGCGGCCTGGATGAGGCGGACCGCTCTGTCAGTGCGCCACTGGCCCTGCGCTATGTGGTGTTCGGCGGCGAGGCACTGCCAGCCACCGTGCTGCGGCCGTGGGTTGAGCGCCATGGCGATCAGAAGCCGGCCTTGATCAACATGTACGGCATCACCGAAGCCACCGTCCACACCACCTTCAAACGCGTGCGTGGCCAGGATCTGGAAAGCGCCGCCATGGTGTCCATCGGCGCGCCGCTGGACGGCTGGCGCCTGCACCTGCTCGACGCCGATCAACAACCGGTGTCCCCAGGCAACGCCGGTGAGCTGTACATCGAAGGCGCCGGGGTCGCCCTGGGCTACCTGAATCGTCCTGCCCTGAACGCCGAACGCTTCGTCCAGCTGCCGGGCACCTCGAGCCGTGCCTATCGCACCGGCGACCTGCTGGTACTGGGAGACGATGGCGAGTACCGCTACGCCGGTCGTTGCGATGAACAGCTGAAGATCCGCGGGTTCCGCATCGAGCCGGGCGAAGTCGAGGCGTGCCTGCAAGCCAGCCCCGCCGTAGCCGCCGCCCACGTGGCCGGTCACGATTACGGCGATGGCGACTGGCGCCTGGTCACCTACGTGGTGCCGACCCATGGCGTAGCGGCCTGGACCGAACAGCTGCGCAGCGAAGTGGCCGCACAGGTGGCCGCGAACCTGCCGGACTACATGCGCCCCTCGGTCTACATCCCACTGGCCGCGTTGCCGGTCACCGACCACGGCAAGATCGACAAGAGCCGCCTGCCCTCGCCCGATTCCGCCACCTCGACCGTGGACCACGCCAGCGACACGGGCCTCACCGAACAGGAGCAGTTCGTGCTCAAGGTCTGGTCGGACGACATGGGCCTGAAGAACATCGGCCTGAACGATGATTTCTTCGACTTCGGCGGCACCTCCCTGGCCCTGATCCGCTCGTTGAGCACGTTCAAGGCCCATTACCGGGTCAACCTCGACCCAGGTGTGCTGGCAGATGGCGCGACCGCCAAAGTGTTGGCCGGCTGTATCCAGCGCTCCCTTGTTCAAGCCCATTGATCGAAAAGGAAAAGCTCATGAGCAAAAAATTCGCCTTGACCCCGGAAGAACGTGCGTCCTTTGAAAAGAACGGCTTCATCGGACCGTTCGACGCCTATTCGCCAGAAGAAATGAAAGAGACCTGGAAGCGCACCCGCCTGCGCCTGCTCGACCGCAGTGCCGCGGCCTACCAGGATCTGGATGCGATCTCCGGCGGCACCAACATTGCCAACTACGATCGCCACCTGGACGACGAATTCCTCGCCAGCCACATCTGCCGTCCGCAAATCTGCGACCGCGTCGAGAGCATCCTCGGCCCGGACGTGCTGTGCTGGCGCACCGAGTTTTTCCCTAAATACCCGGGCGACGAAGGCACCGACTGGCACCAGGCCGACACCTTCGCCAACGCCTCGGGCAAGCCGCAGATTCTCTGGCCGGAAAACGAAGACTTCGGCGGCACCATCACCGTCTGGACCGCCTTCACCGACGCCAACATCGCCAACGGTTGCCTGCAGTTCATTCCCGGCACCCAGAACAGCATGAACTACGACGAAACCAAGCGCATGGCCTACGATCCCGATGCCAACAACAGCTCGGTGGTCAAGGATGGTGTGAGGCGCGGTTTCTTCGGCTACGACTATCGCCAGCTGCAGATCGACGAAAACTGGAAGCCCGACGAAGCCTCCGCCGTGCCCATGCAGATGAAAGCCGGCCAGTTCATCATTTTCTGGTCGACCCTGATGCACGCCTCTTACCCCCACAGCGGCGAGTCCCAGGACATGCGCATGGGCTTCGCCTCGCGTTATGTACCGTCGTTCGTGAAGATCTACCCGGACTCCGACCACATCGAGGAATACGGTGGACGTATCAGCCTTGAGAAGTACGGCGCAGTGCAGGTCATCGGCGAGACGACCCCTGAATACAATCGCCTTGTCACCCACACGACCCGAGGCAAGAAGTTCGAAGCCGTCTGATCTTTTCAATGCCATATGACAGTTGGCATGCGCAACGTGCCTGACAGGAGTCCCCAATCCATGACTATTTCCACCGACGCAGCGACGCGCCTGTGTGAGACCGTGAGGATGCTTAGGCACCTTGCCATCCATTTGCCCGATCCTATCTGCCTGAGCTTTTTGGCCCAGGGCAGTGATGTGGCGCCCGACCAGGCTTCCTCCAGCGTGAGAGCCACGGAACGCGCGGTCAGCACCGCGTTCGCCAGGATCGGCGTCAAAGCCGTGCAGTACGTGCATGACGGCGAGGCGCAGCTGTCGTCTTTCGAGATGTTCATCAGCAAGAAAATCTGCCAGGCGCTCGAGTTTGCCTATGACCACTTCGACGATGTCGACAGTGCCAAAGACTTCGGGCGCCTGGTCAGACACTTCGATTTCAGCGGTGCCGTGCCCGAGGTCGAGACACTGCACCTGATTACCCGCGACAATGTGGCGCTGTCGGTGCATGCCAGCACCGATCGAAACCGCCCGGCCATCGTCCTCGCCCTGCCCTGCGGCATGCCGTTCGACTTGTGTCGCGACTGGTTCAATGCGCTGAGCGAAAGGTTCTTCGTGGTCACCTGGGAAACCCGCGGGCTGTTCGGTTCCTGCACCTCCTTCGATCAGTTGTCCGTGGACACCGATGCCCAGGTGGGCGACCTGATCAATGTGATGAACCACTATGGCCTGCAAAGCGCGCACTTGATGGGTATCTGCGGTGGCGCGGTGATCGCCCTCAGCGCGGCGGCCATCCACACCGACCGGGTCAACTCCCTGAGCCTGTGGCACGGCGATTACAACCTGGGCGACGACAGCCTGCGCACCACCCACCAGCAGAACTTCGAGTGGCTGATGGAATCGGCCGCCGTGGACCGCAACGAAGCCAGCGACCTGCAGGCGTTGTTCCTGGACCAGGCGACCCTGGCGACCATTCCGGACTCCATCGCCCATGCGGCGCTCTACCCTTATGTCAACGAAGAGCTGTTCTATCGCTATGCGCGACTCAACGATGCGCTGAACAAGACTGAGTTGAAGTCGCGGCTGGAGCAGATCACGGCGCCCACCCTGGTCGTCGCCGGCGACGCCGATGAAACCACCCACCTTGGTGGTTCCAAGCACATTGCCGAGTCCATCAGTGACGCCTTGCTGCATGTGGAGCGCAATGGCAGCCATCTGGCGTTCTTCGAGTCGACCCATCGCTCGAAACACACTGCCTTCCGCTTCCTGGAATCGACCCTCGAATCGACGGTGGTCTGACTTACCAGCCGTGGCGCGGTGCAAAACCTGTGGGAGCTGAGCTTGCTCGCGATAGCAGTGGGTCAGCTTGCATCGGGATTGAATGTGCCGACGTCATCGCGAGCAAGCTCGGCTCCCACATGGGGTCTTGGGGCCCCACAGATTCAGCATCTGCCCACAATCCATTGTGGGAGCGAGCTCGCTCGCGATAGCGGTGGGTCAGCTTGCATCGGGATTGAATGTGCCGCCCTCATCGCGAGCAAGCTCGGCTCCCACCTGGGTTCTTCGGTACCCACAGATTCAGCATCCACCCACAATCCACTGTGGGAGCGAGCTTGCTCGCGATAGCAGTGGGTCAGCTGGCATCGGGATTGAATGTACCGCCCTCATCGCGAGCAAGCTCGCTCCCACCTGGGTTCTTCGGTACCCACAGATTCAGCATCCACCCACAATCCATTGTGGGAGCGAGCTTGCTCGCGATAGCAGTGGGTCAGCTTGCATCGGGATTGAATGTGCCGCCCTCATCGCGAGCAAGCTCGGCTCCCACCTGGGTTCTTCGGTACCCACAGATTCAGCATCCACCCACAATCCATTGTGGGAGCGAGCTTGCTCGCGATAGCAGTGGGTCAGCTGGCATCGGGATTGAATGTGCCGCCCTCATCGCGAGCAAGCTCGGCTCCCACATGGGTTCTTCGGTGCCCACAGATTCAGCATCCGTCCACAATCTTTCCGGTGACAGGGTTCCACATCAAGCCACCATGTGCTTCTCACGATGAAACTCAAGGTACAGCACAGTACGGTGAGCCCTGGACGCATTGACTGCAAAGTGGTCCAGGGAGCCATCGAAAATCACCAGGTTACCGTTGGTGCTCTGGTTGAAGCTGCCGTTGACATTAAGGTAGGCATAGTTCTGTGTGGTAGGCGCGTCGATGGTCAATTGCATGTGCAGCAGACCTTCTTCCCAAGTGCCGGTATGAGAATGCGTACCGAGGAACACGTTGGGTTCCATGCGCAATAGGGCGCAAAGCTTGATGCCGGGAATCTTGCTCAGCAGCTCGATGGTCCCGGGCATGGCGTCGCGGGCGTAGGGGATCGGAGTGTCGTAGGCCACCAGGCCGTATTGGGTCCACTCCGGCATGATATCCATGTCGTCACCCCATCCCCAGAGCCAGCCATACTCTCCCCCAGCCGCCATGTGAGCGTCGATCTCCTCGACGATCTCGGCAATCTGCTTGCCCACGCGGTTGATCGTCAGGGTTGGCGCATCGAGGGCCAGAAATTCCTCGCGGATCACTTCCCAGTTGTCGGCCAGGTTCTTCAGTTGCGGAAAACGGCTGGGATCATAAAACGACGGGCGCATAGGTACTCCTTTTATTGAGGTTGTCGATTCCGCTGGCGATGCCAGATAGTCCTGTCCGCCGGATGAGAGGGCGTAGCAGGAGAGCCTGCCAAGGTTGACCTACCGGGCTTGGCCTGTCTGTCACGGGAATCAGGTACACCGGGGCCGACCGGCATTACAGGGGCTCGACCTGGGGGGTTTCGATCATCCGCGCCCCCGCCACCGGCGCCGGGGTCTCGTCCAGTCGACGCATCGGTCCATACAGCAAGACGCTCAATGGCAGGAACGCGAACAACCCACCGGCCACCACGAACAGCAACCCCACACCACGCCCCGGCCCCACGCCCAGCCAGCGTCCGATCGAGTCGGCATAAAGACCGCCGGGCATCAGCGCTGGCTGGAACCAGTGATCCACCAGGAAACCGCCGACGATCACCGCCAGGCTGGTGGTGGCGATGGTCAACATGCTGATCAACGCAAACACACTGGCACGGCTGCCAGCGGGGATCCTGCGCATCCACAGCGAGTTCACGCTGGCGTCGGCGATGCTCGCCATGGTGATTGCGACAAAGGCCAGTGCGCAGTAGGCGAAGGTCTGCGAGACCAGCCCCAAGGCAACGACACAGCCCGCCAACAACAGATCGGCCACCGCCACCAGCGCCATCAACCGGCGTGGATTGCCCATCGAGATCAGCAACCCCGCGCCCGCCAGCCCACCCAGGGCCGCCCAGGTGTAGGCCATGCCCAAGGCCTGGCTGCCCAGGGTCGACAGCAGCAATGGCGTCATCATCAAGGTGGCCAGTGACAACAGCGCCGTGCGCATCATGGTGTAGACCAGCAACCCGGCCATCAGCCGCTCGGCGACAAAGAACTTCAGCGCCGCGGCGACATTCCCCAGCGCCCCGCCAAACACCGTGCCTTTGGGCCCGCCGTCCTGACGACCCGGCGCCCCTCGCACATGGGAGAACGCCTTGATCACCAGCAAGGTGCCGGAGCAGAAGGTCATCAGGTCCACCGCCAGGATCGTCACCAACCCGGCACTGGCCATGATCGCACCCGCCAACAACGGTGCCACCAGGGCCGACGCGTTCTTGCTGATACTGATCAACCCCGAGGCCCGGGTGAACTTGTCAGGGGCGACAATCGTACTGACAGCAGCCTGATAGGCCGGTTTGCGAAAGGCGCCGACAATCGACGCCAGGCAATTGAAAATGTACAGGTGCAACGGCTCCAGGCGTTCGAACCAGAGCAGCGCCATGACCCCAAGGAGCAGCACCGCCAGGGTCACATCGCAACAGACAATGATTACCCGGTGGCTGATCCGGTCGGCCAGCCCACCCGCCAAGGGCAAGAACAACACCGCCGGCAATGTCGCCGCCAGTACCACGTTGGCGAAGGCCACCGCCGAACCAGTATGGTTGTACACCCAGACCCCCAGGGCGAACTCCATCAGCGCCGTGCCCACCACCGCCAGCGACTCGCCGCACCAGAGGAAATAGAAACCGCGCCCCAGGTCAAAACCCCGGCGGCCGCTCCCCACGCTCATGGGCGCACATCGCGAGGCGTGACCACACCGATCAACTTGTCCAGCAGCCGATAGGCCAGGGAATAAAGCACCGCGCCCAATATCAACGGCGCAAAACGGGAAAACAGATAGGTCCGCAACACCCGCCTGGCGATGGGCGAGCTGATGTTGCCACTGACGTGCAAGGGCGTTGGGAATGTCGCCGCGACGGTTGCGCCGAATTCATCGTCCATCGATTGCACGGCGTGCCACCAGTAGACCGGGATGTACAACGCATCCCCCGGCTCCACCACCGTACGCAGCGCTCGCAACGCTTGAGTGCCAGGGAAGCGCCTGGTGTCGATGTCGTACAGGTAGCCCGCCTCTTCGATCACCGGGCGCAAGGCCCGCCAACTGGCTTCGTCCGGCGGTAACAGCAACACTTCCTTGGCACCGACGACCTGGGCCATGAACGTTTCGTCGACGACATGGAAGTGCCAATCGGTATAGGAGTTGCGGTACAGGAAACTGCGATGGGGCGGGTAGTGCCGGGACTTGCCCAACTGCGGCATGAAAGGCAACCCACCGACATCCTCCTTCATCGGCTCGATGGCCGAACCTTCGGAGAACCGGCAGCTGTCGGCCACCAACGGCGAATCCCCCACGTTCAGGTCATCGAGAAACTGGTGGAACGGCATTTCCCGATACACCGTGTTGGCATACTCGGTCAGCTCGGCCTTGACCTTTGGGTTGGACCAACCGATGACCTCGGAAACGATCTGCGAGCGCACCACCACCGCACTGTTGCGCGAGTGCGCCTTGAGGTAGTCCAGGCGTTGCCATTTCTGGAAAGCCGGCCAATGCCGTACCGCATTCTTGACCAGGCAGGGACGGTTGCGATTGACGTAGCGGCGGGTGAATTCCTCTTTGGAAATCGCCAGCGCATCGATCACGTCGACCGCGCCTGCCTGTGGGTGATTGGGAAAGCGGGACAAGCTCCAGAACTTCGTCGCTGGGCGGTCCGATTCGGCGGTTAATGGCATGTTCGACCCTCGCAAGCACACTCAGGGCCGTTGGTATAACAGACTCGCGCGACCACGCCCAAGCACCGCAAAGCCACGTTCCGCGCCGTTGTCCCTGCTTCCCATGACAGACATCCCAAGGCGGATGCTCTAATTTTTTCTCACTTTGTGAAGGGATATCAGGCGCAGCCGAACGGCAGGACGGGACCCTCGACGGCTCGCAACGCAGCCCTCGCCGCCCCATCGCACCCAGCGCCTTGCGCCGCCCCCGATGTCCTTCTCCACGGCTATTGATTCCGCCGACTGGCAGTCGTCCAGGCCTTCACCACTGCCATTCGAACGGAGAAAAACCTCAATCGATTCTGCAAGCAGGTGCTCCGAAATGGATTCGTCGACCGATATGTTGCCTACCCAAGACTCCGCGTCCCACGAGTTGGCGTCCGTCCAGCAGGGCATCTGGCTGGATCAGCTCGCACACCCGGACCTGCCCTACTACAACATCGGCATGTCCCTGGAGATCAAGGGCCAGATCGACATTGCATTGTTCGAGAAAGCCATCGAGCTGGTCGCCAACCGGCACGACACCCTGCGCCTGAGCTTCAGTCATGAAGGCGGCACCGGCCGCCAGCGCGTGCTGCCCGAGGTCAAGGTGAACCTGGAGGTGGTGGAGTTCTCCGAGGCCGACGCCGAGGCCGGCCTGGCCATGGACTATCTGCGCAATGCCTTTCGCCAGCCCTTTGAATCATTGACGGGCCGGCTCTGGGAGGCACGCATGGTCCGCTGCGGCCCGAACCGCCATTACTGGCTCGCCCGCTACCACCACCTGGTCACCGACGGCATTGGCGTGGCCCTGATCGGCCATGCCGTGGGGACGGCCTACAATGCCCTGCTGGCCGGCAACGACGAAGTCGCCCAAGGGCATTCCTACCTGTCGTTCCTGGAAGACGACCGGGCTTACCTGGCCTCGTCCCGCTATGAGCGCGACCGCCAGTTCTGGCAGGAAACCTACACACAGATGCCGCCGTCGCTGCTGCAGCGCCGGGCCGATTTCAAGACAGGCCAGGCCAATGAGCTGGCCCCCAGCGCCCAGGTCCAGGCGATGCTGCCCCGGGCGCTGTACAACGCGTTGACGCAATTTTCCAGCGAACGCAGCCTGTCGGTCGCCCATGTGCTGATCAGCGTGGTCGCCACCTATTTCTGCCGCACCGTGGGCGTCGATGAAATCGTCATCGGCATGCCGGTGCATAACCGCACCACTGCCCGGGCGAAAGAAACCGCGGGCATGTTTTCCTCGGTCAGTCCGATCCGCCTGCCCGTCGACTTCGACGCCTCGCTGCTGGACCTGATGCACACTGCCGGCGGGCAACTGCGCCGCTGCTACCGCCATCAGCGCTTCCCCATCGCCGAGCTCAACCGCACCCTGCGCCTGGCACAGACAGGGCGTCGCCAGCTGTTCGACGTGTCACTGTCGTTCGAAAGCCTGGACGGCGACGATCAGTTCGGCGGCACCTCGTCCACGGTCATCACCATGGACAACGGCTACGAGCAGACGCCCATGGCGATTTTCGTGCGCGATTATCATCCGTTCGAAGACGTCCACCTGGATTTCAACTTCAACACCGCCTACTTCAGCCTGGAAGAGGCCCGACACCTGCAACAACGCATCGTCTCGATGCTCGAGGCCGTGCTGGAACAGCATGCAACGCCCGTGGGGCAGTACCCGCTCATGAACCACGCCGAGCGGCAATGCGTGCAAGTCGAATTCAACGCCACGGCCCGCGACTATCCGCGGGATGTGTTGATCCACCAGTTGTTCGAACAGCAAGCCCGGCAGCGTCCGCACGCCTGTGCCGTGCGCGGCGATACCGGGCCGTTGCTCAGTTATGAACAACTCAACCGCCAGGCCAATCGGTTGGCCCATCGCCTGATCGAGCTGGGCGTGAAACCCGATGACCGAGTGGCCGTGAGCCTGAGGCGGGGACCGGAAATGGTCGTCGCCCTGCTGGGGATTCTCAAGGCTGGGGCGGCCTACGTGCCCATCGACCCGGACCTGCCGAATGCACGCCAGGCATTCATGCTCGACGACAGCAGCCCGCGGGCCGTACTGACCAGCCAGGCGTTGCAAGGCCTGCTGCCAGCCTCGAGTGCGCCGCTGCTGGCCCTCGATGATCACGCACAACTGGCCGCTCAACCCGAACACGACCCAGACCCGCAAGTCCTTGGCCTGCGCCCCACTCACCTGGCCTATGTGCTCTACACCTCCGGCTCCACCGGCACCCCCAAAGGGGTGATGAATGAACACCTCGGCGTGGTCAACCGTCTGCTATGGGCCCGGGATGAATACGGCGTCGATGCCAACGACCGTGTGCTGCAAAAGACCCCGTTCGGTTTCGATGTGTCGGTCTGGGAATTCTTCCTGCCGCTGCTGGCCGGCGCCGAACTGGTCATGGCCCGCCCGGGCGGCCATCAGGAACCGGACTACCTGGCCCGGCTGATGCGCCAGGCCAGCGTCACGATGTTGCACTTCGTGCCGTCGATGCTCGACCTGTTCCTCGAACACCATGACGGGCAGGCCTTCCCTGACCTGCGACGCGTGTTGTGCAGCGGCGAAGCCCTGCCCCGCAGCCTGCAACGGCGTTTCGAACGGCAGTTGCCAGAGATCGAGCTGCATAACCTCTATGGCCCGACCGAAGCGGCCATCGACGTGACGGCCTGGCAGTGCCGCGCCAGTGATCCTGGCGAAAGCGTGCCCATCGGCCGGCCGATCGCCAATATCCAGATGTACGTGCTCGATGGCCGTGGCGCACCACAACCGTTGGGTGTCGCCGGGGAAATCCACATTGGCGGTATCGGCGTGGCCCGGGGTTACCTGAACCAACCGCAATTGAGCGCCGAGCGCTTTATCGCCGACCCGTTCAGCACCGAGCCGAACGCGCGCCTGTACAAGACCGGCGACCTCGGCCGCTGGCTCGCCAACGGCGCCCTGGAGTACTTGGGCCGCAACGACTTCCAAGTAAAGATCCGAGGTTTGCGCATCGAAATCGGTGAAGTCGAAGCGGCCCTGGCGTTGTGCCCGGGTGTTCGTGAAGTGGTGGTCATTGCCCGGGAAGACCACCCCGGGCAGTCGGAAAGCAAGCGCCTGGTCGCCTATGTCTGCGGCGAGCCGATCCCGGCCGAACAACTGCGCAGCACCCTGCTCAAGCACCTGCCCGAATACATGGTACCCAGCGCCTTCGTCCACCTCGATGCCTTGCCCCTCACCGCCAACGGCAAGCTCGACCGCCGCGCCCTGCCGGCCCCCGGCCTGGAAGCCCTG